>JAXLVD010000009.1:0-337722 GCA_046329125.1 Spirosomataceae bacterium | reverse complement strand
TCGGTAGAGTATCGCCCCCCGCCCCCCACGGGGGGATAAATTCTTTTCTCCCCCATTGGGGGGCGGGGGGCTGTCATTACCCTTTCTGACAACGGGATCGGGATTGACCCCAAAAAATTGAACCGAATTTTCGACCGCTTTTACCAAATTGACGGCTCTACCAAACGAAACTACGAAGGGACAGGCATCGGTTTGGCCTTGGTCAAAGAATTGGTGGACCTATTGAAAGGAACCATTCAGGTAGAAAGCAAGGCAGGAATCGGCACCGCGTTCATCGTCTGCTTGCCGATCACTCCCCTCGCCGAGCTGTCGGAGTTTTCGGCCAATCTACCCACCTTCGAGCCGGAGTTTCAAGCGGAAACAATTGCAAAGCAATCGCCCAAAAAAGGATTAAAAAATGCACCGGAACCTGATCGGACAGGGGAAGAGCCGATTTTGCTCATTGCGGAAGACAACGAGGATCTGAGGGCTTACATTCGTACCCTCTTTGAGGATACTTACCGAATCATTGAGGCGACCGATGGGCAGGAAGGGCTTGAAAAAGCCATTGAGTGGGTGCCCGATATGGTCATCAGCGATTTGATGATGCCCCGCATGGACGGATTTGAGTTTTGCAAACAACTGAAATCCGACGAGAAGACCAGCCATATTCCGGTAGTGATGCTGACCGCGAAAGCTACTTTGGAAGACCGACTGGAAGGCTTCGAACTCGGTGCCGACGAATACCTCACCAAACCTTTTAACGCGGCCGAGATCAAAGCTCGGGTCCGAAATCTCATTAAGATTCGGGAAAAACTTCGGGAACTGTTTCGTCAGGCAGTGATTGAGTTGAAACCGACCGAAGTGAAGGTCAACGCCATGGATAAGGTCTTTATCCAAAAGGCCAAGGCGGTCATTGACAAACACATTTCGGAAAGCGAATTTGACGTGGCTCAATTTGCCGAAGAAATGAACATGGCTCCCGTACAACTGCGCCGCAAACTGAAAGCGCTCACCGACCAAACTGCCATCGAATTTGTGCGCCATTACCGGTTGCAACGGGCAGCCGATCTGCTCACGCAAAAAGCGGGCACTGTCTCCGACATCGCCTTCGGTGTCGGCTTTGAAAACCTCTCCTACTTCGCCCGCGTGTTTCAGGAAAAATACGGCGTGCTCCCTTCGGAATATCCGCCGCAACCATAGACCCCAAACGCAGGTACTTTCTCCGATTCCTCCCAAAAAGGGGCTTTTTCGGGCTAAAAATGGCAAAATGTCCAAAACGGACTATTAAATGTTCTTTTTGAGCTAACACCTGCACGGTCGAATGCAGCACTTTTGCGGTGCTTTCATGGTAGAAAGAAGGCTTAAAGGAGAAGGCTCAAAACATCCGTTTGACGAGACGAATGTGCTTCTCCTTTTCCTTCCGCTCCCTCGAAAGCATCTACCAAAACTTTTTTTATCTATGAAAAACCTCTTCTGTTTCCTCGTGGCTTTATGGATAAGTCCTGCTGTCCACGCAGCCGCTCCCCGCGAAAGGAGCAAGGCCGCTCCTTCAACCGGCAAGATGATTCGCTCGACCCCCCACTCCGGCCTGAAATCTAAGACCGGCAACGCCGTTGCCGACTATAACATTGTAACTGCCGGCGGCAATTTGGTACTCACCGACTTAATGAATGCGGGAGAAACCATCTCAATGAGCGAAAACGGGACCAACCTCCGATTAGACGTTACCGGCAAAACGTACAGTCTGAACGGAGTCGGGGTAAACGCTTTTCCTTTTGATATAGCCCTCAGCAGCTTGAACAGCATCACGGTCAATGCCGAAGGAGGCGACGACATTATTGATGTTGGCGGTTTTACCATTGATCCGCCTTCTATCACCCTCAACGGCGGCACCGGCAATGACCGGGTACACATGAATGATGATATTGTCTTTCAAATCAATCATCACCTCAACATTGACCTGCAAAATGATGATATGAACCCCGGTGCGGATGAAATTACTTTTACCGGTGACATTGGCGTCTATGGGACCGGCACAGCTACCGTACGGGTCAGCAAGTCGGTTGTTTTCAATTCCGGCAGCAGCTTATACTCCACCGACGGTAACCTTATTGTCGAAGCAAATCAACAGGCTTCCTCTGCTTCCGGTTATTTTACGGGTATTCAACTCCTCAACGCCACCATCGGCGCCGCCGGTATCGGTCAGGTCACGGTGAAAGGCAAAGGGGGCAGTACCGGCGGCCAAGGTATCCAGATGTTTTTAGGAAGCACCATTTTCGGCGGCTCTTCCGGCACCTTGAATGTAGAAGGCAAAGGCGGTACCGGCAGCGGCTCCAACAATCATGGTATTTACATAGACGGTGCTAATTCAAAGGTTTATACTTTTGGTGCTCATATCAATGTAAATGGTATCGGAGGCAGTTCCGTCAGTGATAATTCAGGGGTATATGTAGAAAACGGGGGCCAAATCACCGCCGACGGTACCGGTTCGGTTACCGTGACAGGACAAGGGGGAACGGGCGGTTTTTCTAATGGAGTTTATGTATCCGGCAACAATTCGCTTATAAAATCAAACGGAGGAGATGTGAACGTGACCGGCACCGGAGGAACCGGCGGTACCGGTGCCGGTGTCAATTTGGGAGTAAGAATGCATGTAAACAGTCAAATCTCAGCCGGAGGTATGGGAAGTGTCACGGTCACAGGTACAGGAGGAGCCGCTTCCGGTGACCACAACTACGGCATTATGGTGGCTACTAACGCCGTCATTTTTTCGTCAGGCGGCAATCTACAGATCACCGGAAACGGTGGCGGAACAGGTACAAGCAGTGAAAACAAAGGAATTTACCTGACAGGAGCCGGCCAAATCCATGCCGGCAACATGGGGACAGTAACGGTCGTAGGAAAAGGCGGATTAAACAGCTATTCTTACGGAGTCATGGTCGAACAATCCAATTCCTTCATTACATCGGACGGAGGTAACGTAAGTGTGACCGGCACCGGCGGCAACGGTGCAGCAAGGGTATCGGCCGGTGTGTGGGTTGTCAGTTCAGGTCTGATTTCTGCCGGCGGTACAGGCAATGTCACCATCACGGGCACCGGAGGTATCGGTCCTGATAATTTCAATTATGGAGTTATCGTTTCCGCCGGCAATGCTGCCATCACCTCCTCGGGAGGGAATATACAGGTCAACGGTACCGGCGGCGGCTCCGGAGCAAGCAGTCAAAACTACGGAGTTTTTGTAACAAGCACCGGTCAAATCAGCGCCGGCAATACGGGGACTGTCACTGTTGTCGGACAAGGCGGGAACAGCTCCGGAGGAGAGAACACGGGTGTTTATGTAGAGCAAACCAATTCTATGATCACTTCCAACGACGGCAATGTAAGTGTTACCGGTACCGGCGGAGGGACCGGCACCGCCAATTTTAACTATGGCATTTGGGTCAGCGGTCAGGGTAAAATTACGGCGGGAGGAACCGGTACGGTCACGGTAGCCGGTACGGGCGGTTCTGCGACGGGAACCAATAATCACGGCATCCATCTTTCCGGCGGCGACATCACCTCTTCCGGCGGTTCGGTCAGCGTCAACGGCATTGCCGGAAACAGCACTTCTGCCGGTATAAACGTGCAGGGTAAAATAACGACTCTTGCCAATGGCGGCAACATCAGCGTCAAAACCGATAAGATCAACCTCCTGTCCTCCGGCATCGAAACTCAAAACGCCGGCCATGTTTTACTCCTTCCCAACACCAATACCCGAAGCATTAATTTAGGGAGCGAAGATGCTAACAGCCTCAGCCTGACGGATACCGAGCTTGACCTGATCACTACCGGAACCTTGGAAATCGGCGATGCCGCTTCCGGAGCCATTACCGTTTCTGCGGCGATCAGCCGCCCGGCAAGTACCCATCTGCAGCTTACTTCAGGCGGAGCCATTCAGCTAAATGCCTCCTCCTTAAACGCCAACGGCGGGGATGTCCAATTGAACGGAGCCGGGGGCATCCAACCCACCGCTACGGGTACAGACCTGAGCGGCGGCACGCATACGTTCGGTTCCGGCAATGACCTCCAAATGGTCATCAACGGCACTACTCCCGATGCCCAATACCGACAACTCAACGCGGTCGGCACGGTCAACCTGACCGGTTTGGATTTAGTCATGACCACCACCAATGCCTTCGTACCGTCCGTAGGGCAATCGTTTGTCATTGTCAACAACGACGGAAGTGATGCCATCATCGGCACCTTCAACGGCCTTCCCTCCGGCACCTTCATCCCTAACCTGTTGGGCAGCAGTTTCAGCGGTTATATTGTTTACAACGGCGGTGATGGAAATGACGTGGAAATTGCCGTCGTCCCTTCCAACAATGCCAATCTCAGTAACCTGACCGTCAATCCGGGCACGCTCTCACCGGGGTTTGATGCCGGCACTACGGCTTATGCTGTCAGTGTTCCCAACGCTACCGCCGGCATCACCGTTACTCCTGCCGCAGCCGACCCTAACGCCACCCTACAGCTACAGGTTAACGGTAATGGCTATACAAATATCGCCAACAATACCCCTACCGGCCTGCTTCCGCTGAATCCCGGCACCAATACGATCCAGGTAAAAGTGATTTCTCCCGCTTCTACCAACAAAGTGTACACCCTTACGGTCACTCGGGCATGTATCAGCCGGCTATACGTCAAATCTACGGCCACGGGTCTGAATGACGGTTCCACTTGGGTCAATGCGTTCACTCAATTGCAGGATGCCTTAGACGCCGCCTGTGTCGGTACGGAGATTTGGGTAGCTGCCGGCACCTACAAACCTACCCGTATTTTGAACGGCGTTTCCGTCAATCCGCGAGACAAAGCCTTTATAGTGGAAAGGGCAGTCAACCTCTACGGCGGTTTTGTCGGTACCGAAACGCTGCTTTCGGAAAGAGATCCGTCTTTAAACTCCACGGTTTTGAGCGGTGATTTTAACGGGGATGATGTTGTTACGGGCAGCGGCAGTTCATTGACCATCAACAATAATGGAGAAAATGCCTTTCACGTCGTAGCGGTAAAACACACGGTGGGAGAAGCTGTCGTGGACGGCGTTGTCATCAAAGGCGGAAATGCGGACGGAAGCGAAATAAACGGAAGTTTCCTCCGGTACTACGGGGGCGGTCTCAGTTATGTTCCTATATCGCCCACCTCCTCTTTACGGCTGAATACTGTTTTATTTACCGGTAACAATGCTTTGCACGGAGGTGGGGCAAGCAATTTCGGAAGTAATCTGCAAATCACAAACAGCCGCTTTTTCTATAACAGTGCCAACATCGGAGGCGGATTGGACAATCGCTTTAATGCCGAGTTGTCCGGTTGTGTTTTCAAGGGAAATCGAGCTTCTTACAAAGGCGGAGGAATGAGTGTCGACTCCGGCGGTTTACGGCTCTTCCGGCAGGTACTCTTTATGAAAAACCATGCCGGAAAAGGCGGGGGATTGGCCGTAGAAGGGGGCTATTCGGCAGCAAATACCTTGATGAATGAGCTTGTCTTTACGCATAATACGGCCGCGAACGAAGGAGGCGCTTTTTATGCGATGAATTGTGAATTTAAGGTTACCAACGCCGTTTTTGCCTACAATATCGCCACCCGCGGGGGAGCGGTCGCCAATAGCAATGTCGCTCAACTGACCTTCCAAAACGCCGTTTTTTGGAAAAACGTCGCTACCGGCGGCTCCGCTCTATTTGAAAATACGGCGAACGAATATGCCCCTTGGTCCACCATGCCCTTCTATACTCCGATTGTCTCGTACTCGGATGTTGAGGGCAGCGACGGCAGCGGGGCGGGCTGGAATACGACCCTCTACGGCACCGACGGCGGCAATAACCGAGACATCGACCCGCTGTTTAAAGACAGCAACGACGAAGACGGTGCCGACGACCGGCTGCTGACCGCCGATGACGGATTCTCGCTGTCTCCCTGTTCCCCTCTCATCAACGTCGGTACCAATACTGCTATTATTTCCACAGATATTGCCGGCAACCCCCGTCCCTACAACGGCGGCATTGCTGACATAGGGGCGTATGAATTCCCATCCGACGGATCCTCCGGAAACGGTACTATCAACGGCGGAACGTCGGTGTGTGTCAATTCTACTCTGGCGTTAACTTACAGCGGGCCGGCCGGCGGTACTTGGAGCAGTTCCAATCCCCTTATTGCCACCGTCAATCCCGCCACCGGAGAGGTGACGGGAGTCAGTGCCGGACAGGTACAAATCCTTTACGCTAATGCCCCTTCCTGCCCCAATGGCAGTGATCAAATAACTCTTACGGTCAAGCCCCTGCCCACTTCAAACCTCACGGCCTCTCAAATGGATGTCTGCCCCAATACCCAAGTGACATTGGATGCGCATTGTTCCGTTCCAACGGCCACCGTCCACTGGAACCCGGGCGCTCCTACGGTCACGCCCGATGCTCCAAATATTGGGTATGTATATAAGGCTACCTGCGCAGCAGACGGCTGCACAGGTAATGAGTCAAGTGTGGAAATCAGGACGCATCGCATTTTAGCCGATCTGAAAGATATAGGCTTGGGTTTGCAACCCAAAGCATTGGCAGGCTCAATAAAAGACAACCTATCCCCTGCCAATACCATTACAGCTCCCGCGTCCCCGCGACTGTGGACAATCATCGCTACCGGCTGTTCGGCCTCTGAAGCGGCCGTGTTCAAGTTGTCGGGGCCGGTCAGTTTCAGCAGTATTGACAACGAAATGCCTTATGCCCTGTTTTCCAATGAAGCCGGCAGGTTTTATTCCATTGACCATCCTAACTACGGCACCGGCGGCAGTTTCCCCAACGGCACTTACACGCTGACGCTGGAACTGAGAAGTGCCGACGGCGTAGGCGGGCCTTTTCCCAAAAATCGGGTAGCCACGGGAGCGTTGTTGGCCACGCGAACCTTGCAGTTTACGGTAAACAGTCCCGTTAGCGGTCGGCAGGCAGCAGTCAATAGTGAGCTATTGGCAGAGGAAGCAATAGGAGGGGTGGAAATTTGGCCTAATCCTGCTTCCAATATTCTGCGGTTAAATGTGAACGAGGCCAAAGACCAATCGATTTACGTGAATCTTTCAGATGCCTCAGGACGAATAATGATGCAACGAACTTTTGTACCGACAGCCCACCGGCATCAGGAAGAATTTGAGGTAAGTCATTTCTCCAACGGTTTATATTTTCTGCGTGTCCATATTGAGCAAAAGCACACAACGCTGAAATGGATAAAAACAGAGTAACCTCATTTCAATACCTAAAAGGCGTTCTTCTCTTTTGAATCCTCATGACAGCCGACAAAAGCGGAATCCGATTCCGCTTTTGTATGGCAGACACACCGCCTTTGACCTTCTAAGCGGTTAGGGGGATTGATCACTCCTTCTTATTTTACTGTTTGATGTATTTGTAGGGCTACGGAATGCAGACATATTATTAAGTAATAAAGCAGATTTAAAGTAGATTTTAGGTTGATTTAAGTGGCTGAATTTTCATTAAATCCACTCTAAATCAGTTAGATCCAAATTTGCACAATTACTTAGATTACGCTCAGTGGTGGCTTATTGTAGCAGTACAAGTCGATAATCTGCCTTAACAAATTTGCATTGATTGATAACTGCCGTTTACCTTATTCCTTTTCACCTACTGAAAAACACGTGAGTCAAGCTACCGGCAGGCATGTTGTTTCGGACGAACGGACTCAAGGTGCAGACTCTTACGTGGAGATTCGGGGTAGTTCCTTCCCTGCGTATTGTCGACAATTAACTGATACCAATCAAATCCTTATTCGTATTTTTACGCGTTATCAATCCATTTTTAATAATCAAAGCTCAATACCCTCATGAAAAGACCCTTACTCTTTAATCATTTGATTTTGGGAATTTCTAAAATTGGCACGGCACAGGACCATTCCCGGCTGTGGAACCCCTTTTTCTTTAACACCTTATTGAGCCTTTTGGGCTTTAGCCAATGGGGTACAGGGCCAGACCTTGACCACCGATGACTTTGGACCCGTGACCTATTGTCCCGGGGCCTCCTTTTTGGTAAGCTATTCCATCACCGGTTCTTTTAATGCCGGCAACGAGTTTAGGGTGCAATTGAGTGATGCCTCCGGTAACTTTATTGATGGAAACAACAGCTCCAATATTATTGGTTCGGTGACGAGTACCGCTGCCGGAGCAATTTCGGCAACATTTTCCGCCAACCAGGCAGCAGGAACGGGATATCGGGTGCGGGTAGTTTCTACCAATCCCGTGGTCAACGTCACCAACGCTTCGGATGACGATAATGCCAACAACATCACGGTATTTAGTCGCATAATCACTGCAACGTACCCTAATCCGCTGGGGCCTTATTGTGTAGGGGGAGCAATCTCAGTGCCTTATTTAGTCAATTGCAATTTCATTTCGCCGAATACCTTCACGCTGCAATTAAGTGATGCATCGGGTAGCTTTGCCTCGCCTACTGCCATTGCTTCGTTAAACTCAACAACAAGCGGTACAATCAATGGAAATTTTCCTAATGTTCCTTCGGGTAATGGTTATCGGATGCGGATTGTATCCGGTAACCCAAATGGAGTGTCCAGTAACCAATCACTGCCCTTAGTGGTGAATGCTTTGCCTACCGCGGGCATCAGCAGCAACAACAGTCCGATTTGTGCGGGCAATAACGCCACTTTTACTTTAACGGGGACGAGCGAAGCTACGGTGACCTACAACCTCAACGGCGGCGGCAATACTACGGCGGTGCTCACGGGCGGAACGGCCACCGTGACCGTCACTGCCGCTACGACCAACCAAACCCTCAACTTGGTCTCTATTTCTGACGGAACCTGCGGACAGAACCTGACGGGTACTTCTACCGTGACGGTGAATGCTTTGCCTACTGCCGGCATCAGCGGTACAGCCCAAGTCTGCCAAAACGCTCCTTTTCCTCAAATTACTTTCACGGGAAGTAACGCCACGGCCCCCTATACTTTCACTTATCAAGTAAACAACGGAAATCCGCAAACCATCACTACCACCGTTGGCAACAGCGTGACGGTCACTCAAACTACAGCCATCAGCGGTGTTTTCGAGTACAGTTTGATCAGCGTTCAAGAGGCTTCTTCCACTCAATGCAGTCAACTGCAAAGCGGCAGCGCAACCGTTATTGTCAAACCTACCCCTACTTCTGCCCTGACGGCTTCGCAGACGGATGTTTGCCCCAACACCCAAGTGACGCTCAATCCCAATTGCACCGTGGCCCGGTCCACCGTCAACTGGAACCCCGGTGCGCCCACGGTCATCCCCGATGCACCCACTACTGCTTACGTGTACAAAGCCTCCTGCACGCTCGACGGCTGCACGGGCAACGAATCGTCAGTAGAAGTGCGTACCCATCGCATCTTGGCGGATATTAAAAATGTAGGGGTGGGTACGCAGCCCAAAGCCTTAATTGGCTCTGTCAAAGACAATTTGGCTCCGACCAACACTCTTTCGGCACCGGCTTCTCCGCGCTTGTGGACGGTCATCGCCACGGGCTGCGCCGCCTCCGAGTCGGCGGTGTTCAAGTTGTCGGGTCCGATCAGTTTCAGCAGCATCGACAACAACCCGCCGTACGCCTTGTTTGCCAACGTAGGGTCGGACTATTTTGCGGTCGATCATCCCAATTACGGCAGCGGCACCGTCGGTTTTCCGAACGGGACCTATACGCTGACGGTGGAGTTACGGGGCGGTGACGGAGTAGGGGGCCCCTTCCCTAAGAACCGAGTAGCTACGGGGGCGTTATTGGCCACGCGTACCTTGCAGTTTACATTGGGTAATGCAGAAGGACGGCAAGGGGTAGAAGAAACAATGACGGGATTAAACGAGGAATCCTGGCTGAGTATAGGTCAAAACCCGGTGAGTACGGAAATGGTTGTTCGTTTATCAGGTCGTGTAGGGCAGCAGGTAGAGTTGACGTTGGTCAATCTGCAGGGGCAACTCATACAGCAGCGCAGTGTAGTATTGAATGCCGTACAGCAGTATGAGGTACTGAATGTAGACAAGGCGGCTGCCGGGTTGTACATTTTGAAGGGAGTCAAAGATACCCAAATCAAGACCCTGAAAGTGGTCAAAGCGCTATAGAAAGCGCCGATACATCATTTTGGAAAGGCGGCTCGAAGGAGCCGTCTTTTTTATTGACCGAAGAGAGGCGGAAGTTAGATATAGTGTAATTTTTTCAAATAATTAATTGCTTGATTTTTAAATGTTTGGTTTTAAGGCACTCCTTTTGCGTTACTCCTCTTCAAACTTTTATCCTTTGCCGAAATAGCCTATATCATAAGTAAAAAAACAGCCTGAAAACGTTAATTGGGTGACTTTCTTTGCTGTTTTTTGGGCTATACCATAGAAAAAACAGAAACTAAAAAAAATATACCGAAAAATAGTTGTATTCTTACCCCAACATCGCACTGCTAAACCCTATAAATAATGAAAAAACGTTTATCCGTTCAGACAAAATCCGGAACACAAAAGCCTATTTTTCGCTGCATTCTTGGGCTTTGTTGGTTGTTTTTCAGTTTTACCTTTGCTACCCAAGCCCAAATTACAATCTACACGGCTACTCTCAGCGGCCCGGCAGAAGCCCCCCCCAATGCCTCTCCGGGTACCGGTTCGGTGATCGTTACCGTTAATACTACCTTAAATACCATGCGAGTACAGTGTACTTTCAGCGGTTTAACGGGCAATACTACGGCATCACATATTCATGCCGCTACCACAACCGCCAATACGGGTACTGCCGGCGTGGCTACTCAAACGCCTACTTTTTCCGGGTTCCCACTGGGAGTAACTTCGGGTACCTATGACCAAACCTTTGACATGACCTTGGCAGCCAGTTATAATGCTGCATTCATTACCGCCAATGGAGGGTCCGTCACAAATGCATTTGCCGCGCTGAAGGCAGCTTTAGATGCTAATAAAGCCTATTTTAATATTCATACAAGTACTTTTGGGGGAGGAGAGATCCGCGGGTTTTTAACCCCTGCTATTACATGGACGGGGGCAATGAGTATTGACTGGAATACTCCGGGCAACTGGATTACCGGAGTCGTTCCTACGGCTACTGATGACGTTACCATCCCTTCCGCCCCAACCAATCAGCCTACCATTGGGGCCGGTACGACCGGTTTGGCCAAAAGTGTTCACGTACAGAGCGGTGCAACACTAACCCTCGCCGGCACGGCCGGCCTTACCGTGTCCGGAAACCGATTCTTTCCCGGCAAAAATGTTTTTTCCCTTTACAATGAAGGTACCGTAGAAAACAGCGGACAAATTATTTTAAGTAATACAGCCGGCGCGGGATACCACGGCTTAGATAATCGGGGAACATTCCATAATAAGACAGGCGGAGAGATCAAGATTGACAATGCTACGCAAGCCGCCATATTTAGTGGAGGGGCTTTCACCAATGCAGCCAAGATTATCATCGGAGCCGGCACCAGCGTAGGGAATTACGGCATATTGAGTGTTGCAAATTTTACTAACAATACGGGGGGCGACATTAAGATTGACAACGCTACAAGTACAGGCTTGTGGAGTAACTCTGGTATTTTTACCAATGTAGCCAAGATTACCATCGGGGGCACCGGTAGCGTGGGAAACTATGGCATTTATAATCAAACTACCTTCAACAACAATATAGGGGGCACTATCAAGATTGATAGAGTTACGGACACAGGTTTGGCTCATGTATCAGGGACATTCACCAATGACGCTCAGATTACCATCGGGGCAAATAACAGCGTAGGGCTATACGGCCTTTATAATCAAGCCGTCTTTAATAACAATAATGGCGGACAAATCGGAATTGACCGTTCAACCTCCGACGGACTGGTCAATGACAACGGCGGAACCATTACCAATTTGGGCACGATCGACATCGGAGGCGTAGAAACAGTAGGGTCTCACGGTATTCGTAACCAAGCCAATTTCAATAATAACGCCGGGCAAATCACCATCAACCGAGCGGCACGCGGATTGCTGCATCAAATAGGCACTTTCAACAACGGGGCCGGTATCACCATCGGCAGCATTGGAGGGATAGGAGACATAGGGTTATTAAATTTGACAACCGGTACCTTTAACAACAATTCAGGCGGGCAAATCACCATTGACCGTTCCACCTTTGCCGGAATGATCAATCAAGGTACCACTTTCAACAATGCCGGTGTTCTTACCATTGGCAGCGGGGACGTGGTGGGACAATATGGTTTGCAAATCAACGACAACGGAACTTTCAACAACAATGTCGGCGGAGAAATCAAAATAGACCGCTCAACGACAGCCGGTTTGTACATCAATACCGGCAATTTTACCAATTTTGCTCAAATTACCCTTGGGGCAGCGGGGAGTGTAGGCACTTACGGTATTCGTAATGAAGCCACTTTGAGCAACAGTGGTTGTAACAGCGTCATCAAAATCATTTCCGACAATATCATTTCCAACACCGGTACGTTTACCAATGCGGGCAGTATCATCGAAAATGCGGCCGGCAACAGCAGTATCACCTCCAACACCGGCGTAGTGCAAAATCTCAATGGCGGCACCTTCAGCGTCGGTAGCGGGAACGCGGCCATTGCCTCTGCCGGCGACATTTGGATAGGTTGCACTTCTACCGACTGGGCAACGGCCGGCAACTGGCTGGACGGCACGGTACCCACCACGGGTGACGATGTGACCATCCCCAACGTGACCAATAAGCCCATCATCGGGGCAGGCACAGCGGCAGTGGCCAAGTCGGTGTTGATTAACCATGCAGGTGCCCAATTAACCCTTCTTGCTACCGGCAGTTTGGCAATCAATGGCGCCGCATCCCCTCGTCATGGCTTGGACAATTACGGCACGTTGGACAACAACGGTACGATACGCATAGGCAATACTGCTGCTCTGGGTGCCATAGGGATGGTGCAACGCAACGGCGGTACGTTGAACAATAAACCGGGCGGGGCCATCTATATTGATCAAACGGGGAGCGGGCAAGGCTTTTATACCTCCGGCGCAGTGAATAACGAAGCCACCGTTGAAATCGGCAGCAATGCGGCGGTAGTCGGTCAAGGGCTTTACATTGAATCAGGCACCGGCAATTTTACCAACAAAGCCGGCAGCCTGCTGACCATCAATCGGGTTACAGTTCACGGTTTGGAAAACAAAGGCACGTTGGACAACAGCGGTACGATACGGATAGGCAATACTGCTGCCATTACCGGTATAGGGATTGTACATCGTAACGGCGGTATCTTCAACAACAAACCGAATGCTGCTATTTATATTGATCAAACGGGGAGTGGCCAAGGCTTTTATACCTCCGGCGCAGTGAACAACGAAGCCACCGTTGAAATTGGCAGCAATGCGGCGGTGGTCGGCCAAGGGCTTTACATTGAATCAGGGACAGGCACTTTTACCAACAAAACCGGCAGTCTGCTGACCATCAATCGGGCTACGGTTCACGGTTTGGAAAATAAAGGTGCATTGGACAACAGCGGTACGATACGGATAGGTAACATCGCCGCTATTACCGGTTCAGGGATTGTGCATCGCAATGGCGGTACGTTCAACAACAAACCGAATGCTGCTATTTATATTGACCGAACGGGAAGCGGTCAAGCCTTTTATTCGGCCGGCTTAGTCAATAATGAAGCCCCCATCAAAATCGGCAGCAATGCGGCGGTCACAGGAGAAGGCATCAGAGTAGAGGGTAATACCTTTAACAACAAACCGGGCGGTTCGATTCAAATTGACCAAACGAGTTCCCGTGCCATCACACTTGCCGGCAGCGGTATTTTTAACAATGAGACCATCATCGAAATTGGCAGTAATACGGCCATCAATGCCTCAGGGATTCGATTGGAAGGCGGAACTTTTAATAACAATACAGGGGGTGATATCAAGATCGATCGGACAAGTGGTCTCGGTATTATCAATTTTGCCACCTTCAACAATTCTGCTCTGCTTACCCTCGGCAACAGCGTGCTTAGTAATGCACAGGATGGCATCCAAAATCAAGGCACTTTTACCAACAATGCTGCGGGGATCATTTCTATTCAGAAGCCCTGGGGGAACGGTATCTGGCATAGTACCGGTACTTTCCAAAATGCCGGAAAAATCACAATCAGTAATGTCTTTAATACCGTTACGGGGGATTTCAGTACAGGTATTCTCAGTACGGCACCTTTTATCAATACTACAGGCGCAGAAATCCACCTTGACCAAGTGCAGAGCGGAATCATTACGACCAAGGCGTTTACCAATGCGGGTTTGATTCGGATCGGAGAAAATGCCCCCTTGACAGGTATGGGTATCGGCAATTTACAGGGGGCAGCAGCGGTGTTTAACAACAACGCGGGCGGAGAGGTCAGTATCAAACAAACCGCAACGGATGGGATACAGAATGACGTAAACTCTGTCTTTAACAACAACGCCTGTGCCAAGCTCACGATTTTTGACAACCTCAACAACAGCGGTACGTTCACCAACGCAGGGCTGTTTACGGTCAATACGACCCAAGCACACACCAACACCGGCACGCTCACCAACGACGGTATCATTGAATATCCGCAGGGCAATCCTATTCCCAATGTCACCAACAATGATATGATTATAGCTCCCCTTGCTATTTGCGGCACAGTCTTTTCTCCGGCGCTGCAACTCGGCGGAGCCAATAACTTTACCGCCGGCAGCACATGGTACAGTGATGCTTTGCTGACCGTCCCTGCCGGTACTTACAATCAAGCTGCCAATACCTTCACGTTGACCAATTTAGTATTGTCAGGTACTCAAACTATGTATTTCTCCGTCAGCGATGCCGGCAACCCCTGCCCGCGCACGGTTTCTATCCAAGCCACATTCAATGTTCTGCCCACCTCGAATCTCTCGGCTTCGCAAGTAGATGTGTGCCCCAATACCGAAGTGACGCTGAATCCTAACTGTTCTGTTCCCAATGCCACCATCAACTGGAATCCGGGAGCGCCTACCGTCACCCCCGATGCCGCTACGGCCTCTTATGTGTACAAGGTCTCCTGTACGATAGGAAATTGTACGAGTAACGAATCGTCAGTAGAAGTGCGCACCCATCGGATCCTGGCGGATCTCAAAAATGTTGGAGTCGGTACGCAGCCCAAGGCCTTACTTGGCTCTGTCAAAGACAATTTGGCCCCGACCAACACCCTTTCAGCACCGGCTTCTCCGCGGTTGTGGACGATTTTGGCCACCGGTTGTTCGGCTTCAGAATCAGCGGTGTTCAAATTGTCGGGCCCGATCAGTTTCAACAGCATCGACAACAACCCGCCGTACGCCTTGTTTGCCAACGTAGGGTCGGACTATTTTGCGGTCGATCATCCCAATTACGGCAGCGGCAACAACGGTTTTCCCAACGGGACCTATACGCTGACGGTGGAGTTACGGGGCGGTGACGGAGTAGGTGGCCCCTTTCCCAAGAATCGGGTCGCTACGGGGGCATTGTTGGCCACGCGCAGTTTGCAGTTTACATTGGGTAATGCAGAAGGACGGCAAGGGGTAGAAGAAACAATGACGGGATTAAACGAGGAGTCCTGGCTGAGTATAGGTCAAAACCCGGTGAGTACGGAAATGGTTGTTCGTTTATCAGGTCGTGTAGGGCAGACAATCGAATTGTCGTTGGTCAATTTACAGGGACAACCCATACAGCAACGCAGTGTGGTGCTGAACGCCGTGCAACAATATGAGGTACTGAATGTAGACAAGGCGGCTGCGGGCTTGTATATTTTGAAGGGAGTCAAAGACACCCAAATCAAGACCCTGAAAGTGGTCAAAGTGCAGTAGGACGCGCTAATAGATCGTCGTTGAAAAGACTGCTTCTTCGAAGAAGCAGTCTTTTTTATCGGCGAAAGTCGTGATTACAGACAGGCGCTGTTAAGTAAGAGCAGGGGCCGTTGCTGTGGCAGAGTTAGATCCAATGCCGGGTTTGAATAGATTTAAGTTGTTGAATTTCAATTAAATCAATAAGCTCAAATTTGCACCAATCTTACTGTTTTTTTCGTTGCCCGTCGAGGTGAAGTTTGGTTTGGCGGGCTTGTGCGAGCATTTCGTCCAACGCCTGACGGTTGTAGTAGATACCGTTGTTGACAACGGCAAAAATGTCTTGGGTCGCTTTGATATTGACCAGCGGATTTTGATTCAACAACACTAAATCGGCCTCTTTGCCCGCCTCAATTCCCCCAAAGCGGGCGGATTTTCCCAGAAATGCAGGTCCGTTGAGAATGGCCGTTTTTAAAATGTCGGCCTGTTTTACACCCGCCTCCTGAAAGATTTCCAACTCCTGATGCAACGACAACGCCGGATACACAAACGTATTGAGTGCCGCGGCATCACTCCCGGCCAATACCAATACCCCTGCCTTGAATACCAACGGCAGTTGTTTCATCAACAGACTTACCTGATCTTTGCGGCGTTGCGTTTGTTCCGGGGTTTCGCCCGCCATACGTTCGATACGCCAACGGTATTTGTCCGTAAAACGTTGGGTCAGGTATTGTTGAAAGTCATCGTTTTGGTGATTGTCGCGGTCGAGGTAGGCCAATTGCCGTCCGCCGATGATCGTTGGCGTGACAGCTACGCCTTTTTGGGCCAGTCGTTTATACCCTTCGATAGCTCGCGTTTGATCAAAATTGGTACTGTACACTTCGGCGGCTTTGGCCTTGGCGAGTTTCCCTTCCCGAAGCAGCCCGACAACGCGTTGCTCGTCGTTGCCCAAACGAAGCAAATAAGTGGCGTGCTCGATGGCTGAAAAGCCGGCCTCGGCCAATTCATCGATGGTCAGATCAATCGGGACGTGGCCCGTTACCAAATAACCCCGTTTTTTGGCTTCCTGCACGCTTTTCAGGAACAGCGGCCCGGGGAGGGTGTTTTCGGTGATTTTGACAAAATCTACCTTATAGCGGTCAATCATTTGCAGGGCGGAGTCTAATTGTTTCTCGTTTCCGATTTCGATATCGCCTTTCCAAACCGAATTAATGCCTTCGAGTTTTCGACCGGCCGTAAAAATCTGCGGTCCCCGGCGTTTGCCTTGGTTGATCTCATCGCGCCATTGCAGCACTTTTTCGCCCAAATCACTCGCACAGTCGCGAACGGTGGTAATGCCGTGCGCCAGATATACGTCCATCAACGCCAAATTGTCTTCGACCAAGTCTTCTCCCTCGATGTGTACGTGCATATCCCACAGGCCCGGAATGAGGTATTTCCCCTGTCCGTTGATTTGGCGGGAAGGTTGTACCCCCTGCTTCAACGCCTTGAAAGAGCCCACTTTTTGAATCGTATTGCCCGAGAGCAGTACCGCTTTGCCCGGTTGGACAGTTCCGGTCATTACATTGACCAAACGCACATTATACAGCAACGTCATGTCGGTGGCAGAGGCTTCTGTCCTGCTCCCCTAAGCCGCAACCGCTTTAAAGTAGAGATTTTGATTTTTGTCAATAAACTGTTGTGGGGTTAAATATCCCAGTGCTGAATGCGGTCTATCAAAGTTATAACTGTTCCACCAGATGTCCAAATCCCGTTGAACTTCTTGTACTGTCTTAAAATATTTCAGATTTAAACATTCTTTTCGTTGTGTACCGTTCAATCGTTCTACCAAGCCATTTTGGGTCGGTTTTCCTGGTTGTGAAAATCAATTTCAATCCCATTTTCTTGTGTAAATTTTTCTAAAACACGACTTATAAACTCGGGTCCGTTATCACATCTGATATAGTCAGGTTTACCTTTCTGAGTTATCAGTTCTTGTAATAGCTTTACGAGTTTTCTTGCTTTAATGCTTGGTGCAGCAAAAGATAAAAGTACCTTTCTTGAACACTCGTCAAGTACGTTTAGAACTCTCACTTTACGCTCATCACTTAAAAGAACATCGCTTAAAAATCCATCGACCATCCTTGATTTATTTGTTCGGCAGGTAATGGGTTTATGGCTACCCTTTTGATTTTTTTGCGTGCTTTGGGGCTTCTTAAATTCAATTTTTCAGCCTTATAGATTCGATAAACCCGTTTTTTATTCCATGGTTTGCCCTGATTACGACACCAATGAAACAACAAACGAAAGCCCCAATTGGGTTGCTCAATAGCTTTACCTTTTAACATTGCAGCTATTTGAGCATCTTCATTTTTTTCTTTTGTGTTTGTAATAAATACTCGCTTTACGTTGCCCTAATACTCGGCAGCATCGCCTCACAGAGGCCTCTTTTTGTGCTAATTTGATTAACTGCATGCTGATGAGTAGTAGAGCTTATAGCTTTTTTAGTAACTCGTACCCCTCCTTGAGTATGTCATAGTCAAGGCTTTTGTCCGCTAACAGTTTTTTTAACCTTGCATTTTTCGGATTCCAATTCTCGCATGCGCTTGAGCTCGTCTGTGCCCATGCCTCCATACTTACTTTTCCAAGTATAGAAGGTTGCTGGTGAGATACCATGTTCGCGGCATACATTTTCAACACTCTTGTCTTTGCCTACACTACCCAATATCGCTACGATTTGAGCATCGCTAAATTTACTTTGCTTCATTGTTTTACCATTTTGATTGTGAAACCTAAGAAATTCCCTCCAATTTTAAATGGTTACACCTTACGGGAGCAGGACAGCTTCGAGGGATTGGGCATACCCTCCGAGAATCGAGCCGCAGAAAAACAGGGCAAAAAACGAAGTAAGAAGTGGAAAACGGAGCATAAACAGCGTCTTAAAATGGGTGATCCTGACAAAGGTACACAGAATGTGCTTTCTGCCTTTATGTTCAGTGAAGGGAAAAGTAACCCGGTCGGATGAATAGATAAGTCATAAGGCCGGTAAGAACGTAACTGCGAGCATTATTTGAATCTGTAACGGGAAAAATAAACGACACTGCAAAGCACGAAAGGCAGGGCGGAAGCGATCATTTTGGGATTGGTCGAAAGAAGTCCCGCTAATAAAATGACAGAAACGACACTGCCGAGCGCTATGACCCCAATTAAATGAACCCATTTGTTTGGTTGCGCCACAATAGCTGCATACAAAAGAATCAACTGACCTGCCAACCCGGCTAAAATAATAGGGTGTGCAAAGGAGGAAAGGTCCTTTTTTTCGAATAATAACTGATATTCTGCTTGGGCTACAAAAGCGGTGTGGCCTTTTCCCCATTCCATAAAGCACAGCGAAAAAGCTAAAATGAATCCTAAGTTCAGTAGGCGTCGCATTGGTTAGTAAAAGTCCGGTGTTTACGCTATAGCATTGGCTAATTGTTGACCAATCAACCGAGCGGCAGTGCGAACGGCAATGGTAAATCCGAAAAACGGCCCGAAGTCCTGACCGGCCATAAAGCTGGTGAAGAACAAACCGGGAACGTTGCTCTGAAAATGCGCATCCAAGTGCGGAAACCCGTTGGAACACTGAATCGAAGCCAACAATGCCGGATTCAGAAAAGGCAGATTACCGATTTCGACTTTATAACCCGTGGCCGTGATGATGTGATCCGCTTCGAGAATTTCGCCGTTGTCGAGGGTGATTGCTACCGCTCCGGCCGGGTTGGCCTCCGCTTTTGCAACCTGCGTATGGGGATGCAACGTTACGTTAGATTGCCGTACGCGCTGCTCCAGCCATGGTTCCACTTTCAGACGACCTTCGGCCCACAGACGATAGCGGTAGTCTTCTTTTTCTTTGGGCGAAAGTTCTCGAAACCATGTCGGATGTTGCCCGATGTTTTCCACGACGTCGGTCACCCATCCCCAATGGGCTTCTGCAAAATGAGGTGTATCGTGCCGGTAGCTGACGTGGATATGGGCCGCGTCTTTGTCGCGCAGCAAAGCCGCCCATTCAAAGGCACTTTGCCGACCGCCGATCAGCAGAACACGCTTGCCGGTAAATTCTTCCAAACGAACGGCATGACAGGTATGTGAGAACCGACCCGCCGGTAAGCGTTCGGTCAACGTGTCGGGGGTGTATGCAAAATACTGAAAACCAATGGCTACGACGACGTTTTGCGCTTCAATGATTTGTCCGTTGTCGGTCGTTACCCGAAAACCGTCCGCTGTTTTTTGGACATCCGTGACGTAAGCCGGCAAAATATCCGGTTGAGTGTGAGCGATAAACCATCGGACGTACTGCAAATAGAAATCCAGAGCAATAGGCTCGATCTGTGCTGCCGTTAGTTGTTTTTCTTTCAAAAAAGCCTCCACCGTATAAACGTCGTCGGCATCGAGGTGCCAATCATGGCCGGAGCGCAGGTACATCCCTTCGGGCATGTGTTTCTCCCAAAATTCCATGGGTTTTCCCACAACCAAGCAATTAATGCCCCGCTGTTTGAGGTGAGCTGCCAATGATAACCCAAAGGGCCCGGCACCGATGATAAGCGTATGTGTCATAGTTTTCTTAAAGCCGATACTTAGCTGAATTCACTGATTGATACAATAAATGTAGAATATTTTGCCCAAAATCAGCAAAAAGACCCCCCTTCTTGGTTGGTGAAATTTTTTTTTAGGTAAGGATATAGCACACAACTGTTACAATTATGATGTCCAAAGATGTATTCTCCGCCGCTTTTGTCACCGCCTATTTAGTGATCTACTGCGAATTGCTGCAATTTGAAAGTACAAAAGGCATTGCCATTTTGATGTTTCTGTTATCACCGTTTCTTGTTGTATGGATGGTCTATACGGTCTTGAAACACGGGCGATACGATGGCAAAGAATTAGGAGACGAGGAGTTTGGGTATCAGGATATGGATACGGAAGAGTTGAAGAGGTTTTGAGTGTTATTTGACCCCGGTGAGGCCAAATAACACTTAAAACTCTATTGGGTTGGTGTTAATTTTCAAGTTTTCAATACTCCAATCAATTCCTTTAATGGCAAATTCAAGACTTAAATAGTGCGAGAAATGTTCGTCGTTGACCCACTTTTTACATTTTAATGTATCAATCTGGGGGAAAATCCCTCGCCTTTAGGCGAAGACCGCTCAGGCGGCCCTGTTTAGTTTAATATCTTTGCATACAAATGCCGAATAGTATGCAAAACTACCGAAAGACCAGCCATACGACTTACGACTGTAAATATCATATAGTTTGGATAACAAAATATCGTAAAAAAGTATTGACAGGAATCGTAGCTGAACGTGTACGCGAATTGATAAGAGGCATTTGCAAAGAGCATGAAGTAGAGATTCTAAAAGGACATATATCAAAAGACCATGTACATTTGTTTGTAAGTGTTCCCCCTCATTTGTCAGTGAGTAAGTTGGTTCAGTACTTAAAAGGAAAAAGCTCCTACAAGTTGTTGTCAGAGAATAAGGATTTGTCGCGCCAGTTTTGGGGACGTCATTTGTGGGGCAGGGGTTATTTTGTGGCAACATCAGGCAATATTACAGATGAGGTGATTTTAGAATACATCAAAAATCAAGATGCTAATGAGTCAAATGATGACTTTACGGTATCAGATCCACTTTAGTCGGCTTAAGCCGAAAACCAAATCTATCGGCTTTTAGCCGATAGTAGTTTAATTCTTCTAACGTAATCTCTTTGTGTATGGAGTAGCCTGAAAAATCCCGTGTATGTTTCCTTGTTACCTTCAAAAATTTTTTACGCTTAAAATTGTATTGCTCAAAATGAAAGGCTGCAATATATTCATCAGATAAATCATAAATCAAGTAACTCTCACCTTGGATTTCAGTGAAAAGTGATTTCCAGTAGTGAAGTAATTCGTAAAAAACATCCTTGACTGACGGGTAAGAGCCATTTTCATCCTTATCAATATTTAGAAAGTCTGCAACGTAGTAAAATTCTACATAATTTATTTTTGGAGGGCTTGAATCAAAAATGACAATTATGTTTCCGGTATGAAAATCAAGTATAAATCTTAGCATAAAATTTTTCGTAAATTCCGTTTTTTCATTAAATGCGAAGCAACATTATCCTAATCAATGCCGATTTGCTCTTTTTTGATTTTTGCAGGATGTAGTTTATAGAAAGGTGTTTGGTACTCACCGTGTTACAAACACTCTGTTTATTTTTAGTGCGCAGTCATCCTTCGGAAGACAACGCACAACTACTGGGCGTAGTTTTCTTGGGGAGATAACTTTAGTTGCATTTATTTGTCTAATAATTCCTTTATCATTTTTGGTACTTCCTTTTGAGGAGTAGGGAAATTGTGGAATTCTTTATTTTGATAAATGGTAAATGATGATTTTGCTATTTGCATTTTGTTTTCGGGCGATATAAATACAATATCAAGCCGATCAAGTATTTTTTTAAAATCCCACCGCCACGTGTCATTATAAAGAATTATTAAATCAATATCTTGAGGAATACTTTCTTTATTCCCAATCTCTGCGGAAATACCATACTTCTCAACCTCTTGTTTGATTATTAGATCTGTTTCTCCAATTATTTTGTGTTTAATCGGCGGTTTATCAGGTAAAACAATATAGGTTAATGGCGTAATGATCCCAAACCTGAATTTAATATATTGAGAATTTTCGGCTGAAATAATAAAGGCTTTCTTATAGCTTTTAAGGTTATAATTTCTGTCTTTAACTGTATTTATTTTGCCTGTACAGCCAATAAAAAATAACGCAAAATGAATTATAACAACTGTTTTAAAAACTTTTCTATAAAGAGGTTCCATATGAAGCTATATTTTTAATTTAAAAAAATATACAAGTTTAATTGAGTCAAAATTAATGCTGAGATTAATATTGCCACTTACTTTTTTCGGTCGAAAAGAATTGGCGGTGAGAATACTGCCACGGTATAAAATAGCTCTATAATAGACTTTGTATTTCTAAATGTTTAATCAATTCGTTGTATTCTCCTTCTGATATTGCTTCAATTTCTTTGAGCCATTTGAATTGATTTCTTAAATATTCTTTTGGCAAGGAAGGTTCAATATATCCATATTTTCCTTTGAAATAGATTCGCATTCTTTTATGAATTTGACCGATAAAATCATTTACAATACTTTCATTGGGTCTATTATTCATCATTTCAAGCACTTTTGTGCCGCCTGTCAGATAGACCAGACTTTTATTTCCATTTAAAAAAGAGATAACTGTTAAGGGTAGGAAAAAACATAAAGCAGCTATCCAAAATCCAATCATATTTAAACTGTCCCCATCAATTAAACCTGTAATTAGCAAGATTATGTACATTATATCAAGAATAAGAAAGAAGTAGAAAACTATTTTTTTGTTTTTATCTTCTTTACGGAAAATATCAAAGCCTAAGTCTTCAAATTTGATAGAGTACTCTAATTTTTCGGTAAAACTTGATGATTTTACAAAAATTTTATCATCAAGAATCCTAAAATATTTTTTATCTGAAAAGGTTTTTTGAATTAATTCTTCCATATTAGTTTTAGTTATAAAGGGTTTTGTTTTACCAGTCGAAATTGCACATAACAAAGTGCTTTCTGCAATTATGACAACTTCTTACTTTTTATTAAGGAAAAATCTAAAATTTTATAGATAGCGAGATTAGTGTTATCACCAACCTTTTTTAAGTGGAGAAGAATTGGTGATGAGAACACCGTTAACGGCATAAAATCACAAATTTCCGTTTCTTTCACAAGCGACATTACAAGAATCAAAAAGCGCCATGACAATCCCTAGTCATGGCGCTTTTTGATGTTGAAAATCATCTTCTATCTATCACCCGCGCCTGATTTTTTAAAGTAATTGTCGGCTTCGCGTTTGTAGAACGGGGCAAAGCTCGGCGGTACCGTGCGCAGGAGTTCGGTTTGTCGCTGCTTGTCTTTGACGTACTGTTCAAACGCCGCCGGCGGCGTTTTGGGCTGCGGTTTGGCCGTTTCGGCTTTCCGTTGGGTATCTTCTTCCTGTTGGCGTAAGGCTTTTTCCGATTCCAACAGGCGCGTCACGATTTCCTCCTGCCGTTTGATCAGGTTCGGATTCATGCGCTTGTTCACTAAGTCGGTTTCGGTTTCGTCCATTTTGTCCATCAGCTCTTTTACCTCATTGCCCAGTTTTTTGCCCGCTTCGGTGCCTTTTTGCGAATCCATCAGCTCCTTCATCATTTGGCGAATCATCGCCTGTTCTGCCGCCATTTTAGCCAACTGTTCCGACATTTGTCGGCCACCCATACCGCCTTTGCCGTTTTGTTGTCCTTTCTGTAGCTGTTGAATACGCTGATTGAGTTGCTGCTGCATTTGACCCAGACTTTGTCCGGGCTTTTTGCCGCCTTTTTTCTTGCCTTGTCCCGGGGCGCTCATCGCCATCATGGCCGCCTGCATTTGTTGCAGGGTTTGGCTGAGCATCAGTGACAGGTTGTTCATGGACGTCATCGCAAACTGCTGTTTGCTGGTAGCCATGTTGAGACGTCGCTCCCGGATGTAACGCGTACTTTCAGTCATGTGGAATTTCATGTCGTTCAGCTCGCGGGTCACAAAGGTTTGGATCTGCATCACCCGTTTGGCCAAGGCGTATAAACTGTCTTCAATCACTTTAGCGTCGTCCTGCAACTTAAGTTGGTCTTGAGCCAATTTGATAAAGCGCGGGTCTTGGAGGTTGACCCCTCGGAAATCTTTCATCACCCGTTCCTGCTCAAACGACAGTTGGATGAGGTTTTCCAGAATATCACGCAGGTTGTCCATATTTTCGTCCATCTCTTCCATTTCGGCGCTTTCCATGGATTCCTGCATCTTCTGGGCCATTTTTTTCATGGCCTTTGCCGCTTTTTTCTGCGACTGTGAAGCGCTTTTGTTTTGCTTTTGGTTTAATTTTTCGGAGCTTTCATCCTGCTCTTTATCTACCTCCTGCTGATCTTCCTTGCCGGTATCCATTTCCTGTTTATCCTGCAATTCCTCATTCAGTTTTTCGAGCTCCTCGATGTCCTTTTTGGTTTCGTCAAACTCCTTATTGAGTTCTTCCTGATCCTTCTTCAGTTCTTCCTGTTCTTTATCCTTTTGGTCTTTGCCGTCCTGATCTTTTCCGTCTTTGTCCTTTTGGTCCTTGCCGTCCTGATCTTTTCCGTCTTTGTCCTTTTGGTCTTTATCTTTTTGATCCTTGCCGTCCTGATCCTTGCCTTTTTGGTCTTTATCCTTCCGGTCTTTGTCTTTCTGATCTTTGCCCTTTTGGTCTTTATCTTTTTGCTCCTTACCCTCTTGGTCTTTGCTCTTTTGCTCAGTTTTTTCAGCCAATTTTTCCTGTTTCTCGGCCATTTCGTTCAAGTCTTTTTGAATCTGTTCGGCTTTTTGCTGGAGCTGGAGCTGTTTGAACATTTCCAATGCCTTCTCAATTTCTTTTTGGGCATTGAATTCCTTGTTTTTCAGTTTGTTCATCAACTCCTGCATCTTCTCGTCCTGCTGTTGCTGTTGGAGAAGTTTTTCGAGTTGGTCGTACAGTTTTTTGGTTTCCGGGTCGAGCAGTTCTTTCATCAGTTTCTGCAACTGCTCCATTTTCTGCTTCATTTCAGGACTTTGCTCGGCAAACCGCTCCTGTTTTTCCTGAGAGGTTTGGGCCTGTTCCTGCATGCTCTTCATGTCGTTCTCCAATTCATCCCGTTTCTTGAGCAGGTCTTCGATTTGCTTTTTGTCCTGAAAATCAAGCTCTTTCTCGCTTTTGAGGCGCTGATCCAATTTCTCCAATTCTTTTTGCAGCGTCTTGGCTTTTTGCAGCGTTTTGTTGATTTGCGATTCGGTCTTTTCGGCTGATTTTTCCGCTTCTGCCCGTACTTCTTCCTTCGACGGTACGGCAAAGTCAATCAAACGCGATTTGGCTGATTTCGGCCCGTTGACGCCGTCGTTGTCCCATACCTGCACGTAGTACTCAATGCGGTCGCCGGGAGTGAGGCGGAGACTGTCGACGTACCATTGGAAATAGAAAGTTTGGTTAGTGGTTGATTTATTGAACGGAATGCCGAAGCCTTTGTACACCAATTTCTTCTCATCGGTTTTGTCTCCTTTGCGACGCAGGTTATAAAACACCCGCAGGTTGGAAAAACCGTAATCATCCACAATGTTTCCGCCCAGCACAAAGTAGTTATACAGGGTGGTATCCTGATAGTTTTCCAGCGTCAGGGTAGGGTGTTTATCATTGATGACGTTGAGGAAATAGCTGATCTTTTCCCGATTTTCGGATTCATCGCTTTTGAGTTTGATCTCGCCTTTCTTGCAGACGTCGCGCACTCGAGCTGATTCCGTAGCCGCCGGTCAATTTTCCTTCGGCGGGATAGGTTGCTGATCATAGCCAAACGCCAGCACTGTTTCTTCGGTGGCATCGGTATAAAGAAAATCCACGTAATGGTGGTACCTTCAGGCACAGTCGATTTACCGACGTTTGCTCAGTTATCGCAGGTTACCCAAATAAGCCGAGATGAATGAGGGTTCCCGTCAAAGACAGCAGACTCGGACGTTCGGCTACGGTCAGTTTATATTCGCTTGATTTGTAGCCGGCGGCCTCAAACTGAAATTCGATGGGGCGCTGTACATTCTTGAACGTGTAAGTGTAGGTATCGGCGTCCTCTTGCTCCAGTTTGAATTTGGCTTTGTTGTGAACTACGTAAACGGCCTCGGGCAATGCCCCTCCCGCCAACGAAAGTTTCAGCGTAAAATCTTCGTTGCGGAAAGCTTTGAGGTTGGGGTTGTCGAGTTTAAAAGTAAACGGCGCGTCGTTGTATTCTTTTTCAAAGTGGATGATACGGTCGGAACTGTTGGCAAAAAAGCGCGGATTGATAAGCAACACCAACGCAATGGCCGCCAACGGATAGGCCGCGTATTTTAAGTAACGACGATTTTGGTCGATTTTAATGGCATCCGAAAACCGCACAATCATCAATTGTTTTGATTTCTGTTGGATACTCGCTTCAATCAGGTCGGTTTGAACGCCGGATAGATTACGTAACTGCAAGGTATTGACGAGCTTATCGCCGATTTCGGGGAAGAAATTGCCGATTTGACCCGCCGCCTCTTCGTCGGATAAGGTTTTGGTCAAGCCGTACAGGTGTACGATCGGAATCGCCACCCACCGCACGACGGCATAGCCCAGAATGGCCAAGAAGCTGAAGAACAGCGTACCCCGGACCGTGGAGCTGAAACGCCCGAAATACTCAATGGCATTAACAAACAAATAAGCCGACAGCACCAAGGCTGCGGCAAAAATGACACCTTTGACGAGTTGGTTCAGATAATATTTCCGCTTATACTCACCAATGCGCTCCAGCAGTACGGAAGGGGTTGGGTTATTCATAGTTGATTGTTTTTGGCCGGTGTTTAGTGGATACAACACTTTTTCCAAAGTTACGTATAAAATTAACGCAAAAATGATGCAAAAAGTAGCGTTAGCTAAGAAAGATTCTTAGAATAACGCAAATTGGGGGAGAATCTATGGTAAAAGCAATTTTATTCTCCGGGCCGATAGGTTTTTTCGGCAGCATTCAGGACGTCTTTTTTGTAGAAAAAGATGTCTTTGAATTGCCCGTTGATGTAGCCTTTTACCTGGTCCGTGAAATGCGGCGAATGGGGGGCAGTGGAGGCTCCGCCGGTCAGGATGGTTTTGGCTTTGAGTGTTTTACCGAATTCTACCACCGCCACAAACGTATTGCCCGTGGCTCCGTAACGTGCCTTGGCCTGCGGACTTTTGCGACTGACGTAAGCGTTTAATGAACCCATATAGCCGGGTGTAGCCGGAACGGCCCAACTCGGACGGGCATCGCTGAAAGGTTGACCTTCTTTATTTCTTTGGAAACGATTGATGCTTCCCCAAGGCACTTCCCACGTACCGAATTCCTTTTTCAGCTCCTGCACAACTAATGTGAGTTGATTCAGCTGTTCAGCAGAAGAAATGAAATCGGTAGAAATTGCCGCGCCGTTGGTGATGGAATATTGTTCCTCGTTGGCTAAAGGTCGTTTAAGTTTGGCGACGTTCAAGGCAATGATTCTCTCCAGCCACAAAACCGCCAAAGTTGTCGCCACCGAGGTCGTATCGGTGCGAAAGTTCCAGTGGCGAAGGGTTTGAATAGGGGCGGAGAGAAGCGTCAGGACAGAGTCTTGGGGTGCAGTTTCCGATGCTTGGAGCAGGCCCGGAATAAAGCGCTCGGCGTTGGGCAGGTAGGTATCATGGGCTGCTTTGATG
Source organism: Spirosomataceae bacterium (assembly GCA_046329125.1). Lineage (GTDB taxonomy): Bacteria > Bacteroidota > Bacteroidia > Cytophagales > Spirosomataceae > Runella. The sequence goes on along the minus strand of JAXLVD010000009.1, from coordinate 309,645 downwards.
ACGTCGTCGATGGTGGCGTTTTGGAGTTGGCTTAACAGGCGAACGGCATTCATGGCGCGGGGTGTGTGCCCGTCCGGAAGCATGTAGGCAGGCTTGTGACTCATGAGGGTATCAAATAAGCCGGTGCCGTACAAAGGCGTTGAATTGCAGTTTTGTACCCAACCGTTGGCAGGATTGACGTACTGCGGCAGCTCGCTGAGGGCGTGTTTTCCCTGCCATTCGGTGGCGTTGGTGCTGCCGTCCACTTGCCGTTTCCAGTCGTAAGCAGGGTCTTTTTTGGGAACAAAGTTGCCGTGCCAATAGGCAATGTTACCGTTGCGGTCGGCATAAACAATGTTGTTGCCCACCAAAACGCGTTTGTCAACGGTAGCCTTAAAATCGTCAAAACTTTTGGCTTTCGTTTTCAACCAATTCACGGCCAATACATCCATGTTGGACTCGTTGGATTTGAGGGTTATCCATTTCTTATCTCTGACGGCCACAACGGGACCGTGGTGAGTGCGATACACGGTAAATGTCTTGGAAAGCAGCTCATTGCCTTTTTTATAACGCAGCGTAATCTGCGAACTGTCTACGCCCCGCAATTCGCCGTTGTAGCGATAAGAGTATTTACCGTCTTTCTTTTCGATGGTTTCGGAGTAAAGGTCTTTGGCGTCGGAAAGGGTGACGGGGTGCATCCATCCGCAAAAATCATTAAAACCCTGAAAGATGTTGAACTGCCCCAAAAACGGGGCCCCGTAGGCATTCAGGCCCTGTTTGCTGACCAAATGAATTTCGAGCCGTCCGTAAAATTCGGAATGGGGATTAATGAGCAAGATTGCATTTTTGCTTTGTGTTCGTGAGGGGGCTAATGCCCAACCGTTTGAACCTCCCACTTCCTGATACTCGCGGGCGAGGTCGGGTAGGTAGGAGAGTGAAAGGCTTGCGTCTTTGGAATAAAAAGCTCGGAACTCGGTTTCGGTCAGGTTGCTGTTGGCAATGGAAGGAATGTTGTTCATCAGCACCATCCAAGGCTGTACACGTGTAATAAGTCGCGGTTTTTGGGCGGGATGCGAAATCATGTAAAAATTAATTCCTGCCGCATAAGCGTCGCACAGTTTACGGAGCCACTTAGGCGTTTGATGATACAGTTGAATGGCTTTGGTGGAGTCAATGAACGTTCTGGCCCACAGGTCTTGGTACAATTCCCGTTCGCCGTCCACTTCCGCCTGACGGCCCAAACGGGTAATGAGGGTATTTTCCACTTTCTCAAAAAACTCTTCACACTGCACGTACATCATGCCGAATACAGCATCGGCATCTGTTTTGGTATAAACGTGCGGCACGCCCCATTTGTCTTTGACAATGGTGACACGATTTGCCTGTTTTTGCAATCGGGTAATTTCTTCGGGGGAAAATACCTGTGCTTTTAAAAAGGAGTTAACGAAAACAAAGGGGAGTAAAAAAAGGAATTTAAATTTCATAAGTACCTGCATTTTTTCAATGAAAACGGCTTTGGAGACCCGCTGCCGGGAGTTTTCTTAGAGCCGTTGCCGGAGACGGAAGGAATCTATTTTTGTTTGTCGAAATAGAGGGTTTCTATGTAACAAATCTACACAAAACCGGATGCTTTTGAAAATTGAGGGATAAGATTACCCAAGGAAATCGTGGGAAATCTGCTATTTTTGCGGCTTATATCATTGTGAAAGCTATATCCGCTTCTTCTTCCGGTCTTTTCAGTATGCTCATCGCGGCGTTTTGTTTCTCCGTTTCGGGAGCATGCACGCGGGTATTGGGCACTCACCTTCCTTCGGTCGAATTAGTGCTTTTTCGCAATGTCATCGGCGTTGTATTTGTGCTTTTAAGCGTGTTCCAAAAACCGCTCACGCAGACAGGGGGCAAACTTAGTCTCTTGATTTTCAGAGGAATTATTGGGACATTAGCATTGTATCTTTTCTTTTTTGCCATTACCCAAATCGGCTTGGCCGAAGCCATTACTTACCAACAATCTTATCCCGTTTTTTTGGCATTGGCAGGGGTATTGTTTTTGAAAGAAAAGCTGTCTTTAGCGGTTTGGTGGGCTATTTTGATGGGCTTTACGGGGATATGCCTCATCTTTTTTCCTCAATTTCATACGGATCTTTTAAGCGTTAAAAATCACGCGTTGGGGCTTACCAATGCGCTGCTGACCGCCTTGGCATATATGAGCATTGCCCAATTAGCGTCGCATTATGATGCCAGAAGTATTGTGCTTTCGTTTATGCTTTCGGGTATAGCTATGCCGATGGTATCGTTGGGCTTGGGAGAAGTGGTGTATGCAGATGATTGGGCCTTTCTGATTGCCCGTTATGTTACTCCTGCCGGGAAAGATTGGTTTTGGATCGGTCTTTTGTCTGTCTCGGCACTGCTGGGACAAATTTTTCTGACCAAAGCTTTTTCGTACGGAAAGTCGGCCGAAGTGGCGGCGATCGGTTATTCCAACATTGTGTTTTCGGTTTTCTTCGGTATCCTTCTCGGAGATGCCACTCCTTCGTTTTTGAGCCTTTCAGGGATCGTTCTGATTATTGTTTCGGGGATATTGATTGCCTTTCAGCGGGAGAAATAGCGGTTTATTGACCCGTAATTTCTTTTAATTTCTCAAAAAAGCCGCGTTTGCGCGCCGAACTGATGCCCCAATTAACAGGAACGGATTGATAGCCTTCGTCGAAGCCCTCGTCTTTCATGCGGTAATCGAAAAAGCCCCACGAAGCGTAAGCTTGGGTAGCCGCGACAAAATTGTTTGCGGGTTGGTCAAAATCGAAGTGGTCATCTTCATTGAAGACGATCGGCATGGGGCGATAGCCGGACATCGCCCGCGTTTTCAAAACCATCTCCGTAATTTTTGCGGGGTCTTTGACACCGTTGCCGTGAAGTAAGAGAAAATCGGCTTCCTCCACCACATTGGGTTGGGGAAGGGTACCGCCGCCGTAACTCGTACTGACCAACAATCGCCGCCCTTTTACTTTTTTGTTTTTCACGCGCCGAATAAGCTCATGCACCCGGTCGGGTTGCAGGATAGCGTGGTCATAGCGAATGTTACATTCGTTGTTGATCTCCACTAAAACATTTTGATAACCCTGTTCCAAGATCCAATCTGTAGCGTTGTCGACGGCCCGAATGACGGCGGCCTCGTCTTTGAGACGTTCGTCCTGACCGAAATAAAAATAGCCCAAAATCACCACCATACCCAAGTCGTCGGCCTTGTCCAAAATGCGTTGCAAACGATAGAAATAGTCCGGATGCCAAGAGCCGTTTTCGTTGAAAGCCGAGTTGTACCACGGTTGATCTTTGGAATAACCTTGCGGACTTCCTCCCTGTAAGTTGAGAGTAACGGCCAATAGACCGTGTTGTTTCCAGACGGGCATGGCTGCAATGAATTCGTCGGTATTTCGCACGGCATCCCACTGTTTGGTATCCGGATAGGCCCATTGCGCGCGGGTATTCGGGTTTCGGTCGTCAAAAATGCCCTGCACCATGCGGGAGTTGGGCAACAGACCTTCGATTTTATGGCCGTTCCAAACCCGCCCCTTGAAAGTGGGCCGGCCATTGATGTAAAACTGCTCCCCTTTGATGGAGACTTGGGTCATTCGCTTCGGTGGATTGGGGTTTGCCCAAACGGAAAGTACACTCAATAGGACCAAGGTGAAACGAAAGGAGGCAGTCATTGCGTTGGCTGGGTATTTTAATATCGTTAGACTTTAAAGCGGGAGGCCGAGGCTTCATACTTTCGGCTCAGTCGATTACTGAAATTTCATCAAAGCGTAACTTAAACGGGTAATTTCGGGATATATCACTCAAAAAGTTGATGAAGGTCATACTATTCAAGCGTTTTTTCAGCGTGTTTTACTGAATCTCCCGAAAAGTGAGTCTATCGCTTTCATTTACAGGCACCGTTTCGAAACAATGAATCTTTATGAAAAAGTCTCGGGTTCTTAAAACGTCCGTTTGGGTGGCAATACTGCTTTGCCTGAACAGCCCTGTTTTAATATGGGCTCAACTCCCTCACTTAAACGGTTCGGTCAGCGATCAGTATGTTGCCCCCTCCCTAAAAAACACTAATGAAGAGGGAAGGGCCAACAGCCGAATTGCCGGAAGCGGCGTACCGGCCCTGCCACCGGCAAAAGTCCGAATAGCGTATATCGTTCCATCCAATCGTACCCCTCAACCCAATTATAAGGAAAACCTGCAATTTGCCATCGAAATGGCGCAGCAATGGTACCGTCACCAAATGGTACAGACCGGATTTGGCCCCAAAACGTTTCTGTATGAAACTGAAGAAGATTCGCCCCGCCCCAAAATCCATTTGGTAAATGTGGCGGAAACCGACAGCTATTTACGAGGCACGGGTGGATACATGTTATTTGACAGAACCAAAGTCGCGGCCAAAAATGCGGGTCTGACGATAGATTTTGAAGGAGAAGTTTGGATACTTATTCCCGAAACTCACCTGCAAAACCCTACCGGCAGTTTTATTGGCGGGCTTGCTTTGGGCGGTGGGGGAGGAAGCGGAAAAAATTCGGGAGTGGCGCAGTTGGGAAGCACCGTTATTCCTTTATTTAGCCCTCAACGGTTATTGGATAACACCCCCTATGCCGGTCAAACGGTGCCTGAGTTTGGACCATACCCTTTGGTACAGGATTCGTCGTTTGTTTGGTTTGAAGGAAAAACGTTCAGCTCGGTAGCTTCCTCTTACTTGGGGGCGTTGTGCCACGAAATGGGTCATGCTTTCGGGCTCAACCACGATGCCCGTCACGATAATAATTTTTTCGGAGGATTGATGTATAATGGGTTGAGAGGAATCCGAGGTACTTTCTTTCCCACCCTTTATCCGACAGATTATACGCGTTTGGAATACGGCTCAGCGCTGCAACTCAATGAAAGCCATTATTTCAACCGAATTAAAAATGTAAATACCGCCCCGAGCCTCAGTATCCTGACAACCGGCACCGTGGCACCCGTTGACGGGCTGTTAAACATCAGTTTTCAGGCAAGTGACTCCGACAGTATTTCGTATGCGCATTTATTTGACCAAAACGGAGAGGTGATTGATGAAATACAGTTCAGCCGAGAAATCGCCTCTCCCGTCTCGGTAACGGCTACGTTCAAAACCCCCTATTACACTGCCGGCAAAAGCAATGCTTTCTATGTGGCCGTGGGCGACCGACAGGGAAATCGAACCCTTTCCTCGTTATTTACCTTGTCGGTTTTGGCAGGCAATCAGGCACCTAAACCGTTTTTTCAGATACTAAATCCCACTTCTCCGAAATTCGGAGGCTATACCCGTTTTGACGCCGGTGCTACCTCCGACCCGAACGGGGATTCGTTTACAACAGAATTTGATGTCAATAACGACGGTATTTTTGATACGCCGCCACTCGCCGCTCACTATTTTGACGAGGTCATTTCGCAACCGGGACCGTATTTGGCACGGGTTCGGGTGACTGATTCGCACGGGGCTTTTGCGGTTTCGAGTCCTGTCAGCGGAAACTACGGGAACACTTGCGGCGTAGAAGCACCTACGATAGGCGGTTTTAATAACGTCTGTCCCGGGTCGTCTGCCCGATTAACAGCCTATGGCTGCTATGGCACTTTGGTGTGGTCCACGGGGGAGACTGCTTCCTCTATAACTGTTAATCCCGGTTCAGCCACCAACTATACCGTCACGTGCAGTTATGGATGTGCTGCTCAAACAAGCTTACCTTTTACGGTGAATATGGTTGCTGATACGCTTTTGCTTTCTTCGATTGCTTCCTCCGGAGTGCAAAGGGCGGCTCATACCGTAATTTCGACGCAGCAAATACCGGCTTCCAATACGGTATCGTACTTTGCAGGAAAGGAGGTAACGTTGCTTCCCGGTTTTCAGGCACAGACCGGCAGCGTGTTTGTGGCCTCTATCAAAGGGTGTAATGAGTTGACAGCAACTGCTGACAATACTTGGGGGGGAGGCAGTTTCACGAAAAAGATAACCGTATTGGCTAATGATCGAAACCCGGACGGTACGTTGATTACGGACTTAAGTCAGGTGGCTTTACCAACCCTCCTTACTCCCCCGGCCAAAGGAACGGCTACCGTTAACCCCGACGGGACGATCGGTTATTTTTCCGATGAAACTAACGGTACGGACAGTTTTGTGTATTCGGTTTGTCATAAAAACGATCCTTCTGTGTGTGCTGCGGCGACCGTAACGGTCAATTTGCAACCGTATCCGGACCCGTTGCCCAACAGCGGTTTTGAGAGTACAGTTGATTTTGTAAACGGGGGAGCTTTTTCGTATTGGCTAAAAGGCGGTTGGAAACCCAATCAGGCCGTATTTTCGTGGTTGGCAGGGTTGGGACGTAACGGATCCAACTGCATCAAAATTTATTCGGGACCTGCATCCGGACCCGTACAAAGTAATGACGTGCAGGCGTATCAGATTATCCGGCTTCTTCCTTATACCAATTATGTTTTGAAAGGGTGGATCAAAACTGAAAATGTGACCACCAATGCCAATTCCGGAGGAGTAGGGGGATGTTTGAGCGTTACAACAAGCGTATACAGTTCGGATTTTCCACCGAGAAGTACAGATATAAAAGGCACCAATGACTGGACACAAGTAATGCTTCCGTTCAACTCCGGCGATGGTTATGTAAGAATCAGTTGCCGTTTGGGATTTACGGCGGGAGATTCGGAAGGCACTGCTTATTTTGATGATTTACGAATTGAGCCGCTTTAGTTCGGTATTTTCAGTCTCATCACTTCGGCCGGTACATAACCGATGCGATGAGCCACTACATACAGCGAGTCTCCTTTTGCCACAGTCAAAGGCCGTGAGTACACTTGCCAAACTTTATCACTGCCGTGTTTTTTGTAGCCGATAGAGGCGCCCGGAGTATCGCAATGAAGTGTTACTTTGGTCCCGTTTACGGTAAAGGCCGCCGGTTTTGTCATGGGGGCTTTGTCTTGGCCTTTCCACCACTTTGCCAACATTTCTTTTTCCGGCATCGCCCCCATATCTCCGTACTTTTTCGTCCATTCCAGGTGTTTGTTCCGAAGCTCTGTCAGTTTCGCTTTATAAGCCGGATCGTTCGCTAAGTTTTTGTATTCGTCAGGGTCGGTTTGGGTGTCAAAAAGCTCTTCGTCGGGTTTGGTTTTCCTGAACCAATATTGCTGCTTTTCATTCAATCCGCCCTCTTCTTTCAGGCGAAGAATCTCTTTCATGGAGTTTTGTCCCAATCGGTATTTAATGTCCTGATAATAGGGCTTTTCAGGCATATAATTTTTCAGGTACTTGTAGCGCCCGTCGCTTACGGCCCTGACCCGGTCTACTTCAGTGTCCATTCGGTCGCGGGCGGCATAGATGTATTTTCGGGGTGTTTTTGCTCTTTGATTCCCCAGAAAGGCCTGTCCCTGCAGATAACTCGGCAGCGGAATATTAGCCAAAGACAAAACAGTTGGCGCCAAATCAACAAAACTGATAAGTTGCTCGTCCACGGTTCCGCTTTTTTCACCTTGGGGAAAACGAATGATCATCGGCACTTTCAGTCCGCGGTCATACAGTTCTCTTTTTACAAACGGCAGCCCGTCGCCGTGGTCGCTGTAAAAGAAAATAAGGGTGTTGTCGTAAAGCCCGTCGTCTTTGAGTTTTTGAAGGATGTCCCCGACTTGTTTATCCATGATCTGCACATTGGTCAAAAAACGGGCTATGTCTTTTCGGATAATCGCATTGTCGGGATAATAGGAAGGTACTTCTACCTCTTCCGGTTTAATTTGAAGCGGCTCTTTGTCGCGCATAAACACCTGCGACTCGTGCGTTGTCAAGAGGTTAATGATGGAGAAAAACGGTTGATTTTTATCTTTTCGTCCTCGCCAATCGGCCTTATTGCTGTTCTCATCCCAGACTGTCACGGGAGCAATGAACTGATAATCCTGCTTTTCGTTGTTGGTGCAATAGTAACCCGCTTTCCGTAAATACTCCGGAAAGCACCGTACCTGTGCCGGCAGTAGTGCCGAATAAGAAGGGACGGGAGAATATTGCTGAGATGCCGGTGTTTGCAAGGTCCGCATGTGCTGTGTACCGATGGAGGTCTGGTACATGCCCGTAATAATGGCCGAGCGACTCGGAGCACATACCCCGGCGGTCGAGAAAACATTGGTGTACCGAACCCCCTCTTTGGCCAATTGATCGAGATTCGGCGTTTTAGCCACTTTTTCGCCAAAACTTCCCAAATGCGATGACATATCTTCGCAGGTAATCCAGAGAATATTGGGTTGAGATTTGGCAGGAGGTTGAGCAATAGGAAAAACAAACGCCGCCGACAGTCCGAATGCAATGAGGCCGGCCGCACAGATAAAAAATGGATAGCCGAAAAATTGAAGATGGGCGAAGTGTTTAGGAAAGCGCATCATTGTCAATAGTTTATGTCTAATGGGTAGGGTGTTTTACCCTTTCAAAATGCAATCGGAAATGCTCTATACTGCAAAGCTTCGTTTGCCTGATTTCTCATGAATCAGTGCTAAGATTTTGCGGCTGAACTTCGGATTGTTTTTCGGCAAATGCTTTAATGAAATACAGGGTAGTTCCCCAATAAAATTCCAAATGTTTGCGAATAGCTTCTGTCGGGAATTGAGTGAGGGTAAGTGATAAAAGCGTTTGAGCTTCGGTAGGAGTTAAAGTGAAAGTCAGGACGGAGTGATTTTCGGGGCGGTCTTCCAATCCGGACACCGAACTCAGATGCGTGTATTGCAGCAGCAGCGGAGGTTGAAATTGCAACACAACGCCTTTGTTTTCAAAATGACGGGGATGAAAGCCGCTGATACGAATAGGGCTGTTGACTTTCCAATCCGTCTGAATATTTAGCTTCATTTCCGGGTCGCCCATCCATTGCAGTATCAGCGACGGTCGGGTAAGGTACTCCCAAACTACAGCGGCCGGGGCGTAAACATGAATTGTTTTTTCAATGTACTGCGCCATCGTTTTTCGGTTGTGGCAGAAAGAGAACACTTATATCCCGTGGTGATACAACAGAAACCCGAACAAATACAGCCATAACACGTCTACAAAATGCCAGTAGATGGTCAATAGCTTGATTTTGAGTTGATTGGGAGGGTTGACGCTAAAGACGAAAGCGTCGACGTAAGAATTGTTTTTGAGGGACTGAAACACGGCCCAAGATAAGGCAAGAATCCCCAATACAATGTGTAAAATATGCAGCCCCGACAGCAGGTAAATAAAGCCCGCCGAGGGATTGTTGACAGTAGAGATACCCGCTTCGATGAGCTGTTTCCACCCCCAAAATTGCAGAATGATAAAGAGCAACCCGAGCATTAGGGTGGAGCTGATATACATTCGGAATTGTGGGTAACGATCGTTCCGAAAACATTGATTGGCTAAATGCAGCGTAAGACTGCTGACCACAATAGCCAATGTACTGACCCAAAACAGGCGGGGGAGGGGGACATCGGTCCAATAAATACCGGCAGATTTGCGCATTATGTACACCGCAAGCAGTACCGTAAAGACCAAAACACTGCCCGTTATGCCCAACCAAAGCATAAAATTGAACGGTTCGCGTCGTTTGGTCAAACGATTTTCATGAACGGTGGATGCTTTTGCCATGATAATTGAGGCTGCCGGGCCTGAAAAACTAATACAACTCTCCTTGCCAAACGGTGTAAGGAGCAAAAATGTTCTGTAAATCGGTTACTTCCTCAAAAATACCATAAATTGTTGAACCTGAGCCGGTCATCGACGAATAAATCGCCCCTTTTTCGTACAGTTTCTGCTTGATTTGGGATAAAATCGGGTATTTCAGAAAAAGGCCTTCTTCAAAATCATTTTTTATACAATGACGCCATTCAGATAAAGGGCGTTGCAAGGCTTCCGATAAATTTACGTCGGGCGTTTGAGGCGTCACGCCGGCGTACGCCTCGACCGTAGAAATGTGCAGGTTGGGATAGACCAACACCATAAATTTTCCTTTCAGAGAAAGTGAAATATCGGCAAATTGATCCCCTTTTTCGTAGCAAAACTGCGGTTTGTTCTCAATAAAAAACGCGCAGTCACTTCCCAGCATCCGTGCATAATTTTCTAAATCGGCAATCGGCAATCGGCAATCGAACATCTGATTCAGAAGCTTCAGCACAAAGGCGGCATCAGCCGAGCCGCCGCCCATGCCTGCCCCGATAGGCACAATTTTGAGCAGGTGCATGGCTACGGGAGGAAGGGCAATGTCTCGGTTAAGAAGCTCGTAGGCTTTGACACAAAGATTTTTGGCCGGGTCACCGGGAATGTCTATACCGGACGATGAAAAACGGAACTCCGCCGCAGGAATGATTTCCAACACATCCGACCAGCCGACGGGATAAAAACAGGAGGCAATGTTATGAAACCCGTCGGGGCGTTTTTCAATGATCTGAAGCCCGATGTTTATTTTGGCGTTAGGGAAGGTAATCATACATTATAAAAGTCTCCCTCTACTTGCAAGAGAGGGAGATTTAGAGGACGGTCGGCCGCTGCCGTGAGGTTCACTTAGTAAAGCATCCGAAACTTGATGGTTTCTTCCATTTGTTTAATTTCTTCCACAAAACCATCGGTATAGCTGAGTTCTACGTCCATGATGACATAACCGATTTGGTCGTTGGTCTTGAGGTATTGCCCGGTGATATTGACGTTGTAACGGGCAAAAATAGCATTCAGTTTCGCCAAAATACCCGGTACATTGCGGTGTACGTGCAGCAGACGGTGCGAGCCTTTGAGCAGCGGCAATTGCACTTCGGGGAAGTTGACACTGCCCGTAGTGCTGCCGTTGTTGATGTATTCCAACAAACGCTCCGGCACGTAGAAACCGATCCCTTCCTGTGCTTCTTCGGTACTTCCGCCGATGTGCGGGGTCAGAATGACGTTAGGCAAATGGCGCAATTCACTCTCAAACGTCTCTTTGTTGGTTTTGGGCTCGTAGGGAAAGACATCCACGCCCGCACCCGACACTTTGCCGCTTTTGATGGCTTCTACCAACGCCTCAACCTCTACCACGTGGCCGCGGGCAAGGTTCAGGAAAACGACGCCGTCTTTCATCAGACCGAACTCCCGTTTGCCGATCACGTTTTTATTGTCTTTGCGCCCGTCAATGTGCATACTCAGTACGTCGGCTATCTGCAGCAGCTCATCCAACGACCGAAGTTTCTTGGCATTGCCGATGGGCATTTTATCGACGATGTCGTAGAAATACACTTCCATGCCCAGGGCTTCACCGATGACCGACAACTGCGTACCGATGTGCCCGTAGCCGACAAGGCCGAGTTTCTTGCCGCGTACTTCAAAGCTGTTATTAGCTGATTTATCCCATTTTCCGGCGTGCATTCCGACGCTTTTCGGGAAAATATTCCGAATCAGCATGATCATTTCACCCACGGCCAATTCTACCACCGAACGGGTATTGCTGTAAGGGGCATTGAATACCGCCACCCCTCTTTCTGTAGCAGTTTTGAGGTCAATTTGATTGGTACCGATGCAAAAAGCTCCGATAGCGATCAAGCGCGGGGCATTTTCCAAAACACGTTTGGTAACCATCGTTTTGGAACGAATCCCCAAAATGGTAACATCCTTGATCTTCTCGATCAGTTCTTCCTCATCCAAAGCCCCTTTGATAAATTCTACGTTGAAGCCCTGCTCTTCAAATGCCTGACGGGCTACGGGGTGTACGTTCTCCAACAATAAGATCTTGATGCGGCTTTTGGGGTAAGATTGTGCTCGGGGAAGATTGTTCAGAAACAAAAATTCATCCAACGACGGAACAATGTGGTCGGCAACGTCGATGACTTTCGGCCGCTCTACGTTTTCGGTAAAGGCATAAAAACGAGTCGCCGCTCCGGAAGCCCGCAGTTCGTAATCGGTGTACCCGTCGCCGATCACCTTTACGTCGCCTTCCAAACCGAGCGATTGCAGCAACAGTACTTTGCCGCCGTCCTTTGACAATAAATTAGTTTCATCAATGCCGATGATGTTGTCGTTTTCGTCAAACACAAACGTATTGGCGTACACATTTTCGGCTTTGAGGCCCAGCTCGGTGACGATCGGTACGATAAATTCTTTAAAGCCGCTTGAGATGATAATGATCCGATCGGAATAATCGCTCAAAAAAGTGCGATTGCGGGCAAAAGAATCGGATATTTTGGTACGGAGAAAATCAATCAAAGCATCAATGTGGGAGCGATTGGCACTGAGCAGGGCAATGCGGCGGCGCAGCCCTTCAGCAAACGACATCTCGCCGTTCATGCCTTTTTCGGTAAGATCCCGAATCTGACCGACAATGTTTTCGCGTTGGGGGCTTCCCGCCAAGGCGATGTTGGCCAATTCGTCTAAGCCTTCGACCTGCGTAAAGGTGCTGTCGAAGTCAATAACATAGTGGGTTTGTTCGAACGTGTTGGTGAGCATTGAGCTGAATTTTTATGTGTATCGGTGGGTTGTCCGTGTCTTTTCAGTATGGACCTACAAATTTACCGTTCCTTTTTGGCATTTTTGCAGAGATTTCAGAACAATTTCAAAATCGGAAGCGAATGCTATAGGGAGAAAACGATATACACCTCGTTGCTTTTTGTAGGAGAAATCATTGAAATAAGCCTTTTCTATCCATGAAAATCCTGCATACAGCCGATTGGCATTTGGGAAAACAACTGCACAAATACAGTTTGGAAGAAGACCACCGCCTGTTTTTGGATTGGTTGGCCCAAACGATCCTGGAACACCGTATTGACTTACTGCTGGTATCGGGAGATGTGTTTGACACGGCCAATCCCTCCAATCAGGCGTTGGCCCAATACTACGGTTTTCTGAAAAAATTGATCGGAACGGGCTGCCACGTGGTCGTGACCGGCGGGAATCATGACTCACCGGGTGTGTTGAACGCCCCGCGTGAATTGCTGCGTTTTCTGGACATCAAAGTGGTAGGAAGTGCGTTGGAAAACATACAGGATGAGCTGCTGCACATCGAAACCCCTCAGGGGGAAATCGTCATCGCGGCTGTACCTTACCTGCGGGAAGCCGACTTGCGACGGTCGGTTGCGGGGGAAGGCTACGACGACCGGCTCTCGGCCATGCGCTTGGGCATACGCCGACACTATGAACAATTGGCCGACGGTAAAGCCGCTCGCTTTGCCGGTTTGCCGTCGGTGGCCATGGGGCATTTGTACGTCAACGGTGCTACCGTGTCAGAGAGTGAACGCGACATCCATGTCGTGGGCGGGGAAGCGGCTTTTGCGGCCGAATTCTTTCCTCCCGGGTTTGATTATATTGCCTTGGGACACATTCACAAACCCCAACGAATTCAGAATTCCGACTTTATACGCTATTCCGGCTCGCCGGTGCCGCTCAGTTTCAGTGAGCGCGAAGACAACAAATATGTGTTGGTGTTGACCCTGGAAAACAATCACATCGGGCAGGTGGAAGCGTTGCCGGTACCTGTCTTCCGTGAATTGCGCAGCTTTACCGGAGGGCTGGATGAAGTAGAGGCGGCACTGAAAGCCTATATTTTCACCAATCAGTTGCCTTCTTACGTAGAAGTACACGTGAGCGAGCCCTTTGCCGACCCTCAGAAAGAATTGTATTTTACTTATTTGATGCGTGAGTTTGACCACGTTCCGTTTCAGATCATCAAACCGCGGTTGTCGTTTGAAAACCGCACTAAAGGCGCTGATGAGCTTTTTATGACGGGTACCTCAATTCTGGACCTTACCCCGCAGGAAGTATTTCAAAAACGCATAGCCTCCGAAAATTTGGATGACGAAACCCAAGGACTTTTGGCCGAGGCATTTGAAGAACTTTGGCGGGAAGTAGGGGAGCAAAACTGATTTGTCAATGAAAATTCTTCGGACACGATTCAAAAATATCAATTCGTTTTACGGCGAACCGGTTTGTATTGATTTTACCCGGAATCCGTTGGCTTCGTCGGGATTATTTATTATTTCAGGACCTACCGGGGCGGGAAAATCTACCTTATTGGATGTGATTACCTTGGCACTGTACAATGAAATTCCGCGTTTCGGCAGCATTTCGAAAACCGAAATCGAGAAATTAGGCTCCATTGTCAATCTCAAAGCCGCCGAAGAGCCGAAGGCGGAAGCTTATGCCGAAGTCGAATACGAAGTGAAGGGAAAACAATACCGTTCGAAGTGGAGTATTGCCCGTAATCGCAACGGCAATTGGAATAACTACCAAATGGAGATTGCCGAATTGCCTTCGGGCACTTTGTTGGATATCAAAGGGTTGGCCAATTTTCCTAAAAAGAACGAAGAACTCATCGGGCTGAGTTATGAGCAATTTGTCAAATCAAACGTGTTGGCCCAAGGGAGTTTTGCTGAGTTTTTACGGGCCAAGGCGCACGAACGTTCAAAACTGCTGGAAGATATTACGGGACAAACCATCTATCGACAATTGGGGAGCTTTGCGTATCTGAAAGACAAACAGTTCAGAGAGCAACTGGACCTGAAAGAAAAACAACTGCAATTGGTCTCGATGTTGACCGAGGAGGAAATAACGCAGTTGAAACAGGTGCGAGTGGTGGCCGACACCCATCGCGAGCAAACCGACAAAGAGTTGGCAGTTTGGGAAAAGGAAAAAAATACGCTGGACAAATACCTTGATCTTCAGCAGAAACTTGAAAAAGTAGAAAAAGACAAGGGACTTTTGGCGCAGCAGCAGGAACTCTTTTCGGGAAATGCATATCGACTTCAACGCCACGAACAGGTCTGTGAATGGGCCGCTGATTTGGCTACCCTCAAAGCGCAGAAGGAGCAGGTGACTCGCTTGGAAGGACAAAGACAAAACCTCCAAACTCAATCGGAAACGCAGCGGAGGGTAATTCAGGGAACTGTCGAAAAAGCGGAACGGCTGCTGCGGCGTTCGGTTCCGCCGGAACAACTGCTGGCTGCGTTGAGTGCATTTGAAGGGGAAATCCTGCAGATGGACACCGAAATCGAAAAGATCAATGCCGAAATTCGCCCCGTTTTTTCCGGTATTCGGCAGGAGGCTTCGCAGTCGGCGCACGCATGGTTGCAAACTTTGGCTTTAGAAAAACTGGATGATACCTATGCGCTGCTGCGTCAAAAGCAAACGGAGTTGCAGGCCGAAGTCGAGCGTTTCATTCCTGATTTTGACGCCGAAAGCGAACTGGCCCGCCTGTCGGCGCGGGAGAAAATGCTGATCGAATTAGTAGCCAAGTTGACAAGACGCAATGACTTGCTGAATCAAGGGCAGGAGGCAAAAAAAACAATGGAAGACAACAAGCGGCTGACGGAGGAAAAACGACCGCTTTGGGAGAAATATAACCGAGAAATGCAGGAAATAGAATTAAAAATCAAAGGGTTACAGTTAAATAAGGAAAAGGAACAGAAAAAATTTGATTTGAATGATCTGCGTAAGGCGTTGAAAAGCGGGGACGAATGCCCGCTGTGCGGTTCTACGCATCACCCTTATGTACACGCTTACGTCAATGCGTTGTCGCAGTTGCAAGTGGAATTGGATTTATCGGAAAATCACAAAAAAGAACTGGACCGACTGAGCAAAGCGGTCGGCGCGGAACTGAATAAAGCGGAAGCCTTGGTGACCAAAGCGGAAGAAGATCTGAAAAAGCTCCGCGAGACCTACCGGCAGGCAAAAGAAGAATGCGAAAAGACGTTGGAGTCGTTGATGTTAGCATCGACAGCGACACCCGAACAACTGACTGTGGAACAAACCCAATTGAAACAACAGCAGGAGGCCGTGGCTCATTGGTTAAAAATTAAGGACTTAAATGATATTACTAAAAAACTGACGGGTAAGTACGAAGAACTGTTTGTATTGCGTACCCGAAAAACGGAAAAAGAGCAGGAAAAGGCAAGCCGCTATGCCGGCAGAGATATTCGAACGGATGTATTGGGATTGAGAAGCCAATGGACGCAGGCACAGACCTCTCTGGAGATTGCCGAAAAACAAGGACGTGATATAGCGCAGCAATGGGAAGTCGAAACCCGTAAAACGACTGTTCTTGAGGCGAAATTAACACAGCAGTTGCAGGAAAAGGGGGTGGATAGTATTCAAGCCGCAGCGGCTTTTTTGCTGTCCGGGTCTGAAATAGAACAACTCAAAAAAGCACGCCAAGTACTGGAAGACAGGAAGAAAGAATTGGCCGTTAATGAAAAGACATGGACGGAACAGTTGTCGGAAACAGCCCGCGAACGACAAACGGGGCTTTTACCCGAAGAGGTGGCCTTCAAACTGAAAAGCTGTCGCGAGCTGCGGGACCAATACCTGCGGGAGTCGTCGGAAATAACGGCTAAGCTCAACAACCATGAAGCCCAGCAGGCGAAGTTTTCGGGCTTGCAGGCCGAATTGGAAGAAATGCGCCGGCAACGCCGCAAATGGGACCTGCTCAATCGGTACATCGGCGATAGGGAAGGAAGCCGATTCAGCAGTTTTGCCCAAAATCTGACCCTGTCCAATCTCATCGGCTTGGCCAATCAGCGCCTGCGTCACCTTTCCGACCGCTATATTTTGGACAAACCCAAAGAAGAAACGGAGAGTTTGTATGTGATCGATACCTACCAAGGCAGCGCGCATCGGGCGGTGAATACCCTTTCGGGCGGTGAAACCTTTACGTTGAGTTTGGCCTTGGCGTTGGCCCTTTCCGATCTGGCTTCGCAGAATGTCAGTATTGAAAGTTTGTTCATTGACGAAGGATTCGGCACGCTCGACCCGGATTCGTTGGATATGGCGTTGGGGGTACTGGAGCGCCTTCAATCAGAAAGCAACAAGACCATCGGTATCATTTCACACGTGGAAGCCCTGAAAGAGCGTATCGGCACACAGATACGTCTGTTCAAAAATGCCAACGGATTCAGTACATTGGAAATCATTGGGTAATACCTTGAATCGTCGGTAAATTCAGGTCAGACGTTCGTCAGACCCCGGCTATACCCTGAATTGCCCTTACGCACCGCAGCATTTTTTGTATTTCTTTCCGCTGCCGCAAGGGCAGGCGTCATTGCGATTGACGGCGAGGTGTTTTCCCGAAAAGTAAAACCATTGCTCCGCTTCTTTGACAAAGAGCGAATGTTCGTAATGCACCCGGCTTTTTTTAGTTTCATCCCTGTAAAATGCCTGAAAAGTAACTTCTCCCTGCGTATCGTCCCGGGAGCCTTTGTGTGTTGAAATGATCTTCAGCCCTTTCCATTCCGACTCTTTGGCCCATTGTTCGATGGAAGCCTTATCAAAATGCGCGCGTTGGGACGGGTGAGTTGTGGCGATCAAATAATCACTTGCGGCCACACAGTAGGCCGAGTAGCGCGATTTCATCAGGGACAATGCCGTTTCAGCCTTTTGTTGCCCGGCAATGAAGGCACCGCAACAGGTTTCAAATTCGAGTGCGGAACCACAGTAACAAGGGGTGGACATAGAGGAGAAGTTAAACCGGTTAACGTAAAAAAAGCGACCCTAAAGCCGCTTTTCCTGATTGTTTTTTATCTGTTTAATCTATCAAACGGAACAAACGATTCCAACGAATTTTGTTGAGGATAGACTTCGGATTAGGATCAATAGACATCCAAATGAAAACGGCTTTTCCGACAATGTGATCGGCGGGCACAAAACCCCAAAAACGTGAGTCGGCCGATTCGTAGCGGTTATCGCCCATCATAAAGTAATAGTCCTGTTGGAATGTGTAGCTCGTAATGACTTTACCGTCGATACTTACTTTACCTTTATCAATGACGACCTTATCGGCGTCGTTGTGGTCAAAGTATTTAATAACATGACCGTACTTGGTAATATTAGCCGAATCCAGTGGAATGGTCAACCCGGCTTTCGGTACTTGGATCGGGCCCCAAAAATCGGTGTTTTGTTTGGCACCGGCGGGGAAAAGTCCACTTTCTTGGGTAGAAGCATCGTTACGGCTTATGTGCGTTACGCCGCGAATAAAACTGAACTTTTTCAAGCCTTCCACAATTTGCGGCGTAGTCCGAATTTGGTACAAAAATTTATTGGGACTTAATGAATCAGTCGGATAAGAGCCGTAATCCTGGATATCTTCATTATTGAAAAAGCGGTCGTCGAGCATATCGGCCGATTCCAGTCGGTAGTAAAACTGCGCTTTCGGCGGGGGAGGAGTCTCCTGACCGTTGACATACACAACGGCCTTTTTGACTTCCACGACATCACCGGCAACGGCAATACAGCGCTTAATGAAATTGGTACGAAGATCTACCGGAAAGGCTTTATAACCTCCGTTGCCCTGTTGCGGGTCTTCAAACGGTTCGTCCGGGTCACCGGGATAGTTAAAGACCACTACGTCATTGCGTTTGACCGAAGTAAAACCCGGTAAACGATACATGGGCAATTGAATCAGGGTTGAAAATGAGGGAATATTGGTCCCCCAAATGGTTTGGTGCGTGAGCGGTACCTGCAAAGGGGTTCCCGGCGTACGTGCCCCGTAGTGGAGCTTACTCACGAAGAGAAAGTCGCCGATAAGGAGACTTTTTTCCATGGAGGACGAAGGAATGGTGTACGCTTCTAACAGTAGCCAACGGATAAAGGTAGCCGCTACAACGGCAAATACAATGGAATCGAGCCACTCTCTAAAGGCAGATTTTTTGGGTTTTGATTGGGACATAAAAACAATTCTTTTTATAACGAATAACGAATAACGAATAACGAATAACGAATAACGAATAACGAATAACGAATAACTAAGCTTCTCCCAGCAGATCGTCCATGCCGAACACGCCCTGTTTGTTGGCCAACCATTCGGCTGCAACTACGGCACCGAGGGCAAACCCTTGGCGACTGTGAGCGGCATGTTGGATTTTGATACTGTCTACTTCCGAGTCGTAACGGATAATGTGCGTACCGGGTACTTCACCTTCGCGCAAAGATACAATCGGGATTTGATTTTCAGCAACTTCCTCCCGGTTCACCCATTCTGTTTTGGCCGGGAGATGTTGGAGCAACCCCTCGGCTAAAGTAATGGCTGTGCCGCTGGGCGCATCCAATTTATGAATGTGGTGAATCTCGGTGGTATGTACTTTGTATTCCGGATAGGGGGCAATGAGTTTGGCGAGGTAGTGATTCAGTCGGAAAAAGAGGTTGACACCGATGCTGTAATTGGAGGCGTAGAAAAAAGCAGCCTTGTGTTGCAAACAAAGGGCTTCGATTTCGGGACGGTGATGCAACCAACCTGTGGTTCCGCAAACGGTGGGCAACCCTTGGCCCATGGCCCATTTGAGATTTTCGAAAGCGGCTTCCGGGGCACTGAATTCAATGACGGCATCTACGTTTTCGCGATTGAAACCGCCCAATTCATTGCGATTGCTGACGTCAATTTTTCCGACAATGTGATGGCCTCGGTTCAGGGCGATCTGTTCGATCACTTTGCCCATTTTACCGTAACCTAACAAAAGAATATTCATTAATTTTCAAATTTTCAAATTGCTCATTATTTGATCGCCATCACCAGTTTTGCACCAACCACTCCGCCCGTAAAAGGGCTGTATCGGGCATCCGGCTCAAAGCGAAACGAAATGTCTTCCGACATATCGAAGGTGATCAAGTGGGCAGCCACGTTGGCCTCGACGGCATTCAGGGCCCATACGCCCGCCAATACGACAAAGTTCAGATCGCGGTAGCGTCGATAAAAATCTTTCCCTTTGGTGATTTGGTCAATGGTCAGTGTACGGGTTTGCTTCTGACTTCTGACATAAACGTCTGCCTCACTGCGTAACTGCGCTCCTGTTGTCGGGTTATAACTCGCGATGTAAGGTTGCAGAAAATCTTGGTAACGAAGGTTAAAATACCGAATAAAAAAGACGGACGTTCCTAAACCGGCATACACAAACGGCATTTTCCAGTATTGTTTGTTGTAAGCTTGCCCGGCTCCGGGCAATACCAGCGAGTAAAGCGCCGATTTGCGGGGATTCAGTTTGGGAGGTGTTTTAACCTTCGCTTTGGACAGCGAGTCTTTGATGGCAAGTACCTTTTTTAAGGTGTCAGGACGCAGGGTGTCGATGACCATCGACAACTTAGAAAAGCGTTTTTGGAGAGAGTCCGTCGCCGTTTGTTGTGCTTCCGCTCCTGTCGTCATTCCCCATAACAATACTCCGATGACTATTCCTGCGGCTTTCAAGATTCAAATTTCAGCACTTGTAAAATACGCTCCAACTCATCCTGCGAAGTGAAAGGAATCTTGATTTCCCCCTTTTGTTTGTCGTCCGTTTTGATAGAGACTTTGGCTCCGAAATAAGAAGAAAGCCGAAATTGCAGCGAACGCATTTCCTGTTTGATCACGTTCGGGCGGCGTTCTTTGGTATGGACATCCTCTACGGTCAACTTGAGGGCTTGCACGGCTTCTTCCACTTTGCGTACCGACCAAGCTTCTTCAATGGCCTTTCTGAAGATTTTCAATTGTATTTCCGGATTCTCGATGTTGATAATCGCCCGGGCGTGCCCCATCGTGATTTGGTCGTCGCGCAACGATGCCTGAATGAGGGGAGGGAGTTTCAATAAACGAATGTAATTGTTGACCGTGGTACGGTTCTTTCCGACGCGTTCCCCGAGTTCATCCTGTTTGAGTCCGCAGTCGGCAATGAGCCGCTGGTAGCTGAGCGCAATTTCTATGGCGTTCAGATTTTCGCGTTGGATGTTTTCGATGAGTGCCATTTCCAGCATTTGCTGATCGTTGGCGGTTCGGATATAGGTAGGGATGTGGGTCAGACCGGCCATTTTAGAAGCCTGCAAACGCCGTTCCCCCGAAATCAACTGATAGCGATCCCGACCGATCTGACGTACCGTAATAGGTTGGATAATGCCCTGAATACGAATAGATTCTGCCAATTCGTTGAGGGCTTCCTCGTCAAATCGGGTACGCGGTTGGTAAGGGTTGGTCTCTATTTGCTCAACATGGATCTCGTTCATCATGCTCACGCTCTCGTGAGGGAGAGGCCGTGTCGAACGGTTGACATTATCGCTGTCCTGGAGCAAGGCCCCCAGACCGCGTCCGAGGCCGGTCATTTTTTTAGGAGCGGCTTTTCCGACGTTTTCCATTTTTTTAGTTAGTTCGTTTAGATAGAATTCAGGTCTGAACTCTACGTAGAATCGGTGTCTTATTTGGCTCTTCTCATTTCATGGTCATCCTGTTCAAGCAGTCCGTTTTTGCTTAATATCTCCCGTGCCAAGTTGAGATAACTGATGGCGCCTTTGCTGTCGGAGTCCTGCGCAATGGTGGGAACACCATAGCTGGGCGATTCGCTCAGGCGGATGTTGCGGGGAATGATGGTATTGAAAACCATGTGCTTGAAATGAGCCGTGACCTCATTGACCACTTGATTGGACAAGCGCACCCGCATATCGTACATGGTCAGCAAAATACCTTCGATGGCCAGGTTGGTATTCAGCCGTGTTTGAATGATTTTGATGGTATTGAGAAGTTTGCCCAAACCTTCCAAGGCAAAATACTCGCATTGCACAGGTACAATCACTGAATCAGCGGCCGTGAGGCTGTTGATAGTGATCAAACCCAATGAAGGCGAGCAGTCGATCACCACAAAATCATAATCGTCTTTGATCGGCCAAAGCGCTTCTTTCATCTTTTCTTCCCGACTTTTGAGATTGATCATCTCAATTTCGGCCCCTACCAAGTCAATATGCGAGGGAAGCAGGTACAAATTCTCAAAATTGGTTTCGACAATGGCTTCCTGCGGAATGACGCCTTCCACCATACATTCATAGATACTGTACTCGATTTCTTTGGGATTAAAGCCCAAGCCTGAGGTGGAATTTGCCTGAGGGTCAGCGTCCACGATTAAGGTTTTGAAGTCTAAAACTGCCAAACTTGCCGCCAGGTTGATGGCTGTGGTAGTTTTACCAACGCCTCCTTTTTGGTTAGCTATTGCTATGATTTTGCCCATTGTTGTTAGGTTTACCGCCTTCAAATATCTGTCTTTATTCGGAATAACCCAAAATGTTCCACGTAAAAAATGTTAAATGTTTCACGAAGAAGCTACTGCGTAATGAACAAATGGCGGGTTGTCGGCTTTGACAGCCTGCTTTTAAAGTAAATGAACAGAATAATTGGGGCAATTAAAGATAGGAAGGGCCAAGTACCGGAAGAAACGACTATTTTATGAAACCGTTAAATTTTTGTTTTCACGTCGGTGGTCTTGATAGTAGAAATAATAGAAGGTGTCTTTACTCCAATAGACAAGCCAATCCCTGTTTGCTATGAAAAAACTTCTTCTGTTAACGACAATAGCGGCTGTAGTGGCCCTGACCAATTTCTTCTTTACGCCTTCTCAAAAATCCGTCCGATTATTTGACGGTAAAAGTTTTAAAGGTTGGGAAGGCGATACGGTGAAAACTTGGCGGATTGAGAACGGCGCTCTTGTGGGTGGCTCATTAGTGACCAAAGTGCCTAACAATGAATTTCTTTGCACCACACGCAGTTACTCTAACTTTGATCTAAAACTCAAATTTAAATTATCCGGAACCGAAGGTTTTATCAATACGGGCGTACAGTTTCGCAGTAAACGTTTAACGAACCCGGCCTACGAGATGATTGGCTATCAGGCAGATTTGGGTGATAAGTATTGGGCAAGTTTGTATGACGAATCCAGAAGAAACAAAACGCTGGTCGCGCCGGAGGAATCGCTCATTAAAAAAATACTGAAGCCGGGCGATTGGAATGACTATGAAGTGCGGGCAGAAAACCGTCGAATCCGGATTTATCTGAACGGTCAGCAGACCGTCGATTATACAGAACCCGATGAGAGTATTCCGCAGTCGGGCCTGATTGGGCTGCAAATCCACGGAGGAGGGAAGGCAGAGGTGGCGTATAAAGATATATTCATTCAGGAATTAAAATAAAACAGTACTCACCTTACCCCAACCTAAACCTATGAACAAGCGTACCTTTCTGAAAACCTCTTCCTTATTATTGACCGGCAGTATGCTTCCTAATTTCATGTCATGTAAAAAAGCGGAGGCCCGCACCAATTGGGCGGGAAACTTGACCTACAGTACCGATAATTTACATACCCCTAAAACGGTGGCGGAACTGCAGGAAGCGGTCAAAAACTGTAAAAAAGTACGGGCTTTGGGTACCAAGCATTGTTTCAATACCATTGCCGACAGCCCCGAAAACCAAATTTCAACGGCGGCATTCAATCAAATTATTTCGTTGGACAAAGAAAAGAATACGGTTACGGTCGAGGCAGGGATCAAATACGGAGAATTGTGTAAGTACTTGGATGACAGCGGATATGCGTTGCAAAATTTAGCTTCGCTGCCGCACATTTCGATTGCAGGGGCCTGTGCTACCGCTACGCACGGCTCAGGTATCAAAAACGGCAGTTTGGCCACGGCGGTTTCGGCGTTGGAGTTAGTGAATGGACAAGGAGAGGTGGTAAACTTGTCGCGGGAGAAAGACGGTGAGGAGTTTTTGGCGGCAGTGGTAGGGTTAGGAGCGCTTGGAGTGGTGACGAAAGTGACGCTTGATTTACAGCCTACCTTCAAAATGAAACAAGTCGTTTACCAAAATTTGCCGATGGCAGAGTTGGAAAAAAACTTTGAGGCGATCATGTCGGTAGGGTACAGCGTGAGCCTGTTTACCGATTGGACCAAGAAGAATGTCAGTGAAGTTTGGATCAAGAGCAAAGCGGAGGATATGAAAGAACCGGCTGCTGAATTTTATAAAGCCACGTTAGCCACTAAAAACCTTCACCCGATCGAAGCCCTTGACCCTGTCAACTGTACCGACCAACTGGGGGTCGAAGGGCCGTGGTACGAGCGGATGCCGCATTTTAAAATGGGATTTACTCCCAGCAGCGGGAAAGAGTTGCAATCAGAGTATTTCATCGCGTTTGAACACGCTTATGACGGGCTGATGGCGATTGAAAAATTGAATGATAAAGTTTCGCCTCATTTGCTGATTACCGAAGTCAGGGCCATTGCGGCGGATGATTTATTCATGAGTCCGTTCTACAAAAAAACGTGCGTGGCTTTTCATTTTACGTGGAAACAGGAGATTCCCGAAGTAATGCAGCTGTTGCCGTTGATTGAAGAAGCCTTGGCCCCTTTCGAGCCCCGCCCGCACTGGGGAAAATTATTTACGCTAAAGCCTTCCGTATTGCAGGGAAGAATCGAAAAACTGGCCGCGTTTAAAGCATTGATGACTAAACACGACCCGGAAGGTAAATTCCGAAATGAATTCATAGATACGAATCTTTTTTCAAACACATAGCTTAGTCCGGTTGTCGATTTCAAAGAAAAAGCATAGGTTCAGCTTTGCCAATTCGAAACCGGGCAGTAGGGAGAAATCAATTTGTAAGTACCCAATCACAAATGCTTTATGTTATTCGTTATCCGTTATTAGTGTATTGATCATCAATGGATTGAGTCAGACAGATAACGGATAACTCATTTCAGATAACTACTTACCCGCAAAAAACCTCAGGCGGGTACTCTCTTCATTTCTTGCCTTAAGCTTTCGAAATCGATTTATCGTTTTCGACGAATCGTATTTTTTCGGGGGGGGGCAGTGGTAAGATTAAGATTTTGAATAAGCAATGAGTCTTTTTTTAGCCGAACTTTTAAAAAGTTATTAAGTTTGACCAAATCAGGTATTGTCAAAGGTTGGCGTTCCGTATCTACCAAAATTTGGGTAAGCGTATCTATTTTAGTGCCCCGGAAATAGATCTCACCTACACCTATTCGCTTGATTTGGGGATAAATGGCTTGTACTTCTTTCAGTAAAAAGGATGCGGGTTGCGGAATGGTATCTTTTTTTTGATTGGCATTGAGCGTTCTCAGTAAATTTTGAACAGCCTCATTGCTCATTTCGGAGATTTCCTCCCGGCTCAAATTCATCCGAAAAAGTCGTATTTCATAGTCTCCGATTTTTTGGCGCTTTAATTCTCTCCTGAAGGTATCGATTCGGGATTGTTCCAACTGCTCTCCTGAATAATAAACTTTCACTTGACGAGGAATAAGTTCCCGATGAATTTCCCATTTCAGCACCTCGTTGCCGCTCTTGGCTATTTCTTGAATAATTTGAGTTTCGATAATTTTTTTTTCTCGGTTGTTTTGGTAAACCGTGTACAAGAAATAAGCACTTGGCAATAAGGTAATAAATAAAGCCCCGTAGATAAAATTTCGCACCCGTTTGCGGGTTGTTTCATTGATATATTCTTTCAGCGGAAAATGCAAATATTTAGCTACGGCAAAGGTTGCTAAACTGATAAAAACGGCATTAATGGAAAAAAGATAAAAAGCCCCAACGAATATGCGCCAGTCACCGTGGGCTAATCCGAAACCTGCGGTACACACCGGCGGCATCAATGCCGTAGCAATGGCAACCCCCGGAATAGCATTGTTTTTTTCGGTGCGCGACCCTGCTACGATGCCTGCTACTCCGCCAAATAAAGCCACCAATACATCCAACAGATTCGGTTGGGTACGGGCAAGCTCCTCTGAAGTAGGCTCACTGAGAGGAGATACCCAAAAATATAGAGCACTCGTAATCAGACTTGCAAGGGTCGCCAGGGAAAGATTACGGATAGAACGCAATAAAATTTCGCTGTCATTGATAGCCAACCCCAATCCGACCCCAAGAATGGGCGACATTAAGGGGGAAATCAACATGGCTCCGATAATGACAGCGGTAGAATTGGTATCCAGCCCGATAGAGGCTAACATGGCGGCACATATCAAAATCCAAAGGTTATAACCGCGCATGGAGATCCCGGCCGAGATGGTGCGAATGGTTTTATCAGCATCGGTGGTATCAAGTACATGGAAAAAATTATTGAACCACTTCAAAGCAAGAGTTTTCATGAAATGATAAGGTTTTTTAGGGCCTGTTGTTTTCTAAAACGCGCCACAGTTCAATAAATACCCGATTCTTCGCAAAATTCGGGCGGGCAATTCCAGAAAACAAATGAGGCATATAAAAACCGGAAGCTATCCTTCGATTGAACATTCTTTTACTGAAAAAGGGGGGGCGGTCGGTGGATTCTTTTATCTCGCTGCTTAGTTTTCAGAAAGCCGTTGTCGGAAGGGCGACACGATTTATAAAGGCATAGGCATAGCCCCCGGTGAATCGTTGGCAGGCTGCCATTGCAACATGACATAGGGCTGTGGGCGAATCGATAAGACGGGTATCTTGGCCTGATTAATGATCTGTTGTGCATAAGGCCCAATCAAGAAATTTTGGGAACTGTCGTCAAGTTCGGCCGTAATGACTATTAAGTCGGAGGACAATTGCTGCGATTTATCAATAACAGCATCGGCTACATGCACTACATTGGCCCGTTCAATATCGGCGGTGACAGTATCCGGTCTGAGTTTGACCATCAATTGGTCGAGCATTTCTGTCAAAACATCGGCTTCTTGGGGTGTGTCTTCCCGGGAAATCGCGAATACGGTTAAATGAGCCTGATTTTTTCTGATAATTTTTCGGGTCAGCTCGTATTTTTCTAAAGCACCATCAATAGGCCGTATCGGAAAAAGGATTTCCTTAAAATCGGTTCGGTCAAATGTTTGAGGAACGGTAAGTACCGGGCAAGGAGCCATTTTTACTGCTTTATAAGCATCAGAACCCATAAAAAACTCCCTAATACCGGATGTCCCGTGCGTGCCCATTACTAAGAGATCAGCTTTAAAATCGTGAGCCGCTTCTATTATATTTTCAGAAACATTTCCTATGCGACATTCCACCGGTTCTGATACGCCATACCGGTCGGCTACCTTCTGTAATTTGTTTAATTCTTGTTTGATAATGGTTTCTCTCGAAAAATCGACCATCAGCCCATTGTTTGAGATGGAGATATATTGGTAAGGGTCAGCCACGTACAGTAATTTAATCGGAGCCTTATGACGCTTGCTCATTGCTGTAGCCAGTCGGAGTGCGTTAAAGGAACAATCGCTGTAATCTAAGGGGACTAAAATCTTTTGAATTGTCAGGTCTTTCATTGTTACTGTAATTTAAGTGCTAAAGCACATGTTAATCATTATCTGAATTGGTTTACAAAGTTGTACCTATCGTTTTAACCCCTATCCCCGGCCCTTGCGGTCCGCCGCCGCGGCCCCTTTCAGGAGAAAGGGAGCTGCAAGAAGTCCCTCCACTGAAAGGGGAGGGATTTAGGGTGGGGTTGTGTATAACCTAACAAACCAATTCAATTATCTGTTAAATATCAGGTAGTTATAGCAAAATCGGCACCCGAAAACTTTTGCTTAGCTACTTAAAATGAATGATGGGTTGTTTGAGGATGAACTGCTTTGTCCGAACCCATTCCGGTGTAAGACAGTTGAGTAAAAAATAAAAATTCGTCCATGAAAAGTCGGTTGGGTAAGATTCCTGTTTATTCTCTGACAGACAGTACAGGAATTTTAGCGCGCTTAACTATTTGTTGAGGAAAGGGCCCTGCAAAGAGATCTTGAATTTTAAACGTGAGAGTAGCCGTAATGACCAATAAGTCAATCGGTTCTTGATGGGCTTTACCTAAAATGGTTTTGGAGAGTGAGTCGGAAAAATGGAACTCTGTTTTCAGTTTAACCCCCTCTTTTTTCGCAATGTTTACCACTTGAACCGCTTCAGCATTCAGTGGTTTAAACAGATGATTGCTCCAACGCTCAAATACTCCCATGATGATGAGCTCGGCATTGTTCTTGCGAATGATTTTTCGGGCAAAATCATATTTTTTCAGTGCATTGGTTATGGGTCTGATAGGAAACAGTATTTTTTTGAAATTAAGCCATTCTCTTCCTTCAGGAACCGTTAAAACAGGACAATGAGCGTGTTTTAAGAGGGTGTAAGTTCGAGACCCCATAAAAAATTCATAGAACCCCGATACTTCATGAGTCGCTGTGACAATCAAATCCACGGACTCTTCGGCCGCAATTTTTACAACAGAAGAAGTGGCAACGTCTGTTTTTATAATACAACGGCAGGTCAATTGGTCGCAGGTGTTTATTTGCATAGCCAACGCCTCAAGTTGCCGGGTCACGGTTCGAATATGCGCGTCAACGCCTGTGTCAAAAGCGAAACCGCCCTCAGGAAATATCAAAAGAGTATCTATACTTATGATATGGGCTAAAACCAAAGTTGCCTGATGCCGTTTGGCCATGGCAACAGCGGTTTGAAGGGCATTGAATGAAGCTCCGCTGAAATCAATGGGAACGAGTATTTTTTGCAAGCTCAATGTTTCCATACTTATAGGATATCAGGAGAATTGATCTGTGCGCTTATTTCCTGATGCTGCAAAGTTGGGAACAACAACTTAAGGAGACCTTAAAAGGAAATTAGAATTTGATAAGTACTTGGTCTCAAATCGGAGTCGGAAGAAACAGCACCATTGTAGAGACTAATAAAAAAAGCCGCTGAGTTCTCAGCGGCTTTTTTATTGAAAATGGGATGTTTATACTGCAAAACTCTCCCCGCAGCCGCAGGTACGACTGGCGTTGGGATTGACAAATTGGAAGCCTTTTCCGTTGAGGCCGTCAGAGAAATCTAAAACCGTACCGGCCAAATACAAAATACTCTTTTTATCGACTACGATTTTGATGCCTTTATCTTGAAATTCCATATCGGTAGGCTGTTTGGAACTGTCAAATTCTAAGTTATACATCAAGCCTGAGCATCCTCCGCCCACAACGCCTACACGGATGTGGCTTTCTTCGGGGCGTCCTTCTTCTTGACGCAATTCGAGGATTTTATCTTTAGCTTTATCAGTTACAGTGACCATGCGTTTGTTTATTCAGGGGATTCAAAATGATTCTGACTCTTTTTAAAAACCAATACATTTTTATAAAAGTTTCATCCTGACCAGGTATTGTGATTTCGTTTTATACCCCTTGCCGGGGATATTGGCAAAACAAATCGTAATTTTGGGGCGTTAAATCAGTAAAGAAACCTGTGAGGTCTTGGAATCATCGTTGCCAAGCCCCCCGGTTTCTGTAAGTGTCTATTATATGAAGCATTTTCATTTGAAAGTAAAAGAAGTAATTCGTGAGACGCCCGAGGCGGTCACTATCACCTTTTGGCATCCGCTGAATGAGATGATCAAATACCAACCGGGTCAGTTTTTGACCTTATTGTTGACCGTCAACGGAGAAAAGGTACGGCGTTCCTACTCGATGAGCAGTTCGCCGCATACCGATACCGCCCCCGCGGTGACGGTTAAGCGGGTGCCGGGCGGTTTGGTTTCCAATTGGTTGATAGACACAGTCAATGCGGGCGATTTTATTGAAGTATTGGAGCCTGCGGGGCATTTTACGGCGCAACCGGATGCCCAAAATGCCCGTACGGTTGTATTGATAGGAGCGGGGAGCGGCATTACGCCGCTGATGTCGATTGCCAAATCTGTTCTTAAAATTGAAGCAGAAAGCCGGGTAATCTTACTTTACGGCAATCGCAACGAAAATAATGTAATCTTTAAAAGTAAATTAGAAGAATTAAGCGCACAATACGGGGAACGGTTGGTGGTGAAATACACCCTCAGTCAACCGCTGAACGAATGGGCCGGCCCAACCGGACGGTTGAATCAGTCGCATATTTTACGGTTGTTGGAAGAGGTAACGGATTTGACGCCGAGCCGAGCCGAATATTTCCTTTGCGGGCCCGACGGGTTAATGGAAGAGGCCAAAAATGCACTGGCTATTTTGAAGGTACCCACTGAGCAAATTCATAAAGAAAGTTTTGCCACGGCCACTACGCATTCGCCCGTACACGACCCTGCGGAGGACGACGGCAGTCTGAAAACACAGGAAGTAACGGTACTTTACGAAGGCAGTGAGTATAAATTTACGGTAGAGCCGCATCAAACGATCTTGGAGGCGGCACTGGAGTTAGATATTGATTTGCCGTATTCGTGTCAAGCCGGTATGTGTACAGCCTGTATGGGCAAATGTACGTCGGGCAAGGTACAACTGGACGAAGAAGACGGTCTGACCAAATCAGAATTGGCGGCCGGTTTTATCTTAACCTGCGTGGCTCACCCCCTGACCAAGGATGTGATTGTAGAGATAGAGTAATGGATTTGGCATTTTTTTTGCCGTTAGTTTGAAAATTTAAAAAGTGACCGTGATTGAAAGCATCAGTCTAACGGTTTTGAATGAATTATGGAAACCACGCTACGCCCCTACGAACTCAGCGACCGCACCGCTTTGGAGGCGATTTTCTTGCTGAATACCCCCAAGTATTTTGCTCCCGAAGAGTTGGGTGATTTTTTAGAATATCTGGATATATTCGGCGACGACTACGTGGTGGCGGTAGTAGGCAATCGGGTAGTGGGTGGCGGAGGCTATTGGGTTCGTTCTTTTGATCAACAGGGAGGGCTGTCGTGGGCCTTTCTTCATCCTGATTTTCAGGGAACGGGCGTTGGCAAAGAGTTAGCCTTATACCGAATTGACCGTATCCGTGAATCCGGCGTTGCGAAAACTATCATGGTCGAAACTTCCCAACACTCGTTTGGCTTCTACGAAAAATTGGGCTTTAAACTACTCAATAAACAAGTGGATTATTGGGCAAAAGGCATTGATCTGTATTCCGCTGTGTTGGAGTTGTGAGGAGTGCTGAGTGGTAAGTATCGAGTACCGAGTACCGAGTATCGAGTACCGAGTGCC
This sequence comes from Spirosomataceae bacterium, assembly GCA_046329125.1. Classification (GTDB taxonomy): domain Bacteria; phylum Bacteroidota; class Bacteroidia; order Cytophagales; family Spirosomataceae; genus Runella. Next base: position 279,008 of record JAXLVD010000009.1, on the reverse strand, counting down.
GAGTGGTTAGTACCAAGTGGTTAGTACCGAGTGGTTAAGTAGTCAAGCCAAAGTTTTCAAGTGTTTTATTGTCTGTAACGCTTTAATTATCAGTAAAATAAAGCCTGCCCTATTGGGGCGGCCCCGGCCGCCGCGGGAGATTCAGAGGGGCTGCCTTAGTTGACAGTAGCGAAGTTGTCCATTGGATCAAACAAGGATATTCCTCGGATAAGCCGGCCCAAACAGAGTAATCTCTATAAAGGGTGGGCCGACCTTCCGGAAGAGGACGATTAAAGAGCATTTCAAAAGGGAAATCGGCCTTTCCGGATCGGTTACTCCTCCAACGAAAAAGGCAGGTCGTATTCCCGAATGGTCGGTTTGGCTTTGCTCCGTACTTTTACTTCAACGCGGGCTTTAAGCGGCTCTCCTACCACCAAATAATTCTTAATGTAGGTATCTTCGTAAGTGATCCAGGAATAGTCCGTGAGCAGGTAGGCATCCGTATTCTGCTTTTGCGCTTGATACGCCCAACGCTCCACATGAAGCGGTTCAAAATTGACAATGTACGTACCTCCGGCGATGGTGTACCACACTTGAATGCCCGGAACACCGCGATTCCCCATTTCCGTATTGTGTTCTACATAGATGCGTAATACGCCGTTGTCTTCAAGGTCGCGGACTTCAAATTCGTCCACTTTGGTTTTAATGTTTGACATATAGGGTGTTTTTAAGTAGTATAGTTTATGTCGAATATGGCAGGTGAAACACTGCTCAGACCGTTCCTGTCCGGCCTACGCTCATCTGCTTTTATGCTGTTACTTTACCAACTGCCGCCGCCTCCGCCGCCAAATCCGCCTCCGCTTGAGCTGCCGCCTCCGCTGCTGCCGCTTTTGGAAGGAGCTTCGGTAAATGTACTGCTCATGGTTTGGGTAGCACTCGAAAAATGGCGGACAAATTGAGAGGAAGAAAGGCCATGGACGTTGGAGGAGTACCAACTCGGCGGCGGAATGTTAATGGATTCAAACTTTTGAGACCAGTTATCGGTCATGTTGAAAACCATGGCATAGGGAAGTGTTTTATCAAAATAGTGCGGGTCTTCTTGAATGAGTTGTTGCAGTCGCGGTACTTCCACGCTTTGCATAAACATTCGATAGCCTGCCAGTTTTTGATACACATCTCTTCCTTTTAATGATTTTTTAGGCATTTTTCGGCTGAAAAACAGCATTCCTAATCCCAACAGGATCGTTCCGACACCTGTTTCGGGCGAGAAAAACCCGATAGCATAACTGCCGCTCATGGAGACGGAGGTGACCATAAAGGCAAAAAGCAAAATCACACATCCTAAAATCAACATCGCTTTTCCGGCGTCGATGCCTTTACCTTCGTATTGTTTGTCGGCTTTGATTTTGTCTTTCAGGAGTTGTTCAACTCCCTCCATGGTTCGATAAAATACCAAGCGAAGCGACGACAGCAAGACCTCTTTACGCCAACCGAACAGCCCGTTGAAGAGCCGGTGCTCGTAGAGGGCGGCCTGATTGCCCAATGGCTGCAACTGAATGAATTTGTAATCTACGTTTTTCATGAGTCCCCAAAGCATTTTGCTTTCGATCTCTTCTACTTTGATTAATCCTTGCGAAGCCCAGTAAGGAATGAGAGCGATGATGTCGCGCTTATTCAGTTTATCGTCAATCAAAATACCGGCTTCGGCAGGAGTAATGTTTTGGGGAGGGTAATACTCAGGCACGATCGTCATGCGGGCGTCCCGGCCTTTTTTGTACCATATCCCAATGACGAACCCTAACAGCAGCAGCGGGTACAGCAGCCAATAGTTGTTCATCCATCCGCGTTGCAGTACTGTTCCGAAGGACGCGGGTGAAACGGCCCGGTTGGGGAGGCTTACCGAAGGCTGATAAAAATTATCTTTTCCGTAAACAGGCGCCTTAGATTCGATGATAATGTCATTCCCTTCGGTACGAGACGTTAGATTTTGGTTATTGAACGCTGCCCGGACGTTTGCCTGCCACTTGGCCATGACCGCCGATACCGGCAGCGTAATCGTTGTTTTTGATGAAAGAACCGGTTCTCCCAAAAAGTAACTTTTGTTTCGGAAAAGCAACTTTGAATAGCCCGCATGATCAGCATCGGCAACGATGTTGCCTTTGAGGGTGTAGCTTAATTGCACGCGACGTTTGTCGCCGGGTTGCAGGTTATCAAAATGAATCTTAAATGGGTTGTCGGCATCTTGAGTACCTCCCTGCCACTTTACATTTTCAATCGGATAATAAGTGCGGTCACTGAGCCATCTGCCCGAAATTCCAAACCTTCGGTCGGTATCAAAATTCTCCACCTCCAACTGCATCCAATGAACTGTATTGATGAATGTTACGTCGGCGCGAAGAGTAACGTCGGTGGAGCCGTCTTTGTGGAGTGTGTAGTGGGTGTCGTAGTTTTTAACAATAAATTTCTTGGCCAAAAAAGAAGCATCGCCCTGCTCGTAAGGAAGGTAGCCGGAGGGAAAAAACAGGTTGAGCGTCCACGCCTGTTCTTGGTCAAGCGATGCGGTAAGGTTTCCTTTAAGTGTATGGTCATTAACCCATACCGACCGGGCATCATTGGCCGTACTGCCGAAACTCCCCGTAAAAGTACTGTACGTAATCGGATTGCCGGGTGAGTTTGGATGCGGGAATCGGACGGTATAGGTCGCCTTTTCGACCCGCGCTTTCCATTGTTCGCCGATCAGATTCCAATTGATCTCGCTGTGATTTTGGTAAAAAGCAACAATGTTGTCTACTTCGTATTCAATGATGTACTGTTGATTGCCTTCTACCGTTTCATCTGCGTCACCGATCTTGATGCGCAGGTAATTTTCCTGCGGGTCGAGTTGGTAAGGATGCTTGTGTACTTTAATACCGCTGACGGGCATTGTAAGCAAATCATTCTGAAGCCATTTATACCTTGCTTTTTCAAGATGCGGCTGATATTCAATGGTATAGCGCGTCGGAATGTCTTTATAAATGCCGTGTTTGGCCTTTGTGAAAAATACATCAATGGTTTCTTTGACCTTCAATGCCCCGTTTTCTTTGAGGGTCATATCAATATCGTAATGTTTGATGTCAAAATCCTGAGAAAACCCGGGATGAACTCCCAAAAACAGGAGTAACGACAGCAGATAAAGGCGTTTAAAGTTTTTCATAACAGCAGAGGCGCATTAAAACGAGATCTTAACATTTTGAGCTTCTTCGGCACTTCCCAATTCGAAGAACGGCTTTCTGACAAACTGAAACAGATTGGCAATCAGTACCGTAGGGAATGTGTCGCATTTCGTGTTGTAGTCACGCACGGTGGCGTTGTAGTAGCGACGGCTGTTTTGGAGGTCTTCTTCAATAGCCTGCATGGAGTGTTGCAGTTCCATGAAGTTTTGATTGGCTTTCAGATCGGGGTAGTTTTCGGCCAAGGCGAATATTCCCCTGATGCCTTGAGACAGCGTGGCGTTGGCCTGTGATTGAGCGTTGATGTCCAGCGGAGAAATGTTGATCGCATTATTCCGCAGTTCAATGACCTTGGCTAAAGTGTCTTTTTCGTGAGCCGCATATCCTTTTACGATCTCCACTAAATTGGGTATTAAGTCAAACCGACGTTTCAACTGAACCGATATACCGCTCCAAGACTCGCCGACCAGTGTCCGGAATTTTACCAAATTGTTGTAGGCTATGACAGCCCATAGGAAGAACAGACCGAGAAAGAGGAGGATGAAGTAAAAAGGATTCATGATTTCAGTAGGTTAAGAAATGATTGGAAGAGTGTCCGATTGATTAATTTTTGACAAATTTGATTCGATCAAAAGGCATAAAATAGTTGGGAAAGCAGGTAAGAGCTTGGTCTTCAATTTTGAAGTCAATGCCTTTGAAACTGACTTGTTGCAATGAAGGATTAAGCGTTACCTCAAAATAGCTGTTGTCGTTGCTTTCGTTTTTAATTTCGGTGGCAATGTCCGGGTAAAGTTCGTGTTGCAGATAAATTCTCTCGGCATGGGAAGTACTCAAATGCAGCTCGCCCTTGCTGTTCATAAATTCGACGTTCTTTTCTTTTCCGTTAACTACGATGCACTTTACATATTGCGCCAGCATGGGATTGGAATCAAGCACTTTGATCGTATAGCCTCCCGGACGCTTCCCCGCTTTTTTTACCGTAAAATCTTTGCCTGCTTCCTTGGCACTTTTCAGCTTGATTACATTGCCTTCCACCGTATAAGTGCCTTGGGCAAAGCGGTCTACGGCCCCGTAGATGTAGAAAAATTCAAAGCTTCCCTGTTCGGTCAATCGTAATCCGGCGGCTAAATCGTGAATACCTACCAAGTGATATTCGCCCGCTACTTTGGTTTGTGCCATGGTTGTTTCAGCAAAAAAGGTGATCAATAAAAAGGAAGAAAAGAGTAGGGCTTTCATGAGTGACAGGTCTGAGGATTGGGCTTTCAAAAAGAAACCTTCAATGGCTCATCTACGCGCATGACGGCTTCCTGTTGGTAATATTTTTTGTATTTTTCGCGAATAAGCTCAATTTGACGAGAGCGTTCCGGCGTAAGTTTGGTTAAAACGATCAATATCTTTGAGGGTTCCGAGACCAATTGACCGTTGTGCCCCAGCCATTGGCCTTTGCCGTTGAGAATAGTAGAGCCTTCCGTAAACGTTTTGGCAATCACTGTATCGGCAAATGCCTGAAAGGCAGCTTCGGAAACCATGCTGCCGTCGGGTTTGGAAAGGCCGAAATAGAGTTCAGTTTTGGTCATTTTCTCTCCCCGAAAAGTTGCACAGGCTCCTACTGAAAGGCCAATACCGAGAATAATTATTTTTGAAACCGAGTTCATTGCACAAAAAAATTGAAAAGATGGCTGTTAGTTTTTTGTCTCACTGACAGTACAAAAGTGGGAGAAGAAAGCGGTGCCGGAAAATGAAAGAAAGGGAAGCGTGCGAAGAGGTTCTTTAAGCGTCGAAAAACAGCACTTAAGCGTTCTGATTTTTAATTCGTTCCATAAAAAAAGCCCTCCTTGGAAAAACCAAAGGAGGGCTAAACCTCACGGCAGGGGTCGCCCCTCAGCCGAAATTTTCAGAGGAGATAAGTTACAAACGAGCGGCCGCCTGCTGTACGAAGGCCGTTAACTCACTGCCCGACAACATACCCTGCGACAACAAGGCTAAATTGTAAACGTGGCGAATCAGTTGTTTTTGTTCTTCTTCGCCTGCTTTCAGGATTTTTTGGGTTACGGCATGGTTGGCATTGACGGCTACGTTGAGCATCATGGGCATATCACCAAACATGGATTTTTGACCCGAAGTAGCGGCCATATCGTTCATCCGGCGAATAAACTCCGGAATCGTGATTACCACGGGCAGTTCATCGGTAGGCATAGGCTCTACACTGACTGTCAACTTAGGCGCACCGCCGAGGGTATCTTCAAACAACTTCTTGGTCTTTTCTTCGTCCTCTTTTGACAACACACTTTCGAGCTTGATTTCTTTTTCTACCAGCTTATCCAACGTGTCGGCATCCACGCGCTTGATACTCGTTTTTTCGAGTTTGTACTCGATGCCGTTGATAAAATGCGGATCAATGACACTGTCAAAGATCAAGACATCGTAGCCGCGTTTTTTGGCAGATTGGAGATAAGCATCCTGTTTTTGAGGGTCATTGGCGTACAACCACACCACCTTTTCGTCTTTGTCGGTTTGGTTTTCTTTTACCTTTTCGGTGTATTCTTCAAACGTAAAGTGTTTTCCTTCACTGTTTTTTACCAAACAAAACTCCTTGGCTTTTTCGCCGAATTTCTCGTCGGAGATCATGCCGTATTTCACAAAAAGCCCGATGTCGTCAAATTTCTTCTCGTAGCTTTCGCGGTCGTTGCGGAAAATTTCGGAGAGTTTGTCGGCTACTTTACGCGTAATGTACCCGCTGATCTTCTTCACGTTGCTGTCAGACTGCAAGTAGCTGCGCGATACGTTGAGCGGAATATCCGGTGAGTCAATCACCCCGTGCAGCAACGTCAGGAAGTCAGGAACCACGTCTTTGACTTCGTCGGTAATAAACACCTGACGGCTGTACAATTGAATCTTTTCTCTTTTAACCGAGAAATCGTTTTTCAGTTTGGGGAAATACAAGACTCCGGTGAGGTTGAACGGATAGTCCACATTGAGGTGGATCCAAAACAGCGGGTCTTCGCTCATCGGATGCAGTTCTTTATAGAAAGCCAAATAATCTTCGTCCTTCAATTCAGAAGGTTGCCGGGTCCAGATCGGATGGGGGTTGTTGATGATCTTTTCATCAAACTCAATCTCTACGGGCAGAAATTTGCCGTATTTCTCCAAAATTTCGGTGAGGCGGTATTTGCTCAAAAACTCTTCTGAATCTTCGGCAATGTGCAGAATAATGTCGGTACCGCGGTCGGTTTTGTCGGCGGCTTCAATGGTAAATTCGGTACTGCCATCGCATACCCAACGGGCCGCTTCACTGCCTTCCCGGTACGATTTGGTGATGATCTCCACTTCTTTGGCTACCATGAAGGAAGAGTAGAAACCCAACCCGAAGTTACCGATGATGTTGCCGCGTGTGTCTTCTTTTTCTTTGTATTTTTCTACAAACTCAGCCGCTCCCGAAAACGCGATCTGGTTGATGTACTTCTTGATTTCGTCGGCTGTCATCCCGATACCTCGGTCGCTGATGGTAATGGTTTTGGCTTCTTCGTCCAATTTTACCGTTACTTTCAACTCGCCCAATTCGCTGTTGAATTCGCCGAAATTGGCCAATTTTTTAAGTTTTTGGGTAGCATCCACCGCATTGGACACCAACTCCCGCAAAAAGATTTCGTGATCGGAATAGAGGAATTTCTTGATAATCGGGAAAATGTTGTCGGTATGAATCGACAACTGACCTTTTTCGGCCTGTACGCTTGCTTCCATAGATCTAATTACTGGTTACAGTTTTTATTTTATCATTTTGGGGTTACTCAAAACCTGTTCCACGGGTACACAAACTGACATATTGGCAAAAAAGAAAGCTGTCAGATTAAAAAACCTGACAGCTTTAGCGGCAAACAGTCGATTGTAAACGGTAAACCCGGCTTATTTCTGCACAAATTTGACCCACACTTCCCGCATCGGCACCTGCTTACGTCCCGTAGTGTCTTTGGGGTTGACACCCGTGCCGCGCCCTTCAGCATCCACGCGAACGTAACTGATACCCGACTTGATAAATTGATCTTTAAGGGCAAAAACCCGTTTTACCGATAAGGTCTTGTTGGTCAGCGGCGGTTGTGCATCATTGGCGTAGCCTGTCAGCTTGATCTGAGCATTCGGATACTTTTTGAGCAGGTCGGCCAAGGCTTCTACCGCTGCATTGGAGGCCGGTTTTAATTGAGCCGTATTATCTTCAAAGTCAACACTTTCAAATTTGAACGATTTACCTTTCACCGTGGCATTATCGGCCAAATAAGCCGCCATCGGACTTGCCTTCGCCGTCGTTTCAGCCGGGGCTTGTTGGGTGGTTGTATCTTTCACCACCGGTTCCTGAATGGTCCGGGCCTCGATCATAGTAGAGTCTGTTTCCGAATCAGAAGTAACGGCGGTTTGGCGTTGATTCCAAAAGTAAACCCCGGCGGCTATGGCTCCGATGACCAAAGCTCCGATCCCGAACCATTTAAGGTAAGGGCCGTAGTCGGTCGTTGAGTTTTCTACGTCGACCCCCACTAAAAACGGCTTGGATGCCGGAGCGCCTTCGGCTCCTTTGGGAAGAGCGCCGGAGTGCTCCGTGCGCGGTACGGCAAAATTTTGAAGTAAATACTGAATCCCGATACTTTCGATGAGTTTATCGTTGATTTCGGGCACAGTATTCAGCAGAGCTTCGCGTTGGTCGCCCAAATAAGCGGCTAACGATTCGGCATCCGGATTTTTATCAATGACTTTGTATTTCAGCACTGACATGACAATCGCCACGGCCGTACCGCAGAGTGAAGAGGCGAGCGAATTGCGGATGCCGGCGTATTTGGCTACCATGTTGCTGACCGAACTTTTCAGGCCGGGCAGTACCGTATTCAGATCTTTTTCTCCCACGGCCCTCAACGCATCAAGTTCCGTTTGATTTTTGAAAATTTTGTTGAGTTGTTCAGGTTGAAAATCTATTTTCTGAACTTGGTTAAAAACCAATTTCATACCGGACTCCGTAGTAACTCGCTTGATTAAACCGCCTACCACGGAGGCCCCGAGGGCATCAAACGCTTTTTGGATTTTTTCGGGTTTTTCGTTGTTCTGTTCTGCAATTTGACCTATCAACCCCTCAGTCAATGTCTCCTTTAAAGATGCAAATAAGTTCATTTGAAATAATTTTTTTTACGCGTTACGAGTTAAAAATCGAGAGTGGAAAAGGATAAACGGAAGCCAATACCGGAATCTGATTTTTAACCTTATACTATTCTTTCCCTTCAAAACGGGGCGAAAGTTAATTAATAGTTAATAGTCCACCCTCAACGTTCCTCGGTTTTTTTTTATTCGCCGGTTCGGCTTCCGGATTATTTTTTCGGAAAACCTGCGGCAACTGAAAATTGGGGCCATTTGCTTTCCGAGAATCTTTGGGCTCAGTGAATCTTACGTTCGCAATGTGTTTACCTTTGCAAAATAAATGAAACCAAACGCCTGAATTTTTGAAGCCTTCACTGCATTCTCCTGTCTTAGTGACCGGGGCCAACGGCCTGATCGGTACTGCGCTCATTCGTCAATTATTGGCAAAAGGACATGCCGTTCGCGGATTAAAGCGAGCCGACAGCGACTTATCATTGCTCAATGATATTCATGATAAAATTGAATGGATGGAAGGGGATGTCTTGGATGTTATGTCGTTGGAGAAGGCCTTTGAAGGAATCAGCTATGCCGTTCATACGGCAGCGGTCGTATCGTTTATCCCCCGAGATCGTGCCCAAATGTACGAGATCAACGTAAGCGGCACGGCCAATATCGTCAATGCCGCCCTCAACGCCCGAGTGCACAAACTCGCCTTTATCAGTTCGGTGGCGGCCTTGGGGCGCCCTGACCCGCGTATGATGGAACCGAACAAACCGATCGTCATCACCGAAGATCAAAAATGGGAAGAATCGCCCTTTAATTCACACTACGGAAAAAGTAAATACCTGGCCGAGTTGGAGGTGTGGCGCGGCGTGGCAGAGGGACTGAATGCGGTCGTGGTCAATCCGAGCATGATTTTAGGCGAGGGTGATTGGACGCGCAGCAGTACGCAATTATTCAAATACGTCTATGATGAAAATACCTACTACACCGAAGGGCTTATCAATTACGTGGATGTGCAGGATGTAGCGGCTATTATAACGGATCTGTTGTTTTCGGAGATAAAAAACGAGCGTTATATTCTCAGTGCCGGCTCCATGACCTATAAAGAGTTATTTGAAAAAATGGCGGCCGGTTTCGGTAGAAAGGCGCCTTCCCAAAAAATCGCTCCGTGGTTGGCAGAGGTCGTTTGGCGCGTCGAAGCGGTTCGTTCCCGGCTCACGGGCAGCCGTCCGCTGATTACGAAAGAAACGGCCAAAACCGCCCGTACCCAATTTATTTTTGACGGACAAAAAGTAAAAAAAGCGTTGGATTTTGAATACCGGGCCTTGGATGAGACAGTGAAGCGAGTGTGTGAGGCATTAAAAAAGTGAAAATAAAATAGAACGCGGATGACACCGCTTGGACGGACATACACAGATCAACTCCGCATTAATCCGTTTCATCGGTCTAATCCGCGTTCCCTTTTTAAAAAGTTACGCCATCAACTTCTTGTACTTAATTCGTTTCGGAGTAGCGTCTGTACCGAGACGTTTGCGGCGGTTTTCTTCGTAATCGGAGAAGTTGCCTTCAAACCAATACACTTGTGAATCGCCTTCAAAAGCCAGAATGTGCGTACAGAGACGGTCGAGGAACCAACGGTCGTGAGAGATAATGACAGCACAACCCGCAAAACTTTCCAAACCTTCTTCCAAAGCACGTAACGTATTGACATCCAAATCGTTGGTAGGTTCGTCGAGCAGTAGTACGTTGCCGCCCTCTTTGAGCATCATGGCCAAATGCACCCGGTTGCGTTCTCCTCCCGACAAATTGCCGATCTTCTTTTCCTGATCGCTGCCCGTAAAGTTAAAACGGCTCACGTAGGCGCGGGCGTTCGACTGTTTTCCGCCCAGTAGGATCCAATCATTCCCCTCCGAAATTTGCTGATAAACGGTTTTATTGGGGTCCAATTGATTGTGTTCCTGATCGGCGTAGGCAATCTGTACGGTATCACCGATGGTAATGCTGCCGGCATCCGGCTGTAATTGGTTGGTGATGAGTTTGAAAAGCGTGGATTTTCCCGCACCGTTGGGCCCGATGATGCCTACAATGCCGGCCGGGGGCAGTGAAAACGTCAAATTCTCAAACAAAAGCTTATCCCCGAAGGCTTTGGAAACACCGTCCATTTCAATGACCTTATTTCCCAAACGAGGTCCCGACGGAATGTACAACTCCAATCTTTCTTCTTTCTGTTTGCCGTCTTCGTCCAACAATTTTTCGTAAGCACTCAAACGCGCTTTTGATTTGGCCTGACGGGCTTTCGGAGCCATGCGTACCCATTCCAATTCGCGTTGAAGGGTCTTTTGTCGTTTGGATTCCTGTTTTTCTTCTTTGGCCAAACGATTTTGCTTTTGTTCCAACCACGACGAATAATTACCCTTCCAAGGAATCCCCTCGCCGCGGTCCAGTTCCAGAATCCAGCCGGCTACGTTGTCCAGAAAATAGCGGTCGTGCGTGACGGCGATGACCGTTCCTTCGTACTGACGGAGGTGTTCTTCCAGCCACAAGACCGATTCAGCATCCAAGTGGTTGGTCGGTTCGTCAAGCAAAAGCACGTCCGGCTTTTTGAGCAATAAACGACACAAGGCGACCCGGCGCTTTTCTCCGCCGGAGAGATTGGCAATGAGCGCATCCGACGGCGGGCAGCGCAAGGCGTCCATGGCGCGTTCGAGTTTGCTGTCTAAGTCCCACGCATCCAACGCGTCCAATTTCTCCTGAACTTCTCCCTGCCGTTCCAATAATTTATCGAAATCGGCATCCGGGTCACCGAAAGCTTCGTTGATTTGCTCAAATTCTTTCAATAAATCCACCACTTCCTGCGTTCCTTCCTGAACGACCTCCAAAACGGTTTTGGTCGGGTCGAATTGGGGTTCCTGTTCCAGCAGCCCCACCGAATACCCCGGAGAAAACACGACTTCGCCCGTATAGCTCTTATCAATACCCGCAATGATTCGTAAAAGAGTGGATTTTCCGGAACCATTTAAGCCTAAAACCCCTATCTTAGCACCATAGAAAAACGATAGATAAATGTTTTTGATAATTTGTCGGTTGGGAGGAATCACTTTACTTACCCCCGACATTGAGAAAATAATAGTTTCGTTACTCATTTTTCGTTTAATTTGTGGTGGCAAATATCGTATAATTGCCCACCAAAACCTTCAAAGCAGATAAATAAAGTAAATTGGTAATGGAAAACGCCACCTTAATGGACGAATACGGCTATGTCAAAGACGGCAAGGTATTCTTAAAAGGGTATTTAGGGGACCCGGACCGCCAAATCGGCGAAGTTAAACGCACCGAACAGGAAGCCATTGATTACTTCAAAAATCGTTTCAATATCGCTTCCGGAAAAGTTGAACAACTGGAAAAAGACGTGGAAGAAGCCCAAAATAAGGGCTCTTACCTGACAAAATTAGTGCAGTTGCGCAAAAAACTGCTCAGTTTTGACGGACTCGGTGATTTTGTCCCGCTCTTAGAGCGTTTGGATAAATTGGAAACCGTACTGGAAGATCTGATCAAGGTCAATCAGGAAAAAAACCTGGAAATCAAACGTGCCTTGTTGGAAGAAACACGGTCCGTACAAGTGGAGAATAATGATTGGCAGGCGGCTACCGACCAACTTCAGGAGATCAAATCCAAATGGATTCGGACCGGACCGGTGGATAAGGAATACCACGAAGAGATCGAAGGTACGTTTCAGAGCTTGTTGGATACTTTCTTCCAACAGCGCCGCGATTTCTTCTCGGAATTGAACCGGACCATTGCCGACCGGATTGAAAGATACACGGAGTTGATTGCCAAATCAGACGCCTTGGTGCGGATGTATGATGTGGAAGAAGCACGCCGTCAGTTGCGCCAAATCCAAACGGAATGGAAAGAAGTGGGCGAGATTCCCGTGAAGCGTTCCGCTAAAATGTACAAGCAATTCAAACGCTCTAATCAGCGTATCGTAGATAAGTACAATCGTGTGAAAGGCATTGTGGTACAAACCTACGAAAATCCATTGGTGACCAAGCAGCGCGAAATGTGTCGTGAAGCGGAGCAATTGGCGCGTTCGAGCGATATTATACAGGCAGCAGAACGAGCCAAAGTATTGCTTAATCAATGGAAAGAGATACGGCTGCCGCCCCGAGTGGGAGATAAAAACGTGGCCGAACGTTTCCGTTCAGCCTGCGATAAAATCTTTGAGTTGAGTTATTTGGCGCGAGTCATTGCGCGAAAATACCCTGCTTTTGAAATTCGTTCATCAGAAGATCAGCTTAATATCAAAACCCGTGAGATGGAGTGGTTGATTAAGCGCGAAAAAGCGGATTTGGAAGTGACGATCGCCAGTGCTCAAAATATGCCGGCCGACCCTGAAGCCGAACGTCAATTGATGGGAAAAATCAACATTCAACGTCGTAAAATCACGATGAAGGAGAAGATTCTTGAAGAGTTTAAGGCACAGACAAAGTAGGAGAGAAATAAGTTATCCGTTAATTGTTATCAATCAGTAGTTTCTCTGCGGTTAATAACAATTAACGGATATTTTTTATGTCAAAATTCAACGTTTAACACTTTTCCTGCTATTGTATGGAAGAGAAGAACTGATAAGTACCCAACAGAAAATCCTGCACCGCTGTGCCGTGGTCTTTGCCGTTGAGCGGTACCAATTCTACATTGGTCGCTCCGCGGGCTTTCATGGCATTGACGGCGTTTTGTGAATTGAAATAAAAGACCAATTGATCGGCCGTACCGTGGTAAAGGCGCGTCGGCACTTTCGGTTTCCAATCAAAAACGTCATTGTCTTTCACCGCATTCAAAAAGCCGGTATCGCTACCATCGGCAATGCCTTTTACAAATGTATCCGTAAAAATGGTATTGAAACTTACGTTAATGCTTGCATTTTCTTTTTGTGCCTGAATCTGCGCCAAATACGGCTCTTTAAAGTAAGTGGAGAGGTTGCGATTCAGGCCATAAATACGGTCGTAGGTGAGCATTGTCCACAAGTATAACTGATTGGAACTGACCGCCCCGCCCGTTTTAGTACTGATCAGGTACTTCATAAAGGCCGTTTTGTCATAAGCCCCTGCCCCGCAAGAAGAGGCCTTCAGGTTGAACTCGCTTCCCGTTTCTTCTTCAATTTTCTTTTGCAAAGACATCGTCGCAAATCCCCCTGCGGAGTAGCCGGCAATGTACAGTCGCTCGTCCCAACTGATTTTTTGTTGGCTAATGAATTCTTTAGAGGCCCGTATCATGTCCAAACAGGCCGAAGCTAAACTCGCGCGGTGTTCGTACGGGTGCGGTACGGTGTTGGACGCCCCGTAGCCGATGTAATCGGGATAGGCAATAATATAACCCAAAGAGGCAAACATAGAGCCGGCGATGTTGGCTTCACTGTTGGTGCCGAAATTAGAGGGAGCATCAGCATCGGAACGAATGGTGCCGTGTTGCACACTGATCATGGCCATGGTTCCCGTTTTGACAGGATAAATCAATGCTCCCGATGCCTGAATTTCTTTTCCGTCGGTGTTTTGGGTTTTGTAAACCAACTTATACACTTTGATACCGCTTTGGAGGAAAGGGGCGATTGCCGCAAACGTCGGGTCGCCGGCTGTAATACGCTGAATCAACTGGTCTTTGGTAAATTCACCGATAAGGGTACTGCTGACCAAATACTCATCGGCGGGTGTCGGGTCAGCGTTTTTATTACAACCGCTGACCACTACGGCTAAAACAAGGAAAAGAGCGTAAAAACGTTGTTGGATGGGTTTCATACTAAAGGACTGAAAGCATTGGTTAAAATTCTTTAGCTAAACGAATAAATAACCCTTAAAGTTGCTTTTATTTTTCAATAACCGGAGGCTTTATAAGGAATATTTGTTTGGATTTTCCCGTTTTTTCATCGGTAATGATTCGGTTAAAAGCCAATACAGCACCATCATGCGACCAAACAAGATTGGACGGGGATGGATTCACAGGTTGTGTCAGTATCTGAAACCGATTTTCAAATGACTCATTGCCGATTTTACATACCATAATACTTCCTTTCCATACATAACAGATTTGTTTGCCGTTTGGTCGCCAACGGACACTGCCTTCCACATTTTCAGCATGAAAAGTGATTTGCGTAGGGACACCACCGTTGGGAGAAACAGTAAAAATCTGGGTAATTCCTTGGGGGTCTTTCGCTAAAAAGGCAAGCAGACTTCCATCAGGCGACGAGCGTACAATGCCCGTACAACCCGCTTGCGGGGTGTCGGCGGTGAACGTGAGGCGCCGCTGAATCGTCCCTTTGGGCGGCATCGGGAGAGTCGTATCGGTACCTTCCAAAGGGCCGTATTCGCCCGCAACGGTAATGTCTTTCGGAATATCTACGATGAATACTTCATCCACTTCCTTTCCGTTTTTGTCTTTTACTTTCCCGATAAAGCCCCTCGCCATTTGGCGCGTTCCGTCGGGTTTGAGATAGCCGTTGGTTCCTACCCAACTGTCGCCTGCGGCGTGGCTGATTTCTTCCGAACCGGGCTTGGGATGGGGTGTTACCCGCACGACCAAGGCACTGAACCATTCGCCTGATACATTTTCGCCGGTGGCGTCTTTTTCCAAGGGTACGGGATGATTTCGTTTGGAAACACCAATGGTGCGCAGATTATGTTTCTCACCCGTTTTGTCTTCTAAAGCTTTCAACACCGCATCGTTGTAGGTGTAGCCAATCCATTGGCCGTCGCCGCTCCACTCGTGGCGGTGCGTACCGCCGCGCAAAGCCCCTTGAGTGTAAGGCGGGGTGATGTCGCGGGCATCCATAAAGATGGGTACGTTCGGTGCAGCATCATTGATAATGACACCGGTACGTCGCCATTGTTGATAAGGGTTGTCTTTGGTGACACTCATCAATCCATGAATAAACACGACTGCATTGTCGACCGGGGAGTAACTGACCGCCCCTGCGCCCGGGCCCCATCCCGCATTGTTGGGAAGTGCATACAACACTTTTTTCTCACCTGTTTCTACATTGACTTTTTCAATTTTGGCCGAAGCCGCAATGCCGCCTTCGTCGGTGCGGGTATCGTAGACGAGCCATTGGTTATCGGGAGAAAAATTGTCGTTGTTGTCTAAGTCATGGTTATAACTCAGGTCGTGCGTGAGTTGTTTTTCAGGTACATAAGCGGAGTCGTTGCAGGAATACATAGCGAGGAAGAAGAATATGATGGTTGCATTCCCAAGTTTATGAAATTCTTGGGAATGCTTCTGATGTTGGAAAAAGGTTTGAATCTTCATCTGTTATTAGGGTTAAAAACGGTAGTCGCTCGTTTCTAACGAGTGACAATTATCGTAAGGCCTCCGGCCTACTTTTTTATTTACGGCCGGAGGCCTATGGATAGTCGTCACTCGCGGGACGCGAGCGACTGCGGCGCACTGATCACTTTCAAATAACGTCCCATCCAGTAAGGTAACAAAAACGAATCGCCCGCGCTCAACTCCGCCTGTCCGTTTGAAACGCGATCAAGTTTAAAAAGATTACGGTTATGTTTCAACTCGGGACGCTCGTCGGGCGGCAATACTTGGGTAATGGTCTGTCCGCGAAAATTGGCGGGCACCGGTTCAATGTCTTTGCGGTGACTGTTTATCACCTGCCACTCGATCATGTCCAGCGGGAACTCTTTCAAATACCAAATGGTTTCGGTTTGGTCAAATGCCTTGGCGCCCGTCATGGCGTAGCAGAGATTCCACAAACCGTTCTTTTCGGGTCGTTCCGCGTTCCAATGGTCTTTGATAGCGGTAAAGTATTGTTTCTTCAATTCGGGCGTAAAGGCATAGGGATACAGGCACCAATAGGCCAAAAAGTACATTTCATCGTCGGAGTGATTCCATTCTTCCGACAGTTCGGCGGCGAGTTTGCCATTGGTTTCATCCGCTTTGCCGATTTCTTTCATGGGTCGCAACAGGTTCTCCAGATAGCCGTGTTTGTTCATCAATTCGTAGGCTTTCAGTTTGTAGATTTCCTTTTTCGTGAAATGATAGGCCGTTTGCAAAAAGCCGATGATATTGGAAGCGTACAATTTGCGGTCGCCCACGTTTTTGGGAAAACCGTTAACGTATTCGGGATTCCATTTGCCCCAAAGGGTGGGTTTTCCGTCAAAATCAATCAGGTACCAGTTATTTTCGATGATGTTGGTCATGAGTTGATCCATCAGCGTCACGGCTTTTTGTTTGACTTCGCCGTCCATGGTTTGGGCCAAAAGCGTCAGGGCAAACATTTGTCCGACGGTTTGGTCGCTGCTCGTGGTGCCGCGCCAATCCCATTCTTCGTCGGTAGCGTGTACCCAACCGTTGGTCATGCCGCCATCCCACGGCTTAGGGCTGAATTTGTGGTAGCCGCTTCGTTCAAATCCTCGGGCAAAATAGCCTTTCATGTTTGTAATGCTGAAAAGCCGTTGCATGGCATCGAAGGATTCGAGGCAGTTGTCGAGGGCTTCTTTATCACCCGTCACTTTGTAGCGAAACAACTGACTGACCAAATACATCGCCGTCCAGAGGTTGTCGCTGTCGCGTTGACCCATTTCAAAGGTGGACAAATCGCCGTGTTTTAGGGTAGATATGTCCGAATTGAAACCGTAACGAATGTGTCGTTGGCGCACCTGTTTTTCGTACACCAACGCTTTATCGTGCAGTGTCATGGGGTGAAAATGAATTTCTCCCAAGCCTTTGGAAGTCAATATGTTTACGGTTTGGTCTTCGCCTGCCGAAATATGAACAACGCGGTTGTCGGGAATCCAGCGTTCGCCGAAATAGTAATTAAAACCGCCCTCTGGGCGCAACATGAACGCGCCGAGCGCAGACCCAAACCATACATGTCCGTGTATGAAGGCGATGGCCGTTAAGTCAGTACAGGGAAGTTGGCGCTGAATGTCGCCCACAGGCGTAAACGTGTTGCTTTGAAGAACGACATAGCCGTTGGCAGTGCCGACATACACTTTGTCGTTGGCGATGTCAAAACAGCGAAGGTCATTGCCCTGAAAAACGGTTTTCAGGGTTTTGTCGATCAACGAATAAGACAAAATGGAGTAGGCCGTTAAAATCAGAAAGCGTCGGTGCAGCGCGTCAAAACGAATCGCCAAGGCCTCTTTGTCTGCCCATGTTTTCTCATCCGTGACTTTATTTTCCTGAAGGAGTTTCAGGCGTTTTCCGTCAGACACTAAAAATGTGAAATCGGGGGCGGCGCAGAGCAGGCGTGCGTCGGGCAGTTCGTGTTTTACGTACAAACGACCCGCCCAAGCATTGCTGAATACGGCTTTGTCGTCCAGATACACAAACTGTCTTTCGTAAACCACCATGTCGGCGATTTTTTTATCGGCCATCGGAACATACGAGCGGTCAGGGCGTAGCTCGCCCGGGTATTGAAACTGCCCACCGTAGGGTTGTAAAAGACCTGCCGAGGAGAGGATACGGATTTGGCCGTTTTTATCCGTAAAGACTTTACTGACTTGTACGAAACTGTCAGGCAAATAATATTTTACGCTGAAATCCTGTAAGTAAGGTCGGTCAATATAAGCCGTCGTTTGGGAGAAAACGTTGCCCCTAAGCAATAGCCCAACCAACAGAAAAAAGCAGTTCTTAAATTTCATAATTGGCAGAGATGGAACGCGATCCCGAAAGCTTTCGGGATGATTTTTATGATAAGATGATGCTCGCAAACACTATATAAACATTCGTCATTCTAAATTCGAATAATTCGTCATTCGTGCTACTTCTTCACCGGCGCACTGATCACTCCCAAATACCGCCCTGCCCAATAAGGCAGCAACCACGTATCACCGGCGCTCAGTTCTGAGCCGCCGCGTCCGTTTCGGTCCAACAGAAAGCGACTGTTGTTATGACGAATCATGCCTACCTCATCGGGCGGAAGCACTTCTTTGGTGAGTTGTTCGATAAAATTCGGAGGAAGGATCTCAATGTCTTTGCGGTGACTGTTTTTGACTGTCCAATCGATCATATCCAGCGGGTACTCCTGCAAAAACCACACGCTTTCTTCCAAATCACAATCGGCAATGCCCGTCATGGCCGTCAAGATATTCCAAAGACCGTCTTTTTCGGGGCGTTCAAATTGCCAATGGTCCACAATGGCTTTTTTGAAATTGGCCTTGAGCGTATCGTTGAAGGCGTAGCGATACAAACCCCAATAGCCCATGTAGTACATTTCGTCGTCGGAGTGATTCCAGTCGCCCGATAGGTGCTTACTCCATTCGTTGGCGTCGGCCGGGGCTTGGCCGATGATCTTCATGGGGCGCATCAAGTTTTCGTAGTACCCGTGTTTTTTCATCAACTCAAAGGCTTTGGCCTTGTATTTTTCCTTTTTGGTGAAATGATAGGCTGTTTGCAACATCGCCGTGATGTTGGACGAATTGAGCTTGCGGTCGCCGACGTTGGTAGGAAACGAATTGACATAGTCCGGGTGCCATTTTCCCCACAGCGTAGGTTTGCCGTCCCAGTCCACCAAGTACATATCGTTTTTGAGGACATGGCTCATCAAAGTGTCAATCAGCGCAATGGAGCGCGATTTCAGGTCTTTGTCGTTGATCAATTCGGCCATGGCGCCGAAGGCAAAAATATGCCCGATGACCTCATCGCTGCTCGTGGTGGACTTCCAATCCCACTCGGGGTCGTCGGTTCGGCGCCAGGGTTTATCTTCGTATTTGTAACCGGTGCGTTCAAACGACCGCGACGGAAATCCCGGCACGGGATTGATAGTGTACAGGCGCTCCATAGCGTCGAGCGATTCGCGGCAGTGTTGCAGGGCTTTGGGGTCTTTGGTAGCGGCGTAACGAAACACTTCCCCACCCAAATACATGGAAGTCCATAACCCGTCGTTGTCCGAATCTTCCAAACGGCCGGTGCTCAAATTGCCGTTTTTTAGGTGGCCCAACGTAGCGTTGAACCCGTTACGGATGTGGCGGGTACGCACCTGTTTGTCGTAAAAATCCGCTTTTTCCTGCAAGGTCATTTTCGTAAAAACGATCTTACCGACGCCTTTATCGGTCAGCACCAAGACCGACGAATCGTCTCCTTCGGCGATGTGAATGACTTTGTCCGAAGGCAACCAACGCTCAGAGGCGTAATAGGTAAATTTGCCGTCGGGTTTGCGGATAAACGCCCCCATCGTAGTACCCAACCACAATTGATTGTCAATGAAGGAGATACAGGTGATTTCGGTCCAAGGCAATTTTTGTTGCAGCGGCGTAATGACGTTGCCCGTTTTGTCCAATTCAAGGTAGCCGTTTTTGGTGCCGACCACGATCTTGCCCGAAACCAAGGCAAGACAGGTGAGGTCGTTGGCGGCATAGAGTTTTTGGAGCTTTTTGTCTTTTTCCGAAACCGAATAAAGGGCATTGTCGGCCAATACGTAAAACCGGTTGTCCGTGGCTTCGTATTTCAATTCCAGCACTTTGCCGTTGGAAATGTTTTCTTTCCACCCCGTTCCTTCTTTGGGCAAGTATTCCAACTGCGTTCCGTCGGAGATCAAAAAGCTGAAATCCCGGCCGCCTGCGAACAGGTACGCGTCAGGCAAGGAGTGTTTGGTGAAGAGTTTGCCCGCCCAGGCATTGCTCAGTACGGCTTTGTTGTCGATCATCACAAACTGCTGTTGGTACAACCCCACGTTGGCAATTTTTTTATCAGCAATCGGGCGATAAGAAATGTCTTGTTCCAACGTACCCGGGTATAAAAATTGCCCCGCGTACAACTGGTAGAGGCCCGATTTGGTACTGACTTTGATGGCTCCGTTGCGGTCGGTAACGGCTTTGAGCGGTTCGACGGTGTCTTTGAAATAGTATTTGATGCTGTAATCCTGTACAAACGGCACGTCTTGATACACCGGTTGCTTTGGTTTTTGAGCCAACAGCAGGGACGAACTCAGCAGCGCTCCCCAAACAAAAAAAGAAAACTTCATACAATGTGGGTATGGGTGTTGAATCAAACAGAACGATTCAGTGAATCGCATTAACGTTTATAGTACGCGGTTGGCGGGCGTTAGGGCTATTTGGAAGGGAGAAAAATGGGGGAGGGTCATCGTTGACGTTGTAAACGCCCGACTATGGGGTTCGTGTTATAAACGCAAACCAACATGGTAGCCGCTCGCGGGCCGCAAGCGACTGCGGGGGGGGAGAAAAATAAAAATAAATATACCAAAACATTAAATATTTTGAATAAAAAATGTACTAAAATGGTGCAAATAAATTTAATAATATTTTGGTATAGTATTATTTTTTATTTAATTTTTCTTGCAAAAAAATGTAAACGTGTTCATATTTGAAAGATGCTTTAAGTCTGATTATGATAGTATCAGTTGATATAATTGCTAATAGAGCAGTTATTTTTAAAGACACGATTTATTTCGAGTATTTTTTTTCATATAACCTAAATTTTATAATTATGATTGTTTGGTCTGGTTTAGGGTTTTTAACAGCCTTAATTTCGTTTCTTTCCGTTGCTATTTTCAATAGTTTATTAGGACAAGTCCCGTACAGGACTTCTATTGGATTATTAATTGCGGCAGCTGCCAATTGGTTTTTAGGAAAAAAACTAAATGGAGGTGAAGGACGAACATTAATCGATGAAGATACTGGTGAACGAATTGAAATTAAGAACAAACACACTCTCTTTTGGGTTAAAATGGAATGGTGGAGTATCGCATTAGCTATTTTTGCCATAATGATGCTTTTCAAATAATGGCTTTAAGATATATTAAGATAAGTGTGTTAATGCTACTTACAGCTTTGGGGTTTTGTTTTCAATCCCAAAGCTATAAATCATATAACTGCTCAGAATTGAATATTTCATTTAAACTTCCAATTGATTTCTCTTTTGCTGAAGATAAAATAGTGAACGACTTAGAGAAAAAAGGTAATCAAGCAGAAAAAGAGGCATTCCCAAATGCACGAACTCGAACTTGGCAACCTACTTGCCTTAAAACTTTGATTACCCCTAAAAAGGAAGTTTTTAGCATCTTAACCATTTTAAAAGACGTTTTGGTTCAAGACCATAAGTCCTACGAAAATTTTCTGGATTACTACTTTCAAGAACAAAAATATTTTTTAGGATCAAGGCTAAAAAGCAAAGGGTTAGTTATTGAAAAAATGGAAGAAAAAAATGAAAATGTAAAATTAGCAGGTAAGGATGCAAGAAAAATTAAATTGACTTTTACTGTTAAAGGGTCGAAAATTATTTACTTAACCTACTTACTGCTAAAAAATAAGTACGCTTTTCAATTAACGTATGTTGGGAAAAATACTGATTTTACAAAATTAGTAGAAGTAGGAATTGAAAGTTCTACTTTTTTAAAATGATATTCTCGCGTCGTTTTTCTATTCATTGTCCTCAAGTTATTTACTGTCTTCCGAAGGGTGCCTGCGAACAATAGCAAGCCTATTTGTAAAACGATAATTACCAATTACATAGCTTAGAAGCAAGGATATTGGCAAAAAAACATTAATCAATCGGCTTTCGAATAATACCTTGATAGCGGTTAGCCACGGAATCCAAATCAGCAGCCTTACCGTTCAGAACGCCCTGAAAGAAAGTAGTTAGAAGATCCATGGTTGCCCTATGCGTCTTTGTGGGAATATGACCAAATCCTAAAACAGCCCCGGCCAAAAAGCGAGTCGGGGGCGCCAGCAGAAACGGGGCATCCGTAAAACTATAATGGTCGGCTTCAATGATTTCATACCGATAGCCTCCCCAAATTGTTTAAACAACCGCTGATTTCCGGTTTCGTACCTCCTATAGCGTTCACCTTGCTCTTTTTTACTTTCTATCAACAGGAAAGGGCGTGGACCGGTGGGTTTCGGCAATTCGCCATAGAGGGTACCGTCTATATTGACGGCCGCTTTCAATCGTTCATCAGGTGCCATGGCAGCACCGGCCGTAGCGCCCCCTAACGAATGTCCTGCAATCACCATACGGTTCAGATCAAGAGATCCTAAAAATGAATCAGAGTGCGCTTTTGGATTGCCCAGTTGATTTAGTACAAAGGTTATATCGGCAATTCGGGTATCGAGGCGACCTTTCATAAAATCAGTGAGGTCGGGAGCATTGGTTGGATGATTTTCTATGGTAGTGGCGATCGTACCGTCTGCCAATTGTGTAATCATGGCCTCGTAGGGATGGTCAAGCGCCAGAACAACATACCCATGGCCGGCAAGCCCGGCAATAAGACTTGTATAAAATGCCCGTGAGGCCACCTTGCCGGTTAAAAAAATGACCACAGGCCACTGATATTGTGCTTTAGAGATGGGAGCATTCAGTATCCCATAGGTATTGATTTGGTCATACTGGTCCAATAGTCGTCTTGGCAGCGGGCCGATGTTTTCCGGTAACCTGTTTAACCCGTCCAAGTAAGGAGAAGGAGTACCTTTTTCATTTTCTTCGGTGAGATACCACGGCTGAACCACCGGTTTTTTTTGTCCCGAGGGTCTGAAGTGATTGTCTCCCATCGATCAACATCGACCCAACGGAAAAGGGGGGCTTTAGCCGAACTCACCTCTATCGGCTTTTAGCCGACAGCAGTTTCATACACTATTAAGTAAACAGGCAGATTTGGATTTAATTGATTTTGTTGGATTTAATTGAAAATCAGCTATTTAAAGCCACTTAAAATCTATCTTAAATCTGCTTAGCTACTTAAGTAGTCCGACAAAAATTACCGAGTATTTGAAATGGCTTCCCCAAGCCTAAAGCAGTACCCGCCTGACGGTTTAAGCGGGGTACCCAGCCCGTCAGGCGGGTATCGTGGCTGCTCATAGCATTATAAGCACCCCAAAACTTTTACTTAAGCACTTAAAGTATAAAATCGGACAGAGTTCGCGCCGATTGAACCCGCAGGTTGGGATATTTTCGGTAGTCGATTTAGATTAATTGGTTGTTTATTGATATTTTTGACGGCTACCGACTCTCAATAGAAGTTTATACTTATGAAACAACTTTCTGCCTTAAAAAAAAACAGCACCCTTGCCATCTTAACTTTTTGTCTTTCGCTTTCCTTTTCGGTCAAAGCACAGAGGGAAATTGAGAATGCGAAACGTTATCTCCTCGAAAATGCCGTTCAGCAAAAACTTTCTGTGTCAGATATTGATGAGATGGTGGTTACGGATGCTTATCTTTCGCCAACCACCGGCCTGTATCATCTGTATTTCAACCAGACGTATCAATCCATAGAGGTATATAATGGCTTAATCAGCGTAGTACTTAAAGAAAATTCGGTTGCTTATGTAACTAACCGTTTTGTTCCGAACCTTACTTCCGGGGTCAATTTAAATGCTGTGAGCCTTACCCCGGTTCAAGCCTTGCAAAGAGCCGCTTCAGAAGTGAATCTCGTTTCGGCAGGTCCGGGCCAGGTAATAGAAGTAAAAAATACAAAATTGCCTAACGGGTTGTTAGTGAAAGGTACTTACCTGGATGATAACCTTTCCAATGAAAATGTAGAAGTGAAGCTGTATTGGTTGCCGTCCGAAAGCAAAGACGGTAAGGACGCTGAATCAAAAGTAACGTTGACCTGGAATGTTCGCTTCTTGACCAAAGACAACCAAAACAGCTGGAATATTCACGTGGATGCTTTTTCGGGAGCGATTTTGCAGAAAAAGGATGCCGTCATTCACTGTAGTTTCGGTCCGCCTCACCAACATACGGAAGCGGGCGTTTGTATGATGGGGATGCTGCCTCCAACCTTAACCGCCCAACCGTTGGCCTCCAACAGCTATAATGTGTTTGATTATCCGCTGGAAAGCCCTATTCACGGAGCTCGCAGTATAGTGAGTAATCCTTATACAAAATTTGTACCTTCCGGCACGGGGCCCGGAGCTACGAACGGTTGGCACGATGACGGTACAGCCGGTTATACCAACACCCGGGGAAATAATGTATGGGCACAGGAAGATGCCAACAACAATAACGGCACGGGAGCCAGCCCGACGTCGGCTACTTTGGAGTTTGATTATCCTTATACTCAGGCCGTAAATACCGCGGCCGCCAATCAAAATGCAGCCATTACCAACCTTTTCTATTGGAATAACCTAATCCATGATGTGTTGTGGAAATATGGGTTTGATGAACCGAGCGGTAATTTTCAAAAGGATAATCAGGGCAGAGGAGGATTGGGTAATGATTTCGTCTATGCGGATGCTCAAGATGGCGGGGGGACTAACAATGCTAATTTTAACCCGCCGGTAGATGGGCAAAACGGGCGGATGCAGATGTATTTGTGGAGTAATGCGAACGGTTATCAACCCGACGGGGATTTTGACAACGGGATCATTGCTCACGAGTACGGTCACGGTTGGTCCACTCGCCTGACCGGCGGGCCGGCCAATTCCTCTTGCCTCGACAATGTGGAACAGGGCGGAGAAGGTTGGAGTGATTATGCCGCGTTGATGCTGACGACCAATTGGGCTTCGCTGACACCGACTTTGGCCAGTGCGAATATCCCCCGCGGCATCGGGACTTATGCGTTGGGCCAACCTATCACCGGAGCGGGGATTCGACCCTATCGTTATTCTTATGATATGCTCAATATCAACAACCCTGTTACCTATGCTAAGGTGGGTGACGCCGCTAATTTTTCAGAGCCTCACGGCATCGGCTCCATTTGGGCCACCATGTTGTGGGATATGACTTGGGAGATCATCCTGCAGGATAATTATATTGAACCCAATATTTATACTCTTCCGGCCAACGTTGCCAATATGAAAGGCAATATTGCCGCTTTTAAGTTGGTCAATGAAGGCTTACGGTTGCAAGCCTGCAGCCCGAGCTTTACAGATGCACGGGATGCCATTCTGGCAGCGGATAATACATTTTTCAGCGGAAGATACCGTTGTGCCATCGGGAAAGCCTTTGCCCGACGCGGTTTGGGATTGTTTGCCTCTACCGGTAATTCGTCTAACGACCGTGTCGTTACAGAAGATTTTACGCCTTTTCCCTCTTCGACTTCCGTTACGTTGAATTCACCGCGAACCGCTTCTCCGATTTGCTCTAACAACGGATTCAGTTATACTGCTACTGCCTCCGGCGCAACCTCCTACAGTTGGACGCGTCCGGCCGTTGCGGGCATCAGCAATGCTGCGGGGGGCGGTAATACCGCCACTGTAAACGAGACATTGGTCAATACCACCAATGCACCGATCTCCGTAAAATACTTTTTCACCTTGAGCGGAGATGCCTGCGCTGTGGCTCAGCCGGTCACTGTGATCGTGAATCCTATGCCGACACCGACAGTCGCTGCTTACAATATTTGTCAAAATGCAACCGTGCCTTCCGGAGAAGGCTTGGTGGCTCCGCCGGCATTGAGTAATTTCGTGACGGGTACGCTGACGACAAGCTCTCCATCCTATCGCAGAGGAACGGGCAACAATACGACCGTTTATACCGCAGCGACGACCTCCGGAACCAACGTATATTATCAAGCGTTTACGTTTGTGGCTCCGTCTTCCGGCAATGTAACGTTTGAAATAACTGAGGCAGCTCTTACCGGTACTTATCCTTATGATACGTACATTACACTGTACCAAAACTCTTTCAACGCCGCCGGTCCGGCTACCAATTTCTTACGGGGGGATGATGACAGCGGCACCTTATTGTATTCCTCCAAACTTACCCACAGTTTAGTACAAGGCACAACTTACGTTATGGTTGTGACTACTTATACCAATACGCGTACGGGTACATTTAAATTGCAATCCGATACGCCCGTTTTTTCGGGGACCAACCAATGGTATGCTAACGCTGCCGGCGGTTCGGCGTTGGCCACGGGGAACGTTTTTAACCCGGTCGGAGTAGCGGGATCGGGGATTCCGAATACTGCCACCCCGGGAACGACTACTTTTTACTTAGCCAATGCTGCGTTTCCGGATTGCCGTGTCCCCGTTACTTTTACTGTCAATTCTTTTGCCGGCGGAAGTCTGGCCGGCAGTACCAATGTTTGTTCGGGGAATAACAGCGCTCAGTTTTTGTTGAGCGGTCACAGCGGCACTGTTTTAAAATGGCAATCCTCTGCCAATTCGTCATTCAGCAGCCCGGTGGACATTACCAATAATACGACAACGCTCAACGTCAATAATGTGTCTCAAACGACTTACTATCGCGCTGTTTTGCAATCAGGTAACTGTACCTCTTATTCCGATGCGGGCAGCATAACGGTTGATGCGGCTACGGTAGGAGGAAGTATCACGGGCGGTGGTGCAGTTTGTGCCGGTACCAACTCGACGGTGTTGACCCTGAGCGGGCAGGTAGGAGCGGTGCAGAAATGGCAATCGGCGTCAGATGCCTTGTTTACCAATCCCGCAGACATCGTCAATGCAACGACGTCGTTAACGGCCGCTAACTTAGCGATCACAACCTACTATCGGGCGGTAGTGAAAAGCGGAGTATGCAATCAGCTTAATTCAACTGCGGGTAGTGTCACGGTTGATGCAGCGACGGTCGGGGGAAG
This sequence comes from Spirosomataceae bacterium, assembly GCA_046329125.1. Lineage (GTDB taxonomy): Bacteria > Bacteroidota > Bacteroidia > Cytophagales > Spirosomataceae > Runella. Next base: position 252,206 of record JAXLVD010000009.1, on the reverse strand, counting down.
TATTTCCGGCAGCACTACTGTTTGTGCCGGTACCAACTCGACGGTGTTGACCTTGAGCGGGCAGGTAGGAGCGGTGCAGAAATGGCAATCGGCGTCAGATGCCTTGTTTACCAATCCCGCAGACATCGCCAATGCAACGACATCGTTAACGGCCGCTAACTTAGCGATCACGACCTACTATCGGGCGGTGGTGAAAAGCGGGGCGTGCAGTCAGCTCAATTCGACCGCCGGTAGTGTCACCGTTGATGCAGCCACGGTCGGGGGAAGTATCACGGGGGGCGGTGCGGTTTGTACCGGTACCAACTCAACGATGTTGACCCTGAGCGGGCAGGTAGGAGCGGTGCAAAAATGGCAGTCTTCTCTCAATGCTAATTTTAACACGGTAACAGATATTGCCAATACAACGGCATCGTTAACGGCGGCCAATTTGGCGAACACGACTTACTATCGGGCGGTAGTGAAAAGCGGAGTATGCACTCAGCTCAACTCAATTGCCGGTACGGTGACGGTTGATGCGGCTACGGTGGGGGGAAGTATTTCCGGCAGCACTACTGTTTGCGCCGGCGCCAACTCGACGGTATTGACCTTGAGCGGGCAGGTAGGAGCGGTGCAGAAATGGCAATCGGCGTCGGATGCGCTGTTCAGTAACCCCACAGACATTGTCAACGCAACCGCTACCTTTACGGCGGCCAATTTGGCGAGCACGACCTACTATCGGGCGGTGGTGAAAAGCGGAGTATGCAGTCAGCTCAATTCAACCAATGCCAACGTGACCGTTAATCCGTTGCCCACAGCATCGATTTCGGGAACCGGCCCGGTTTGTCAAAACGGAAATTCTCCTACGATTACCTTTACGGGGGCCGTTGGTACCGCACCTTATACATTTATCTACAAAGTGAATAACGGCAGTAACCAAACAGTAAGTACTGTCGGGGCCAATACCTCGGTCAATCTGCCTCATCCGACGTCAGCCGCCGGAACATTCAATTATACCTTGGTCAGTGTAAGCAGTGCGAACAATTGCAGTCAAAACCAAGCCGGCAGTGCAGCCGTTACGGTCAACCCTCTGCCGACAGTCAGTGTGCCGACCTCTTCCGTTTGTGTCGGAAGTACCTTGACGTTATCTCCCTCTTCCGGCGGCAGTTGGATAAGCAGTGACCCTGCCAAAGCTACCGTAACCAATACAGGATTGGTGACCGGTTTATCGGCAGGAGGGGTAAATTTTACATTTACGGCGGCCGGATGCAGTGCTGCCACCGGCAATATCACTGTAAAACCTACCCCTTCCTCTGCGTTGACTGCTGATAAAGCGGATGTATGTGCCGGTAGTGAAGTGACATTAGATCCGCATTGCTCGCTTCCTGCCGCTACTGTCAACTGGAACCCCGGTGCACCGACCGTATTTCCGGCCGAATCTGCCGTTCCGTTGGTGTACAAAGCAAGATGTGTGTTAGACGGATGTTTAGGGAACGAATCAAGTGTGGAGGTGCGCAGTCATTTGGTGTTGGCTGACTTAAAAGAGTTGGGTACCGGACTTCAACCGCAGGCAATTGCCCAAACTGTAAAAGACAACCTGGCTCCTTCCAATGTGATCAACGCGTCGTTATTTCCTCGGAGATGGACCGTTATTGCCAATGCTTGTGCGGTTTCTGCGGAATCGGCCGTATTCAAACTGTCCGGTCCGATTCAGTTCAGTGCCATTGACAACGCGCCTCCTTATGCCTTGTTTTCTAACGTAGAGGAAACGTATTATTCGATAGACCATCCTAACTACGGAAATGGAATTACGGGTTTTCCTAACGGAACGTACACCCTGACCGTGGAACTGCGCAGTGCCGATGGTGCCGGCGGTCCGTTCCCTAAAAACCGCGTAGCTACGGGCAATTTAATCACTGCCAGAACAATTCAGTTTACAGTAGGTAATGCTGCTCGAGAAGGGGTGGCCGAAAATTTTACTCAGGAATTCGGTGAATTGATTGAGGCGGAAAATTGGGTCAGTTTAGGAAAAAATCCGGTGAAAGAAGAGGTGGTGATACATTTGAATACAGCAATGACAGAAGACGTTATTCTGACGATGTACAATTTGCAGGGAAGCCGCTTCATAGAAAGAGCAATACGACCCCAATCCCACCTGCATACAGAAGTATTCTCTGTCAACCGGATTCCTGTCGGTATGTATTTGTTTCAAGTGCGTCAGGGAGAAAAATATAAGATTTTTAAGGTCTTAAAGTCAGAATAACGGTTTGCAAGGAATACTTTTTCAAAAACGCCCATTTAATTCAGTAAATGAATATTTTATTGTAGATTTTGGTATATTGTTTTGCAAATACCTATATATTTAGCCTTTGAATTAATTTTTGTTAAACCTCTTTTCTCCTATTCTTGTATGAAACAATTCTCTTATGGATTTGTACTTTTTTGCGCCTTATTATCTTTCCGGATACAGGCTCAAAACGAAGTACAAATTGCCAAAAACTACCTTAGCCAAAATACGGCCAAGCACAAAATTACCCAAGCAGACCTCGAAGGAATGCTCGTTTCGAGTTCTTATCTTTCTCCCACTACCGGTTGGTACCATGTGTATTTTAACCAAACCTACCAAAATGTTGAGGTCTACAACAGTATGATGAATTTGGTTGTCAAAGATGGTCAGGTTCGGTATGCTACCGGTAGTTTTGTGCCCGATATAGCCGGGTTGGTCAATGCAGGACTCACCGCATTGTCGCCGGTTCAGGCGCTTCAAAAAGCAGCTCAAGAGGTAAATACGCCCCTCAGCAGCCCTGCCGCTATCAAAGAAATCAGCAGCGCTCCTTTGGCGGACGGTTCGCCCGGAAAAGTCATTTTTACCGCTGAAAGTCTTTCGGATGAAAACATTGTCGTCAAAAAATATTGGTTGGTCTATGAGGGGAAGGAGGGAATGAAGACAAGAACCAAAGCGGCTTTGACGTGGAATGTTCAGTTTCTGACCAAAGATGCGCAAAACTCTTGGAGCATGCACGTAGATGCCCAAACCGGCGAAATCCTGAGAAAAGTAGATGAGGTGATCCACTGCAGTTTCGGCATGCTTCATCGGTCGGGTACGCCGCATGATTGTTCGGCAGAACATGCACCGACGGGAATCAATGCCGTACTTGCTCCCGCAACGGCCATGGCTCCGGACAAAACCTATAATGTGTTTGATTATCCATTAGAAGCTCCTACGTTTGGGGCTCGTACCGTGGTGCCTGATCCTTACACTAAGTTTGTTCCCACCGGTACAGGGCCTGCAGGAGCAAATAATACCAATGGCTGGCATTTTGACGGGACAACCGACTATACCATTACCCGAGGAAATAACGTATGGGCACAAGAAGATAAAAACGGCAATAACGGAACAGGGGCCAGCCCATCTTCGGGTACCTTAGATTTTGATTTTCCTTATACGCAGGGAACAGGAAATGCGGTAAGAGACGGTAATACAAATGCGGCCACAACCAATTTATTTTATTGGAGCAATCTGATTCATGATGTATTGTGGAAATACGGTTTTGACGAACCCAGCGGTAATTTTCAAAATGATAACCAAGGCCGAGGCGGTGCAGGAGGGGATTACTTGTTTGCGGACGCTCAAGACGGCAGCGGGATAAACAACGCTAATTTCAGTACCCCCGTAGATGGCTCTCGCCCACGCATGCAGATGTTTATGTGGACTTTGACCGGCGGGGGGTACAATGGTGACGGCGACTTTGATAACGGAGTGGTGGCTCACGAATACGGCCATGGCTGGTCAAATCGCCTCACGGGCGGCCCGGCCAATTCATCCTGTCTTCAAAATGCAGAGCAAGGCGGAGAAGGATGGAGTGATTTTCTGTCGTTGATGTTGACGACCAACTGGTCAACGCTTACTCCGACAGTGGCCAGTGCGAATATTCCGCGCGGGATCGGAACGTATGTACTAGGGCAACCTACCACAGGTCCGGGGATTCGCCCTTATCGCTATTCGTACGATATGGCCAATATTAATCCCTTAGTCACTTATGGGAAGGTCAGCGTATATGATGGCTCCGTATTTGCTCAGCCGCACGGGATCGGTTCTATCTGGGCCACCATGCTGTGGGATATGACGTGGGAGATCATATTGCAAGACAATCAGATTGTCAACAATATTTATGATACACCTGCTCTTGTTACAGATATGAGAGGTAATCTTGCAGCCCTTAAACTGGTCAATGAAGGGTTACGGATGCAGCCTTGCAGCCCCAGTTTTGTACAGGCTCGGGATGCGATCTTTGCGGCCGATCAGTTGCTGTTCGGCGGTCGTTACCATTGTGCGATCGGCAAAGCCTTTGCCCGTCGCGGGTTAGGGCTGAATGCCTCTACCGGTACTTCTACGAATGACCGTATCGTTACGGAAGACTTTACGCCATTCCCTTCGTTTATATTGGGTTCCTCTACACTTGCGCCCTCTATCTGTACCAATACTCCTTTTGCTTATACGGCAACTTCTACAACGGGAACCCCCACTTTCAGCTGGACTCGTGCTGTCATTCCGGGTATCAGTAATGCTGCCGCAAGCGGAAATTCTGCCACTATCAACGAAACATTAATCAACACTACTACCAATCCTGTCACCGTTGATTATTACTTCACTCTCAGTCCGGATGTATGTAATGCCATGGCTCCTGCTCAAAAAGTAAGCGTAGTCGTAAATCCCTCGGCAGTGCCTACTGTGGCGACTTATGCGCTTTGTCAAAATACAACTGTACCAAGCGGAGAAGGTTTGGTGGTAATGCCCGTATTGACTAACGTGATTACCGGGTCATTAACCGCCGGGTCTCCTACTTATAACCGAGGGGTGGGTAACAACATTAATACCTATATTGCTGCCGTTTCCGGAGTAAATACGGATCCGAACGCGGGTAATAATATTAGATACCAAACCTTTACGTTTGTAGCCCCTACCTCCGGAACGGTTTCTTTTGAAACGATTGCGGGGACACTCACAAGTAATGGCGGTGTTGCTCAGGATACCTATCTTACATTATATCAAACTTCTTTCAATCCCGCCAGCCCGGCAACTAATTTCATAAAGGGAGACGATGATAGCGGTACTTTGTTGTTTGCTTCAAAAGTATTCGCTGATCTAACGGCCGGAACTACGTATGTTTTAGTAGTGACTCCGTATTTTAACGCAGCAATCGGTGGATTCACAATCCGTTCGAGTATTCCGGTGTTCTCAGGCGGTACCAACAACTGGTATAAAGATCCTTCAGGTGGTGCTCCATTGGCTACGGGAGAGGTCTTTAATCCGGTAGGTGTAGCGGGTTCGGGTATTGCCAATACGGCCACGCCGGTTACAATGACGTACTATGTCGCCAATGCGGTATTCCCGGATTGCCGCACGCCGGTGACGTTTACCATTAAACCAACACCTGCTTCCGCTTTGGCAGCTTCCAAAGTAGATGTATGTCCTAATACGGAGGTAACCCTCAGTGCGAATTGTACGGTTCCTACGGCCACCGTGCAGTGGAATCCCGGCGCCCCTACCGTCACTCCGAATGCGCCGAACGTAAGTTATCTTTATAAAGCCACCTGTACTTTGGACGGCTGTACGGGCAACGAATCTTCTATTGAAGTCCGTACCCACCGTATTTTGGTGGATCTGAAAAATATAGGAATGGGCGTTCAGCCCAAAGCCATTGCGGGAGCGGTAGCGGACAATTTGGCCCCGACCAATGCCATCAGCACGCCTACCTCTCCGCGTTTGTGGACCATCTTAGCCTCGGGTTGTTCGGCTTCCGAGTCGGCCGTGTTCAAATTGACCGGTCCGGTCAATTTCAGCAGCATTGACAACAACCCGCCGTATGCCATTTTCGCGAACGTGGGCAGCGATTATTTTGCCATTGACCATCCCAACTACGGCAACGGCACGAGCGGCTTCCCCAACGGAACCTATACGCTGACGGTAGATCTGCGAGGTGCCGACGGCGTAGGCGGTCCATTCCCTAAGAATCGCGTCGCGACGGGAGCATTGTTGGCCACTCGTACGTTGCAATTCACCTTGGGTACTTCCACTCGGCAGGGAGTGGAGGAAGCTTTAGCCGTCTCCCCCACGGAATTGACCGAGGAAGCTTGGCTGAGTGTGGGCCAAAATCCGGTCAATACCGAAGTGGTGGTGCGATTGTCAGGAAAAGTAGGGCAAACGGTAGAATTATCATTGACCAATTTGCAGGGGCAAACGGTTCAACAGCGCAGTGTGGTGTTGAGTTCGGTGCAGCAGTATGAAGTGTTGAACGTGACGCAGGCGGCCTCAGGGATGTACGTTCTGAAAGGTGTCAAAGACAACCAAGCCAAGACCTTCAAAGTGGTCAAAATGCCGTAAACAATGGTTTAAAAAACGTGAATAAGTCGAAAGGCTGCTCTTTGTAAAAAGGCAGCCTTTTGTTTTTAAACAAGTACAAACACGAACTCAAAAGTTAACTTAAAATTCCGAAACGGAACAGACTTTTGAGGGATGTAAAAAAGCGCCCGAGACCTGAAAATACATCTGAAATTCTTCCGATAGTAAGGAGTTAAATGGTATAAAATTAAAGCAGATTATCAAGTAGAAATCTTTCTTATGGCTTTTAAGTGGCTGTTTTTCAGTCTATTATAATTGTCATATTTTATGGTTTGGCCGAATAATTTTATTAGGATTTTTCTTGCAGGTATTTAAGTCGGGTTCTATTTTTAAGAAACAAACCCTCTCTCTACCATGGAAATGACTTATTTCAGCACTGATTCGCTACTTTTTTTTAAGCACCTACTCTTATAAGCTAAGCTGAACAGGAATAAGTCAATCATTTGTTTTTGTACGATACGTATATATCTGATGGTACAAATCAGATGTGATTGACTGAACCGTCTGCTTACTTATGACTGCCGTTTCGTTAACCTGCTCTTGTCTGCGCGCAGAGGAGGTAGCTTCCTTTGATGCATTACCCCAATCAATCCATTTTATCAACAATCTCTATTTTTGTTTTTATGAAAAAACTGCTATTACCACTACTGCTGCTTTTGGGCTTGCTGCCTATAGCGCAGGCGCAGGCTCCTGCCAATGATGATTGTGCTAGTGCGACTGTCCTCACTTCCGGTACTTCCTGTACCGCTATAGCCGGTACGACCGTGAATGCTACTCAAAGTATTCCGGCTATTACCTGTGCTACGTTTACGGGGACGGCCGATGATGATGTATGGTATCAGTTTACCGCCGTCAATGCCGCCCATACTGTATCACTTACCGGCGGTCCGGGTTTCGATGCGGTTATAGATGTCCGTTCCGGAGCCTGCAACGGGTCCAATATTGGCTGTGCCGATGCCACGGTCAGCGGTGGAAATGAGACAGTTAACTTATCAGGATTAACTGTCGGAGCAACCTACTACGTGAGAATCTATAGTTTTGGCAGTTTGGTCAGCAATCAAGGTACCTTCAATATTTGCGTTACTCATTCCGGATGCCCCACTTTTTCCTCAGCCCCGGCTAACGTAACAGTGACCAACAGCAGTTGCAACAGCAGTTGTATCGCTGCCGGCGGGAGTATTACTGCGCCCGCCGGTACTCCTTGCCCTGCCGGTTCTACGCTTCAGTACCAAGTGGATGGCGGTGCTTGGACGACCACCCTTCCGGTCTACAATCAGGCCGGTCCGCCCCAAAGCATCAAAACTCGCTGCTCTTGTAATACCACCCCAACCACAGTCAGTGCCGAGTCAGCCGCAGTAGTCACTGCTCCGGCCAATTGCAGCGCCCCGCCTACCCCAACCATTACCCCGAGCGGCAGTGTGTCCTTGTGCGCCGGCGGTTCGGTCATCTTAACCTCAAGTTCTGCCACGGGCAACCAATGGTATAAGGACGGTACTTTGCTGATGGGAGAGACCAACCAAACCTATACCGCCACCACCACAGGCGGCTATACCGTGGTGGTTACGGCAGGGAGTTGCTCTTCTCTGCCCTCCACTCCGACGGTGGTAACCAACGACACTCAACCGCCGACCATTACCTGCCCGGCCAATATCACTGCCGGCAATGACCCCAATCAATGCGGGGCCGTGGTGAACTTTCCCACCCCCTCGGCCGGCGATAATTGCGGCTCTCCCACCGTCACCCAAATGGCCGGTCCTCCCTCAGGCTCCTTTTTTCCGGTGGGCAGCACCATTACTATTACCTTTAAAGCTACCGATGCTGCCGACAATACTGCCACTTGTTCTTTTACCGTGACAGTCAACGATACCCAACCGCCGACGATCACCTGTCCGGCTAATATTACCGTTTGTGAGGGAGAAATTGTCACCTTTGCCACCCCTACCATCAACGACAATTGTCCGGGACCCACCGTGATGCAAACCGCGGGCTTGCCTTCCGGCAGCGTGTTCCCCGTGGGAATCACTACCAATGCCTTTACGGCCACCGATGCCTCGGGCAATACGGCCTCCTGTAGCTTCACGGTCACCGTCAAAGCGGCCCCAACCGCGACCTTGTCGGCCTCCAAGGTGGATGTGTGTCCCAATACGGAAGTCACCTTGAATCCCAATTGTTCAAACCCGGCCTCGACCGTACAGTGGAATCCGGGCGCTCCTACGGTCACTCCCAATGCCCCCGATCTGTCCTACACCTACAAAGTGAGTTGTACTTTTGACGGGTGTACCGGAGCAGAGTCTTCGATAGAGGTCAGAACCCATCGGATCTTGGCGGATCTGAAAAATGTGGGGGTTGGCGTACAACCCAAAGCGTTAGCAGGAGCCGTCCAAGATAATTTGGCCCCGACCAATACGATCAATATGCCCACTTCACCCCGTTTGTGGACGATTGTGGCAACGGGTTGTTCGGCTTCGGAATCGGGGGTATTCAAGCTGTCAGGCCCCGTGACTTTCAGCAGCATTGACAACAACCCGCCCTATGCCCTCTTTGCCAATGTAGGCAGCGATTATTTCGCCATTGATCATCCTAATTACGGTAACGGCACGAGCGGTTTCCCTAACGGAACGTATACCCTGACCGTAGAGTTGCGAGGCGGTGACGGCGTGGGCGGTCCCTTTCCCAAAAACCGCGTCGCGACGGGACCTTTGTTGGCCACTCGTACGTTGCAATTTATCTTGGGCAGTGCCATTCGCCAAGGAGTGGAGGAAACCTCGGCGGTCTCCCCCGCGGACTTGACCGAGGAGGCTTGGCTGAGTGTAGGTCAAAACCCGGTGAGTACGGAAGTGGTCGTGCGCTTGTCGGGAAAAATCGGCCAAACCATTGATTTATCGCTGACGAATTTGCAAGGGCAAACGATCCAACAACGGAGTGTAGTGTTGAACTCGGTGCAGCAGTATGAGGTGCTGAATGTGGCGCAGGCGGCCTCAGGGATGTACATTCTGAAGGGTGTCAAAGGCAACCAAGCTAAGACACTTAAAGTAGTGAAATTGCAATAAACAACTTCTGAAAAAACAGAGTTGGCCTTTCAAAGACGGTTCGAGTTCGAGCCGTCTTTTTGTTTTCAGAACTTGTAGAGAAAAATTGACAGTTAGTGCCGTTGTAATTGAGGGCCGGCTTATTCACCCGTAATGTTTTTGATGCTTTGGCCATTCCTTTTTTTATCCTTTCTGTAAGCGTTGACAGTCTTTTCGAGAAAATTCATATTACAAACAGCAGAAGGAGAGGCAATAGCTATATCCAAATTAAATGGGTTTGTTATATTCTCATTTGCAGTATGTACTTAAAAAAATATACTAAGATGTAAATAAATATCCCTTTTTTAGAAATCAATACATCTTTTATATAAAACATTTGTACATTTATCCGTCATATTCTTACTTTATCCCTTAACCTTTATCTATCTTAATTGTATGAAACATCTCTTTCCTCTTCTTTTGTTTTTTTAGTTTAAGATCCTTGATTTTCAGTCGATCCGGCCATGGATTGAAATAGGGTTAATTTTTGAGGCAGTTGAATTTCCGTTACGATTGAAAAATGATTCCTAAGAAAAACAATTCGTTTCTCATAAACCTGTAAAGAACTTATTATTTACTAAATCTAAATCCAATCACACGTATGAAAAGAAACTTACTACTCATTGGTGTCTTACTGATTATTGCCCTTATAGGTAAGGGACAAACCGGCAAACCGACCGGAAAGCTGCATTCCGGCCTGAAAGAATTTAATAAAAATCTGTCTTTAGTCTCTCCTACTCCCGTGACGATAGACGGATTTACCATGCAATCTCCTGAGATGGTTTTCAATAGTGACCGTACAAAAGTGTTGGTGAAATTGATTGCTAAAACAAGTTTAGAGCAATTGGTGGCTGAATTGGAAGCAAACGGCATCAAGGTCGAATCGGCCGTTGCCGGTTTAGCCGGCGCCTTCCTGACGCCCTCAGAGCTCGGGAAATTGGAACAAATCGCTAATTTGCAATATGCGACTCCCTCTTACAAACCCCGTCATAGACTTTCCGGGGTGATCGGGCAGGGAGACGCGGCGCTCAAAGCAGATATCGCTCGCACTACCTATTCAGTGAATGGAGCAGGGGTAAAAGTAGGTGTTCTATCTGACAGCTACAATTATTTGGGAGGTGCTCCGGCAGGGGTCACTGCCGGAGAATTGCCCGGCCCCGGCAACCCCGATGGCTTTACTACTCCTGTTCAGGTATTGGCCGATATTCCTTCGCCTGAGGTAGGTATTGATGAAGGGCGCGCTATGATAGAGATCGTACACGATGTGGCTCCCGGAGCACAAAAAGCATTTGCTACGGCCTATCCGGATGAAGCCGGTTTTGCGGCTAACATCACCGCCTTGAAAAATGCAGGGTGTAATGTGATAGTAGATGATATTATCTATTATGCGGAACCTATGTTTCAGGATGGAATCGTAGCCCAAGCCGTAAATGCAGTAAAAGCTGCCGGAGTTTCCTATTTTTCTTCCGAAGGAAATAATCTGAACGAATCTTTTGAAGTGACTTACCGGCCCGGTACTGTTACTCCTGCTTCTCCTGTATTTGGCGGAGTACCTATCACAGCCCACAATTTTGCCGCACCCGGGGATCCGGATAAATTTTTTATCCCGATCCGAATTGTCGACGGAGCCGTTTTCTCTTTTCAATGGAACAATCCTTTCAAATCGGTCAGCCCCGGCAGTACCGGAGCTACCTCTGACCTGGACATTCACTTTTTCACGGGGCCAACCGGGACCGGTTATATTGGTTCAGCATTTGATGCCAATATAGGAGCTGATGCGGTGGAATTAACCGGTTTTAACGGGACGGGGACCATCTATATGCTTATTCAAAGATTTGATGTGGGGGTAAATGCTGAACCGGGTTCCGGGGCGGATCCCACTTTGCTTAAAATGGTTGTCTTTGGGGGTACTTACCCGCAAACTCCGTTTCCGGCTCAATCCCCTGCTTTTGCGGGTAACTATGCCGCCGGTACGGGCTACGGCCATGCCAATGCGACCGGTGCGATGGGGGTTGGGGCTGTTCGTTTTACCCAAACCCCTGTTTTCGGCGTAACTCCCCCCGTGATCGAATACTTCTCGTCCAGAGGAGGGGTGCCTATTTTGTTTGATTTGGCCGGAGATGCCTTAGGAGCTCCTGAACTTCGTAACAAACCCGATTTGTCGGCGCCGGACGGAGGTAATACTTCTTTCTTTTATTCTGATTCAGGTATTGATGCTGATGCACTGCCCAACTTTTTCGGGACGTCGGCTGCGGCGCCCTATGCCGCCGCCGTGGCAGCACTGATGATTCAATCACGCAACGGAAATGCCTTTACCCCCGATCAGCTTAAAACCGTGATGCTGAATTCGTGCATTGACATGGATGATCCTGACCTGCCGGGTTTCCAAACGGGTTTTGATTTTCGGACGGGTAGCGGCCTTTTGCAAGCCGATCTGGCCATTGCAAAATCTGTTTGTAATACTCCTGTGTTTACCTTCACGGAAACATCGGGGTTGGCCAATAATGACGGTACGATCTGTTCCGGAGCTTCAGTTACCATTACGGCAAGCGGCGGAGAGACTTATCTGTGGAATACCACAGCAACGACTTCATCCATTACGGTAAGTCCTAATATGAATACTACCTACACTGTCAGTGTCAATGGTTGTTCGCCGGCAACGGTTAGTGTAACGGTCAACCCTACGCCTACCTCGGCTTTGATCGCCTCTAAAACAGATGTATGTCCTAATACGGAAGTAACTCTTAATGCACAGTGTTCTGTTCCTACATCCACCGTTCAGTGGAATCCGGGTGCCCCTACGGTGACGCCTAATGCTCCTAATGTGGCCTATATCTATAAAGCCACTTGTACTGCTATCGGGTGTACCGGCAATGAGTCTTCCGTTGAAGTACGTACCCAACGTCTGTTAGTGGATCTGAAAAATGTCGGCACGGGCGTTCAGCCCAAAGCCATTGCGGGAGCGGTAGCGGACAATTTGGCCCCGACCAATGCCATCAGCACGCCTACCTCTCCGCGTTTGTGGACGATCTTAGCCTCGGGTTGTTCGGCCTCGGAGTCGGCGGTGTTCAAACTGACGGGCCCGGTCAATTTCAGCAGCATTGACAACAACCCGCCTTATGCTATCTTTGCCAACGTAGGTACGGATTATTTTGCCATCGATCATCCTAACTACGGCAGCGGCAGTGCCGGTTTCCCTAATGGTACCTACACCTTAACCGTAGATTTAAGAGGGGCCGACGGCGTAGGCGGTCCATTCCCTAAGAATCGCGTCGCGACGGGAGCGTTGTTGGCCACTCGTACGTTGCAATTCACCTTGGGTACTTCCACTCGGCAGGGAGTGGAGGAAGCTTTAGCCGTCTCCCCCACGGAATTGACCGAGGAAGCGTGGTTGAGCGTCGGTCAAAACCCCGTGAATACCGAAGTATTGGTGCGCTTGTCGGGGAAAGTGGGTCAGCAGATCGACTTATCGTTGACGAATTTGCAAGGGCAGACGATCCAACAACGGAGCGTGGTATTGAACTCGGTGCAGCAGTATGAAGTGTTGAATGTGGCGCAGGCGGCCTCAGGGATGTACATTCTGAAAGGGCTCAAAGCCGGCGAAGCCAAAACCCTGAAAGTGGTGAAAATGCCGTAAAGGATTTCATTCCTATAAACTTCACTTGGAAAGGCGGTTCTTTAATGGAGCCGCCTTTTTTGATTACAGTCCATCGGAAAATAGTTAGAGATTTATTTTGACTTAAAAAACGACATAAAAAAGGTTAAGAAATTGATACACAATCTTTCTTTTTTCTTAAAAAAAAATATTTTTATGTTCTTTAATGTGGTATAAATCATGATTTATTTTTATAAATTTATCAAGATTTTCCTTGGAGTTATTTAAGACGAATTCTATTTTTAAAGAAACTTCCTCTCTACCATGAAACTTTCTCCTTACACTAGCAGTAATCCGGCTTTTTTCAATCCTTGCTCTTATAGGGCAAACGAAGGGGCCTGCGCCTGACCATTGGCTTTGATTCACAGCGCGTATATGCATATATATAGCTGTGAAGGAACAAAAAGCTAAAAAGTTTTGATCAATCAGCGTTCTTACTTTCGGCTGTTTATTCGTCCGTCTGCTTCAGCAGCATAGTGACGAAAACGGCTCATTCTCACGAGCTTTCCTTCATGTATCCTAATTATTTCCAATCTTGATTCTCGTTTGTATGAAAAAATTACTTTTCCCTGTGCTGTTCCTGCTGTGCGGACTGGCGGCTTTCGGCCAAAAAACCGCAGATCCTGATCCGGTAGATCCCAAAAACCCCGCGACTCCCCATGCCGGAGAGATCAGTTTTATCCGATTGCCTGCGGGACTGCCTACCAATGCACCTCCCGGTACGGCCCATTTGGCAGCGACGATGACCTACCTCAAAGAGGATTATAATGTCCCCAATAATACCCCGGCCACGGCCATGGCTTTACCGGGCACGTCGGTAAAAGTGAAAGGAACTATTTTTCTGCCCTCTCCGCCTGCCGTAACCACCGATGTAGACTACTATTCCTTTCAGGCTTCGGCGGGTGATCGGGTGTACGCAGCCACTCAGACGTTAAAAGACGCCTCGGCCAGTGGGGACAGTAAGTTAGAACTGATCGATACGGATGGAACGACTGTTCTTGAGGTGTATAATAACGACGGTACCTTCAATGCCTCTTCTTCTACAATTGCCGGGACGCTCATTCCGACTACCGGCACCTATTATCTGAGAGTAAGTCACAATGTAGCCATGGGTTCCATCCGCCCTTATGATTTGTACCTGAAAGTACAAAGCGGCACGCCGACGGATGAGACTGAAGATAATAATACGCCTGCCACCGCCACACCTCTGCCGGCCTCGGGCTGGGTAAGCGGCACGATTACTGCGGTATCGCCCGGAGAGGCTGATTTTTACAGTATTACCTTGAATGCCGGAGAAACGGTTTTTTTGAGTTTGGATATGAACCCCGAGCGCGATGCCGCCGTATGGAACGGCCGATTGGGTTTCGGCCTTTTCGGCAACCCACCGGCCAACCAAATTTTGGTGGCCAATGATGCCAACTCCGGGGCCACTGCTTCCGATCCTAATTCGGAAGCGTTTTTCTTTACGGTCAAAGAGGCCGGGACTTATTTCATTTATGTAGATGGAATAGTCGCCGCCGGTTTAGGAGCGACCGCCACCTATCATTTAAGTGCTTCCGTATTGGCGGCCGACAATCCTCCTCTCTCTACTACGTATGTCAGCACCGATGTGCCCGTCACTATCCCGACCACTCCCGGGATCGTTTCTTCCACGCTGACCGTTCCGGGGAGTCCGATCGTTAAAAAAATTCGGGTTACCATTAATCTGAACCATACATTCATGCAGGATCTGGATGTGGAGCTGACCTCCCCCGCGGGTAATACGGTAGGCCTCTTTTCAGACATCGGAGCATCCACAGTGGGCGGTGCACAAACGTTGATGGATATCACATTAGACGACGAAGCCGCGTTGCCTCCTTCTTTTTCGCTCTCCAGCAGCTTTGTCATCCAACCCGAATTAGCTTATTCGTTAGACTGGTTTAAGGGGATCAATGGGGGTGGTACCTGGACGCTGACCCTGCGCGATGATGCCAACTTGGACGGCGGAACGCTTAATAGTTGGAGCATTGAGATCATCGAAGAGCCGGCCGTAGCCGTGGGCAATGTCTTGTACAGCAGCGATTTTGAGACCGACGATGGGGGATTTACCCATTCCGGTACAGCCGATGAATGGGAGCGGGGGCTGCCGACATTCCCTCCCATTATTGGTGCCAAAAGCGGTACCAATTGCTGGAAAACTGATTTGGATAATAAATATGATGCCTCCTCCAATCAGGAGCTCAAATCTGCCCCGATCATGATTCCCGCATTACCGGTGGGCTCCAAAGCCTACGTACGATGGGCCATGAAGTATCATATGGAATCGGCCAATTTTGACCATGCCTACGTAGAGGTCAGAGAAGTGGGTAATCCCACCAATTCGATGATCGTCTGGCAGTGGTTGGGAGCCACCATGAACAATACGGTAGGTAGTCCTGCCGTGACAATAGCGGAATTGGCCGGTTGGGGCATCTACACGGTAGATATCAGTCAGTTCGCCGGCAAAAACATCGAAATCATTTTCCATTTGGATTCGGATACGACGGTGGAACTGACCGGCATGGCCGTGGATGATGTGAGTGTGTTTACGGATTGTGTGCCTCCGGCGGCTCCGACGGTGAGTTTCTCGCCAGCGGCGATCTGCCCCGGGCCTTCCACTACCCTGACAGCCACTACCAACTGCGGCGCAAATACCGCGGTTTGGTTTGACAACGCCGACATGCCTATTTCGGCCCCTACAACCACCCCGGCGGTGACCACTACCTACAAACTGGCCTGTCAGGAATCCGGCGGTTGTATCAGCCCTAAAACCCCTCACACCTTCTATGTGTTGGCTCCGGCCGCCGGCAGCATCGCCGCCTCACAAACCATTTGTTCGGGGGACAATGCGGCCGCCTTTACCTCGGCCACCGGTGGCAGTGACAGCGATCCTAACAATGCCCCGGGTGCCCCTACCTTCGCCTATCAGTGGGAAAGAAGCATGGATGCCGGTCCCTGGACGGTGATCGGGGGAGAAACCGCGGCCACCTTCGATGAAGGAGTGTTGACCAACAATACCGCCGTGAACGTGGTCTATTCTTACCGTCGTTCCACGGTAGAAACCCTGTCCGGAGTGACCTGTACCTCCGCTCCTTCGGCGGGGATTACCATCACGGTCAAACCGGCACCGGCGATCACCCCCACGGCCGATCAGTCAGTTTGTGTGGGGCAATCTACCACAGCAATCGTGTTTTCGTCCAACATGATGGGAACGGTCTTCACTTGGACCAAGGTGGATCCGGGTGAATCCATCGGCAATCCGGGGGGTAATGGACCCACTGCCGGAGACATTGCCTCTTTTGTGGGGGTCAATTCGGCGGCGGTGCCTAACGTAGGTACGTTTACGGTAACACCCGTGGCTAACGGCTGTACGGGAGCTGCCGATGAGTTTGTGATTACGGTCAATCCAACGCCGAGCTCGAACCTGACGGCTTCTAAAGTGGATGTTTGTCCTAATACGGAGGTGACGCTCAATCCGAATTGTTCGATCCCCTCGGCGACGGTACAGTGGAATCCGGGCGCACCTACCGTCACGCCCAATGCGCCGGATCTGGCTTACACCTACCAAGTGAGTTGTACTTTTGGCGGTTGTACGGGGGCGGAGTCGTCGGTGGAAGTCAGAACCCATCGTATTTTGGTGGATCTGAAGAATGTGGGTACGGGCGTACAGCCTAAAGCGTTAGCGGGCACGGTCAAAGACAATTTGGCCCCGACCAATGCCATCAGCACACCGGCCTCTCCACGTTTATGGACGATTTTGGCCTCGGGCTGTTCAGGATCCGAATCGGCGGTGTTCAAGTTAACGGGTCCTGTCAATTTCAGCAGTATTGACAACAATCCCCCCTATGCCCTTTTTGCCAACGTAGGTACGGATTATTTCGCCATTGATCACCCCAACTATGGTAACGGCACGAGCGGTTTCCCTAACGGAACGTATACACTGACCGTGGATCTGCGGGGTGCCGATGGAGTAGGCGGCCCTTTTCCCAAGAATCGGGTGGCGGCGGGTGCCTTGTTGGCTACTCGGACGTTACAATTCACTTTAAGCAGTTCGATTCGTCAGGGAGTGGAGGAAGCGGTGGGGGTCTCCCCATGGGAGTTAGCTGAGGAGCAATGGCTGAGTGTGGGCCAAAATCCGGTCAATACGGAAGTGGTAGTGCGCTTGTCGGGAAAAATCGGCCAAACCATTGATTTATCGCTGACGAATTTGCAAGGGCAGACGATCCAACAACGGAGTGTAGTGTTGAACTCGGTGCAGCAGTATGAGGTGCTGAATGTGGCGCAGGCGGCCTCAGGGATGTACATTCTGAAAGGGCTCAAAGCCGGCGAAGCCAAAACCCTGAAAGTAGTAAAAATACCGTAAAGGAATTTAACACCAAAAAGCTTGATCTTGAAAGGCTGTTCTCGAATGGGAACAGCCTTTTTTGGTAACAAGCAAAAAGACGTTTGTGGAGGGAACCCGAAAATATTCGAACCACCCTTTTTCAATTTACCTTATAAAAACAGCATACAATAAAGATACATATTCAGAATGCAATCGTTCTTTACACCTCTTTATGGCTATTTTTTATATGCTTTTATTTACCATAAATTGAAGTTAAACAAAAGAATATTATCATGATTTTGTTTGTATTTATTTGAGTCGGTTTCTATTTTTAAGAAAAAACACCCTTACTACCATGGAAAAAACGCTCTTTAGTCTCAAAAATTCTGTTTTTTTTCACTCACTGCTTTTGTAAATACGTCTGAAAGTGCTCTGAAGTTAACCATCAGCTGTCGATTATAAAATAAAACCTTGAATGGGTAAATAGACAATTGGTCGGTTCGTCTGATTGTTTTTGCCTTCTGCTTTGTCAATCTGCTCTTACCTGTGCAAAGAGGAGAGAGTTTCCCCGAATGAATCATCCCAATTATCCATTTTTTATTTTCAATCCTAAATCTTGTATTTATGAAAAAATTACTTTTCCCTTTACTGTTGTACGGGTTGTGTGCCTTTGGCCAAAAGACCCAAGCCCCCGACCCGGTGGATCCAAAGTCACCTTCGACTCCTCAAACCGGGCCGATCCAACTCATCCGACTGCCGGCGGGCCTGCCCACCACCCCCCCTCCGGGCACGGCTCATTTGGCGGCGACCATGATCTACAAAGAAGAAGATATCAACATTTCTAACGAAACCTCTGCAACAGCCATGGCGCTGGGCGGAACTGCTGTCAAGGTCAAAGCCAATATTTATCCGGCCGGCGATGTAGATTATTACTCTTTTACGGCCGGCATGGGTGACCGGGTCTATGTCGGGATCATGACTTCCAAATCTTCCAATGCCAGTTTAGACAGCTACTTGGAATTGATTGACACTGACGGTACAACTGTCTTGGAAACAGACTTAGACGACGGTGTATTCGGAGCTACTTCTTCGGCCATTGCCGGTTTTCCGATCCCGGCCGCCGGCACCTACTTTCTCAAAGTCAGACATAATGCCGCCTCCACACAACTACGACCCTATTTTCTCTATTTTAAACTGCAAAGCGGTACTCCGACAGCCGAAACCGAACCGAACGATCCTTTTCCCGGACAGGCCCTGCCTGCTTCCGGTTGGGTCAGCGGTGAAACGAGTTCGGCTGCCGATGAAGATTATTACAGTGTAACCTTAAATGCGGGAGAAACCATTTTTCTCAGCTTGGATCTGGATCCGGAGCGCGATGGTGTCGAATGGAATGGCCAATTGGGCTTCGGTTCATTCGGAACTCCCCCCTTAATTGTACCGGCCAATGATGCCGGCACGGGTACTCCGGATTCGGAAACCCTCTTTTTTACGGTCAAAGAAGCCGGCACGTACAGTATTTCTGTGAGATTGGGGGGAGGGGCTGCATTTGGCACCTATCATTTGAGTGCGGCGGTCTTGCCGCCGGATCTCTCCCCGGCCATCACCTATGCCAGCACCGATGTACCGGTCACTATCCCGACCGGACCGGACATTGTGACTTCCACGCTGACCATTCCCGGCAATCCCATCATCAAAAAACTGCGGGTGAGTATTAACCTGACCCATAATTTTATGGCGGATTTGGACGCACAACTGACCGCTCCCGGGGGTAATACGATAGGATTGTTTTCGGACATCGGCAGTGTGACGGTAGGTGCCCAAACCACCATGAACCTCAAACTGAATGAGGATGCCGCTCTTCCCCCCTTATTTAATGTGGTGCAGGATATGGAACTTATGCCCGAGTCGGGTTATAATTTAGGTTGGTTCAAGGGGCAAAACGCGGGCGGTACGTGGACGTTGACGCTGCGTGATGATGCTGCCGGTGATGGCGGTGAGCTTCATAGTTGGAGTATAGAGGTCATTGAAGAGTCGGCCGTGACGGTGGGCAGTACGATTTTCAGTAGCGATTTTGAGGCTAATGATGGGGGCTTTACTCACTCAGGTACCTTGGATGAATGGGAATGGGGATCACCCACCGCCGTTCCCGTTGACGGTGCCAACAGCGGCAGCAATTGCTGGAAAACCGACTTGGACAATAATTATGAAAACTCAAGCAATCAGGAGCTGCTTTCACCCAATATTATCATTCCGACTTTAGGGGCAGGAACTAAAGCCTACGTCCGTTGGGCGATGAAGTATCAGATCGAACGACCTGATTTTGATCATGCTTATATCAAGGTCAGAGAAGTAAGTAACCCTACGAATGAAAAGATCGTGTGGTTGTGGTTGGATGCTGATATGGTAGATAACGTCGGTAATCCTATTGTGGCGATACAGGAAGCGGCCGGTTGGGGCATTCACATAGCCGATATCAGTGAGTTTTCAGGAAAAACAGTAGAAATATTGTTCCATTTAGATTCAGATAACACTGTCCAGCGCGGTGGCCTGGCCATAGATGATGTAAGTGTCTTTACGGATTGTGATGTATCAGCGGTTCCTCAATTAAGCATGAGCAACCCAAGCTCGGTCTGCTCCGGTACGGGGGCTTCGCTGAGCGCCACCTGTACCGCCCCTGCGACAGTTAAATGGTACGATGCTGCGGGCATGACCCTGCTCTTTACCGGCTCGCCTTTTTCTACCCCCAATCTTACCGCGGCCACTGCTTACAAAGTACGGTGTGAGAATGCCTCCTGTTTGAGCAATTTTGTGGATGTATCTATTGCTGTTGACCAACCCGCCATCTTAGATGCGGGCCCTGACCAAACCATTTGTGCGGGCAGCACCGTCCAATTGGCCGCCGTCCTCAGCGGAGCGGCTACCTCCGGAGTGTGGAGTTTGCATCCCAATCACGGTACGTGGAGTCCCTTGGATACCGACCCTCATGCCGTTTATACGCCTTCCGCCGCTGAAGTGATGGCAGGTACGGCTACCTTGACTTTTAATACCAACGACCCCGCCGGTGTCTGTCCCGGTGTCAGTGACCAGGTCACTATATTCATTAATCCGGCCGCTACGGCTTTGGCCGGTCCCGACCAATTTGTCTGTGCCACTTCCCCTTCCGTAACTCTGGCCGGTTCTTTTTCCGGCTCAGCGGCTACGGCCACTTGGAGTGGAGCCGGCACATTTTCACCCAATAACACCACCTTAAATGCCGTTTATACGCCTTCCGCGGCAGAAATATTGGCCGGAACCGCCACCCTGACGCTGACGACCGATGACCCGGCCGGCATTTGCCCCGCGGGCAGCGACCAAATGACGATCTTTATCGGAGCAGCCGCTATCTTAGATGCGGGTCCTGATCAAGTCATTTGTGCAGGCAGCACCGTCCAATTGGCCGCCGTGCTCAGCGGAGCGGCTACCTCCGGAGTGTGGAGTTTGCATCCCAATCACGGTACGTGGAGTCCGTTAGACACTGACCCTAACGCGATTTATACCCCTTCGGCGGCAGAAGTGATGGCCGGAACCGCTACGCTTACTTACAATACCAACGACCCGGTCGGAGCCTGCCCCGGTGTCAGCGACCAAGTTACCATTACCATTAACCCGGCATCTAATTCAGCCCTGTCAGCCTCTAAAGTAGATGTTTGTCCCAATACAGAGGTGACCTTGAGTCCCAATTGTTCGATTCCTACAGCCACAGTGCAGTGGAGTCCGGGAGCGCCCACGGTGATTCCCAATGCGCCTGATTTGGCCTACACTTACAGTGTTTCCTGCACGGCTAACGGTTGTACCGGTAACACCTCTTCGGTAGTCGTGCGGACGCATCGGATCTTGGCGGATCTGAAAAATGTAGGGACAGGTCCCCAACCCAAAGCGTTAGCAGGAGCCGTCAAAGATAATTTGGCCCCGACCAATACAATCAATATGCCCACTTCACCCCGTTTGTGGACGATTGTGGCAACGGGTTGTTCGGCTTCCGAATCGGCGGTGTTCAAACTGACGGGGCCGGTCAATTTCAGCAGCATTGACAACAACCCGCCCTATGCCCTTTTTGCCAATGTAGGCAGCGATTATTTCGGCATTGATCATCCCAACTACGGTAACGGTGGCAGTTTTCCGAACGGAACGTATACACTGACCGTGGATCTGCGGGGTGCCGATGGAGTAGGCGGTCCCTTTCCCAAGAATCGGGTGGCAACGGGGCCGTTGTTGGCCACGCGTACCTTGCAGTTTACGCTGGTAAACCCTCCTCGCGTGGGAGTGGACGAAAGTGTGGCCGTAGAGACAGCGGAGTTGAAGGAGGAGGCGTGGCTGAGCGTAGGTCAGAACCCGGTGAGTACGGAAGTAGTGGTGCGCTTGTCGGGAAAAATCGGCCAGACCATTGATTTATCGCTGACGAATTTGCAGGGGCAGACGATCCAACAACGGAGCGTGGTGTTGAACTCGGTGCAGCAGTATGAAGTGTTGAATGTGGCGCAGGCGGCCTCAGGGATGTACATTCTGAAAGGGCTCAAAGCCGGCGAAGCCAAAACCCTGAAAGTGGTGAAAATGCCGTAAAGGAATTTAGCACCAAAAAGCTTGATCTTGAAAGGCTGTTCTCGAAGGGGAACAGCCTTTTTTATGCTTATTAGTACTAAACTGAGGTAAATGATCTGCCAATAAATTATTTTACCGCTGAAAACAGGATACGAAAAGTTGTTCATGTTTCAGTGATAATACTGATAAGTGAGAGAATTCAATGACAAATGCGCCGAAATACCCCCCCCCCGTCCTCTTAGCTAAAACACGGTACTGTCCGGAACATTTACGAAAATAGCTGTAGTCATTAAATCGCCGACAATTTCTACAGAAGATGCCCCCCTCTGATAGCAAGATAAGAAAAAATGCACAGATAATTTGTCTAATTTTTAAAAGGATATAACAAATTCTGTTTGTGATACTAAGTTTATTGAGTAAAGAAAACATTCGTCTATACCAACGACACGAGCATTTCAGTCTTTCAGCAGTTGAAAAAGCCCCCAATCTCCTCACAGGTATTTTATACTATCTTTTTCTTTTTTTATAACTTTAGCCATATAGACCATACAACCATTAACTGCCGCTTTATGAAAAACATTTTCCTTTCTGTTTTGGCTTTCCCTTTGGCTATTTTCAAGTATCGCCTGTCGGTCAAATGAAAATGGGTGAAAGTTTTATCTTTCCACTGACACGCTTCCTGTTTCTATGCTTACGAATCGATGATTACCCCTGTCCTTTCTGTTCACTTTTCGAAAAGAAATGCCGATTTTTTTGTAGGAGGTACTTATTTTTTATGTTTTTTATTGTTTTATAAATACTTAAGATCATGGCTTTACGGTTTACTCTTTTTCTTTTTCTGTATGTCGCCCTGACAGCCTTACTGATAGCACAAACCATCCCTACGCCTACCCAAACAGGCACGATCGTTACGGACAATAACAGTAACGGCAAAGCGGATCCCAACGACCGTATTCGCTACAAAGTCACTGTCCAAAATACAGGAGGGGCCAATGCCACGGGAGTACAACTCAACGTGGTACCTGATGCCAAAACTACGGTAGTTAGCGGTTCCTTCCGTACATCACCTTTGGCGATCAATGATACCTATGCCTGCACCGGCAATGTAGGCCTCAACGTGCCTGCTGCCAATGGTTTGAAAGCCAATGACTATGATGATGCCCCCGCAGGCTTGACAATATTGGCCGAAACCAAAGCCACTGCCCAAGGCGGTTCGGTGACTCTCAACACCGATGGCAGTTTTACCTATTCCCCCCCCGCGGGTTATACGGGCAACGACAGTTTTAGCTATACTTTGGAAGACGGCAATGAAGTGGCGGGGGTAGTTGCTACTGATGTAGGTACAGTAACCCTGACTATCAGCAACATGATTTGGTTTGTGGACAATACCGGCGGTGGCAGCGGGGGTAACGGCACCTTGGCAAACCCCTTCAAGACTTTGGCCGGTTTTGAGGCCGTCAACGGCAACGGGGGATTGAATCCGGCTGCCGGTCATACTGTTTTTATCAAAAACAGTGGTACCAATTACACCGGCGGGGTCACCCTGGAAAACAATCAAATTCTCATTGGGGAGGGGCATACGGGGACAGCGGCCCCGAACGAGAACCTGAGTGTGGCTTTGTCGTTTTCGCCGGCACCCTTCAGCGCGGCCCTGCCCAACATTGACGGCACTCGGCCCTTTATCACCAACAGTACTGCGGGCGGTATCCTTTTGGCCTCGGGCAATTCTATCCGCGGGGTAGATGCGGGAACAACGGCCGCGGGAGACTATGCTATTCGGGACAACGGAGCTACGGTAGGGAGCCTAACCATCAGTGAGGTCGCGATCAATAATGCACTCGGGGCCTTTCGGACGGCAGCGGGCGGTACGCTCAACGTTACTTTCAGCAGCATTACGGCTACCTCGGGCGGAGCCGTCAACGGTGTTTATTTGATCAATACGTCGGGGACTTTCACCGGCGGTACGGGCAGTATCAGCGGCATGACGGGTACACCCGTGCTAATCAACGGCGGTTCGGTGACATTCACCTACAGCGGCAACGTCTCTCAGTCCAATAATGCCGATATGATCGCCGTGACGGGCGGGCATGCTGCCGGCACGGTGACTTTTCAAACGGGTACCCTCAACGCTACCAACGGGACAGGGCTGCAATTTGACAATGCCGACGGCACGTACAATTTCAACGGCACCACTACCCTGAACGGCGGAGATGCCGGTATTGACATTTTAAATGGCTCAACCGGCAGTTTCACCTTTGGAACAGCAACTTCGATCACCCGGGCCAATAATATAACGGGCGCCGCTTTCAATTTGGCATCAAGCAACGCCAACGTGACCTACAACGGCAGCATGACCCTCGGCACGGGCACGGGCAATATGGTCGCCATTGATAATCATGATGCCGGTACGATCAATTTTAATACGGGCAGTTTGACCAAAGGAAGCAGTACGACGCAAGGCATCAGTATTCAAAACAGCGGCGGTGGTACCATCAATTTTAATAATCCCACCATTGCTATTACTATGACCTCCGGCAATGCCGTATCGCTGACGGGCAGCAATGCCGGCGGCACTGTCAATTTTGCGATGGCATCGGGAGGCAACGGCTTGGATCTCACCACCACAAGCGGTATTGGCTTTAACTCTACCGGCGGGGGCACCATCAGCGTGACCGGGACAGGCAATACGATTACTTCTACCACAGGTACGGCCTTGAATGTAGCCAATACGACCATTGGGGCAAATAATTTGAATTTTCAGAGTATTTCTTCTAACGGAGCTGCGAATGGAATAGTAGTAAACAATACCGGAACAAGCGGCGGGTTGACAGTAACCGGCACCGGCAGCACCGGTACCGGCGGAACAATCCAAAACAGTACGGGGGCCGGTGTTTCTTTAACAACGACGAGCAAAGTGAACCTGTCTTATATGAATATTCAAGGAAACGGTGATGACGGCATCGCCGGAACGACGGTCACCGATTTTACACTGGCTAATTGTACTGTCACCAACAACGGAAATTCTACCATTGACGAAGGCATTGAGTTTACCAACCTGCTGGGTACTTCTACCATAAACAATTGTACCGTTACCAACAATGCTCATAACAATTTCAAATTGGATAATGCGAACGGAACAATGACTTCGCTCACTGTCAGTAACAGCACTTTTGAAGGGCATAATAATGGGACGGCTTTCGGTAATCATGGCTTTCTCTTTGAAGCTCGACTATCAGCTGTAATAGCCGCAGTAAGTATTACAGGGAGTTTTTTCAAGAATAATTTTTCAATCGGAATGCAAGTGATTACGGGAGACAATGCCACGATTTCTGACTTTGTGGTTTCCGGTTGTACTTTCTCCGATACAGGAACGGGTAACAGCCAAGAAATTGCCGCCGACTTCTCAACAGCGCAAACCTCCAACATGACTTACCGATTTCTCAATAATACGCTGACCGGTCATAACAGTAATGCATTTAATACCTTTACGGCGGCAGGAGCAGGTACGGGCGGAAGCCTTACAGGAACGATTGAAAATAATACCATAGGGAGTGCCGGAACCATTGATTCCGGTTCGAAAATCGGCAATGGAATGCGTATTAACATCAATGGTGGGGCCAATGCCCGCATTAAAATAAATAATAACCTTATTCATCAAATCCCGGTCGCAAGAGGTATTGAATGTATTTCCCGAAACGGTACCGGAGGGGCATCGTTCATTGTCACCAATAATACGATTACCGCTCCGACCGGGACGACTAATGCCGGTTGCGGAGCAGGTGTATTGTGTCCGTTAGCTCCTATACATGTGCAAACAAATGATGCCACGATCGGTAATAATGCCTGCTCCGTAGTTTCGGGTAACACAGCTTATAACCCCACAAGTGTTGGTTTGGGGGGAGAATACTCAGTTCAATTATTGGAAAGCAATACTTCTACGCTTAATTACGAAGGAAATCCGGCTTTGTCTGCACTGCAAAACCTGACGAACGCTAACCCGAACTGTGTCACTAAAAATGTATTGGGGAGTGTAACTGTTGTTGCAGCCGGCACATGTCCAATACCTTAAGCAATTCCTCACCTAAATGTGACAGCCCCCGCCTTTTCAGAACCGGTAGCGACAATGTATTTTTAATGAACATAAATAATTTGCTGATAACAAGATGATTTTGAATAACAAACAAACTCTGCCTAACGTTGACTCCCTTTTTTTGACGTCAAAGACGGCTGATAGTAAGAGTAAATATCCCTGATTTCGGGGGAGGTGTCGGAGGTAATTAATGGCTATTTTTGGCTTTCCCTCCACCAATTACCTGTACGTATGACCTCGTTTTCTTTACCTCCGCTATTCGTCAAAAACCTGTTAAAAATGACACTGCTTGTTTTTTATACTTCTTGGGCCACGGCGCAAACCATCCCTTCCCCTACGCAGACGGGTACGGTGGTGACAGACCCTAACGGTAATAACAAAGCCGAGCCCGGTGATCGCATTCGCTACAAAGTTCCAATTCAAAATACAGGCGGGGTCAATGCCACCGGGGTTCAACTCAATGTAGTGCCCGACCCTAAAACCACCCTTGTGCCGGGTTCCTTTCGCACTTCTCCTTTGGCCATTAATGATTCGTATGCCTGTACCGGCAACGTGGGCCTCAGTGTACCCGCAGCCAACGGCTTGAAATCCAATGATTTTGATGACAATGCCGCGTTGTTGACGGTTTTGGCAGAAACCAAGGCTACTGCTCAGAATGGCTCGGTAACCCTCAGCACTGACGGCAGTTTTACCTATACGCCCCCCGCGGGCTACACGGGCAATGACAGTTTTACCTACACACTGGAAGACGGTAACGAAGTAGCGGGGGTAGCCGCCACTGATGCGGGTACAGTGACCCTAACCATCAGCAACATGATCTGGTTTGTGGACAACAGTTCGGTCGCGGCTACAAGCGACGGGCGATTGACCTCGCCTTTTAAAACCTTAGCGGATTTTAATGCCGCGTCCGGCCCCGCCGTTGGGCAGGTGATTTTTCTGAAAAATACAGGTTCCGATTATACCGGAGGCATTATCTTGAAAAACAATCAATTGCTGTACGGAACGGGACATTCGGGCGGCAGCACGCTGGCCGATGTGTTGCCCTTTACGGTGGCTGCCCATAGTTTTGCTCTGCCGGCCATCAACGGCACTCGCCCCGGCATTACCAACAGCGGAGGCGATGGTATTACGTTGGCCTCCGACAATTCGCTGCGCGGAGTCGATATCAGCAGTTGCAGTGATTTCGGTATCGACGACAATGGAGATGTAGGAGCACTGACAATCAGCGAGCTAACGATTGTTAACACTACCGGTGGAGGTTTTCGAGCCGATAACGGCAGCGGCAGCATGAATGTCGTTATCACGACGATTTCGACAACGGGCGGAATTAACGGCATCAACCTGACCAATTGCGCCGGCAGTTTCACCGTCGGTGGCGGCACCATAACTAACCCTACCGGCACGGGCGTATTGATTTCGGGCGGGTCAGTCAATGTAACGGCTAACACCAATATTACGGACAACAGCGGGTTCGCCGTTGACATAGACAACCATGACAGCGGTACGATTACTTTCCAAACCGGTACCATTACTTCGACCGGCCAAGGCATCCGCGTCCAAAATTGCGGAGGAGGGACGATAACCTTTTCCGGGACTTCCAAAAGTTTAAACACGACTTCCAACAAAGCCGTCACGCTCAGCAGTAATTCCGGAGCCATCATCAATTTCACCAACGGAGGATTGGTCATCACCACCACCAACGTCACGGGTTTTGACGCCGCCGGCGGCGGAACTATTCAGGTGACCGGCACAGGAAATACCATCAACAGCGGGACAGGAACCGCCTTGAATGTAGCCAATACCACCATTGGAGCAAGTAATTTGAGTTTTCAAAGTATTTCTTCCAACGGAGGCTCGGCCACCGGTATTATTTTGGACAACACCGGCTCTTTGGGTGGATTAACAATTACGGGAGACGGGACCAATACAGCAGTGGGAGGCAACAGTTCCGGGGGAACCATAGCTAATAAAACCGGTTTGGACGGAAGCACAACGACCGGTTGCGGCATTTATCTGAACAATACCCGCAATGTAGTGTTAAGACGTATGACCATCAACGGGGCGAACCAAAACTTCGGTATTCTCGGAACAACAGTCAATGGCTTTGAATTATCCTACAGCACCGTTGGCGGTTCTCTTCCCGCCAATCAACAAGGAAACAATGACGGACAAAACGAGGGCAGCATCCGCTTTACCAATTTGACCGGTTCAGCCAATTTTACCAACGATAACATCAGCGGTGCGGTAGAAACTAATGTTCGAATTGAAAATTCGAGCGGTACCCTTAATCGGGTGACCTTCAGCGGTACTACTGTTGGACTGACGAATACAACAACCGGCGATGACGGCATTTTTATAGAGGCTGCCGGAAGCTCCGTGCTTAATTCTACCATTACGAATTGTGTGTTTACGGGGGCCCGGGGGGATTGGCTTCAAGTATCACAGCAAGCAGCACATACCGGCTCTATGGATATCAGTATCACCAACAATCAATTTTCCAACAGCCATCCGAATACGGTATCCGGAGGGGCGGTTTTGCTTGTTTCCCTATCAGGAGCAAGCGGTTCTTCAGCGACCTATAACATTAACGGCAACACGCTTCGCGATTCTAAAGGAACAGCCTTGGCCGTTTCCGGAGGCAACAATGGAGTCAGCAGTTCGGGAAGTATCGAAAATAATACGATCGGGGTTGCAGGGAGCGCCAATTCCGGCTCGGATGCCGCTTCCGGTATCGCCTTTGTGGTTTCTGCCGGCGGCACCCACACTACCAAAATCAATAATAATACGATTCGTCAATACAACAATCACGGCATCCTTTGCCAAGTCGGAGATCAAATGGGAAACCCTACTAATGTACAAATGACCGTCACGAACAACAACATTACACAACCCGGAAATATCAATACGGATTTTAACGGATTTCATCTCAATCATGGAGTACTGCCAACGGACAACTTTACCTCCTGCCTGCATCTTGCCGGCAATGTATTGACAGGTTCAGGTAATGGGGCAATCTCTCCCAATAATCAGGAATTCAGAGTACGTCAACGTCAATCGACGACGATTCGCTTGCCCGGTTATGCCGGAGCCAACAATGATGATGCTGCCGTAATTGCTTTTTTGCGGGGACAAAATACAGTTACTGCCGGCAGCGGTGCTGTTTCAAATACAGTTCCGACCGGGGGCGGTTTTGCGGGAGGAGCAGCATGCCCAACTCCCTGAAAGACCGAAATCAATACAAATCCTGACTGCTTCCCTACGACCACAGCCTTTATTGGGTTAAAATATATAATGAGATAGAACAGTTGTTAATACTCCAAAGATAGGGATCATTAGTACGTTCAAAGCTCTGACTTTAGAAGCATTTGGTCATTCTGTTTTTTCATTTATCCACTTAAATAGTGATTTAACAGACAGTCTAACTATTGATACAGCCGCCGGAGACAAGTTATCAGCCGCTTTTTTAAATTGTCTTGGTGTTTGTTCTTTGATGAAGTAAACGGGTGTAAAAATGTCATTGTCTTATTGAGTCAAAAGTTCTTGATTTAGGGGAATATCAGCGTAGGATTTATCAACAAGAATAGCTTTTCCTTCAAGTTTAGGCAGTGTGGGTCTGAGAGGGGTTAAATCATTTTCTGAGGCCGGGGTAATACTTACAAAGTCCATCAAGGGTGCTGTTTTTTTACTCTACGAGCCACCATGTGCATTTATACACCATAATAATATAGATTTTTGGTGGAACAAAAACTTTTATCTGACCATTCGGTAGCCGCTTTAGCTTGTCTTTTACCGGAACAAATTAGGGTAGGGAATGAATCAACTAAG
The DNA here is from genome assembly GCA_046329125.1 of Spirosomataceae bacterium. GTDB lineage: Bacteria > Bacteroidota > Bacteroidia > Cytophagales > Spirosomataceae > Runella. Next base: position 222,269 of record JAXLVD010000009.1, on the reverse strand, counting down.
AGAATATTTTAACTAATTTCTTTGACAATTTCCTGGCTTTCAATATCTTGTAAAGTAATCGGTACCGGTGCCAATAAGGCCGGATGCAAAGCATTTAAGCGAGCATTAAAATTTGAAGAATGGGGTAGCTTAGGAAACTAACTACTCATATAGCGACCGGCACAGTCATAAATCTCCGCCTTTTTGTACTTAAGTAAACAGGCAGATTTGGATTTAATTGATTTAGAGTGGATTTAATTGAAATTCAACCACTTAAATCAACCTAAAATCTACTTTAAATCTGCATTATTACTTAAGTACAAAGATGTTATTAGTTAATCGGTATCTGTTATTTATAAATATCTCATAAACACGTTTTTATGATTTAAATCCATGAGTTGAATAATGTAAACTGCTTTTACACAAGTACTTAAGTAAATGAGCAAATCGCTACGGCGGGTCGTTTGAAAATTAAGTATTGTAAATCAGTAAGTTAAATCAATTCAAAGTCTATATTAAATCTGCACAATTGCTTACTACACGATTTTTTAACTTAAACGACTATTTTACAAATGAGCCTAATCCTGACAAATTCGCTTGTAATCACCTCGTTGTGTAAGAAATTCCTACAGGAAGTGAGGGGCGTTGCATTGTTCTTAGCAGTATTGGTAATCTTTACCTGTCTGTTATTTGCTCCTATGAGCGCAAAAGCACAGTATTCCGAGACTTTTTCGACGCCCAACAAAGGGTATAAAATCAATTGTGCCAACGATTTTACAGCCGTGAATTGGTCTCTGACCTCTTGGGATCCTACCGGTACATGTAAAATCAGCCCCCCTGATGCTACCACCGACATCCGAGACCCCAATGATTATTTCAACACCACAGCCGCAGGGGTACTGGAATGTGTTGACCTGGATCAGGAAGTATGCTGGGACAGCCCGTTAATAAATATCAGCGCTGCCGGTACTGTTTCATTCTCAGTTGATTTGAGCTGGGTCGGCTTTGACGTGGATGTGATGGCCGGAGGCTGTCTCGGCGATTATATCAAAGTCATGTACAGCGTAGACGGCGGTGCCTATACTATGGTTCCCAACGTAGTGGGAGGCAACTCTTGCGGAACAATTGCTTATTTGTTTTCAGGACCTGCCGGTCCTCACAACGCCAACACAACGGTTACGAATGGAGGTATTTCGGGCAGTAGTCTGAGAATCAGAGTTTGTGTTTCTACCAATGCTAATGCAGAAATTGTGACTATTGATAATGTGAGTGTACCTCAGGCAGGTGTCACCGTAGGCTGTGCTGCTCCTGTACTTAGTACGGTGGTCACGCAAGTAGGATGCAACAACCCCAATTCAGGAGCCATAGACCTGAGTGTATCAGCGGGTAATCCCCCCTATACCTACGACTGGAGCAATGACGGGTTCGAAAATCCGGACAATGACCCGCAGGATTTGAGCGGTTTGCCGGTTGGTACTTACACCGTAATTGTAACAGATGCAGCTTCCTGTACAGCTACCACCACCGTTACTGTCACAAACGCGCCCGCCCTATCGCTCAGTACCCAAGTATTGAACGCCAGTTGTAACGGGGCGATAGATGGTGAAATTGATTTGATCGTCAGCGGCGGGGTGCCCGGCTATACCTACGACTGGAGCAATGATGGGTTAGAAAACCCGGATAATGATCCCCAAGATCTAATCGGCGTGGGGACGGGTAATTACTCTGTTACGGTTACGGATGCCAGTGGATGTACGGCCACTACGAATGCTGTCATCGGAATATTACCGGCAAGTGCCTATTTGGAGCAATTTAATATCGCCAACAAAGGATATCTGCCCAATTTTGTGGATGACTTCGCGGCGGTAAACTGGACGATGAGTAGTTGGAATCAGGAACCATCTGTTCAATTTGGTCGTGACAATGCCGACTTTTTTCGTACCGGTGGGGGAGCTTTGGTCGGCGAAGATTTTGACCAAGAGGTCTGTTGGACAAGCCCAATCATTAACCTAAGTACCGGGACCTCATTTTCCGTTGACCTTGCCTGGACCGGATTTGATGTTCAAACGGATGAATACATCAATGTCAAATACAGTATCAACGGCGGTGCTTTTATTACCCTCCCCAACGCAGTCGGCGGAGGCACCGGCACCATTCAATATGCAGCGGGACTGGATCAAAGCGGCAGTACTACGGTGACAAAAACAGGTCTATCGGGGAATACTATCCAAATTCAGATATGCGGAAGTTTCAACGCAAATCTTGAAACCATGACCATTGACAACGTGAGTGTCCCCAATAGCGCCGGAATTTATTGTCCCGTACCGAATATAAGCCTTTCTCCCACTAATGTCACCTGTGTAGGAGGCAGTAACGGCAGTATCACAGTAACGGCTTCAGGAGGAGTCGCCGGCTATCATGTCAGCTGGAGCGGCCCTTCAAGCGGTAACCCGGCAGGAATAGAGATAGCAGCGTCGGGAGGTACTTACATTATTCCCTCCCTGACGACAGGTATGTACACCGTAACAGTGACCGGAAGTAACGGATTAACAGCGACGGCGTCAACGACCTTGACCGCAACAGCACCTGCCGAAAATCCTGCTTTCAGTTATGCCAATACAGGATACTGTCAATTGGGTACAGACCCTCAACCCACTATTTACGGCAATACCGGAGGAACATTCACGGCCCCCGCACAAGTGACTGTCAATCCTTCTACCGGTCTGATAGATGTCTCAGCCAGTACAGCCGGAGGGCCTTATACCATCACTTATACTACCAACGGCCCTTGCCCTGCGGCAGCAACATTTGCAGTTTCGATCGTGAATTGTGTACCCAACGCTACGTTGACCAATACTATCATTATCGACAATGGCACTGTAGGAAAAGCAAACCCGGGTGACCGAATCCGATTGACCGCTACCATTGCCAATGCACAGACAGCCCATTACGAAGGTTTGCAAATAACACCTAATAACGACTCAAAAGTTACGTTTGTTCCTAACTCCTTCAAATCTACCCCTGTTGCAGTAGATGATGCCTACACCGCCACAAAAAATACATTACTGACTGTTGCATTAGCCTCAGGAGTAATGCAAAACGATTTTGACGACAATCTCCCGGGCTTGAGTGTCACGGCTTTCAGTGCTGTAAGCGCCCAAGGAGGAACCGTATCTGTCAATGCGAACGGAAGTTTTACCTACAATCCGCCAACGGGATTTACCGGCACTGACAGTTTTACTTATACCATTACTGACTCAGATACACAGACCAATTCAGGGACAGTGCGCATCAGAGTACAGTAACGATCAATAATAAAAAGAAATAACATCAAGCCATACCGGATCTACTAAAAATGTAAAAAAATGAATTCTCTAACTATTATAACAATGCAGAATGGGTACCCAAACAGGGCAGCTACGGGCAGCATCATCACAGGATTATTATTCATAGTCATGTGGTTAAACGGATCAAGCTTGTTGGCACAATCCTTTCCCACTCCGACGGGTTTTATATTACCGCCGGGCAAAACCATCACCATTACCTACGAGGTGGATGTCAATACCAATGCCTGTCCCGTCGGAACTGTCCCGGCTTCAAGCAATATTACGAACCAAAGCAATGTATCGGGTTCCAATTTCGCTCCGGTGTCGACCTCATCCACAACCACACCCTTCGGCGCACTTACCTTAGGCAATTTGGTCTATAAAGACAACAACAAAAACGGCCTCTTCGACGCCGGCGATGCCGGCATTAACGGCGTGCTGCTCCGACTCTATCTCGACAACGGCGATGGTACCCTAACTGTCGCCGACGGTGCTGCCATTGCTACCACTACTACCGCCGGGGGCGGATTATACACCTTTTCAGTCTGTCCGGGCTCCTATATCGTGGAAGTGGCTGCTTCCAACTTCACCGCAGGCGGCCCCCTTTATGATAACAGCCTGATGGCCGCCTTTGTCAGCAGCCCCGTCGGCGGAGCGTCCGATCCGGACAACGATACCGACAACGATGATAACGGCGACCCCGTTGCCGGTTTCGGTGTTGCCTCTGCCGCCATTACGTTGGCCTACGACAATGAGCCGGTCAACGACGGAGATACCGACGCCAATACCAACCTCTCGCTGGATTTTGGCTTCAAAACCCCAATTACTGTCACCATCAACGATATAACATTAGCCGAAGGAAGCGGGGGTGGAACCACCAATTTCAACTTTACCGTCACCCGAAGCGACGTTTCCACTGCTTTTGATTTGACGGTCAATACCTCCGACGGGACAGCATCCGGACCGGGTGACTTTTCTTCAATCACCAACAGCACCCTCAGTTTTGCAGCCAACGGAAGTAACACGGCCACGGTCACGGTTGTGGTGAATGCAGACGATATAGTAGAACTTTCGGAAACCTTCAATGTTCTGCTTACGGGGGCACCGGATGGCGTCATCATCAGTGACGGTACGGGTTTGGGTACCATCACCAACGACGATCAGGCTGTACTCAGCATTAACAGTGTATCCAATGCCGAAGGGAACGCAGGCACCCAAACCTACACCTTTAGCGTAACTGCGGATAAAGCGGTAGATGCCTCCTATAGTGTGAATGTGAATACAGCGAACGGTACAGCCACTACGGGGGATAATGATTATGTAAGTAATAATGCCACTTTGAATTTTTCAGGTACTGCGGGCGAAAGTCATACGTTTAATGTCACTGTCAATGGAGATACAAAGGTAGAGCTCAACGAAACCTTTACGGTTCCTTTAAGTACGGTATCAGCGGGTGGTCGCAACGTAGTCATTTCCGGCCTATCGGGTACGGGTACGGGTACCATCACCAACGACGATAACGCCACCATTTCCATTGATGATGTAAGCCTCGCTGAAGGGAACGCAGGTACCACCAATTTCACCTTTACCGTTTCTTTGAGCAAAGTGGTAAGCACTGCCGTAACTGTTAATTTTACTACTGCCGATGGAACTGCTAACGCGGGAGATTACAATACCAACTTCGGTATAGTCACTTTCCCTGCCAATGGCGCGGGCCAAACCCAAACCATTACAGTGCAAGTGATTGGAGACGGAGTTGGCGAAGCTAATGAAACATTTTTCGTGGATTTGAGCAATATTCAGGGCAGTCCAAGCGTCTCCTTTGCCAACAATCAGGGAGTGGGTACCATTCTGGACGACGACCTTTCGTTCTCCATTGACGATGTGAGTCTTGCGGAGGGGAACGCAGGGACCACCAATATGACTTTTCACGTAACCCGTAACAGTACAGCCACAGCCGAAACCATTCATTTTCAAACGGCCGACAATACGGCTTCGGGCAGTGATTATGCGACTCAAAGCGGCACGCTGACCTTTGCTATCGGGGATGCTTCGGAAGACATCACCATTGTCATCAACGGTGACAATGTCGTAGAACTCAACGAAACCTTCTTTGTTAACCTGAGCAATGCAAGTAACGGAAATATTGCAGATGCTCAGGGAGTAGGCACAATCACTAACGATGATCAGGCTACATTTTCCTTCTCCGTCAGCAATGTCTTCCAAAATGAAGGAAATTCGGGTACCCAACTGTACACCTTCAGCGTTACCCTCGACAATGATGTAGACGTCGCTGCTTCTGTTAATGTTGCTACGGCTGATAACACGGCTTTTGCTGCCGACAATGATTACGTGGCCAAAAGTACTACGTTGACTTTTTCCGGAACAGCCGGTGAGACTCAATTGTTTAATGTGACTGTCAACGGTGATACCAAGGTCGAAGTCTTTGAATCCTTTCAGGTCCACCTTAGCGCACCATCCGCCTCGGGGCGTAACGTGGCGGTTTCGCCCATATGGGGGGCAGGTACCTTGGTCAACGACGATGCGGCCGTGGTCAGTATCAGTTCCGTGAGCCAATCGGAAGCCACCACCCCGCAGACCTTTACGGTCAGTTTGAGCCACCCTGTCGATGTGCCGGTCAACCTCACGGCCAACACAAGCGACGGCACGGCCACCACGGCCGATACCGACTACGGGGCTGTCAGCAACGGCACGGTCACCTTCGGGGCCAACTCCACCACGTCCCAAACGGTGAATGTGACCGTCACCAATGACAACAAGGTCGAAGCCGATGAGGTCTTTAACCTGACGCTGAGTGCGCTCTCGGCAAGCGGTCGCAATGTGACCTTCTCGGGGGGGAACCCCACTTTGGCTACCACAGGTACGATTCTCAACGACGATGCGGCCACGGTGACCCTGTCAGCGGCGGCTACTCCGCTGCAACACCCCGAGGGCAACAGCGGTACGACCGACTTTGTCTTTACGGCCACGCTCAACAACCCCGTCCAAGGGGGCTTCAGTGTGGCTTACACCACCTCCGACGGGTTGGCCACTATTGCCGACAACGACTACCTTGACAACGACGGTACGCTGACCTTCACCGGCACGGCCAACGAAGTCCAAACCATCACCGTCAAAGCCAACGGCGATCTGAAGGTAGAAGCCAACGAAGATTTTGTGGTGGCCTTGGGGGCTGTTTCGGGAGCCCCTGCGGGGGTAACGGCTAATACCGCCCCGTTGCAGGGCCTGATTGCCAATGATGAGTTGGATTGGGGGGATGCCCCGGCAAGTTACGGTACGCTCAGTGCCGACAACGGGGCGCGTCATAGCACCTCCCTTATCTTCCATTTAGGGGCGACCGTCGACGGGGATTTGGACGGTCAACCCACGGCCTTGGGCGACGGTGACGACACCGACGCCGAAGGCGACGACGACGACGGAGTCACTTTGCCCTCGGTGTTGGTGCTCAACACCACGGCCTCGGTGACGGTCAATGCGTCGGGGGCGGGCTTTTTGAATGCCTGGGTGGATTTTAACAATGACGGTGACTGGAACGATATGGGGGAACAGATCTTTAGCAATATGGCCTTGGTGGCGGGGGATAACGCCTTGAGTTTTGCCGTGCCGGCGGGAGCCACCCCTTCGACGACCTTCGCTCGCTTCCGCTACACCACGGCTTCGGTAGGGGTTGCTTCGTGGGTAGGATTGCAAACCACGGGGGAAGTGGAAGACTATGCCATTCAAATCGTGAACACCCAATTCTCGATCGACGATGTCAGTGTGACCGAAGGTAATGCGGGTACAACCAACCTGACCTTCACCATCAGTCGTACCGTCAACGCCAATGCCTGTTCGGTGGATTATGCCATCAGCGGCGGCACAGCCCTGTCGGGCAGTGATTATCAACCTTTCTCGGGGGGTACTGTCCACTTTACGGCGGGCGGTGCTCTCTCCCAAACCGTCACGGTGGCGGTCAACGGCGACCAAACCGTGGAACTCGACGAAACGATCTTAATGACCTTATCCAATGCGGTCAACGGCAGTATTTTGGACGGGTCAGGCACGGGTACGATCCAAAACGACGATGCGGGGGTGATCACCGTTTCCAACCCCTCGGTGGCCGAAGGCAGCACGGGTACGACGACCCTGAACTTCACGGTGAATTTGTCCCAAGCCTCCGATGCCAATGTGACGGTGAACTACACCACCGTGGACGGCACGGCCACCACGGCCGACAATGACTACGTGGCTGCGGCCAACTCGGTGACGTTTGCTTCGGGGGAAACGTCAAAAACCGTTTCGGTGACTGTCAACGGAGATTGCAAGGCCGAATCCGATGAAACCCTGTTACTGCGCCTGAGCGGCTTGAACGCCAACGGCCGCGCCGTCACCCTGAGCGGGGGCGGGGGTACTTTGGACGGCACGGGTACGATCCTGAACACCCCGTTGCCGACGGCTTCGATTTCGGGCAATGCGGTTGTGTGTCAGGGGGATGCTTCGCCAATGGTGAGCTTCACGGGAGCCAACGGCACGGCCCCTTACAGCTTCACCTACCAAATCAACGGCGGGTCCAACCAAACCGTCAGCACTTCGATGGGCAACTCGGTGAGTGTGGCGGTTGCCACCAATGTGGCGGGCAACTTTGTGTACAGTTTAGTGAGTGTGTCGGATGTGAACTGCAGCCAAAACCAAAGCGGCAGTGTGACCGTGACGGTCAAAGCCACGCCGACATCGGCGCTGACGGCTTCTCAATATGAGGTATGTCCCAACACGATGGTGACTTTGGATGCGCACTGTTCGATTGCGACGGCGACGGTGCAGTGGAACCCCGGGGGCCCCACGGTGATTCCTCCGGCGGCTCCGGGGTCGTATGTATACTCGGCGCGTTGTCTGTCGGAGGGCTGTTTGGGCAATGAGTCAAGTGTGGAGATTCGCACCCATCGGATTTTGGCGGATTTGAAGAATGTGGGGACAGGGTTACAGCCCAAGGCGTTGTCGGGGTCGGTGAAGGACAATTTGGGGCCGACCAATATGATTGTGGCCCCCTCGGCTCCGCGAATCTGGACGATCGTGGCCACGGGCTGTTCGGCCTCGGAGTCGGCGGTGTTCAAGTTGACGGGTCCGGTGAATTTCCAGACCATTGATAACAACCCGCCGTATGCGCTGTTTGCGAATGTGGGGGGTGATTATTTCGGGATCGATCATCCCAATTACGGCACGGGCGGTGGTTTTTCGAACGGGACCTATACCTTGACGATGGAGTTGCGGAGTGCGGATGGGGTGGGAGGCCCTTTCCCTCGGAATCGAGTGGCGACGGGGTCGGTGTTGGCCACTCGGAGTTTGCAGTTTACGCTGGTGAATCCGCCGCGGGTGGGGGTTGAGGAGTCGGCCGAGCGGATTTGGGAGAAGTCGGAGGGGGTGGAGGATTGGATCAGGTTAGGTCAGAATCCGATAGAGTCGGAGTTGGCTGTGGAGTTGCGGGGTGGATGGGGCGAAGAAGTGAGTTTATCGTTGTTGAGTGTGCAGGGGCAAGTGTTATCGGAACGGCAGGTGGAGTTGGCTTCGGGTCATCATTTGGAGGTGTTGAATGTGAGTCGTTTGCCGGCGGGAATGTATGTGCTCAAGGCCGTCAAAGGAGACAAAACCAAATCATTTAAAGTAGTTAAAGCGCAGTAAAAAAAAGCGAATAGATACAAAATATGGTTCATTTCGATTTTTGTATCAGAAAGCAATGAGAATGAAAAAGGGCTGCATAAGCGGCCCTTTTTCTGTAAAAGAAATGATGTTGTTTTGACTTGGTTTAATTGTCCCGTAGAAACAGCGAAACATATTTTAGCTTGTATTCGGATATAAAAAGCTTCCGTTCAGCACTTCACCGCTCTAAATTTGATATTCTTATGCTTCTGTAAAATTGGAGAGGCATCCTAGTTCCTTTCTCATGGCATTGGGTCAAACAAATTGATCTAAAATCAGCACTCCTATCAAACCTACAATGGAAACGATGGTTTCCATAACGGTCCAAGTTTGCAGCGTTTCTTTGATAGACAGATTAAAATATTCTTTGAACAGCCAGAAGCCCCCGTCGTTCAAATGGGAACAAATTAAACTTCCTGAGCCTAAAGCTAACACCATCAATTCCGGCTTTATTCCTTGGCTTTGTACCAGCGGAGCGACGATACCTACGGCAGTAAGCCCCGCTACGGTTGCCGAACCGACACAGATACGTATCACCCCGGCAATGGCCCATCCCAAAATCAAGGGAGAAATCTGAATTCCCGCTAATAATTCACCAATGTATTTGCTTACACCGCCGTCGGTCAAGATTTGTTTAAATCCACCCGCCCCGGCTACAATCAGTAAAATGATGGAGACACTTTTGAAGGCTTCTTCCAACGATTTCATAACGCTTTTGGTAGTTCGACCGCGACGAATTCCTAAAAAATAAATAGCTGTCAATACCGAGATCAGCATCGAAATGGATGGGTCGCCTAAAAAAGAAAAGACAGTGTAGAGTGGAGAAGATTCGGCAAATTGACTCTTTAACCAAGGCATCAATGTCAATAAAATCAAGGGCAACAGCGCTACCAACAGACTGATTCCGAGGCCCGGCATTTCTTCATCCGTAAATTGACGAGTGTTAAATAGGGAAGTATCGGGCTTAGGGTTGTATTTTTTTAACGTTTTGGCAAAGACAGGTCCCGCCAAAATAATGGCAGGAATGGCTATAAGAATGCCGTACAATAAAGTCTGACCTACATTGGCATTGAATTGAGTGGCAATGGCCGTAGGAGAAGGGTGAGGCGGTAAATAGCCGTGGGCAACGGAAAGCGCCGATAACATCGGAACGGCTACATACAGCATGGGCAAACGGGTAGAGGCTGCAATGGTAAAAATAAGCGGGATGACAATGACAAAACCGGCATTATAAAATAATGGAAGACCAATGATAAATCCGGCCAACGCCAACCCCCAAGGCAAATATTTTAGCCCGAAAACGTTCATTAAAGTAGTGGTAATGCGTTGGGCAGCTCCGCTGTCCGCTACTAATTTACCCAACATCGAACCGAATCCGATAATGATTACGAGTGAACCGAGCGTACTTCCGATGCCTTTTTCAAGGGATTGGCTGATAGAGGTGACATTCATCCCACAAGCTAAGCCCAGTCCGATGCTGACAATAACAAAGGAAATAAAGGTGTCCAGTTGGAAGTAGGCTACCAACAAAATCAGGGCGAGGATACCCAGTAAGACATACAGAAGCAGCATTGAGATAGGGTTTAGAGGTTGGTTATTAAAAAAGAGAATCGCATAGCCGTAGGAAACAACGGTTGCAATGATACTAACTAAATCAGGAAATTTTGTACAAAATCAGGAAATGAAAAATTTTGACAATTCCTTTCTCAATTTCAAAAAATAAGCCGTCGAGTTCAATAACCTACTCCCATACCAACTGAATAACTCCCCGTTTACTAATAATATCTTTGATTTGGGGCATATTTTCTGTATTTCAGCCACGTGTTTTTGACGGAAAGGATAAGGTTCCGAAGATAAAAAGATAACGTCAGGCTGAGCGCTATACAATTGTTCAGCGGTGATTTCGGGGTAGCGTGTTAAATCGTTAAAAACATTGACAAAACCTGCTTTTTGCAGCATATCGTCGATAAAAGTATTTCCGGCAGCTACCATATAGGGTTTACGCCAGATGAAATAAGCTGCGGTAAGAATCGATTGCCGGAATATTGAAAGTTCAGCAAATGAGTTATCAATGGTATTCGCCAGGTTGTTTGCTTCGGTTGCCTTGTCAGTCAATGCGCCTACAGTATGAATCATGTGCAGCGCATCGTCAAGCGTATAAATATCGGATAGCCAAACGGGAAATTCTGCTCGGAGAGTTTCAATACCTTCTCGGTAATTTTCTTCTTTGTTGCCGATGATCAGATCAGGACGGAGCGCTCGGATACATGCCAAGTCGAAATTTTTGGTACCGCCGATTTTTGGTACGGATTTCACTCGGTCAGCAGGATGAATACAGAATTTGGTAATCCCGACAATCGCTTGTTCTAAGCCCAAATCAAACAGCAATTCGGTTTGCGAAGGTACCAACGAAACAATACGCTGCGGTGGTTGTAACAAACGGACGCTATTCCCTGTTTGATCCTTCAGTGATTGCATTTTTGAAGCGATAGATAGCTGTTATTTCAGCAAGTCAGGTTTAAATCGCCCCGTCCCCCAAACTTTGCGGACACCCAATCGAAAGCCCAAATTTTTAGTATAAAGGGCTCCGTTATCATTGGCAATAGCCGCCGTCCATTCAAAACCCGGGAGAGCTGAAATCTGCCCTTTCAGTTGCAGTAAGCCGGAAAACTGTTTAGGTATCGTTTCGTAAGGATAATTATAGGTGCCGTAATTGGCACTGTAGGAGAGTTTAGACAAAAAATAAATATTAGGCCCAAAATAGCCTTCAAAACCCAAATGAAAGACTAAAACCCGATTGTTATTGGCCATATCATTGCTGTTTTGAATTTCCGGACGGTTGGTATCTTCCTGATTGGTAATAAACGGGGTTCCTATGATGCGACGCCGGTACGACCAACCATCGTAGTACTGTTGATGGTTGAAATAGTCATCCTTACCGCGGAGTTTATTGTCTGCAATAACGAAAACCGTTCCCCCTTGACTGCGGGTGTTCAGTATTTCAAATACAGCTTTTCGAAAACTCAGCTTTCCCTTTTCCCGATTTGGAAATAAGTTGGTCAGCACCATACCGTTGAGACCGTCACTTAAACTGGTTAAGTAAAATAAAGAGCCGTCCTCATAAATATTTTGGCGATAGAATAAAAGATTGTATTTCTTAAAGTCAAATTCCATGCCTGCATCAAGGGTTCCCAGATGGTTACCGACCCGATTCGTGGAGTCAAAATTGTTGGTGCCGCGTCTTTTTAAGCCGATATTAGCCCCAAAGGCAATTACAACCTCCATATAATCACCAAAAGCACTTGGGAAACTTTGATTGGTAACGGTTCCTATTTCTACTGTCGTTTTCCCTCCCCATGTAACTTGGTGATTAAATCCGCCGATTAATTTTACCATTGAGCTTTTCCGGCCTAAACGCAAATACAGCGACTTTTGATGCAAAAAGTAACCGTAAGCAAATTTGCTTGCCCCAAACCACCCATGCGCATAATTCCCTTTGAACGCCAACCACGGATTTTTTTTACCAATGGGTAAATAATCAGAAATTTCTATCTGAATTTTGGGAATAGGGAGGGCATTGCCCGACCAAATGTAAGAGCCGCTGCCGAGGGTGCTGTCGGCCAAGCCAAACAACTCTTTTTTTCGCCCGGCATAAAACAGCAACGGACCAAAGCGGATACCGGCGTAGAGTTGGGGGAGATAAAGTTGATGCGGGCGGGTATCACCAATATTTCCTACTATTTGAGAACTGCCCACAAATTTCCATTTGGGATTGGCAGCAGATAAATGGGTTTCGTAATCGATCTTTCCGCTGATACTTACGGCAGTTTTTTGCGGAATGACATCATACTGATTGGCTCTGAACCAAAAGGGCATTTGGGCATTGGTACTATATACATCCGCAGAAAGTTCGCCTTTGAACGATTGACTTGCGGTACTGTCTTGGGAAAAAGCCGTTGTCACAAGCAGATAGACCGAAAGAAAGCAGTACAAGAGAAAGCGAATCGTTTTCAATGAGTCGAATGGATTACAGTAATAAATAAGGTTCTCAAAATGGGGGAAACAAAATTATCAAAAAAATCCTCTTTTCCGAAGTCCGATTTGCAGACCTACCGAGGAGTCATACAACGTTCCGACATCAAATGCTACAGAAGTGTACCAATCTAAGCCATTCAACCAAGGCAATTCTTTTTGTAATCGAATCAAGACGGATAATTGATTTCTCTTTTTTGCAAACGGAACTTCGTACAAGCCGTAATTCATGCTGAACGACGCCTTGACAAGCCATTGCCAATCTTCCATCCACCCATTGGCAGCTAAATGGAACATTTGAACGCGATTATTGTTGGTAATCGCGTCTTTGACAGGAGGAGAAGTCTTTTTGACATCGGTTTGTGCCGGAATAAACGGAGTACCGATCATTTCTCCCTTATACGACCAACCCTGACCATATACATAGTGATTAAAATAATTGTCTCTGCCGAATATTTGCCGCTGAAAGTCAAAGACCGGCCCACCTTGATTCGTTGTATTTAGCCATTCTGCTGCCAATTTTCCAAGCGTAAAAGTATGAGTATAGTCCTGCTCCCGGCGGTTCGAAAAAACAACTCCCTGAAGGCCGTCCTGAATATTGAGAAATGTATATAGGGAGCCGTCGTCGTAGATATTTTGACGGTAGAAAAAAAGAGATTTATTATTTTTCAGTCGATACAACAGCCCTACATCCAGTGTACCTAAGTGATTACCTACTCTGCTTCCTTCCCAAGGTTTGCCGATAACAACTGCCCACCAAGCTTCTTTAGGCGGAAGGCCTGCCGGCCAAATTTGATTTTCTCCTCCCCATTGCGCTTGATGATTAAATCCTCCGATAAAGTTAATTTTATGATTGGGTTTGCCAAATCGCAGATAAAAACTCTTTTGATGTAAATAGCCGATAACCGACTTTGTCCCCATTCTTCCATAAATGACCGGCATATTGCCAAACCAACCATGGGAAAAGTTGGTATTAAAAGCTAAAAAGTTTTTGGTTAGCGGTATAGTAACAAATCCGATGGTATTAATTTGAATTTTGGGCATAGGAAAGGCATTGCCTGACCAACTGTAAGAGCCTGAACTCAGTAAGGTATCCCCTAAAATACCGTAAACTTCTCGACGTTTACCACCCCAAATTTCAAAGGAACCGACCCGCAGTTTTAAATAAGCTTCAGGAAGGACAAAATGGATGGTATCACTCAGGTTAATAACCGGTGCGATTTTTGCTCCCCAACCCAGAAGATGTTTAAATTGATTTAAGCTGTCGCGTTGGTAATCGGCGTTGATACTGCCTTGGCTTGAAAAGGCCGCTGCTTTTGACTTAGGAACTATATCGTATTGATTTGTCTTTATCCAAAAGGGAGATTTGCCGTTAAATAAAAATAGTTCGCTTTGCAACGTATATTCAATGGGCTTTTGTAAATTCGTGCCTTGACAAAGCCCTGATAAAGGTTGAAGCATCCATATAGCAAGAATTATAAATGATGAACGGATTCGTTCCATTGAAAAAGTTTAAGGCTATAAACAGATAGGAAACTATGCGATATACCGATACTCGTCAATCAACATCTCGTATTTCTGTACATACATTTAATTCAAAGAAGTCGAGTTCAAAGACAATTTTAGTGGTAACCGGCTATGATTATTTTCTTCAAAAAAATGATTTAAAGCGTTTGCTCGCAAAGTACGCAAAAATAATATTGGTTCCAAGATCAGTTGAAGATCGCGAGTTTTTAGTTGACATAGTAGCTCCTATACTTTCAAAAAATCACAATATCCATTTAGTCACCAATCCGACCTATGACCGACAGCATCAAATCATTTACCAGTTGTCCGTTAATCATAGTAAAATTATTGAAATAAATACGGTCTTTGAATTTTGTGAAAAGTATCTGAGAAAAATATACGTACCTGAGTCTATTGACGATGCTCACCCTGATACCTATTCGTATAAACCTTTTACTTGGCCGGTAAAGTTTGCCAAAAAAATCATTGACGGCTTTGCGGGATGTATTCTTTTACCCATTACGCTTCCTGTTTGGGGGATTAGTGCCGCAGTTATCAAAAAACAATCTCCCGGTAGTGCTTTTTACACACAGACCCGACTCGGACTGAATGCGCAGGAATTTGATTGCGTTAAATTTCGTTCCATGCGTTTAGACGCCGAAGCTAACGGCGCGCGATTTGCTTCGCGCAATGATGATCGCATTTTCCCTTACGGGAAATTTATGCGAATTACCCGTATCGACGAATTACCTCAACTTCTTAATCTTATCAAAGGGGAAATATCTTTAATTGGTCCACGACCCGAACGAGGCGTTTTTGTCGAGAGTTTTGTGGAGGAAATCCCCTATTATCAACAACGACTTTTGGTTAAGCCGGGCATCTCAGGGTATGCACAAGTCATGTATCCTTATGGGAGCGGCGTAAAAGATGCGCGCCATAAATTAATGTATGACCTTTATTACATTAAGAATTGGTCTTTGGGCTTGGAATTGGAAATTGTCGGAAGAACGCTGGTAACAGTACTTTTAAGTAAAGGTATTTAAGAAGGCTTCCAATAAAACAATAAGAAACGGGAAGGCATTGCCTTCCCGTTTCTTATTGGATACGTATTTGATGCTTAGTTACACCCTCCGATTTGCACTTTGAAAACAACTCCGTTTTCGGCTCGAAAACCGGGTTTCAATTCTGTTGTTTTTGCTTCATAAGTGACATTGGAACTGCCCGAAATAACATTGGTTGCCTGAATAGTACCGCTTGCAGCATTGGCTTGTTTGGTTATCGCACCGGAAGAGTAATCATCTGACGGACTCGCCAATGTTAACAAGGCAGGACAAGGACTTGATCCGTTGTCCAAAGAACCGTTCGCATTTACTTTTTGAGCAAAAATATCCGATTTACTGTAATTCGGAATATCATAGGCATACCAGGTGATGATGGCCCCGTTAGCCCCATCAGACACTAACCGTGGTTTATTTTCGTCGCGGGCGGTAGAATTGCCTATGGCAACCCCATTTGAATTCCATTGAACCGAGCCCGAAGCATTGATTCGTTGGGCAAAAACATCACCGGCTCCGCTGCGTGAATCTTGCCAAGTAATAATGGCCCCGCCTGCTCCGTCAGCGATGATGGCCGGCTCCTTTTGCTCTTCAGGAGTAGTTACAATAGCCACTCCGTTCGGTGTCCATTGAACAAGTCCGGCAGCATTCACCCGTTGTGCAAAAATGTCTAAGTTGCTGTTGCGAAAATCATACCAAGTAACAATAGCACCATTGGCACCATCAGATGCTAAAATGGGATTGTATTGATAATCAGAGGCGGTACAAACAGCTACTCCGTTGGCTGTCCATTGAACGCTCCCGGCGTTATTAACGCGTTGAGCATAGATATCCGCGATCCCGCTGCGAAAGTCTTGCCAAGTTATGATAGCGCCGTTGGCACCGTCAGCAATAATGGTCGGGAAATACTGATCATTTCCGGCGTTTGAAATGACAATACCGTCGCCGATCCATTGAATATTTCCCGAACCGTCTATGCGTTGGGCATATATGTCAGAGTTGGTGTTGCTTCTGAAGTCCTGCCATGTAATTATCGCTCCGTTTCCTCCGTCAGAGGCTATATTAGGCGCTCCCTGACTGTTGGACGCTCCTGAAATGAGCAATCCGTCGGGAGTCCATTGTACTGATCCGGAAGCATTGATCCGTTGCGCATAAATGTCAGAATTGGAGGTATTACGCTGATCTTGCCAAGTAATAATAGCTCCGCCGGCTCCGTCGGCTACGATAGAAGGGGGGAATTGTTCATTGGCTGCTGCTGAAATGATGACCCCGTTAGCGGTCCATTGAGGGGAACCTGAGGCATTAACGCGTTGCGCATAAATATCAGGGTTAGATGTCCCGTTGCGAAAATCCTGCCAAGTAATAATAGCTCCGCCGGCTCCGTCAGATACCAGTGAGGGTAAATATTGATCATTGGCCGCTGTTGAAACAGCCGCTCCGTTGACTGTCCATTGCACTGCCCCTGCCGCACTGATGCGTTGCACAAAAATATCAGCATTAAAAATACCGTTTCGATTATCGTACCAGGCAATGATCGCCCCTCCGGCTCCATCAGAGATAATTCTCGGTTCGTTCTTGTAATCACCCGCTGCCGCAACAGCAATAGTATTGTTGATCGTCGAGTTATTACTCCATTGGGCTCTTATGCTTTTAAAGGAACCAAAACAACCGATGAAGAGTAAAAGTAAGAAACATTTTCCCGGTTTAGAAAAACGATAGGTGTGTAGTGAATGGATCATACAAACAATTGTATTTTTGTTTAACCTATTAACAGCGGCCGTAACCTTTACAAAAATGTCATTTTTTTTCGACAGTACGATGATATTTTTATTTTGCGGATATATAAAACAAAAAACCGCGTTGTCAACGCGGTTTTTTGTTTTAGGGGCTGAAGGATTATTGTACCTTCAAGACTTTGATGGTTTTGGTCTGCTTTCCTTTGACCGCTTTAAGAATATAAAGCCCGGAACTCAGATTTCGTACGTTGATTTTAGTAAATTGGGAAGGGGCCTCCAATACGACGGCACTTTGATGGAGCGATTGGCCTTGTATATTTACTAAATTCAACGCTACATTTTCGCCGACTTTTC
Organism: Spirosomataceae bacterium; assembly: GCA_046329125.1. Taxonomy (GTDB): domain Bacteria; phylum Bacteroidota; class Bacteroidia; order Cytophagales; family Spirosomataceae; genus Runella. The sequence continues at coordinate 204,587 of JAXLVD010000009.1, read as the reverse complement.
CCGCAAGTCGTACGATTGCTTCGTCATTGACCGGGTTTTGGAAAATACTCGCCCACTCCTCTTCGGTAGTTGTCAGTTCTTCTCCTACTCCGATACGTGGAGGAGGACCTCCGTTTACAACAAATCTGACGGTACGTGAGGCCAGCAAAGGCCCGGCAGTCAACTTATTACGGTCTTTGGGGTAAATACTGGGAGAAGCTGCGTCGTTTTGGCGTAATTCGACCAGTAAATTGTAGGTGCCGTTGGGGAAGTAAGGTATCCCGATGCCGTAGTTAGGCGTTGCCTGAGAAAAGAAGTCATTACCTACGTTTGCAAAAATGGCATACGGTGGGTTATTGTCCACACTTTTAAAGGTCAACGGTGAACCGGGCAAAAATTCAAAAGAGGCTGAACCCGACGAGGCACAACCTTCAGCCAAAATGTTCCATTTACGAATAGAGCTGTTATCCGTAATAATATTCTTGGCAGGAGAGATCATTTCATTATCGGCCAAATCATCTGACACAGACCCAATAATTGGGGCGGCCACATCTGAATCGGTTTTTTTGATGTCTACCAAAATTCGATGGGTACGGACATCCACCATTGATTCATTGCCTTGGCAACCCGCCGCTTCACAAATCACTTTGTAAGTATAAGTCAAGCCGGGGGCATTAGGTGTGACGGTAGCAGCACCGGGGTTCCAAAGGGGAGTAGCCCCGGGAACAGAACAGTTAGGATTCAGGGTTACTTCTGTATTGGGACAAACATCCTGCTGACTTGCTGTTAATGCCGATGTAGGGATTGGGTTTACAACCAGATCACAATCGCTGTTGGTCACTCCGTAGCAAGTTTTTCCATCAGCCGTAAATTCCGGAGTCACATCCAAGGCCCCTATGTTTGCTACCGTATTGGAGGTGTTGACTCCTGCAAAAGCAGCAATGTTACCCATGCCTGAAGCGCCGAGTCCGATAGATTCGCCCGGATCAGTATTGGTCCAGTTGAAGGAAGTAGCTACGCCCGTAAAGGTAATGGGGGCAAAATTAACCCCCGGACAAACCGGCGGCGGACATGCAAAACTGACCGTGGGCAAAGGATTTACTTTGATGGTAAACATAATAGACGTACCTACGCAGTCGTCACCTGAAGCATTATCGTCGGTATTGTTAGCCCCGAAAGTATAAGGAGTCACTGTAAAACCTCCGGTTATTTGTGCAGCGGTCAAGTTGGCAGGGGTAAACGTAAGCGAAGCCGTGGTTTGTGACATCGGGAGCCCTCCTATACCTACATTAGAGCCGCTTGTCTGTACAATTCGATAGCTTACACCTGCGGGTGCACCTGCACCCCATGAAATCGTAGCCGTAGAAGGAGAACCCACGTCTGCATCATCCTGATTGTTGGTACAATAAACAAATGTAGGGCCGCCGGTTAGAGCACCGATTGCCGGGCCTACCTGAACCGTGGCAGTAGCGGTATTAGTACAGCCTGAAGCGGTTACACTGTAAGTGATGGTAACCGAACCGCCGGTTAAACCTGTCACAAGACCTGTTCCGTCAACAGTAGCCACGAGAAGATTAGAAGAACTCCAAGTTCCTCCCGGAGTCGTATTAGCCAATTGTGTTGTACCGCCTACACAAATATAGAGATTCCCCGTAATAGCAGCTACGGTAGGTGGAGTAGAGATTGTTACAGAGGCTTGAGCAGTAGCCGGCTGACAGCCCGATCCGGGAATGTCGGCCGTAGTGTACGTAACAGTATACGTACCGGGGGTACTTGTGCCCGTAGTAATGACCCCGGTAGTGGCATTAATGGATAAGCCTGCCGGGGAAGCAGAATAACTTCCGTCGGGGGAGGCTACTAACGTAGGAGACATATTGCTGCCGGTAACACACTGAGGAGAAGTGGAATAAACGAGCGAAGTAGCGGTAGGGCAAGTGTACGATATCCTCAATTGTCCTCGTCCGCCATCACCACTGCTTGCTAAGTCAAGCCCATCCAGAGAACCGGCACCGCCGCCGCCGCCGGGAGCGCCTCCATTACCCCCTTCACCTCCTCTTCTTCCACCACCGCCGCCGCCGCCGCCGTCAGCAGTAGAGGTGCCTCCATTCCCCGGATCGTTATTAGAATCTCCTCCTGCCCCGCCTGTAGCGCCACTTCCGCCACCGGAACCGGCATTGCCTGTATCTGAATTAACCCCATCTCCCCCATTTCCCCCCGTTCCGCCGGGATAACCGGCACCGCCACCGCCACCGCCGCGTGAGTGAACAGTGAGGCCTGTGACCCTACGGTTATTAATTCCGCCGGTACCGCCATTGTTAGCAGTTACTAATACCGCGGGAGCATTGACTGCACCGGTGCCACCGGCCGCAGTTGTATTCGTGGTATTCCCGGCGGCTCCTCCGTTGGCCTGTACCAATACAGGGCTTCCGAAAGTAGTATTTCCTCCGGCAGCAGGAGTAAGGCCCGCATTCCCTCCGGTGCCTACCGAGTAGGGAATGACTTGCCCGGGCGTTACAGTTAAGGTAGCACTTCGGTAACCGCCGCCACCGCCGCCACTGCCGTTGCCCGTGACCCCAAGCCCCACAGTATAATTTCCGGCACCGCCGCCGCCCCAAGCTTCGATAGTAATAGAGGTAACACCCGGTGGCACGGTAAAATTACCCGAACCGGTAGTTGTAATAGTTTGCACTACTTGGGCATAACTTTTAAAGGATAAAACAGCCATGAACAGGCTCAGTAAGAGTAAACATCGCTTTTTCATGAGAAATTAAGGGATAAATGATGAAAAAAAAGCATAGAAAATGAACGTGTATTGCAAGCTAAAAAAAATACAATAAAAAATACAATTTTTATTAAAAAAAATCAAGAAATAATCTTAAGGCTATTTTATTTGGTTGATTTTGTAAAAAATACCATTTTCTTGGTGAAATTCAGGTATTTCAGTAATTTTGCCAACAACCCATTTTACGCATTAGGGTACACACCGTGCCCAAAGACAGAATATCGGAGTTGGAGCAGATAAAGATCTCGAAAGCTAACACCAAGTATTATAATTAGATGAATACCGGTATCAGGACTGAATCCACCCAAGTTGCCGGAAGTCAATTGCACCAAGTGCAGTTGGTTTCACTCAAAGAGCACAAAGACTATAGAGGGTCATTTACCGAAATATTTCAGGATCACTGGGGTACGGTACTGAAGCCGGTACAGTGGAGTTTGGTAAAATCCGAACCCAATGTATTTCGGGGAATGCACTTTCACCTTCGGCACGATGAATATTTCTGTTTGATTGAAGGCCATTGCCAATTAGGGCTGCGCGATTTGCGTCCCGGGTCACCCACTCAACATCAATCGGCTTTATTTGAACTCCACGGCGACGATCCGGCCGCTTTGATTTTTCCGCGCGGGATGCTGCACGGGTGGCATTTTTATACACCTTCCATTCACGTACAGGCAGTGTCCGAAGCCTATACGGACTACGGTCATGATGATAATTGGCGTTGTAATTGGGATGATCCCGAATTGGAGTTGCCTTGGACTATTGACAATCCGATACTGACTGACGCTGCGGCTAATGCCCCTTCCTTGCGTACTTTACTCGACGCTCTAACGCGCGCCAACTATAAGTAATTTTTACCTTCAAAAAGGGAATAAGTTCTTTCAGGGTCTTTCCTTTGATTCTGATCCAAGCTTTTCGAAAGAAAACGCGTTCTTCCAATGCAGAACGAAGGGCTTGCTCGTATAAAATGGGGAGTAACTCTCTATCCTTTATACGTTGTGCCCAATCAGACAATTCTGCTACGCGTGCTCTTGTGGGAATGCCGGGGTAGGTAGCTCCTCTTTTGAAATACAGTACAGTGGGAGTTACTCCGAAATAAGGGGCATAGTCCGGTTGTGCCATGCATTGTTCCCACATATAATCGTCGGTAAAAATGGCAGGCGGGGTAGTTCGCCAACCATAGGGGAGATTTTTATAAAAAGCCATCGTGTGGGCTACGGTAGAAAATACTAAGTGCTGTGACGGGTGCGAGTAGCCTAATCCGACGGAGCCATCCTGAAACGGTACGTAGTAATTAGTAGCTACAAAATTTCCTTTTTCAAAATGAGTCAGCAGGGTTTCCAAATGATGAGGAAGCCACAGGTCGCGGTCAAGTAAATAGGCAATGTATTTACCTTGCGCCTGCTGCGTGAGTACTTCATGGCGGTAAGGTTCCCCGCGGCGCAGGTGTTTGGGATAATCAAAAAATCGAATTCGGCTATCCGAACGGGCTAAATCCAAAATCACCCGTCGGGTATCTTCACTCACTCCGTCGCCGATGATGAATAATTCAAAGTCAGTAACGGTTTGTTTTAAAACACTCCCTACGCAATAGGGCAGCAACAGACCTCGGTCGTGAGTAGTGGGTAAAATGATCGTAAAAAGCATATAGCCCCCTAACCCCCAATAAAGGAAAAATAGTTCCCCACCCTCTAACCTCCAACGGAGGAACCATTCCAAGGAGCGGCCAATTGCTCTAACTGTGCCAGAATTTTGACCGTCAGTAGCCCTTCCTGAAAATCAGAAATAGGTGGCGGTCCCCCTGCTAAGAAATGCAGAAAAGCAGATAATTCCCTACGAAGGGGCGGCGTGGTATCAAAAGGCAGGCGTTGATGGTTTAGCGGTGCCGGAAAAGAACGGTCATTACCATAATAAACCTCTACATGATCCACTTTTTCGTCTTTCAAAATGGCTACCCCTTCGGTGCCCTGTACTCTAACCTCGCGGCGCTTGTCCGGGGAGCGGTTGGAGACTTCTATCTGCAAAAACGGACTGTCTCCTAACAAGGCAGTCATCCCCCTGGCGACTCCGTCGTGCCATTCAACGACGGCTGATTTCGGCGTCGGAATATAGCCCAAAATTTCTAAAGCAATCGTCAGGTCATGCGGCGCCAGGTTCCAAATACTGTCAGTATCCGTACGTGGGCTTGTCCAATTGGAACGCGTGCTTCGTAAGGCCGTAATGGTACCCAGTTCGCCGCGACGAGCCAACTCTCCGAGCAGGCGTATGCCGCCGTGATATCGCCAAACATGCATGAGGAAAACTTGAGAATGAACGATGGAGGCTAAAAATAAAGCGTCGTCGAGGGAAGTAGTAAGGGGTTTTTCAATAAAGACGGGCAATTGCCAAGGTATTATTTTTTCCAAGACACCGCGATGCGTAACCGAAGGGGAAGCAATGATGAGACCATCTGTTTGAGACAAATCTTCCAACCGGCCTGCGACTTTAACTACCTGCCTGAGTTCGGCTGAGGTATTCGTATTGGTGTCAAATACAAATACGTCGGCATTAAGGGCGAGAAGCTCCCGCAGGATGGCGCGGCCCCAAATCCCGCACCCGATAAGACCAATGGTCATAATTGTATTTTTTTACGTAGTAAGCATTTAAGGAGAAAGAGCCGATAGCGATACCCGCGATACCTATTCCTACCCGCCATCGGTTTAACGTAAAGTAGGGGGCTGCCATAAGGACAGCCAAAGGCAAGGCTTGGGCCACGTATCTCGGACTGAAAATGTGAGATACTTTTACCGAACTCAAGATCAAAAGCAGAAAAGATACATACAAAAACGTTTGTTCTTTGTGATTTCTTTGTTCGCGTAAGCGATAGAAAAAGCCCGAAAGAAACAACCAAGCGACCGGCACAAAAAGGCAGGGTATAACCAAGGAAAGCAAATGCAGCAATTCAGGGTTTTTTAAACGGGACAGCAGCGAATTAAACCCTAAATAATGATATAGTTCAAATTTTAGATTAACAGCAAGAGCAGCACACAGTAAAGCCGCATAGTAGGGGAGATGTCGGCGTTTTATATAGAACCAAGAAGGAGCTAAAATAAAAAAAGCCATGCTGCTGTACGACAATGCCAAAAAGCCGTAAAATAAGTTTGTCTCACTTTGGTATCGGAGCGTAGGGGGGGTCAGTCCCTTCCAAAGATAAAAAACAGGAAAGCAGACAAACGCAGCAATGAGCAAAGTCAAAGATCGGATGAAGAAAAGTGATTTAGGGGCGGACCGTACAAACAGTCCCATGGTGAGAAAAATCACCAAAAATTGAGTCCGCCCTAAAATAGTAAGCCCTAAGCTGAATCCGCACAAAACGGCATAAACCGTATTGGCGGTAAATGTCCGGGCAGGACTGATGGCGAAATAGAAATAAAGCGTCAGTACACCGAAAAAAAGCGTGGGGATCTCGGTCAAAGCCAAACCGCCGATACTCCAGAGCATCGGTACCGTCATAAGAGAGAAGGCTTTTATAAAGGCATCTTCTGATTTAAAGACCTCTTGTAGGATGCGATAGAGCAGTACCGTCATCAGTACCAACAACAGAAAGTTAACGTACCGAACAGCAGGGAACTGTAAGGCCGTAAACGAACTGAAAAAGGAGTGGATTAACTCATAGAGCGGTCCGGGAGCTTGATTTTTAATGTTCAGCAGGGAATATACTGACAATCCGTATTGCTGAAATAAAAGGAGATTGGGATAAAATAAGATCTCATCATATTTGGCCTCAGCAGGACTCGAAAGCACCTGAAAAAAAAGCAGGGTAAAACCCGTCAGGCATACCCCTAAATAGACTTTTTTCGATGAGAAGCTCTCGGTCATTTAAGAAGCTCAGTATAAGCTTTGGTATCTTCGTTGGCCGCTTTGGCAATAGTAAAGGCTTCCTGAGCCGCTTTCTTACTTTCAACTTTATTCCCCACCCTCAAATAGGCCTTCGCTTTTTCGGCGTGCAAATCGGCCAATGCTTTTTTGGTATGATTGGGGTCGGTCGGTTTGAAGGTCTTTACGCCGTCGTTGACCCAAGTGATCAGCGACGGTACGTAGGAATTATCAGTAGCTTTTTCGTTAAAAAAACGGACTAAATAAGAATAATCCAAAAACTGCAAAGGCACCAACTTACGGTATTCATTGAGACGGGCAGTAGCAGCGGGCGTATTTTTTTCTCGTAAATAAGCCTCCAATTCTTTCAACAACGTACGCGGGGCTACCACTTTGGCCGGCGTACCTGCCTTGATCATCGCTTCACGCATGGCCACTATTTCTTTAGAACTCAATTTATTGGCGCGCGGCCCGTAGAGAGTAGTATAGATAATGCCGTCCACGGCATCATCCACGGCTTTGGGGTTTTCGGCGTTGTTGTATTTTTTGTATTTGGGCAGATTGGCAAAAAAATGTTTGGCCATCGGGTTCTGAAAATCATTGATCAATCTGGAAATGATATAAAAACCCGTGGGGCTTTCCAGATCGGCCGGTTTGGTAAATGCTTTGGCAATTTCGCTGCCGATCTCGGTGAGACGGCTGTTGTCTTTGGTAGCTTTGGCGTATTTACCGTAGTTCACCAGAAAATCCAGTGCCCGTTCTCCCTTCGTATAACGGGACGCATAGTTGCTCGTGCGCAGGGTAGGCGTAAGGGCCTCGTTGCCGTGTTTGATCACCTCATTGATAAACTCAGTACGGTTAGGGCGTTCGGCCGGGGCCGCCTGATGCACCAACTGACCGTTGGCGTCAAAAAAGAAAAACAACGGAAACTCCGGATAGGTCAACCCCTTTTGCATTTGCAATTCTTTGGAAGTGGCTGAATTGGCCTCGATTTTGGCATTGACAAACGCCGTATTAAAAAAATCCCCTACTTTTTTTTCCTGCAGCACCGGGGCCAAAGCCGCACAGTGCGGACAACCGTTGAGATAGATCTCTACCATCAGCAATTTGTTTTGTTGCCGGGCCAAGTTGAGCAATTGTGCCAAATTGCCTTCTTCAAACTTAATCCCCTGCCCTAAGCCGATGAGCGCCACGAAAGAGAAGAAAACAGATAATGAAATAGATCTCATAGGAAAAACAAAGTGACTGTGTATATATAATAATAAGGTAAACAGTACCGAAGCGGCAGACCGCCCTGTTAAGGTTCCCTCCCTAACAGGGGAGGGGCAGGGGTACTCCTTGAACTATAAAAGAGTGTACCGAAATACGGTTGCAAAACTAAACACTCCCCCCCGGATTGCAAAACGTATAAGCCGGCATTTGCCAAAAAACGAACTTAAAAACGGCGAATTTATTGCCTTTAAGGCAGAATCACTCCCCCTGTATGGCCCGAAATGCGGCATTACCGCCCATAACTATACCGTTGGATAAGATTTTTAAGGGATTTTTAATATTTTATTAGGATGGATATTTGTTCGTAGTTTTTTTTACAATACTTTTGTCTGCCAGAAAAAGTGTGTTCCTATGCCGATAAGTACCATAAGTAACCGGAAGCCGAACATCTCTTTTCAGTATAAAATGCGATCGTTGGATACATGAGTAAATTGTTTATGAATTTTTTTAATGTGTATCGTCTGATTGCAACCCTTAACCCCATAAAAAAGAAAGGAGGTGCCTCACCAAGCAGTAACGACAAACTAATTTACCTCAATCGCCAAACTGTCGGCTCAGTTGCCGGCGCAAAATGTTGAAAAAATTAAATCAAGTTTTATTTTTCCAATCAATTGTTAAATTATGAAAGCAACCAAATTTTTACTCTTACTCTGGGCTATCGCACTGGGGAGTATGGCGGGTTGGTCTCAAACGGTTAATCAGCCGACGTTAACGCTGACTAATCCGAGCGGGACAGCTTCGAGCAATGTCGCCGTATGCCCCGGAGGTGGAAGTTTAAGCCTGAACTACGTCACCAGCGGAGGGACTGTTCAGTTGGAACTTCGTTCTAACACGAGCACAGGGCCGTTAGTACCTACTTTTGGTACCGGTGGTATTATTAATCCGGCTCCTTCCGGAACTGTAGTAAATACTCCGGTTACTATTCCGGCCCTTACTGCAGGTAACACTTACTTTTTGATAGTAAACGTTACCAGTGGCATGACTTCCGTTACTAATTGGGTAACGATCGTTCCTACGGCTTTGCCAACCAGCCCTGCCCTTGATTTTACGATGACTCCAAGCTTAGTTTGTGTACAACCCGGTAATGCTTCTATTGCTACGGTTGTATCTCCTAATACGGCTGCCTTCGGTTATACATGGTCAAAAGTAGAAGGTGCTCCTGCTGCTAATACTACCTTGTCGACTACGACTGGTACAACTACTACTGCTACGCCTTCTTCGGCTCCCGGTACAACTGATATCACGTTGACAGCGGCTTATCGCTCTATGAGTTGCGGTACTACTTCTGTGACTAAAACGTTGACTTCGACAGCTGCGGTAGCTCCTAAAATTGACGGTACTCCCGGCGCTCCGGTAGGTATTACGTTTGTAAGCCCTGCGGGTGTGTTTATGGGTGCGGCTCCGCACACGGTAGCCGATAATGCTATTTGCGAAGGAACTCAAATCCAACTTTCAAGCTTCTGCCCATCAGGTATTATGGGACAGCCTGATCAAATCGCGGTTTGGTCAAGAAACGGTGTTGAGATCGGTACCGGTTCTCCTATCAACTTGGTGCCTGTAGGTAGCCCCGGCTCCGCTAATTACCTTGAGTTTACTTATACGGTGAAATGTAGAGTGATCGGTTCGGACAACTGCGAAAGCGCAAGCAGCAGCATCCTGATCAAAACCATCAAGCAAGAGTCATTGGTACCAAGTACTCCTTCTTTGACTTCTTCTTCGATTTGTCAGGCAATCACCGGCGGTCCAACTACGACAAGCTTTACTGCCAGCACCACCTGTCCTGCAGGAAGTACTGCTCAGTGGTATGATGCTTCTTCGGGTGGTTCACCGGTAACTACCGGTCCTACTCGTACCCACTCAGGGGTAGACATTACTGTAGCAGGGCCACAAACTTGGTACGTAACTTGTAAGCAAGGTATCTGCGAAAGCGCTACCCGTACGGCTTATACCTTTACTGTTATAGCTAAACCGGGACAACCTACTATTACCAATACCAACGGTGACTATGTTTGCTCGAACTCTCCTGCCGGCCCAAGCGCCAGCTCTTTGGTATTGACGGCGCTTTGTGCTCCGGGTACTACGGCTAACTGGTATTTGGCATCCGTAACCGGTACTACCGGCCTTACTCCTATTGCTCCTACTGCTGATCCAACCGTAGGTATCGTAGGTACGGGCGGTTCGTACACACATTCAAGCACCGGTCCGGGTACGGCTACGTATCAGGTACGTTGTAAAGATAATACGACCGGCTGTTGGAGCGAACTGTCTGCTTCACGCACGATCACGATCAACCAAACAGCAGCGGCTCCTACGGGAACTCTTGTATGGCAAGGTGGTAGCGGTACTAAAATCTGTCAAAGCTTGACTCCCGGAGCTACTGCTAATCCTGATTTGACTTCAGTAACCTGCCCTACAGGTACTACTGTGAAAAAATGGTATACCGCAGACGGTACTACTGTTATCCCTGCTCCTGCTAACCTTTCTATCGTAGGTGCTCCGAATCCGGGTCCAAACCCAACCGGAACTTTAGTAGCCACCTATACCTATCAGGTAGCTTGCGAAGATCCTAATGCGGATCCGGGTGCCGGCAATATCTGTGAAAGTTCTAAAATTACGGTATCAATTACCGTAGTACGTGCTCCTGCGGCTCCGGCTATGGTTAGAAACGATACCGGAAACCCTATTGCTTCTTTAGATATTCTTTGCCAAGGACCTAATAACACTACCTTCATTACCTCAAACTGTCCTACCTTACCGGGATGGCAGACAGAATGGCAAATTGTAGGTACTTTGGCGACACAAGGTAGCGGGGCTCACTGGGCTACTAATGCACCGCAAACGAACGATGCCGGCGCTAACAATGATAACAATATCCTGTTAGTAAACGGCTCTAACTTTGACCCTACTTTTACTACAGCGGCTAATGGCTGGACCATCAGAGCACGTTGCCATGATGGCAATATTCCTACAGGTTGTCAAGACGGTGCTACGACCGAAGTTACAGGAGTTAAGGTTAACGTAAAAGAAAATAGCCAAGCTTTCTACATGCAGGCACCGCCGGATCCAAATCCATTAAATAATGTGATTGCTTCCGGTAAAGATCTGTGTTTGGGAAGCACCATCAAATTGATTCAGGTAGAGCCACTGTTGCCGGGCGGTATTTGTTCTGGGGTGATCCAATGGCAAAGCCGTTTCCGTGCCACTGTAGGCAGCGGTACTTTCAGTGATTGGGCAATGCTCGGTGAAAACTCACCTTTGGAAACTACACCGGCTGCCGTAGGCGAATACGAATACCGCATTCGTTGTAACGGTTTGTGCCCAAGTGATTGGTCTGCCAGCCAAGCAATTGCTATCAGCAAACCACCGGTACCGGTTGCTACTCTTTCACCAACTGACGTCACTTGCCAAGAGCCAAGTGCCGGTACGTTGATCACTCTTTCTTTGTCAGGTTGCGTAAATGCAGCAACTCCGGGTAATGGTATCACTGCTTCTACCTACGTGATTAGCCGCACTGTACAAGACGGTGCTAATGCACCTGTGACTAACTCAAGCTATGCTGCTGTAGCTTCTACGGGTGCCAGCCAAACTTGGACGGAAACTGTAAATGCCTCTGCTTCTAACAGCACTAACATCACTTATACGTACGTAGTATCCTGCCGTCAGACATTTGATGTCATTGCGGGTGGCGGAACCTCTACTTGTACCGGTGATCCTGCTGCTGCGCAGACCATCACGATCCGTACGAAACCGGCTCCTCCAACTAACTTAGCCGTAGACGCTACGCCGATCTGCCAAGGTCAGTCAGCTAACTTGACTGCTACTTGTGCCGAAGGTCAGGTAGAGTGGTTTAACATTACGGATAATACCGTATTGGGTACAGTTGCTTCCGGAACTCCAATTTCAACCGGTGTATTGAATGCTTCACACAGCTACAAAGCTCGTTGTGTAGTGCCTGGCTGCAACGGTAACTATGCCATTACTCAAGTATCGGTATCTGTGATCGTAGCCGCTAAGCCGGTATTGTCGCAAACCAATGCCGTTCTTTGTCCAACTCCTGCAATCGCTCCAAGCGTAAAAATGACTACTCTTTCAGCTGCCGGTTGTTCAGGCGTAGGTGAGTCTATCGTTTGGTCAAGCGCATCTGGTGGAGCTTCCGGTGCTACCTTAACAGTGGCTACGGCTTCCGGTATGGGTGCTCAAGTGGTGATCTCAGGAACTACTACTTTTACCGCTACTTGTACTCGTCCGGGCGGATGTACTTCAACCGAAACGATTGAAGTCTCTGTATTGGCTGATCCGCAAATCAGCATTACCCCTGCTTCGGTAGCGGTGTGCGTAGGGTCACCCATCACTTTGACTGCTGCCAGCGTATTAGGTCCAATCGCCGGATGGTCATGGACAGGAAGCGGTTCTTTAGTAACCGGTCTGAACCAAAACGATCCAAGCATTTCTGCTCCGGTAGGTGGTGCTACTCTCGCGATGACCGGTACGTATAACTTTACGGCCAACTACTTAGGTTGCGTTTACAGCACAGCTACGGCTCCTGCTAAAACCGCTACTGTAACTGTAAATGCGGTTCCTTCTGCGCCAACTGTTGGCGGCGGCGGTATTTACTGTGCCAATACTTCAGTAACCTTGACTGCCTCAGGCTGCGCCGGTACGGTTACCTGGTCACCTATGGGTCCTGTAGTTACTGTTCCTGCAAGCGGCTCAGCTACTTACACGGCTACTTGTACTGTAGGCGGATGTACCAGCCCGGTATCAAGCACAGTAACGATCACGGCGAAACCGTTTGAGATCACGATCATTGACGTAGATAAATCAGGTTACAGAGACAGAAGCTCACAAGGTTCAGGTCTGCCAATCACTGTATGGGATCGTATCTACCCTGCTCCAACGGGTCAGCCTTCGACTCCAGCTTCATTTATGCCTAAGTCATATCCGGGAGCATCACAATCACAAGTAACAGGAACTACATTAGACGAAACTACTCCTACTAACCGTCGCGTGTTTGATCAATACCAAACGCCGCGTTTCTGGACAGTAAACGTAGTGGTATGTAATCCTACTCTTGCGGCTGCTACGAAGTCTATTTCATACGAGATGTATTTGTTGAATCCAGTGACTGAAGCGATTATGCAATCCTTCAATACGATTGAAAATAATCCGCCTTATCTGCAATTCGGTAACGGTGATCAATTCACTCGCTTGTTTACCCTTAATGACCCTGCCTTCGGTTTCTACTCACCAACCGGTGTGTACGATGCAGGTTTCCCTAAAGGTAAATACAACTGGCGCATCAGAGCTTGGGACAAACCGGGCGTTGACTACGGTCCATACCCATCAAACGTTACTAAAAATGTAGATCCTACGGCTAACATTCTTGCTGAGGCTAACTACTACATTGATGTGACGAATGCATCCGGTGCACGCGTTGGTGCAGAGGTAGTGGAAGCAGAATTTGCCACGGTAACTCCTAACCCGGTAACCCGTACATTGACCTTGTCGATCAACGGAGCCAAAGGACAGGAAGTGAAGTTGAACTTGGTAGATGCGGCCGGTCGTTCCTTGATGACCAGAAGCATCACGCCTGAGACCAACTCACACCGTGAGGAAGTTGACATGAGCAACAACAACACAGGTATGTACTTTATGCAGGTGACTTCACCGGTGAAGAGTGCAGCTCTGAAGGTGCTCAAAGTATCTCAAGACTAATGTTTGGCGAGATAGATTAGTATAGTAAAAAGAAATGCCACGCTCAGCGTGGCATTTCTTTTTGTGATAAACTCCACCCATGAAGATTCTTTTTTTAACGGCTCGCTTGCCCTATCCCCCTTTCAAAGGCGATCAAGTCATTCCTTATCATCGCCTGCGTTTGTTAAGCTCGAATCACGCCATCACATTGGTCAGTTTTTATGAAAAAGAGTCTGATTTGTCGGCATTAACCGTATTGCAACCGTTTTGTGAAAAGATCATTCCGGTCAAACTCAGTAAAAGCGACGGAATCATCAACATGTTGCGTTACGGCTTATTCAGCCGTTGTCCGTTTCAGGTATTATATTACACTTCCCGGGCTTTTAAGAGAGCACTGGATTCGGTAAATCCGGATGATTTTGACCTGATCCACACCTATATGCTGCGTATTGCGCATTATACCCCGCTCAGTCGTAAGCCCCGAGTACTGGAATTAATTGACTCCATGGAGCTCAATTTCAGACGCCGTCTGTTATCCGAAAGTTGGTATTGGAAACCGTTGGTCAAAGAAGAAATCAGGCGGTTGCAGCGGTATGAACGGCGTATGGCGGAGCAGTTTGAAGCTGCCGTTGTCGTTTCGGAAACCGATAAAGCAACGATAAACCATCCGAATACAAGGTGTATTCCCTTGGGAGTGGACGTATCCGTTTTTTATCCGACTTCCAAAAAGCCGGAAAAGCCTACTGTTGTTTTTTCGGGAAATATGAGCTATTATGTCAACGAAAAATCAATTATTTGGTTTATTGACCATTGTTGGGAAAGGATAAAAGCAGAAGTACCGGGGGTACAGCTTAAAATTATCGGAGCTCATCCGGGCAAAAAACTGCTTCATTACAGCAGCGACAATTCGATCCTCATTACCGGGTTTGTTCCTTCCTTAGCCGATGAATTGAGAACAGGGCATATAGCTATTGCTCCGATGCAATCAGGATCGGGAATGCAAAATAAGGTATTGGAGGCGATGGCTTGCGGTTTACCGGTGGTTTGCACTTCTTTAGGTTTGGGGATGATCAAAGCAAAACACAAAAAGGAAGTATTGTCGGCGGATGAGGCTGAAGCCTTTGCCGAAAGTTGTATTTATCTGCTAACGAATGAAAAAGAAAGGAAAGAAATGGGACAGAGAGCCTATAAGTTAGTCAAAGAGAGCTATACTTGGGAAGTCAATGCTGAGAGAATCAACCGGTTGTATAGAGAATTACGAGTGATGAGTGACGAATGACGAATGATGAGTGTCGAGTTCAGAATGCAGAGTGTCAAATTCAGAGTGCAGAGTGTCGAGTTCAAAAGGCAGAATGACGAAGTATATATAGGAATAACGGATAACAGATAACAGATACACGGATAACGGATATACACGGATAACGGATACACGGATAACAGTTAAAGGGATTTCAATTCGATCTCTTTTCTTAATAAGAAGGAAACAGACAACACCAAGATAACACTAAAGTTAAAATAACTGCATAAATAGGTACTGAGCAGGGCGAAAATACAGCACAAACCTAATCCTCTTAATAAGGAAAGGTTTGTTTTCCGGTAAAGTTTAATCAAACGGTAAAATTCACGGAAAATGAAGTAAAGAAAGGCCGTTACCCCAATGAGCCCAAATTCGGCGGCGATCTTGGCCGGTAAAAACTTTACCACAAAACGCGTATTGATCTCCAGCATGATTTGGAGTATTTCATTTTCGAGCATTTCCGGTAAATACGTATCTACCAGATAAGGAAACAAATAGAAAAAACTCTCACCGCCGGCTCCCATAAAATAAGTATCTTTTAAGGAAAGAAGACTCAAGTAGGGGGTGCCAACGCGATCTAAAAACGAATAATCGGCCTTGAGATAAAAATAAAATACCTCTTCATCGACCGTAGTGATGAGGTTGGACAGCAATTTGAATTTCTCGGCGGTATATTCCACTACAAAATACACGCTTAGCCAATAGATCGAAATAAAGAGCAAGCCCACGCTCACAGCATACTTTAGGAATGTTCTTGCCCTGATTCTAAAATAGATGAGCGCAAATATCAGCAGGGTCAGTGAAAAGGTGATATAACCTAACGAAGAACTGATAAACAAAAACATCAGAAATAAAGCCGTCAGAATAACCGTTCGGAATTTTTTGACGTGATGATAAAATGCATATACCCAAAGAATGATCAATACTAAATAAGTAGAGCCATGAGACGCCTCTGTAGTGGTAAGTTGCGCACGTTCCAATAACGGGCGATAACTGAAAATCAAGGTAAGCCGTTGGGCGATGCTTAAAGGGAAAAAGCCCCATAAAGCGAATAACTGAATAAAACCGACTATCAAGGGAATAACGGAAGAGAGAATCAAACCGTAAGTGACGATTCGAATGACCTCTTCCGGTGTAAATCGTTTTAGCAGCCCCTTAATAAAAGTATAACAGGAAGAGATAGTAATGACCGAAAAGGTACCCGTAACGGAGAATTTAAAAAAGCCGAAAAAATCGTGATAACTGACAAGGGCTTTAAATAAAGTAAACAGCAGCAAAACAAAAAAAATAAGCCAAAGTCGAATTTCAAATTGATTAAGGCGCGGATATTTTACTTTTTCTAAAAACCAATAAAGAATCACAAAAAGGGTAGAGAGGGGTTTATTCTCAAAATTGAGCGGGATAAGCGGAAACCCATCAATAGAAATACAGATAATGGCCCAAACGAATATTTTTTCTGATTGAGTAAGGTGCTGTTGCAGGTACCGTAATTGTGATTTTAATTCATTCACGGTGATAAATCCTTTCGTTGCGGTTCGGCAGATACTTATATAAAGAACGAATGACGATGGCCGACAAAGTTACTGTTTTGATAGTTGTGGCTTCATACCAAGCAAAGTGTCGGTTGATGACTGTCCAACGTTCTATATTACTTCGTAATGTGTGCTCAGTAGTCATTCCTTCAAAGCGATAATGGGTTAAAAATAAGGGAACGTGAATAAATGCTTTCGGATTTTTTTTCCATACCCGAAGATAAAAGTCGTAATCCGCCAAGAATCTCAGGGATGTATCATACATCCCGAATTGGGCATAGATGCTTTTCCCGATTAAAATACCCTGATGACAAACACCGACGATCTGATCAAAGGCAAAGGAAACGCGGCGTGTTACAGGAGTTTTGTCAGGATTGAAAAATACTGTCCAATCGCAGGCAATCAGCCTGTCAGTCACTTTAGCTTGGGTGTGGTCGATCATCTGTTCAATAGCCCGAGGTTCTATCCAATCGCCCGCATTCAGCATTAGCAATGTCTCTCCTTGAGCCATTTGTATCCCCTGATTCATAGCATCATAAGTCCCATTGTCTTTTTTGCTGTGCCAATAGGCCAATTTATCCTCGTATTTTCGGATGATAGCCAAGGTTTCGTCCGTACTGCCTCCGTCAATGATCAGGTACTCAATGCATGGGTAAGTTTGCCCGAATACACTTTCCATGGTTCGTTCCAAAAAACGACCGGCATTGTAAGTGACTGTCACAATCGAAACCAAGGGTAAAGCGGGCGTCATACTTACCGATTTTTTTTCATGAATATACCGTCTGTTTGGAGAATAGTCCCGTTCTCACTGTCATAAAGCTGATTATACGCGCCGCGATACTCAAAACCTAACGCTTCTAATAACTTGTATATATCGTGAAACAAGGGTTGACTTTGATAAAGCGGCACAAACGACATTTCGACGATCATTGCATCGGCTTTTTGAAGAACGGTAGTGCCGCCTTTGATCACTTTATCTTCAAATCCCTGCACATCTATTTTTACTAATACAGGAGAAGGAAGCGTATCTGCCTTCAAACAATCATCCAAGCGTTTGATTTCAACTTGTGTTTGTGTGGTATGTTTGGTTTGCGGAAAATTTTTGACGTGCAATTCTGACATCTCCAATAGGGATGAAGAAGGCGTATAGTCATTCTCGTTCATGGCAAGTAAGCCGTCATTTTCGCCCAGTCCGATGTTATAACACGTAATCAACGAATCCTTCTTTGTTCTGAGCGATAACTGTTTAAAGCAGCCGGGCAACGGTTCAAAACAGTGTATATGGGCTGAGGGCAAACTCTCTCGGATTTCCAGTGCAAAAAAGCCTTGATTGGCTCCGATATCAAGTACACTTTTAAATCCAAAATCTTGGATCCATTGCCTTTTTTTTTCCTCAGAGATCGGTCGCCGATTTATTTCCAGTCGGAATAAGGCCAATATTTTTTTTAGGAGAGTTTTCATTGAGATTAGGATAAAATAGCAAAAACCGGGTGAAAGGCATGATCAAAGTCGTAAAGTTCTTGATAACAGCGGTAGGCATTGGCCGAATAATCGGTATAATTCTTTATAATTTCCTCTACACAATGATTAAAAGAAATAATATCCATGGTACTGAGTACTTTGCCGCACCTATACTGATTGATGATCTCAGTTACTCCGGGAGAATCCATCATGATAACCGGAAGTCCGCTTTTTAAGTAGGAAAGCATTTTTCCGGAGGCTCCTCCTACAAACGTTTGATTTTTGAAGTTATCATTGGTATATAAAGCACATCCTATATGGGCAGAAGAAAAGGCTTCATGTAATGAATGAACCGGTAACGGAGTTAAGGAAAGAATCACATTTTCACTTTCTTCTTCCATTGATCTCAGTTCGCAAATGAGGGGAGAACTCTCTGAAACAGATTCTCTGGATTGAATAATGAGGCGATAATTTAGGGAATTGGAGGGGGAGGCGGCACATTGAGCTAAAAAGACAGGGAAAGACCACGCTTCCACAGCACCTGCCAATAAAACTATTTTGGAGTCGCAAGGTAAGGCGTATTTTTGTTGATAATACGTTGTTTTTCCTTTACCGGAATCACCTCTGTAAGCATTGGGTACCAGAAAAAAAGAGGCGAATTGAGGGTTGATTTTGTTTTCTTCGATGAAAGATTGTTTTCGATAGGAGTCTTGGATAAGGATAAATTTCGTCTTTTTCAGTTGGATACGTTCAGCGTATTTCAAAAGAATACCCGGAATATTTCGTTGTTGGATCAGCTCCTTCAAATATTGAATATGTAATACTACATAAATCAGGGTTATCTTTTTGGGGATAAACAGAGCGAAAAAGAGGCTGATTACATCAATAGCAAAGGCATTTTTATATTGATTACGATAGAGGTGAATCAATAAGTAGAAAGGATAAACAAAATAAAGCAATAGATTAAGTAATACCTTGATGGGGAAAAACAAAGATCGGTGTTTCTCTTTTTTTATTAAACAGTAGGTTCGGCAGGGCAGTTCCGGTACATCTTCCCCAAATACTGAAATGATATCAACGCGGTAATTTTTTTCATTTAAATACTGAATTATGCTTATAATGGTAGGAGAAATGCTGATATAACCTGACGGATGAATCAATAAAACGGGCTTTTTATTCATACTTTTCTTTACTATATTTCATCATGCAGCATCTTTTTTGCTAAATCTTCAAAGTTTACGGTAGGAAACCATCCCAAGTTATTGATTGTGGAAGGGTTGGAAACCAAAAGCGGGTATTCGGCCCTGAAGTCATTTTTGGTCACGACAAAGTCAGTCCAATTGCGGTTAATTAATCCAAAACAGGTCTCAACCCAATCACGTATGGAATAGGCGCGTCCTGTGCCGATGGTTGCCTCCCAAATCGTGTCTTGCCGGACGAGTGAAAATATACCGGAAGCGATATCGGCAGCATAGCCCCATTCCTTTTTAACGTTTAAATCACCGATTTCTAAAATCTCATTACTGCCCTTATGAATCCGTTTCGCCGCTTCGGCGATTCGCTTACTGATATGGGTTTCCTTTCTGAAAATACTTTCATGGTGAAATAAATACCCAACATAAACTCTCAGACCCAAACTCCGATAATAACGTGCTGCATAAACCGATTGAATCCGGGCAACACTGTAAGCACTTGAAGCCTCAAAGTTTGTTTTTTCCGATATAGGTTGGCCGTTATTTTCAAACTGAACACCACTGCCCGTTAAGAACACTTTGGAAGCAGGACTTTCGTTGAATACAGCTTCTAAAATATTAAGGCTTCCTGTGCTGATAGTTTGATGGTTTTCAAACAGCGCAGTGTGCCTTGTGGTAGAATTTGCGGCAAAATGAAAAATATACTCCGGTTGATGAAGCTTAATGATACCTCTTACAAAAGCTGTATCAGCTACATCACCGCCAATCCAAGGACCTTGACTTCTGGAAATACCGATACACGCTATGTTGTTGCGGTGACAAAGTTGTTGTAAATAATAGCCATCCTGACTGTTAATTCCGAAAATTAAGGCTTTCACAAATTGGGGTAATCAATGGATGTCGTAAAATTAATTACATCCGCCGATATAGGCTTTAAAACTATTGCCGATAGCTGAAAATCCGGGATTAAGAACAACGGATTGCGTGGCTATGTACTCAACCGTCGCGTTAGATATTTGATTTGTGGCGGTAATTTGACCGGCAGAATAAGAAACTGTTCCGGAGGTAATAGGCTCAGTCAGGGTAAGTGATCCGGTTCCGTTGACAGTCACAGTGATGGAGGCAGAAGCAGTGCAACTTCCTTCCGTAACGGTAAGCGTAACGGTATAAGTGGTAGGAGTAGCCACTGTAGGCGCAACAAAAGTAGGGTTTTGCTGGGTTGAACTGAAGCCGGCCGGAAGGCTGCTCCAGGTGTAAGTTGGAGAAGTACCGCCCGTACTGCTTCCCGATAGACTGAGCGATCCTCCCGAGCAAACTGTTTGCGGTGTATTGGGAGTGATTGCCGCAGTAAGATTAAGGCTACAGTCAGAAGGGTCAAGTGTGATCATGTAACCCGCGCCGCGATTTGTCCCCGCCTGATCGTCAGAAAATGCCCCGACGGCTAACGTATTTCCTGCAAGGCTGACTATCCCGAAATTATCTTCGTCATTACTTCCTGAATTGATGAAATTTTGATCTGTTGTATTAGAACCCGGACCGTTGATGATTTTTTTCACTAAACCCCAATTGTCAGTGCCTCCGGTATCTTTTCCCAAGATATAAACCGCACCTCTGTCGAGCCCCCCCTGATCATCTGTAAAGGCTCCGGAAGCTAACATATTTCCGGAAAGACTTACGGAAACTCCGAAGTTATCCGAAATATTATTACCGACATTAATAAAAATTTGATTGGCCGTATTGGTTCCGGAGCCGTTAATGATTTTTTTGATCAAGCCCCAATTATCGCTTCCGCCGGTATCTTTTCCAACGAGATAGACAGCACCTCGCTGCGGGCCGCCCTGATCGTCAAATCGGGCACCTATGGCTAACGTATTGCCGGAGAGGCTCACCGAAGCACCGAAAAAATCAAAACTGTTGGTGCCGATATTAATAAACGTTTGGTTGGCCGTGTTGCTGCCCGGACCGTTGATGATCTTTTTGACTAATCCCCAAGTATCCGTACCTCCTGTATCTTTACCCAAAACGTAAACGGCTCCGGTTGAACCTAAACCGTTTTGGTCATCGGAAGAAGCTCCTACGGCTAATAAATTAGCGGATAGGCTGACGGAAACTCCGAATATATCCCCATCATTACTTCCGACATTGACAAAGGTTTGGTCAGATGTATTGGTACCCGAGCCATTGATGACCTTTTTGACTAACCCCCAGTTATCCGTCCCTCCCGTGTCTTTTCCTAATACATAAACGGCCCCCCTGTCCGGTCCTCCCTGATCGTCAGAACGTGCCCCTACGGCCAAGGTATTTCCGGAGAGATAAACAGAATATCCGAAGAAATCAAAATTTGCATTACCGACATTAATAAAATTTAAAGTGGCCGTGTTGGTTCCCGGTCCGTTAACGATTTTCTTGATTAATCCCCACGTGTCTGTTCCTCCGACATCTTTGCCGAGGAGATAGGTTGCCCCTCCTCTCACAACACCTCCGTGGATATCAAAGCTCGCCCCTACGGCAATCACATTGCCGGAAATACTTACCGAAAATCCAAAACGGTCACCGTTAGCACTGCCGGTGTTTATAAAAGTTTGCGTGGAAGTGTTAGTACCTGAGCCATTGATCACTTTTTTGACCAATCCCCAATTGTTAGGCCCTCCTACATTTTTACCTAAAATATACACGGCTCCTCGATCCAAACCGCCCTGATCATCAGAGGCTGCCCCGATAACAGCAATTTCTCCATCGGTAGCAATGGTACTGCCTAACTGATCTTCGTTATTAGCACCGATACTGCTTATAAATTTTTGCCGAAGATTGGCGTTGATATTTTGGGAAGATGATTGAAGATGCAATCCCAAGCCTAACAAGATAACGAGGAGTGTTGTGTAAAGAGGTCTCATTGTGATTTGCTAATTATGGCCTTAAAAGCGGTTATAGCGTAAATGTATACGATAATTCTTTAAATTACAAAAACGGTAAAAAGGAGGCCGTTGCCGGAAATCCTTCTTCAACGACTTTTAGATTCGCAGTTAAAACTGAGGTATTTTTAGTAATGGTCCGGAAAAGTACCAAGCCTTGTTGACTAAGATACTGTTTATAAAGGTATCTGCATACAAAAAATACCCGTTTTCTTCCAAATATTGGACTATGGCACCATTTTTCGTCCTTCTGTGATTTTCGGCGTAATTTACGGTCTCCACACAAATGGCAGGTATAGGAAATCGGGTAAAATCTAAGGATTTAAGAACTTCCAAATCCATTCCTTCGATATCCAATGACAAATAATCCGGGAAGTCGGAAAAGTGGGCCGCAATAATATGATTAATGGTTCGGGAGGGTATTTGAATTGTTTTTTCTACCTTAAAATGACCGGAACGCTCCCGTAAGTCGGCTTCTTCTTTGGATAAGGTACTGATTCCCTTTTCGTTAAAAACGTAAAAATTGACAGCAGGTTGGTCTTGCGTGCTTACAGCATAATTCAGACAGACGTCTCGGCGTCTTACTTTTTTCAGATCTTTGCATAAGATCGGATTGGCTTCCACACAGACCCCTTTACTGCCTTGCTTATAAAACAAATACGTATTATTCCCAAAGATCGGGCTTCCTGCTCCAATGTCTAAATAGGAGGGGCGGGCAATGCCGACCGACTGAAAAAGATAGGCAATGATCGTATCCTCTCCCGTGGCTGAGAAGTTGGTATGAAAGCGGGATTTCAGAAAATGGTAAAACGGTCGAAGAAAGTCCTTCATAGTAAGCTAAATAATTTCAATTTCAGGTAACGGAAAAATAAATTTACCGCCGTTTCGGATAAATTCCTTTTCCTTTTCAAGGATACCGTGTTTGAAATGCCACGGGAGAACCAAGAAATAATCAGGTTTCATTGCAATAGCTTCCTTGTCAGATATGATGGGAATATGAGTTCCGGGAGTATAACAGCCGTATTTATTGGGATTTACTTCAGCAATGAAAGGAAGTAATCGGTTGGTAATTCCGCAAAATTGGAGTAACACATTTCCTTTGGTAGAGGCTCCGTACCCAAAAACGGTTTTGCCGGAATCCACTATTTTTTCAATCAATTCCAAGAGGGCTTTGCGGTGTTTATAGACACGTTCTTCAAATTCCCGAAAAGGTTTGGGGGTATCCAGCCCCAAACTTTCTTCCTGATGCAGAAGCCAATTAATCACGGCATGGTTCGGTAAGTAATCCGCTTGCTTTTTAGCCGCAGTTACGGCAAAACTGCCTCCGTTGATGCTGTTCATTTGCACATCAATTATTTTTAAGTCATGGGCTTCCAACAGCGTTTTGACTACTTCAAAAGAATAAAATTCAATATGTTCATGACAGATCGTATCATAAGAATTGGTACGCAACATGGAAGGCATATAACTTTGCTCAAAATGCCATAAGCCGTCCGGGGCAAGCAACGTATGAATATCCTTAACAAAGTTGGCCGGATTTTCCAGATCATAAAACATAGCGATGGAGGTGATCAATTTGGGTTTTTGGCTCTCAAATTGTCGCCGATAAACCTCTGCCGAAAAAAAGTCGGGAATCAGGGCAATTTCAGGGCCATAAAATTCTCGAAATTTGTTTCCGGTAGGGTCAACCCCAATTTTATGAACGAAATCGGGGAAGGCATTTAATAGTGTAGCGTCGTTACTGCCAATATCCAGTACCGTATCCCCCGGCCGAAGATCAGCTGCTTTACCGAGAACTCGTGCTTTTTGATGCAGGTGGTTTACCATGGAAGCATTAAGGCCGGAACGATAACCGTAATTGTCACCGTACATCTCTTCCAAATTATACGATTGTTTCATTTGGAGCAATCCGCTGTCAGGGCACCATACCAAGTCGATCGGTCCTTTAGTAATTGTTTCAGAGGGGGATTTTGGAAAAACCCCGGTCAGATATTGTTCTCCTAACGATATAACAGGAATGAGGTTGCTGCTACCGCTGATGCGACATTTTTGTATCTCCAGATACATAACTGTTAGTGAAGGTGAGTGTGTTGTAACGTTTATTTACCGGTTTTCTGCAACTCATGTGAGACTTGCAAATATAGAATAACCGAGTTTATACCCAAAATTATAGTCAATACTATAGGAATACCCGATAAACCGTAGGCATTGGTAAAAGCAGGAAAAAGCCAAATAGTGGCAATAGCGGATAAAATGCCGATGATGACCTGCAGATTCAGTACATTGATGCTGCTGAGGATATTGTAATTGAAAGTACACCAATAGTGAAACATCAGCCGGATAGCCATCCAAAGCGATAGGGAGAAAGGGACGGTAAGTTTATTATTTAACCAAATTTTGAAAAAGAAGTCGGAGACCAATACCATCAGGACTAAAAGACCTGTAACACCAATCCAAGTTTTGAAAAGCTTATTTCGGGCATTTTGAAGCCATACCTTGTTTCGGTGGGTATATTCATGGGTAAACAACGGAAAATAGGGGTTTGTTAAAATCGTAAAAACCAACATGGAGAAACTGAAATATTTATACGTGACCTGAAAGACAGCCACCTGTTCCGGGCCGAATTGATTGGAGATATAGAGTGTTTGGAACTGAAAAATGACCAATCCTGCCATTTGGATGATAAACAGTTTTATTCCGATGGAAGCAATATCTTTAATAAGTGCCGAGTCAAAGCAGCCAAACGCCGGGCAAAGATGTTTAAACGGGCCGGCAAAACCATAAACGGTACTTATAAGCAGTACAAAGAACGGAATACTGCTGTAAATGACCGCTAAATGTAAAAGCGAAATCGGAAGAGAGGAAAATTTGAAAGCGGTGATTACGGCCAATATCAGTAAATCTGAAACAGCGGGTAAAATATCATTGACGGCGGTTTGTTGGGTAGCGGCCAATACTTGATTGAAAATACCGGCTATCAAATGTATTCCGATGAATGAAAAGGATAACATTACGGCTTGGTCTATATCCGAGACAATGGAGGGAACATGGAGCAGTCTTGACCAATCCAAATACTGATTGAAAATAAAAAAGAAGGCAAGCAGCAATAAAACTATACCGGTCAAACTAACATAAGCGGTACTGATGAGTTGTCGAGCCTTAATGAAGTTTTGCTGCGCTAAGGCTATAATGAGCTTATTTCTCAGGCCGTTAGCGATTCCTAAATCCATAATGGCTATCCAACTGAAAACGGAAAAGACAACCAACCACACACCGTATTCTTCGGGGTTGATGATGCTTAGTATCACTGATACCTGTAAGAAGCTGAAAAGTACACGAGCTGTTTTAGCTATCAGTGAAAGCGCCGTATTTTTATAGATGATAAGCTCATTCGCATTAAATTTTTTGCGATCTATCATGATCAAATCGGAATTAGCTTAAAAACAGAAAGATTGCCCGTCATAGGTTTTTTGGAAGGGGTTCGGTAAATTTTAATTTTTGCCTCCCTGTTTTGATAAATCAGTTTGTCCATTTTATACATTTTACCCTGAATACTCATTCGGCTTGGTAAAAGCAGTTGTTCACATTGCAACGCATATACTGAATGGCAGCCACAAATGTCAAGGGTATCTTTAAAGATGCGTCTGGGGGCCTGAATGAGATTCAGCCTGTTTTGAGTATACAGACATGCCTCCTTGGGAAGCAACTTGTCTAAGGCAATATAATCTTCGTATAAAGGAATAAATCTTTTGTAAAATGTAATTTTAGTCTGTTCATTTATGGGAAAGGGTCGTAAATGATAAAGGTAATAGTAGAAAATTGCCAAATAGGGGACAATAGCTGCCATAATCATACCCCATTTCAAAATACTTTTTTTTGAAATCCATAATTGGCTTACCACCGGTAGTTTGGGAGGAGCCAGGGCGGTCAGTAAAAATAAACTTAACGGCAAATTTCCCCAGAAACGAGGATGATAAAGCAGGTGAAAATGATACAATATAAACAGATATAAAAAGAATAAGCTGAGAACTTTTATTTTTACTTCCTTGCTATAAGAAGAAACCATAAAGAGCAGCGGAGACAGCAATAAAATAAACGGAAAATGCAATAAGGCAGCCTGTAAATGTTCTGAAAAAGTAGGGGTCGTTACTATTTCATCCATCAAGGTGGATTCTAACAAATGCCGGTCGATAATTTTGGTATCAAAATACTGCGAAAGAATTAAACCGAAGGGGGAGTGTGTTTGTATATACGTCCAAATAATAATCGGGATGTAAAAAAGAACTATGGGCCAAAGCAGATGAAAAATAGATCGGCCGGATAATTTATTCTTGCCGAAAACTTCATAAAGTGTATATATTCCGACTAAAACAGCATAAGGTAAAAGCGACATTTTTGAACCCGCTACGGCAGCCAACAGGATTCCCTGTATTGTCAAAATTGCCTGATAAGAAGTGTGTTGTTTTAAAGAAGACAGATTCAGAACAACATATAAACTTAAAAAAGCGGCGGCATCCCCAAAATGATGGCTTCCGGCTGTGGTGAAAGTAAGCCGGTACATACCGAGACAAAAAAGACTCAGAATGGTCCATCGAAAAAAAGAGGTGATATTGGCTTGACTGAGAATTTTATAAATGGTTTGCAGAAACAGAGCGAAAATTAAAAAACTCACTACATTGGCAGCATCAGGAAACCCTAAGTATACTAAAGGAACGTGGCTGAAATTATAAATTAAGTGAGGAGGAATAGCTGCTTCCCAAGGCTGGCGGTAGAAAATCAGCCCACCATCCGTGATAATTCTTTGACTTACTAACTGGTGATAAAACAACTCATCAATTTTGGTAGAAGGCAGAATCGCATAGATCAAAATCGGAAAAAATGACAATAGAAAACAGACGACTTCGGGTGTTTTAAGAAGGTTTGTTTTATAATGAATTGTTATCTGTCGTGTATTTTTATAAAAAGTGTAAAACTCCCAAAGCAAGCCAACGACCAGCAAGCCAACGAGCAAGGTTAAACTGTACGTATTTATCCAAAAGAAAAAGGATAAAATTTGGATAAGTAAACTGATAAGTAAAAACCCGAATACTGTAAGAACAAGAGGGCGAATTACCGACGGGATCGTATAAGGCAGAAATTTAAATGTCAAGCGGCCAAGTCCTAAAACAGCAATAAAATACATACTGCCTATCCATAGGTTAGTAATAAAGTTATAAGCAGTTAATGCATAGAAGGAGGGCATAAGTGTATTAAAAATAAATGCGTTCTTGGATTCGTTGCCTTTTGTGGTCTGTCCACCCTTTCATAGTACTGTATAGCCGTTTAAAATAATCGGTAGAGTACACCCCATATTTATTTAAGTGTTCAATAAGCCAATTATATTGATAATCATCTGATTTTTCAAAGGGAAGCAAGGGGAATGGGGTCGTGGGGCTCTCGAATTTTCTGAACATATCATGGTAATGAGCGGTAACGATTTCGCCTAAAGTATCAATCTTTTGGGCCGGGGGGAGGGTTTCTTGGCGATGTATGGGATAATTATAACTTTTAGGTAAGTTCAGTAAACGGGCTTTGGTTCCCATGACGGTAGCTGAAAAGGTCGATTGCTCAGTAAAATAAAGGCCGTTTTTAGGGTAAATTTTATTTCGGAGCATTTTCAGCAAGTTCAATTCCCATTGGGCAAAAATCTTTTTATTTCTGTGGGCTGCCATTAATCCGCTGTTCCAATACCCATAAATTTTTTTAGAGTCAATGCTTGTTTCAACGTAACTTATTGCCTCTGCCCCGCAAATTTTATAGAGCTTTTGCCAATACTCAAACTCTGTGTCAGAGGGATCACTTATTCCGATGCCTTTGGAGCCTACGGGGCGTAAAGCAATGTCATAATCATCTGACAGTAAAAGTTCGGCCGGTTCGGACAAAACAAACATGTCACTGTCTGAAAAAGCAATTATGTCATAGTTAAGAGTTGCTTCCGCATAGCTTAAAGCAAAGACTTTATTGGCAACAGAATAATGTTTAAATTCTTGATTAAGAGGGATATAGGCGTGTTCTACTGATAAGCTTTCAAATTGCTTGTATGTCTGATGTCCTATATCCTTACCTGCCCGGGGCGCATAACTGTAAATAGGAGCCTCTTTCAAGGCCCCTCCAAATGTACGTAAGGTTTTGGCAAATAAAACGGACATTCCCTCTAAGTTGCCTCTTTCTGTACAAATAATAAACGCAATAGATTTGCTCATAAGTTTATCCGGGTTTTGGTTATAAAGCAGGTACTGTTTTAGCTTGTAAGTAAAACCTCCAAAGGATAAATTGCCCGATAATCAAATAAATGATTACCAAACTGAGAAGTCTATAGTCGAATTTTATTTTTTTATCAAAAGTTATCAGACCTAAAAATGGGGCTATCTGAATCAAGTATCTGTCGTAAAAGGGCGTTTGCCCTGAGACGAAAGTTTGTTGTACTATAAAAAGCAATACAAGCGTATAAGAAAAAATATCCAAAATAGCCTCCTTTTCTCTGAGTGAAGAAATAAACTTATTGATCAAAAGCAAAACTCCCATTATAGCTATACTGACACTGACAAAATAAGTTAAAGAACCGATAGAATCATTTAATTTATAGGAAGAGGTCACTATCGCATCTATGAGTCCTGTGCCGGTATGAACGCGTTCCAATCGCCACAGATATACATTTCGGGTGATGAAAAACCCGACAGTTCCTGCTATCGGCCAAAATGGCCATTTTTTAATCAATAAACTCGGGTTGAAAACCGCAAAAAAAGGAAAGCAATAGATCCCTACATAGCAAAGCGCGGATAGAGGACGCAGTAAATTGAGCCCTAAATAAATTTTTGAGTTTCGAAATACCTCCCCTTTATTAAACAAGGGAGGAGTAAGGCTGCCCCAAATGGTGTAAAAAACAAAGAGAGGAGCGACGGAGAGGAGTAAAGGCAGGCTGATTTTTATTATTAAATTCCTGCTGAACTTATCATTTCTATAAATATAAAAAAGACAGAAGACCAAACAGGGTATAATACAGATATAGTATAAACGTGATATGAGGGCAATTCCCATGCTTAAGCCGCACAGGATGAGGGGAAGATAACTGTCTTTGTTGTCAGCTATTCTTTGTAAATAATACACCCCCGCTAATATAGCCATAAGCGCAAATGCCTCCGTCATTACTAAGCCTGACAAACAGGGGGCGTAGGGGTTTGTCAATAAGAACACAAAAGAAAAAAGTATTTTTTCGTGAGATACTTGTTGATAGAGGTGATAAAAAACGGTACAAATACCTACCCAACAAACCCAGATGCCAAGGCGTAAAACAGCAAGGTCACTCCCGAAACATTTTCCCCAAATTGCCGACCATAAGTGGGTACCCGGGCCTGTGGGGGTAGTTTGCGCATAAATGGTGCTTCTGTTAATTCCCAAAGTAAGGTAGCGGTAAATATCAGTTAAGTGATAGCTTTCATCAAAGGTAGGGACAGGCATTATATAGATAAATGCAAGGGAGGGGACAAGAGCAGTAATTACTAAAGCATAGATTATCAATTTTCGCATGATGATTGGGAGTATGAACGAATCGGAGAGACTCAATTACGTTTTTGTAAAACAGATCACCTGAACTTTATTTTATTTAATGCGAAAAAAACCATTTTTAAGAGCAACCAGCCGTGTTTAAAACGCGAAATATTGGTTTCGCCGTAGGTACGCGCTTTGTAGCGAATAGGAACCTCGATAAATTTCAAATTCAATTTTGCCGAACCAAATAGCAAGTCAAAGTCTCCAAACGGGTCAAACTCACCAAAGTAACTTCGGTTAGCGGCTAATTTCAGATAATTTTCTTTGGATATTACTTTGGTACCGCACAAAGTATCTTTGAGGCGTTGACCTAACAGCCAGGAAAAAGTTAAGCTGAAAAACTTATTCCCCAATAAGTTAAGGGTACGCATGGCCTCCTTCTCCATGGGATATACCAAGCGTGTCCCATTGATGTACTCGCCTTTACCCGAAGCAATCGCCTGAAAAAATTTAGGTAAATCCTCCGGAGGAACGGTCATGTCGGCGTCTAAAATCATTAAAATAGTTCCTTCAGCCATACTGAACCCTTTACGTACAGCATCTCCCTTACCTTTTCCCTCTTGTTGTACCCATTTTAAGGAGCGTTTGTGTTTATAGAGGTCACTTATACGTTGAATTTCCGGCCAAGTGTCATCGGTGGAGCCGCCTTCCACAAAGATAATTTCCGTATTTTTTCCCATAACGGGCGTACGTTGTACAATAGCCTCAATATTTCCTTTCTCATTTCTTGCCGGGACAATGACACTGACACTTAATTCATCCAAAGCAGCCACTCGCTTACTTCTTGCCACCAGCAATGTAATCAGACCCAACTGATTAAAAAGAGGCAAATTGCCGATGTATTTATTTAACAGCCCTGATAAAAGCGGAAGATAAAACGGAAAGATAATTTTTTTGGTGTTACGAATGACGTCATAGTCAGCCAACTCCAATAAATTGGCGATGTCACTTATATCAAGCCAATTTTGACGTTTTTGGGGCATCTTAAACCCAAGAGCTTCTGCCAAATTTAAAAAGGGCAACCATAGGAAGTTAGTGTAGCTGATGATAAGGCGTGTACGGGAACTGCACACTTTCTGTATTTCACTAAATACGTGCTGCACGTCATTAAAATAACCGACAGTGTCGCTGATGATAACGAAATCAAATGATTGATTCAAGGTTATGCTCTCAGCATCCATTACATAATACGTAAATTGGCTCCTGTATTGCCGTGCGTAATCAATCAAAGAGGGTGAAATATCAATCCCTACACCGTATGTAGGGGAAAGCTGTTCCAGCAAAAAACCCGTACCGCAACCTATCTCCAGGATCGAACTTCCTTCGGGGATAGTAAATTTGAAATAATCAACCAGGCATTGATAGTAATAGCGATTACGGCGTATCCATTTTTCACGCTCTTCACCGCTTATTTGTAATGTCGATTGTACCATGCAGTATCGGCTAAAATCAGTAATTCATTATTGGAAATGGACCTATATCCTTGTTTGGGGAAGAAATAATCTTTGGCTTTCCCTATTTTTTGTTTTTCATAGATATAAAGTAAGGGACGTCCCAGCATAGATAGTTTTTCTTTATGCCAATCGCCTCTATGCCACATAGTCGGATAAACACGTTGGAAAACATTCATGTATTGGGGGACACACATTAATTCGGCTCCCGGCGGTAATTTTTCGGCAAGTTCATGTAACAAATGCAGGGAGCCGGTAGGGTAGGGTTGTGTCCCTAACTTATATTCGGTAATAAAACGCGCATTTTTGGTTATATCCGACATATCGCCGTAGTAAAGGTCATTGTTGGAAACCAGAATAGGGTGGAAAACAAATTGTAAAATTCCTCCCCAAAGAGCCCATTCTCTCTGAGTTGCAGGCGGTGAAACCTTTGCTTTGGTTAGTTTGACCGAAAAAAACACATAGCTGCCGGTTATAAAAGCCCAAAAACTTCCTATTCGAGGCGGAGCACGAAGGCCGGAACCTACAGAGGGGAAATAGTAGATACCTTCAATGAAAAAGACAATACATAAAACAATACAAACGCTGATAAGTGCGCCGAATATGATTTGAGGTTTTGGAATTACTCTTAACCAACTTAAGAAAGGAAGTGTACCGAAAAGAATGGTGATTCCGCTGAAAAGCCCTATCAATAAGGTATAATAGATCAGTTTATTGCCTGAGTTTTTCGCACGGATATTATCAAAAATGCGATTGAGCCGACTTGGTTGATCACCGTTCAGGTAAGATAACCACCATAAACACAGCACGAACAGGGCTAAACAACAAACAGTAAGCAGAAGATTTTTTTTGTTGAAAAAATACTTTTCCCAACTCAAGTCAGGCTTTTTTAATGTCATTGTGAGAACTGAACCGAAAAACAGTAAGCCCCAAATCAGAATTACGGAAGTTTCTTTGACCAAGAAAGTAAGCAATCCCCAAACAAGCGCTTGGTACCATTGCCTTGTGGCGAGGCTGAGTGCCAATAGACACAACAAAGGGAGGAAGTATTGTTCCGGGTGCCAGCCTATATAATCTAAAAAAATATGATAGGCTACCGACCCGACAGCTAACAGAGAGACAGCCAACCATTCATTCAGCCCGTGGGCAGGGTTGTTTTTCCTGAGCCAACGATTCCATTGGAATAAAAACAGAGCTAAAAGACCAAGGTAAACGAGAAACAGGCCGTAAATCCCGCACCATTTGGTGACAAAGCCGGTCAAAAGGATAAAGTAATAGTTGTGCTGAAAATAGTGAAATCCGTGGTAAGTGTCATAGAGTAAAGGACGTCCTTCTAACCATCCGCGACTGAGTTGAAGCGTGGCAAGTCCGTCCATATAGTTTTCATTAAGATACTGAAATTGATATACTTTAAAGTAAAACCATAGGAAGAGAATAACGAAGGGTATGCCGATAATTATCGCATCGCTGATTCTTTTGAGGTTTAAAGAAAGCATTAAATGTAGCTGATTGGAGTCGGTAGATAATAAAAGTTTGGCTAATTTTGGCCACAATTTAGCGAAAGCGTGACTTTTTCCTTCTATTTGATAAGGTAATCTATCAATATTTTAATGATTCCTAACCGCAGCTTCAAATTACACGACGGGAGATGGGTAATCTTGGCTACACTCCTTACCTACTTTTTTATACTTATTGTATCAGAGTTTTTCGGGGGCTCTTACGAGAAAACATGGAAATTTTTAGGGGTTTTTGCTATTCGATCCTTTATAGACCTTAAGGTACTTTTATGCGGAATTGAAGAATACTTGCAGGGAGCAAATCCGTACTTATGGATCAAATGTACTTATAACTATCCGCTTCTTTGGGTGATCTTTTCTTACATACCCTATTTTAATTCAGCCTATTTGAATCAAATAGGTATATTTTTGGGGGTTTTGTTTTTTGCAGGTCTTTTCAGCTATATAAAGAAAATCAATGTAAAAGATTCTCTGATATATTGTTTTTTGTTTGTATCCCCTCCCGTAATGTTGGCCGTAGAAAGGGGAAACTGTGATGTAATTGTATTTTTACTGATACTGTTGAGCTTATTCTTATTAGCGAAACAAAATTTAAAATCGTCATATACCTTTTTGTTGTTCAGCACTTTTTTGAAATTCTACCCTATATTCGGATTTCTGTATTTGCTTGAAACTATAAAATCAAAAAAAATACTCCTTTATACATGCGTGGGCGTGGCTGTTATCTTTGGCTTGTATTTATTTGCCATTAGAGAACAACTGAAACCTATTTATGCCATTCATCCCAGAAAGCATGTATTAAGTTACGGTATCTATACATTACCTGCTCTTATAAATTCAAAATACCCGACTTTGCCATTAGACCTAATGAAATGGATGACATTAGTCATGGCTATTTTGATCTTAATATATTTAGTAATCGTTCATTTAAACAATAACCCGAAGAAGGAAATACATAAAGGAACGCCTCTCTATTTTAATGGATATTTGATCGGAAGTTCCATTTTTACAGGATCTTTCGCAATGGGTAATAATTATGATTATCGGCTTATTTTTCTTTTATTTACAATACCCCAACTATTGTATTGGATTAGAATCCCGCACATGCGGAAATGGATAATGATCCATTTCTTTGTATTATTCTACTTTTTATGGGGGCATTTTACGATCAGTGTGAGCTATTTTTTATTTCATACAAAATTTATAGCAAATGTATCGGAAGAAATAGCCGGCTGGATTCTGTTTTATTTCCATTTAGATTTTTTGGTTTTTTATGTTTTTAAGACTTGGAAGGAACCGAAGCCTTCAAAAGACGGGTTTTTCAAATACTGAAATAACTTCTTTGAAAATCGAAGAAACCAAAAACGCAACGGAGGGGAGTAGAAGTTAAGGCGCCATGCTCTGTATATTTCCAAATTACCCTTTATCCGATTGAGCCAGGTTTTGTTTGAAACTCCTTCAAGTCGCATTCGCACCAATATTTCATTGTAATAATAGGATTTAAAGCGATAACGCTTCAAAGCGCGTAAAATAAACTCATAATCCGACGCAAACTTTAATTCAGTAGTAAAACCGCCTATTTGATCATACACCCGCTTTCGAACAAATACAGAAGGATGAGGCGGTATCTCACCGTCTTCAAAAAAGTGCTCATAATAAGGCTTTGAGGTCCAATACCGAACTGTTTTGTAAATATCTTTCGCTTTTACATATACTAAATCCCCATAAACAATATCCACTTCCGGATGACTTTCGAAAACGGAGGCAATTTTGCCCAAGACATCGTTATCAATATACAGATCATCGGAGTTAAGAAGGCCGATCACTTCCCCTTGCGCTAACTGCAGCCCCTTATTCAGCGCATCGTAAATACCTTCATCGGGTTCAACGACGATCTTTTTGATTCTGTCTTGGTATCTTTTGATGATATCCAGTGTACCGTCAGTTGATTCTCCATCAATGATAAAATATTCAAGAGGACGATAATTTTGGTTCAAAACGGATTCTAAAGCGTCAGAAATTGTTTGGTGATTATTGTAAACAACGGTTATTATGGAAAAAAGCACATTGACTAATGTTTGAATATCGAAATAAATAAATGGGCAAACGTCCTGATTCTTTCTTCGTAGTTATCAAAAACAGCTTTAGGAGGAAGGGCCTTTGTCAGCATACCGTACATCAGTTCTTTTAACTGTTCCGAAGAATCACTGTCAAAATAATAGGCCAAATCTCCCATTTGTTCTACATGTACAGGAAGGTTGGATAATAAAATCTGTTTTTTTAACGACTTAGCATCTTCAACTACCGTACTCCAGCCCTCAAATTTGCTTGGTTGAATGACAGCCAAAGCATGCTTCATCAAGCCTAATTGATGTTCTCGCGGAATCACTCCTAAAGACACTATTTTTTGGGTTAAGCCCTTATCAATTATAAATTCCTTAAGAGAATTAATATACTCAGGATTTCTGTAATCCTCCTCCTTTCCCGTAAATACAACTTGAAAATCTTCAATTTGTGATTGCAGATGGTGGATTGCCTGATACACAACAAGATGATTTTTATGTTTGTAAAACTGATTGGAAACAATAAAATAGGGTTGCTTGATTTTATATTTATCGCATAAGAAACCAATATCATCGTGTGGAATGTCATTAATTAAAGATACAAATGGAAGGACATGTATCCTTATTTTCTTTGAATTAAATTTAAAAAATTGACGCAAGTGAGAGTAGGTATCCTGACTCGATTGTACTAAATCAGTTGAATAGTTTAAAATATTCTTAATTCGTAATTCGCGAAAGAACAGGTTCAGCTTTGAAAAATAGTCAGGATAAAACTTTTGCTGATAATCCGGATACCAGGATACAATTCGGCATCTGTTAGCCGGATTATGGATTTTGCCCGGGAAATCGTTGAGCGGATAAAGACCGTCCAACTGATGTTCCGTAATGATGTTTCCTACAAACAGGTTTTTAAATTGTAACCATGACTTGAAATAAGTAACAAAATTACTGTCGGGCATCGGAAAATACTCATAACTGATATGAGGATAATTGATAAGCCCTAATTTATCCTGTGAGCGCTCATTGTAAAAAAGGACAATATGGGGTTGTTCTGCTTCATCAAGCCAATGAAGCGAATTTATCAAGTTGACCAAATAAATAAATCCCCCCGTCCAATGCTTATCAAAGTAAGTAGCTAAGATGCCTATTCTAAATCTTTTGTTCTTCATGTTTCAATATTTCTGCAATAGAAGCTTCAAGGGTGTACGAAGGTTTCCGGTGAAGAAGTGAGCTTAACTTTGAAATATCAACCGCTAAATTCATTCTTTCTGCTTTACGAACCTTGGCCGGGTCGATTTCAACAGTAATTTTCTCCCCCAAAACCTTTTCAAAAGCGGAAACAATTTCAGCAACGGAATAGGTAGCACCGCTGCCTATGTTAACTGTTTCATAGCCTTTATTGCATTGAAGCATTAGCGAATAAACGGCCTCCGCAATATCAAAAACGTGAATATAATCACGTTTAGGAGATAAATTACCCAAGTAAAGTGTACGTTTACCCGAATGAATTTGAGTAAGGATTTCAGGGAAAAGGTGGGGATTGGTTTCATTAGGGCCGATGGCATTTGAAAAACGACACACGAGGGTAGGGAGGGAGGTTTCCAAATAAAATTTATGCATCATTTGTTCGCCTATATACTTTGATAACCCATAAATATCCACGGGTTCCGCAGGGTCGCTTTCGCAGAAGGTTTTTTGAGAAATCGGATATACCGCTGCCGTAGAGGCAAATAGGATTTTTTCCGGCTTGGTTTCCTTAAGAGCCTCTAAGACATTTAAGGTACCCCGAAGGTTGACATTGGAAGCTTCAAAAGGATGACTGTTGCAATAAGGAATAAAATGGACCGCTGCTAAGTGAATAACCCAATCAGGCGCTATTGTCTTTATTATTTTTTGAATCGCAGAACTGTCCAGAATATCGACAGCAAAAAAATGACTGTCAGGAATGGAAATAAAATCACGATTGCCAAAAGACAGATTATCAATAACGAAAATTTGATGATCCGCTTTTTGTAATACTTTAATAATGGCGGACCCGATAAAACCTGCCCCTCCCGTCACAAGGATTTTTTTCATACATTCATAATTAACTGAAATTGCAAAGCTGTTTTATGGCTGAAATTTCCACTTTTTTATTTTTTGCGCAATACAAAACTGTATAGTTTTCCGGGAATATGCTCTTTTCTGATCAAAGATAAATACCAGGCAAAAGACAAAAGCCAAGGTTGAGACCCTGCCCAAGCGCCCATTTTAGCAGTAATGTATTGTTTTAACTGTGTTTTTGACCAAGGGTCGTAATTGATGACAGAAGAGGAAGGCGAAAGTTGTTTAAGAACTTCAAGTCCTGCCTTGGCAAAGGCTCCTTGATATTCACTTAATCGAAAAGCGTTTTCGCCTCCATAATAGCGGTGCAGCGGATGCCTTGCTAAGAATTTTTTTTTGTCTTGTTCGCTTTTGATGACATGATCACGCAGTGTGAGCATGATCCCTTGCTTTTTCAGGACTCGAGAGGCTTCTTTAACAAAAAGAGGCAGATCTTGTGCATGATGTAAAGCCTGACGAATATAGACAACATCAAACGTTTCATTTTCAAAAGGCAATTTCTCCCCGAAACCGTTTACAATGGTTAGGTTATTAAGTTGATACTCTTCTGCAATGGTTTGTATCGCTCCTCTGCCTATGGTATTGCTTTCATCCGGTTCAACAGAAGTCACCTCATACCCTAACAGCGCAAAGGCGATCCCGGCTATTCCGTTGCCTGCTCCTATATCAAGCAATTTAATAGGGGGCAACTGAACATATTCGTTTAATAAAGAGTGGGTTTCTTTAAATTCAGCCCCGGTTCGGAATCGTTCTACATTGGCGGCTAAATTACTGTCAATATACGTATTACGGACAAGTGAAGTATAAGAGGGGTGATGTTGAATATATTTAATGGTTTCTTCCCAGGTCATAAGTGCTGATACCGGTTGGTCAGGGTTAAAACATAAACAAAAAACGCCAATGAAGGCGTTTTTTGTTTATAGCAATCCCGAATGTGCTTGTTTTTAACGATTAATCGACACTTTTTGGTTAAAAACTTGATTTTTGCCTGATCGTACAACGCGTAAAATATAACTGCCGTTGTTGACTTCATTCCCTAAGGCATATTTTGTTTTCAAATCTTTTACCTGTCCTTCTTGCTTGATAAAGGACTTTCCGGCCATATCTATCAAATCAAAGGAAACATTTTCTTCGGGCATAAAGCCTTTTAAACGTACTTCAAAAGCGCCGTTGCTTGGATTGGGGTAGATACTGACATCCGCTTTCTCTGCCAATTCAGGGCGTTGGGTCCCGATTGTGAAATAGGTAGCTCCTCGTAATACCGCTTCCGAAGATAACGCATTGCCATTCGAGGTGGTGGGAGTAATATTCCATTGGCTGTTGCGTAATTGGAGTATTTGCCGGTTACCGGTTTCGGTGTTTACAGATACGGCAAGCGGATTGGCTTCATTAAGACCCTGCACCGACCAATAGCTGTCAGCCACTAAATCCTCTACTTCTAAAGCACGCTTTGCGGTTAGGCGAGAGGGGTTTTGATTGATAAGCCCCACTTGAATTTCATCATATAGACCGGGTTTTGATACCGTAAACGCCTGTAAATGAGTGCCGTTTCCGACAGGAAAACGAAATTCATCACTGCCTGATTTACGTACATACCCTTTGACGTGAGAGCGGTTTGATCCACCTGATACGGTAGCCCCATCAGCAATAGAAAGGATAGTTTGGTCATTATTTTCTAAAATACCGTCACCTAAGGTAAGTTGCCGTTCGATCAAAAGAGGAGTACGCAAAACGACCTTTCCCATTTGCGACATGACCAATGTCCCTGTTTTGATCAGGCTATTGCTTTGAATGAGTTGAGTGCCCTCACCATCCATGACTACTTGCCCTTTCAAAGACATGTCTCCTAAGTTGGTGAGACCGTTACGGAGGTGAAGATCTCCTTCGGACTTAAAAGTGCCGGTATTGGATAGCTCTCCGTTTACAGTTACAATCGCCCCTGAGCCGATAAAGATATCTGTTGAGGAAACCAATTGCGCATGACCTGCAACCGTCGCGAAACAACCCGCAAAAATTATAGACAACTTTTTCATAATGATATAGAATTTCATGGAAGAATTACATATCCAAAGATAAGCTACTTTTTCTTAGATACACAACTAATCGTTATAAAATTATCTAACGGTCTATTTTAAAACCAGAAAATTTTGGTTAAGGAGTGTCCAATTGTCCTGCTCCCCTAAGCCGCAACCGCTTTAAAGTAGAGATTTTGATTTTTGTCAATAAACTGTTGTGGGGTTAAATATCCCAGTGCTGAATGCGATCTTTATCAAAGTTATAACTGTTCACCAGATGTCCAAATCCCGTTGAACTTCTTGTACTGTCACTTAAAATATTTCAGATTTAAACATTCTTTTCGTTGTGTACCGTTCAATCGTTCTACCAAGCCATTTTGGGTCGGTTTTCCTGTAGTTGTGAAAATCGAATTTCAATCCCATTTTCTTGTGTAAATTTTTTCTAAAACACGACTTATAAACTCGGAGTCCGTTATCACATCTGATATAGTCAGGTTTACCTTTCTGAATTATCCAGTTCTTGTAATAGCTTTACGAGTTTTTCTTGCTTTAATGTCAGTGCAGCAAAAGATAAAAGTACCTTTCTTGAACACTCGTCAAGTACGTTTAGAACTCTCTTTACGCTCATCACTTAAAAGAACATCGCTTAATATCGACCATCACTGATTTATTTGTTCGGCAGGTAATGGGTTTATGGCTACCCTTTTGATTTTTGCGTGCTTTGGGGCTTCTTAAATTCAATTTTCAGCCTTATAGATTCGATAAACCCGTTTTTTTATTCCATGGTTTGCCCTGATTACGACACCAATGAAACAACAAACGAAAACCCCAATTGGGATTTGCTCAATAGCTTTACCTTTTAACATTGCAGCTATTTAAGCATCTTCATTTTCTTTTGTGTTTGTAACAGCTGCTCGCTTTACGTTGCCCTAATACTCGGCAGCATCGCCTCACAGAGGCCTCTTTTTTTGTGCTAATTTGATTAACTGCATGCTGATGAGTAGTAGAGCTTATAGCTTTTTAGTAACTCGTACCCCTCCTTGAGTATGTCATAGTCAAGGCTTTTTTTGTCCTTTAACAGTTTTTTTAACCTTGCATTTCTGATTCCAATTCTCGCATGCGCTTGAGCTCATTGTGCCCATGCCTCCATGCCCCACTTTTCAAGTATAGAAGGTTGCTGGTGAGATACCATGTTCGCGGCATACATTTCCAACACTCTTGTCTTTGCCTACACTACCCAATATCGCTACGATTTGAGCATCGCTAAATTTACTTTGCTTCATTGTTTTACCATTTTGATTGTAAAACCAGAAAATTTTGGTTAAGGAGTGTCCAATAATTAGCGGTTAGCACAGAATCGCTAAAATTGAAATTGAACTAAAATTGTAGTAATTATTACAAAAACAGCCTCTAATGATTAAATCTGACTTTTAACTCTTAATCCCCTTTCACTCTCCAGAGAAGGGGATTAAAAGAAAAACACGCTGTAAAACTCTATTTTTTATATAGAATTGACGTACTTAATGTTGTATTTATTTTGACCATCACAGATTAACCTAACCTCTAAATAGATCGATCAATTAGTTAACTAAGATGTAGCATGAATATCGCACCAAATTACATTAATTTTATGTTTGTACATATTCGTGCCATGATTAATAATGGCTTTTTGTGCATCGTCAAAATCTAACCATAGCCCTGATAACTCATTAGCAAAAGGTCCTGAACTGTCTGAAAGGTAGCCAAAGTTAAATGAAGGATTATTAATAAAACATTTATAAAATCTAAGAGCTTTCTTATAAACTCTTGATAACAAACTATTATTATAAAGGCTAATTGAAGTTGACTTTATGTCTTTAGGTAAAACTTTTAAAGTACCTTGATCAACAATTTTAAATTTTTTGTACCCTAACTCATTGAGTTTACTTAGTATAGAAAGCCAAATTAATTTCAACTCTTCTAAATCTTTTATTTCTTCTCCTGTCCTGCCATCTTTAGCAATGTTATTTATTTCTGCAGATATAAATTGTGGAAGTTGATTAATACTTTTTAGAGATTCAAGAGCAACATAATCGTATCCTTCAATATCAATTTTGCAGTAGAAAGGAATCCCATACTTATTAAATAATGTAGATAGTCTAAATGATTCGACATTAATTTCAGTTACTTCGCTATTTCTTTCTGCCATATTTTTTTGGACAGAACTTTGAATACTTCTTTGCTTGCTTATATAAAAAGGGATGTACTCTGAATCTTTTTCTGAAATGGCTACATTTAATAAGATGAGGTCTCCTGATTGGATTTCACTTTTAAATCTTTTTTTAGCACTATTAATTAGTTCGGGATTCGCCTCAATTGCAATTACTTTAAAGCCCTTTTCTAAATAAAATTTAGTGTCATATCCTAAATGCAGGCCAACATCGTAAATGAGTTTCTTATTTTTCATACTTTAGAATTTTTATTTGTGAAAGAATTTCTTTATATCTAATATTTAAAAAATCTCTTAGATTTTCATTTATTATGCTAAAAACTTGTTTGAAAGTACTATATAGCATCAACAAGTCTATAGTTAACAAGCCTAATGATACTGCGGTTAGTTGTAAATTATGTATTGTAACAATAATAATTATATAACCGATAATACTTGATAAAGCAAAATGAAACGCTAATTTGATATGTTTATTGCTCCCGACCAGTAGTACTGAGCTTCCATGCCAAATGCATTGTACTAAGAGAGCAATCAGAGCTATTTGAAAAAATGGGTTAATAACATATACATTTTTAAAAAGTAGGCCTAAAATTATGTCTGAAAAGAAAAAAAGAAAAATGACAGCACTCAAAGCTGTAAAGAATGTTAAAAGAATAGCAGCTTTGTGCAAATTTTTAGCAGTATTAAATCTATTTAAACCTATCAAACGTGCATACTCGGGATATAATGGTAGATTTATGAGCAAAGGTAGTTGTTTAGCAGATCTAATGATTGTCATTAATGCATAATATTTAGGTACAACAGAGTTCCCCAAATAATATCCTACTAAAATTGTTGGGCCATTATAATACATTAAAGCGCCTAAGTTAAGAAACATATTTGCTAAAGAAGGCTTTATGACTTCGAATATGTATTGTTGCTTTATAAAACTTACTCGTAATGAAAACCACTTAAAGTTCTTGTTAATATCAATTAAAATATATATAAATATTAAAATTTTAGAAATTAGCATACCAAAAGATACCATAATTGCCTTTCCTTCTAATATAAGGCAAAATAAAATTATAGAAAACTCTAAAATTTTTGCTATAGTATCTATATGCTTCTGCTTAGCAAACTGAAGAGACGCTGTATATATACCACTAAATAAGTTTATTTGAATAAATATTAATACATAAAAAAGAATAAAAAATAAAAAGATAAATAAATCATCATCTTTAATAAAATTATATTGATTTTTTTGAAAAAAAACTATTAATAATAAAATAATTAGAAAAAAAAATATTGAAAATATACTTAGTAGGAACCATCCATTTGTAAAATATTTATTAGCGTTGGTAAATTCTTTATTTTCAATTAAATTGGTAATTTTATTGCTTAAAGTAGCACTAATACCTATATCACCCATTGTGAGATACTGGCAAAATGAATAAATAAGTAGCCATTCCCCATAATAGCTTTCACCCCAATAGTAAACAAAAATAGCTATACAAGCGAATTGATAAAGAAAATTAAAGAACTGGTTAATAATATTAGCTCCAATTCCTAAGAAAATACGATTAAAGAAAATGTGTTTTTTCAATTAAAAAGTATGATTAGTTATTAATTTGAAAATTGAGAATAGGCTGTTCGACTTAAATATATTTCTGATAAAAAGACTCAAAAAGGTAAATGTTATTTTCTAAATTAAATTTTGATTTGAATATATTTTTTGAATTATCTGAAAATAATTCATAATTTATAAATGCCTTTTTTATACTATGTGAAATATGTTCAGGATTATTATCAACTAAAAAACCATTATTGTTAATTATCTCAGAGCAACCTCCAACATTGCTTAAAATTACTGGTAGGCCACAGGACATTGCTTCTATGGCAGACATAGGCATACCTTCACTATCCGATATAAGGCAAAAAAGCTTATATTGATTAAAATCAATAAAATTAGATTTATACCCACAAAATGTAATGTTACCAAGCTTTTTTTTGTTAACTAATGCTTTTAAACTAAATAATAAAGGACCGTCACCAATAATATGGAGTTTATATTCAGGAATCAGTGCCATGGCTTCTATCAAAATATCTACCCTTTTTGGGGATGCTAAACGGCAGACAGTTAAAATGTCACCTGAAAGTTTTTGGTTTTTATTTTTTATCGGAAGGAT
Organism: Spirosomataceae bacterium; assembly: GCA_046329125.1. GTDB lineage: Bacteria > Bacteroidota > Bacteroidia > Cytophagales > Spirosomataceae > Runella. The sequence continues at coordinate 161,503 of JAXLVD010000009.1, read as the reverse complement.
AGAATTATGAATAACATAGATTTTAGAAGGTGAAATTTTTAATATTTCTACAGCTTTAATGCGATCTTGTTCAGATATACATAGAATAGAAGAAGTTATATAAGAGAACATCTTTTCAATAAAGTTAAAAATAAATTGGAATTTACCACCCTTATAGATCGATGACCATCCATGCGAAACATAAATTACTTTCGTTCCAGTAAAAAAACCAGCTAAACGTCCATAAATACCGCCATTAGCAGAATTAGCAACAAGTAAGTTAGGTTTTTCCTTAAGAATGAATAAGATAAGATTAAATAAGTAGCTTATTGAAATAAGGGTTTCAATTTTAGGGTTAAGAAATATTGATTCTTTTGGAATAATATTATTAACTGATTCAGTTAACCAACCTTCAGAATTTGTAGCTAATAAAAGATTCCAATTTTTTCTGTTATTTAAACAGCGAATTTGCTCTGAAACGAATTTTTGAGCACCTCCAGTTTCACTCTTCGTGATAATAAATAATATTGTTTTTTTCATTTAATTTGGGTTTAAGATACCCGACGTAATATAGAATACATAGTCCAATTATAAAAAAAAGTTCACCTGGTAATTTATAACGGACTAATGCCCCAAAATTAAATGAACTGAGACTAACTCCAAACAAAAATATAAAAGAAAATAGGAAGCAAAATAGGATATCCGGAGATTTTAAAGTATATTTGATGCTATTCAAAAACCCTATTTTTATTAATAGATATATAATTATAATCATTAATAAAATTCCTTCCATTGCATTAAAAAGATTAATTGGTTTTTTTATTTCCCATATATATGGCCTAAATAATGCAGTGCTTAAGGCTTCTGGAATTACATTTATCACACCAGTTAAAGTAGGTTCAAATTCGCTCAAAGTATAACTTGATCCATCGGTTGTCTCGCTTAAATCATAGACTAAGTTTCCATAACCTAATGCATTTTCTAAAATTGAATTTAATGTGAAATCCTTAGCGATATTATTAACGTCAACAAATAAGGATAAAAGCGATATAGATATTAACATTACAAAAAATGTTAATACTTTTGCATTCAGTGAGTATGTGGAGTTGTAGAAAAATTTGAGAAAGTACCAAAAAATCAATGTTGGAAAAAAGCAAAAAAATACATAACTTTTTACAGAGTAAACAATATAACTACCTATTAATATGTAAATAATTCGTTGCCAATTTTTGTCCTGAGCAATAAAAAAATGATAAAAATTATAAAAGAGGATGCCAAGCCCTGATAAATAAATCGCTTCCTTTGAAATTCCATTTCCCCAAAAAATAATGTTAGGTAAGTATAAAATACTATAATATAGATAGGTTTTTAACGGCAAATATAAACTACGAAAAACAGAGTAAATAAGCCAGCAGCCAATGAAAGAAGCTATTGTAAAAACAAATGATAACGTAAGGTAACTACCTAAAGTAAAAAAAAGGCCAGTAGCAATTATTTTTGTGACAAAAAAATTCGCGTGATTACTTAATAACCCAAGGTTTGGCATGAACGAAAAATATGAATAACTTATAAAGGGTAATTGTAGTATTTCGCTCGAAAAATATATATCAAATAAAGTTGAAGGGTAATCAATAATAAAATATAGCAATTGCATCCCAAATGCATAGTAATTAAATGTATCACCCCATCCGTAGTAAAAATAAAATAATAAAAAGAATAATATATTTCCTATTAGCCAAGCAAATAGAGCTCGTTCGAATAAATTAAATTCTGAGCCAATAATTCTTTGTATATACTTTCTAATTATTGTATATATTAATACATACAAACAAAGTCCAATTATATCTCTTAAACCTAAAACTTGATAATTATCCATGCAATAATCTCATTTGTCCCTTTTTGATCGAATATCTTGGACATAATCTAACAATTGTTTTGCTTTTTGCTCCCATAATAAGTGTTTTTTCTTCTCTCTTAATGCTTCTTGAATATTATTATAGAGATTATCATTTGTTAAAAGTTGATTTATTCCTTTTTGGAGTTCTTCAATTACTGGATTTACAAAGAGACATTCTTTATTATTTAGTTGTTCTGTTAACCCCCCTACATTTGTACAAACTATAGGTTTTTCGGCTAAGGTAGCTAATAAAATTACTCCCGATTGGGAGGCTTCTATATAAGGAAGAACAACTATATCTGATTTATTCAGAAAAGATGACATTTCAATTTCGGACATATATTGTGCATGTAATTTAATCTTTGGATTGTTTTTAGGAATTGATATTTCATATAGTGGCATCCCAGCTATAGTTAAAGAATCATATGATTCGCTTGGCATGTTATTGACTGCTTTAATTAATAAGTCGACACCTTTATACTTTGATATACGACCTAAAAATAAAATATTTTTACCTTTTCTACCATTTGTTAACTCAATATTTGGCAAAGGAAGAAGCCCTTGAGCTATAATTCTAAAAGGTACTTTAAGGTTATTTTTTTTGTATGCTAATTGCTGAACATATTTTGACAAGAATACTAAATGGCTGGTAAGCTTCATAGATAATTTTAAGCACCACTGCAAAATTAAATTTTCTTCTCCTGGATGAAGCACCGCATCATGTATTGTTAATATAGTTTTTTTCTTTAGTATTCTCCAAAGAACTATTATTGGGAAATTCCAAGGGTGTACTGTTGGGAAATATATAATATCATAATTATGATGAATTCTAAAAATCCGTAGAAGTAAAATGGGTAGAATTAATATGGAGTTTGTTATAAATGAAATGTTTGAAAAATATGTTTTTGTCTTTAAAATAATATTTTTTACTTGATAGTCCGTTTCAGAATATGATGAACAAATAAGATCAAAAGTATTTGTAGGAAAGCATAATATCATATTTTTTGTATGTTCTTCTAATGCTTTTCTTCCCAACGAAATAATGAGAATTTTTTTTTGCATCCTGCATCTTTTTATAATTGACAAAATATTTATAAAATATAAGAGATACGCAGAATATTCTGCGTATCTCTTATAAAAACTCCCAAAATTACTGTTATTTTTCAGTATTTTTAGATTTAAGTTGATCAATCTCTTTCTTTAATTCAATTAAGTAAAGAGTCAACTCTTCAATTTTTTCCATCAACTTAGCGGATGTCTTAGTAACATCTATACCATTTTCGGCCATTTCGTCAGCCGAAGGTACATTGGGAAGGTGATTATTCGCTTTAATGAATTTTTCAACTTCATCCAATGGAGTTAATTTGTATTCCGGTGCAAAAACATAGTCGGCCCAATCGGCTGAGTTACGCAACGCCACTTTCAACTTTTCGGTCATAATACCGTCTTGTACATACAAACGATAAGGACCTCCAGTAAAGTTTGAAGGTAAGCCTAATCCACCAGCTCCCGCTCCACCCGGAGCAGTATCAAAGTCTCCAATGGCTAAATAACCCGTAGTGGTAGGAGTAGGCGAACCGGGAGCTGGCTTAACATTAAATTTTACCCAAGGAGCAGTTGCATGAAAACTGCCTTTCACAAGCGGGTTGGTTGTGGCTGAGTTTGAAAGATATAACATATTACTTCCTGTTTCATTCAAACCAGCATTAAATCCTAAAAACAAGTTTCCAGAGCCTGTACTATTTTGACCAGCGTAAGAACCAATTGCAACATTGCTACTGCCATTCGTTGAGAACAAAGCCCCGGCTCCAATAGCCACATTTCCTAATGGTGTTCCGCTAGTTCCTAGGGAGAATAAAGCATTTTCTCCAATTGCCATATTTTGGTAACCATTAATATTAGCACTCAATGCCTGATTACCAAGGGCAACGTTACCAAACCCCCCATTATTAGCAAGTAATGTATTAGTTCCAATGGCTAAGTTGTTATTACCTGCTTGATTATTTTTTAAAGCATTAGCACCTAAAGCTACGTTACCGAAAGAAGCATTGGTTGAGTTCTGCATAGCTCCATTTCCCAGTGCTGTATTATTTACACCATTATTATTTGCTCCTGCATTAATTCCAAAGAATGTATTAGTTGTACCAATCCTACCACTTTGAACATTGTTTCTTTTAAATACTACATCAAAATCATTAGTACTACCCAAAAAATCAGTCCCGTCAATGGCATTTCCCTGTTTGTCCCAACTACCGGCAGAAAGAGCACTGCCTACCTTAGCTCCGCTGGATTGCCAGTTAGTACCATCGTAAGTATATATACCAATAGTTTTATCTGTTTGAAAAATAATCAAACCTGCTGCCGGCTCTTTAATGGCATCTCTTTGGGCTTGTGTCATACGAGGAAGCAAAAGCCCTTTGTTAGTAGAACTTAAGTCAAGTAGTGCGGATGGATCCGGATTTTTGGTACCGATACCAACATTGTCAGTTTTCTGGGCCAACGCAGCTAAAGAGCATAACGTTAGAGCAATAGTAAGAAGTTTTTTCATCTTTACGTAATAATTTAATAGTGATTGCGACTTTTCGAGACGAAAGTTAAGATATAAATGAATAAATCAAAAAGAGTTCTATAGAAAATTATCTAACGGTCTTTTTTAAAATTTTCATTATGGAAATGCTTCTAATGCTCAAAAGTTTTTTTTACAAGCCCTTTTTTGTGTTCTTTAGAATCCCTTTCAAACTATTATTCTTGTAAATGCCAATAGATATTGCAATGAGAGCTCCTAAAAAAGCAAACACTAAAACTATGATAGTGCGTTTAGGAGCACTGCGCTTTAAAGGAATAGCAGGAGGATCAAGGGTCTTAAAAACAGGAGTTTCCTCTTCCACTCTGATTTTAGCTTGTTCGTATTGTTGAGACAAATTGTTAAAAACAGTTTGTGCTAAAATAAAGTCACCTTGTAAGCGTTGCTCTTCAATTTTTGCGGATTCCATCACTAAGAACCGATTACGGTCTCGATATACAGCAAGTGCAGCTTCAGAAGACTGGTAACGCTTTTTTGACTCTGCCACTTGTCCGGACAAAAATGTTACTTGTTTGCGTGCTTTATCTGTACGATAGTTTGTTACGTATTCTTTTAAATATTCAACAGCCATTTGAGCGGTTGTGGCTGCAACTACCGGGTCAGGCATTTTTGAATGAATCGTGATTACTCCGGTCTTTCTATCAAAGACAGCAATTATACGTTCATGGATTTGTTTTATGATTCTTTCCTGTGATTTGGTAAGCTCGTAAGCTTTACTGAGTTTTTTAGGGTCTAATATATTTGAGGAGTCAATATTAGCTTCATTACCCAATAGGTCACTGATCCAACTTTTTTCCTTTTTATTTAAGTATTCTTGTAACGTCATTATTTTTTTATATTCTGAAACGTATACTTTTTGCTCCAGTATGTATAAAGCAAAGGGTAAAGTCTGAACAATATTAGGGTATAAATCAGGCCGTACGGCATCTGTATTGCTCATTTGGTTGAGATCTACCCCGGCTAATCCGGCTAAGGCACTCAAGCTTCCCATTTTTGACAGTGAACTGTTGGATTGCAGTTCGGGCATGAGTTGGGTATCGGCATCAAACTCTTTTTGAAGACTTAATGCATAAATAGCCCCAATACAGGCAAATCCAACGCCCCACAAAACAATGGCACGTATATTTTTTTTCAGAAATACAAGTATATCTGCAAGATTGATTTCGATCTCATCGGATGGATTTGCAGAAACATTTTCGGAATGACTCATCTTAACAGCGTGACAAGCGCAATGATTAATGTACTGGTAAACGATAACAGAACCGGACCGGTAATGTCTGATTTGGTATTATCAATGGGCTTAGTTGGAACGTAAATGGTCGCTCCCGGCGAGATTTTAGGGTATATTTTGAAAAATAAAAAATGCCGGGTACGTTGCGTATAACCGTTAGCACTGCTCACATATACTTTACTTTTAATGGCTCGTTCTTCATAGCCTCCTGCCTGTGAAAGATAGTCTTTATAGCGAAAGGACTTCGAATAGTTAACGATGGAAGGGTTCAGAACGGCACCGTAAATTCGGACCAATTCTGAGCGTTTGGGTATGAATAGCGAATCCCCGTCAACCAGTGTTAAATTTCCCTCAATGGTAGGGTCTTCTATAATTTTCTGAATATCAATGGCTACTTTCTCCCCTTGGCGAAGCAAATGGGCTCCTTCTAAATAAGCGGAAGGCTTAATACCGCCTGCTCGATCTATAATACTGCTGATACGTTCCGTATTATTGGCAATGGCATACGTTCCTGAATAATTCACCTCGCCGGTAATGGCCACATTTTTTTGAATCTCATAACGGGGCGATTTGCGAACATACACAATATCAAAGGGTTTTAGCTTAAATTGAGCGTCGGCAGGACTTAACCCCAATAAGGAATCAATGGCCAATGAAATGATTTGGATATTGTAGTTTTCCGGAACATCCTCCAGGTTACTCCGATTAACACGCCGAGCGATCTCAATTCGCTCCGGAATACCACCTTCGGCAAAACCGCCTGCCTGCACGATCAGATCAGAGACTGTTAAATTTTCAGAGTACGGATACTTATTATCAGGGACGTTAATTTGTCCGAATATGCTTATGAAGTATTCTTTGTGCAATTCACTGACGGATTTAACAACAATACTGTCCTGGCGCTTAAGCTGAATGTCTTCGGCGGTGCCTTTCAAAATTTTTTCTAAATCAACGGAAACAATTTCAGGTTCCAAATTCGGCTTCAGGCGATGAATCATTATTCGCTTGATAAAAGCATTTTCCTTAACGCCGTCGGCAAGAGCAACGACCTGAGAAAGGGTACGAACATCAGAGGTAAGGGCATAGTCGCCGGGACGAAAAACCGCTCCCTGAATTTGGACACGATTAGCGTAACGGTCTAATATTTTACCTACTTCATAACGATCTCCGTTTTGAGGGACAAAGTTCTTAAAATCGTTTTGGGAAATATTAAACACCTGAATTTCTTTGTCAGTGGTGCGTCGTAAGGTCACGTAGGCTTTATAGGCAAAACCGGAAAAACCGCCGGCAAGATTAAGAAGTTGCTCCAAGGGTTCGCCGGCTTTAGACTCATAAACAGCCGGTCTTTTTACTTCTCCATCCAATTCAATCCGAGTAGTATAAAAAGGAATGTGAATAATGTCCTGATCCTGTAATAAAATATTGTCCGTTTGTTCTCCGTCTAAAAGGAATTTATACAGATCTAAAGTTCGGACAACCTTATTGTTGCGAAGAATGCGAATATTTCGATAGGAGCCTGTGCTGTCGGGCCCCCCGCATAAATAGAGCGCATTAAAAACCGTTGCTAAGGAAGATACAGTATAGGTTCCGGGTTTGGTTGCTTCGCCGATAACGGTAACATTGATGCTGCGAATATTACCTAAGTTAACCGTGGCATAGGAGCCACCTCCTGCATTAAGACCGGAATACGCCTGACGAAGCCGGGAAACAATTTTCTCTTTGGCTTCATCAATGGTCAGGCCGCTGACAAAAATAGGAGCTAAGTTCAGAAGTTTCACAGTTCCTTCAGGGCTTACCGTCAACTTATGACTGCCGGAGGCATTGCCGAAAATATCAACCACTAATTCATCGTCAGGGCCAAGTTGGTAATTTTTAGGAGTGGCGATACGGAGATTAGGCTCAAAGGTTATATCTGCGTTTTGGAATAGCTTACTTCCGAAAATCTCCAGCTTTTTACGTTTATTCTTCAGACTGTCTTCTATTTGCCTATTTCTCTCCAAAAGCTCTCGTTGGGAAAGTTTTCCTATTTGTTTACGACCGGTAGTAAGCACCGTATCCGCCTCATTGTCACTTTCTGTCTCAGATTGTTTTTTTTTATTCTTCAGATCCGCTATCCGTTGACGCATGCGAGCAATGTCCGATAAAGTATATCCGCGAGCCAAGGCAGCCTGCTCTATTTGCATTTCCGACATTCCGCTGGCCTGAGCACGTCTGTAAAACTCTAATACTTGATCGTCACTGAGTTGATTGACATTGGAAGTTTTTTGGGCTTGAGCAGTAAAAACAAGAAGGAGCATCAAATACACAAATAATAAATGTGGCCTTCTGACTACTTTCAAAAAATACATATTGCTACAATTTGGTAAATTGTGAGTCATGATCTGCTATGCTCAACGAGACAAAATTAGTCAAGGTTAATTGTACTGCCAAACCGGCTATTAAATATTTTGAAGTAGGGCCGTGAAACAGCAATGGTAGACTGACCCGGTTTATAAATATAAATTTCTATATTTGCCCGTAAACCTAATCGGACCCAAACCTAACCTTCTTGTTTATTTCATGTCTGACGTTAAGTCCACCCAATTCAAACAATCGCTTGGTTTGCCGGATGCAACTATGCTGGTATCGGGAGCCATGATCGGCTCCGGGATTTTTATTGTCAGTGCCGATATGGCACGAAATGTAGGTTCTACCGGTTGGCTTTTGCTGATTTGGCTACTCACAGGAGTCGTGACTGTGGCCGCGGCCCTGAGCTATGGCGAGTTGGCCGGGATGATGCCCAAAGCCGGCGGACAGTACATCTACATTCAACGGGCGTTCGGACCGCTGACGAGTTTCGTATATGGTTGGACGGTTTTCATGGTCATTCAGACCGGTACGATTGCCGCCGTAGCCGTTGCTTTTACCAAGTATTCCGCGGTGTTTTTCCCTATCCTGAATCCCGAAAATGTGTTATTTGCTTTGGGGAGTGTGAAGGTTTCGGTAGGGTCGTTTTATGCCATTACGAGTATAATATTGCTTACCTACATCAATACGCGAGGGATTCAAAGTGGGAAATTGATCCAAAATGTGTTTACCATCGCTAAGCTGATTGCCTTGTTCGGACTGATTGCCATCGGTATCGGCTATGGTTTTAAGAGCGGAATGCTTTCGCAGAATTTTGAAAATGCGTGGTCTGCTTCAAAGACCGGGGCGGAGGGCGGTATTACGCCGCTGGGCGGTGTGGCTTTGTTGATGGCCTTGGGGGTTTCGATGATCGGTTCGTTATTTTCGTCGGATGCGTGGAACAACGTTACGTTTATTGCTGCCGAAATCAAAGATCCTAAACGAAATATCCCGCGAAGCCTCTTTTTCGGTACGCTGATCGTTACCGTTATTTATTTATTGGCAAATTTGGCCTATCTGAGCATCCTGCCGTTGAAGGGAACCCCCGACGGAGCAGATGTATTAGCGAAAGGGATTCAGTTTGCCGATTATGATCGGGTTGCTACGGCGGCAATGTCGGTTATTTTCAGTGACTCGGCGGCCGGCATCATGGCCGCATTGATCATGGTCTCTACCTTTGGCTGCAACAACGGGCTTATCTTAGCAGGGGCCCGTTTGTACTACGCCATGGCCCAAGACGGTCTGTTTTTAAAACAAGCTTCTTCGCTCAATGCCAATGCAGTACCGGCTAAGGCATTGTGGTTGCAATGTTTGTGGGCAAGCCTGTTGTGCCTGTCCGGTACTTACGGCGAATTATTGAACTATTGTACCTTCGGTTCTTTACTGTTTTACATGGTCACCATCGCGGGAATCTTTGTTTTACGTAAGAAAGAACCCGACGCCGAACGTCCGTACAAGGCTTTCGGTTTTCCGATTGTTCCGGCATTGTATATTATAGTGACGCTGGGTATTTGTTTGATCTTGCTGATTGATGATAAAACCCGCTTTGATACGGGCATGGGATTGCTCATCGCCGCAGTCGGAATCCCGGTCTATTATATGACGAAAAAACGAGGATAGGGAAAGCGGAATAAATAAATTCAGCAAGGGGAAAAATAGTCACAATTCACTAAAACGCTCATTCACAAATACGGATCATGCAAAAGAACAAACCCTCCGTCCTGAATGCTTGGTGCATGTACGATTGGGCCAACTCCGTACATTCATTGGTCATTGTTTCGGCCATTTTTCCGATTTATTTCAGCAACACGGCTGTGAATGCGCTGGGAGGACCGGATGTCGAGTTTTTGGGAATAACGGTCAATAACTCAGCACTTTTCTCCTTTGCGGTATCGTTTGCTTTTTTATTTATAGCGGTTGTCAACCCCGTTCTTGGAGCAATTGCTGACTTTAGCGGGCGCAAAAAGCGATTTATGCAGTTTTTTGTCTATTTAGGCGCATTTGCGTGCTTGCTGTTGTATTTCTTCAATCGCGAACACCTGGAATTGGGCGTTTTTGCCTTTACTGTTTCCTTGATCGGTTGGTCGGGGAGTATCGTGTTTTACAATGCCTATCTGCCCGAAATCGCTACCGAAGATCGCTTTGATAAGCTCTCCGCCCGCGGATTTACCATGGGGTATTTGGGAAGTGTGTTGCTGTTGGTCTTCAACCTGACCATGCTCATCAAACCGGAATGGTACGGTGGTATTGATTCGGGTACGGCTTGTCGTATCTCGTTTGTTACGGTGGCCCTTTGGTGGATAGGGTTTGCGCAGATTCCCTTTTATTTTTTACCCAACGGCGTTCCCTCGGGTGAAGCAAAAGAAGGCGGTTGGATTTGGAACGGCTTTCGGGAGTTGAGAAAAGTATTGTCCGAACTCAATCATTTACCGATTACCAAACGCTTTTTGGTGGCCTTTTTCTTTTACAACATGGGAGTGCAAACGGTGATGTACATCGGGACCCTATTCGGAAGTAATGAACTGCACCTGCCCGATAATGCCCTGATCGTAACGATTTTGTTATTGCAAATTTTAGCCATTGTGGGCGCCTATTGTGCCGCCGTTTTGTCGGGGAAATGGGGGAATACCGCTACGATCTCGGCTATTTTGCTGATTTGGATCGGCGTGTGTGTATCGGCCTATTTTGTTTATACCGAAACCCAGTTCTACGGATTGGCAGCCGGTATTGGCTTTGTGATGGGTGGGGTGCAATCGCTCTCTCGCTCTACCTACGCCAAGTTTTTACCCGAAAATACCCCCGACACGGCCTCGTATTTCAGTTTTTATGATGTGTGCGATAAGTTCTCTACGTTTTTGGGAACAACCATTTTCGGAGTGATCACGCAGGTATCGGGTATGCGCAACAGTATTTTGTTTTTGGGAGTGATCTTCGTGATCGGGTTGCTCATTTTAAGACGAATCCCCTCACAAAAAATTTATCGTACTCCTTTGAGTGCATCCTAAAGTTAGTATATTTGCAGCCTCAACAGGATGTTAGCTCAGTTGGTTCAGAGCGCCGCCTTGACAGGGCGGAGGTCATGGGTTCGAGTCCCCTACGTCCTACTGAACCCCTCAAATCAAGCTGATTTGAGGGGTTTTTATTGGGAAATTCCTAAAAATCAGGCAGGCTGATAAAGGATATATACATCAAGTTTTCTTTTTGATGCAATCAGCCCAAAATTCACACATAGGTCTAAGGTCGGGGAATTTTTTTTCAACTAATTTCAACTCTTTTTCCAATTCAGAGATGGGATACAGTGGAAAACTATCATTAACGCTAAGTGCTATTTCCAACTTTTTTTTATTATTTCCTTTTACCCAAGTCGCTATTTGTGTAAAAAGATAAGTACCATTGTCTTTTGTTGACCAAGTTAAAATGTCAAATAAAATTCCTATTTTCCTTACATCAGTTTGTTTTGAGTTTTCATATATTTTGTCTATTAACCCTTCATAGGGAACGCCTTCCAATAGAGTATCTACTAAATCAAAGGTCTCTTTATCTATTTTATCCATCTCTGTATTATAAGGATGAATATGGCTATATATAGCGCCCAAAAGGGTATTTATCTCTTTTGATTCCATTTGTTTAACTATTTCGCAGGTCTGTTATACCACTTATATTCATCCCAAGGCTTTAGTTTTTTCCATCGCTTTTGATAGAAATCTAAACTTTCAGAATCTTCAAATGAGCCTCCAAGGTCAATCAATGATTTGAATAAAGATTGAATAGCATAATACTGATTTCCTCCGAACTCGAAGCAAAGACAATTCCCATCTACAGAAACATCAATTTGATAGAAATTTATAATATCAAAGGCGAAAGACTTGATATAGAACAGAGAAGCAAGCTTTTTATTGGCTTCGTCTCGTTTGTAAGCCAACATTTCATAATTTTTTGAAGCGTTTTCTTTATATACCTCAAATTCCTTTAATATAGTGGTAACCTTTTCAGAGTCCATTCCCAGTGCCTTATGAATTTCTATTTTATTCAAGAGCAAGGGAAAATTTACATCTGCACTAATAGTTAGGTGTAAACCGGTTTGGGTTTTAAATTGACTCTTAATTTCAGAAAAAGGAGGTATGCCTGAGTCGAACTTTATAGTTTCTGTACCTAGCCCCATTGAAGTATTGAAATGGTTTATGATTTTTAATCGAAAATCAACGTGATATTGGATTAAAGTACTTCAAATTTTATAGTGTCACCTTTCTGATTGGGGTGATTCACTTCCGAATCATCTCATTCACTTTCTCCAGCCAAATTGCCCGGCCTTGGCAGCTCCAGTGGGTGTCGCTGAGGCTGTAAACTTCTGCGCGGTATTGTGAAAAGGGCGTCCAACTGTCAATAAAGGGTGTTTTGAGGAGCGGGTGGTGTTGGACGCGTTCTACAAGGTGATTGTAGGGTCCCATTTCGGGGGCAAGAATACTGGTTTTGTTGGGAATGAGGGAAAGATAGACCGCATCAAAACCCATTTTTTTATAATAAGCCTCCGTTTGATTTACCTGTTGTACCAACTTCAGCAGTTCATTGTCGGGTAAATAATGAAAAGAGGAAGTGATGCGGGTAGAATCGGTATCCCAATGGAACAGAATATGTTTTTTGTCGGGTGACAAAGCTACCTGCTCACTGTGCCGGTCAAACCACTGAAGATTGATTCCTGCTTTTATCTCTTTCAACCGCAGAAATACATCCCCTGAAAACAAAAAACTCGCCAAGGATTCTTCGCTCTCTTTAAGGGTTTTTTCTGCGTCGTTGTACAGCGTTGTAAAGAAATCAGACAAGGAAGGAGACGGCGCCGGGGGAGGGGCGACTTGTGGCGATGCCGAAGAAACAACTTCAAACTGATGAACCGGGACAGCGAAATGTTCGCGAAAATGCCTTTCCACGGTTTGCAACACTAAGATATTCCGTTTGGTCGTGTCTAAAGTGATACGAAGCGAATCATTCCAGTGAATTCTACGATAGCCGGTAGAGTTAAAATCGTCGGCATTGACGCGTGCTTCTTCCGTAAAACTATCGCCGATAATGTACAGGGCGGCGTTTTTCTTTGATTGAATGCCGGCAAATTTTTTCGGACAGGTCTCGGCAGGTTGCTTGAATTGCGCTAAATTGGACAGCCGGTACAGATCGCCGTACCGATACGAGTCTTTGGTCAATCCCCATTCAAAAGCCGTTCGGCGAAGGAAAGGATGACAGCCTGCCACCCAAAGTAGGGAAAAGACAAAGAGAGCAGTGTATTTGGCGATTTTCTTCATAGAGAGTCAGAAAAGGCGTCAGTAACAAGCAGAGCGGCCGGCCAAGTGAATAACTAACTGCAAAGCCTATCGAATTTTCAGCGACCAAATCTGTATTTTCTTATTGGCGTAGCTGTAAATCAGCAATTTATTGTAGCCTTCAACCAAACTTACCCGAACCGGAAGTTCACCGGGAATAGGCTTGTCGCCGATTTGGTTGCCCTTCAGATCATACAAGGTGGTATAGTTACCTGATTTTACGCTCAGAAACTTCACCTCTGAACTCAGAAAATGATATTGCACCTGATTTTGATCTTCTACCAGTCCTTTGGCCGAAAACAATTCCTTGCCTCGTTTGTCCAATACCGCAAACCGGGTTTCCGATTCGCGGAATAAGATCCAATCGCGATTGTTGACGGCCGCCCTTGATCGGAAAAAAGAGGTAGGGTCTGACCGGAACAATTGTACTTTGTTGGTGATTTTACCCGCTAAGGTAATTTCAAACAATACACCGTATTTGCTTACGCCGAGAAGATTGGTATTTCCGTTTTCGGGAGTAAATACGCCAAAGAACGGTCCTGAAAAATTGGTTTTAAGGTCTAATTTATAAGGTTCCGGTACGACGCCCGATTCGCTGATCAAGCCTACCTGACCGCTTGCCTGCGTGAACAGGAAGTGACGTTTTCCCAAATATTCCACTTCGTGAATAGGCAGCAACAAATCCACAAACGGCCGAGAGCCATTAAGAACCACGGGAGGCTGATTAGGGCTGTTCCAGAGGTATAAAAATCCGTTGGTATCAATTACCAAAAAACGAAAACTGCCCTCAATGCCGCTTTCCAACCGCTGAAAACTGCGAATCTTACGACCTACCGGCAGTTTTACGGCGGGCAGTGACATGTAGCGTTGACTGTCGTCTTCGTCAATCACATTCAGGCTTTTTTCGGTAGCAAAAACGTACTGCAATCGGCCGATACTCAGGAAGTCAACGGAGTAGATGTCGCCTACGATGGGGGCGTCCAACTGCCCTATTTTTCGCTTTTTCTCTTCAACAAAAGGATTCTGCAATTCGCGCGACGGAGTCACCACTACTATTTTTTCCAGCCCGGTCGGGTAATTTCGTACGGTATAAAGCCCGCCGGTCGGGGTGGTTTCAAAAGCCTGTTCCTGTTGTAAAAAAACCTTGTTGAGCGTTTTGGCACTGGTCGCTTTATTCAGACGCCCGAACGTAAGCGAGGAATAAGCCCGTTCGTTTTTGTAGGCGGATTGGAACACTAACTGATCAAAAGGCAGTTTTTCGGTAATATCGTAATTGAGGTTGTTGAACAGGTAATTCATAAAACCTGCCCCCATGTAGTCTTTACTTTTGCGGGGGTTGATCGCAAAGGTAAAATTGGAAGCCCCGAGCGTTTTTTCCAAGAAAGCCTGATGGATCGCCGAGTTGGCCCACGTACGCTGGTATTCCAAATCAATGAGGTAGTCTTTCAGTACTTGCGAATCATTGGAATAGATCACAAAGTTCTTATGAAAAGCCACGTAGCACTTAGGAAATCCTTTGAAAAGACCACCGAAAAGCACGGAGGGAAGTTCAAACCAATCAATCGTATAAACATATCCTCCCTGAAAAGGCTCATAAGGTACCCCTCGGTTTTTGTTAAAAAGTACAGAAAGGCGTTTGAAAAACCCTTCAAGTCCATTTTTGGGGTGTACCTGCTGAAGAAGAATCTGTCCTTTGGTCAGTACATTGTTTGGCTCTAATTGGCAAAGAATCAGTTCTTTGTTCATGCTTCGGTAAAACGAATCCAAACGGGAGATACCTAAGAGGGTCAATAATTCCTTGCGGGCCTGATTGACCGAATCCGATGAAATACTGATCAATTGAGTGCGCAGTTTTCGAGTAAAGGCTGCCCCGTCGTCAAACCCTAACCGGTACAGAATAGCCGTGTTGTTGGGAATGAAAAAGGTATTTTTCAGGGGAGAGGCTTTTTGATTGTTCAGTGCTTCCAAATAGCCCGTCAATTTTATTTTTTTGCCTTTTGAGGTCAACGTAGGGTTTTTGGAAGAGAAAAATTTATCCAAATGCAGCCCTTCGGTTCCCGGCAAAAATGACAGGAAATAAAGCAATCCCGCGTCGGGGTTCGTGGCGGCTTCGTTACGAAGGGCGTCCGAAAGCAGCGCATTGTCCAAGTACACGCTCAAGTCGCTGCCCTCTTGTTTGATGCTTTCAAAACGGCTGGTATTGGTGGCTCGGAGAGGACTCTTGGCAAACCGGATCCAGTCTTCCAACACATCACCCGACGAACAGGAAACCAAAAAGTTGTTGAAGAAGGTATAGGTAAACAAAGGTTCCGAAACAGGATTAGAAACATCATAGATTTTCTGTCCGCTGTGAATATGCGACGTCACCCGTACTTTGGAAGAACTTGGCCCTTCCAGCCAATTATAGCTTTGAAAGGCTTCCAACGGAAGAAAAACCAGATAAATGAAGCGCCCGCCCGAAGTTTTTTGAAGTACGTAAGTAATAGAACGACCCTTCAGCAGTTGCTCGGTCCGATTGTCGTCGTCCGACAGCAACCGAAACTGATCAATTTGACGGGCCGCTAAATTGAACAGCGGCACATCGCGCATTTCGATACCGCCCTTTTGGACTTTGTAGGTAGTGTCTTGTAAATGCCGACTTTGCACTAAAAAAAAGGCGTTTTCGGGCAGCAGTTTCCATACCGAAGCCGAGTACATCTGCCAACGCTGAAATCCCCACCACCCGGCAAATAATACGACGAATGCTATGCCGACAATTAAGCCTCTTTTTTTCATAGTGACTGCCTTCGCCTAAAATCAGGATGCTTTGATGGCTCTTACTTTGCCATTAAGCTCCATCCGGAACCGGAGCAATTCTTTAAAGCTCTGAATACACACTTTGATCAGTTTCCAACGCAAGATCGAAACGGTACCGGTAAGGCGTTCCTTGTGCGTAATAGGAATATCAAAAGTTTTTTCGCCGGCTTTTTTCGCCATGACTGCCAAGAAGATATTCGGAGCAAACGGCTCCGGATCGGGCAATTGGGCTAATAATTTTTTGAGATAACTCCCTTTGATGAGGCGGAAAGGAATGTTGGCGTCATTGATGAACGTGCCGTACACAAAAAAGATAGTGTATTTCAGAATGCGGGTGATAATTAAACGAGCGCCGGCATCATGACGAACCTGCCGATAACCCATCACAAAATTGGATTCGTTGCGCTTTTCCCACAACTTTTTCACATCCTCGGTTACAAATTGGTCATCACTGTCGGTTTGAAATACCCATTCTGAATTGAGCTCTGCGGCTTTGCGGTAGCCGTTCACTACAGCATTACCGTGACCGCCGTTGGGTTGGTGTACTACCAGCAAATTTTTAATGGAAGGAGCAATGCGATCCAAAATGACTTTGGTACCGTCTTTAGAACCGTCATTGATTACTATTAACTTGGTTTCTTTGTCGGGAAAAGTATGGGTGAGAAAAGAAGTCCACATAGTTACTACCTGCTCAATACATTCTTCTTCATTATAAGCAGGCATCACAATCGAGAAATAAAGGCTCATCAGTTAATTTGGGATTTATGATTCGCGAATGGCACAACGGAATTGCGCGGTCGATTAATTTGCCCGCAAAACTACTCAAAAAAAGGCGTTTAGCCTACGTTTGCTCCCGAAGGATTTATTTTAGGGTTATCAAACGCCGTGCCGATTCTATGGGGCATACTTGTCTTTCAGGTTATTAACCGGGTTTTCAATCAAGTACCAGGATACGGTTGCCACTACCGTGGTCAATGAAAATAAAATCAATACCTGAAGAACGTGCATGTGTTGAAAGCCTTCAATATTTCGGCCCAATTTGTTGAAAAGGCGCACTACCGGGTGATAGGCCGGGGAGTGATAATGATTGTACACAAAGTTATGATACACATAAAGTCCGTAACTGATCCGACCTAAATAATTGCTGATCGGATGTTCTAAAAACCATTTGAACCAACCTTTGTAGCCGAGAATAGCCCCGCCGATCAAGAACATAAAGAAAACGGAGGCAAAAAAACGTTCCCAAATATTGATGTACATATTATTGTCTTGGCTGACTCCTGCCTTCGTGAGCTGAGCGGATAACAGAAAAATAATGACCAATGCACCGAAACTCAGGGTTAAATAAAGTCGGTTGCGAAACAGCTTTTGAAATAAAGTCAGGTGATACAATTGAGCATACGCCATTAGGGCTCCGAAACCGAAAGCATCCAGGGCCGTTGGCATGGTAACGTAGGAAACATACCAAGGTTGGTCGGTTTTCAGGAAATAAGCGCGCAGCAGCACGCTCAGCACGATCAGAATACCGAAAAAAGTAGTCGTATAACGACGCGGTATGAAGAAGATCAGCAGCGGGAAGAAAATATAAAACTGCTCTTCTACGGCCAACGACCAAAAATGATCGGTGACCCCCAACCACGTTTTTTTGAGTACAATGTAGATATTGGATGCATACAGAAATTGCCATAATTCCTTCCCCCTTACCGAAGGGTCATGCAGAAGCCATAACACAATCAGGGAAAGGTAATAAATAGGAAAAATGCGAAGTGTACGGCGGATGTAGAACTTTTTGAGGTAATCGCCCAAGCCGTCTTCTTTTCCGTAATTTTTGTCTTTACTGCTCAAAAGGATTCGGGCAATGAGAAAACCGCTTAAAACAAAAAACAAATTGACCCCCAATTTACCGAAGGGTAAGGTATGAGGCTCCGGCATCCAATGATCCCATAACACCAAGGCTACGGCTATAAAACGCAATCCGTCTAATTGAATGAGATAATGGCTCTGCTGTTTCACCAATTTGTCTTAATGGTTTGTTTTTCGGTTTTTTCAAAAGAGACGGTCTCGCAAGCCGCCTTTTCCAAATACAGCTTGCCTTGGCGGTCGTAATGAAGCCATCGAACGCGATAGGTGCCTGCTTCTACTTCCCGGCCGTTGATGAGGGCAGTGGAGCCTTTGATAAAATAGCGATTATAATTGAAGACGTTGCGAAAGGAATGCTTGCGGGCTTGCCAAGTCGGGAAAATGTATCGGTGTTGGCGGTTCGTCAGCAATACATACAGTCCTCCGTCACGTAGGTCATACAAGCGGTATTCCGGTTGGGTGAGATTCAGGGTATTGTTGGTGGTTTGACACGGTTTACCGTTAAAAACGCTGTCTTGGGGTAAGGTGATCTTTTCTAAGAACAGTCGCGGAGCGCGATAAATAGCGCTGGAATCGGGAGAGTTAAAACTGCTCGTGATATTGTATTTACGGAGTTGAATGGTTTCGTACAAATGATAGTGTTGGTTGCAGGCGTACAAATAACCGGTGCCTACCACAAACGTGACTGTAAGGACCTCTCGGAAGCGCGGACTGACCAAACGGGTCAAATAGGCAATGTTGAAACTGAGTACCAGCGCCGAATACAGCTTATAGCGACTCATCAGCATGACCTCCGCACCTAAGCCGGTGCGTGAGTAGGCGACGATGAGTCCGGTACCCAAAGCAAATAAAACGCCGCCCAAATAAAAATAATCGAAAGCGTCTAAGACAAAATTGCGCTTCCAATAGCTTCTCAGTAAGTACAGCAGAATACTCAGGCTGACAAATAAGGTCAAAGTGCCTATCCAAACGGGCATTTGGGTGGGTACTTTCCCGAAAGGTAATCCCTCGGCCATGGACCCGAAAAATAAAATATAACTTCGGATAAACGCTTGAAAACTGCCGGAAGCACTCAGATCGGTGGGCGGGCTTTGGTAATCCCAAAAGTACAAAGTGATACTTATAGCGCTGAAAATTGTCCAGATAATTGCCTCTTTCGGGCGTTTTTGGAGCAGCAAAACCCCTAAGGCTACCGGAAAGATCAGCAGCCCGTTTCCACTGGTAAACATGCCCATAAAGGCCGTAGGCAAAGCCCACCACCAATAAGTATCGGTTCGACTGAGTCGCCAGAAAGTTAACATAGCCCAAGCCACCACCCACATATTTTGGATAGCGGCCATTCCCCAAAAGGTGTTTTCCCAGAAAGCCAAGGAAAACCAAAAGGTGGCAATGGGCAAAGCATACCAAACGGCTCCGGGAAGAGGCTTGAAGAAACGAGTCAAAAGCCACCAAATGACCAGCAGGGCCAAATTCCCGATAAACATCAGGTGTTCGTAATTGATACGACCGAAAATTTTATAATCAATGATCGCAACGAGCCGAGTAAGGGCTACGCGGTGCTCGTTATGTTGTCGGTAAACTTCATACAGTTTACCTCCCAACTTATCGGCCTTTTCAAAATTCTGAATGGTAGCCTTGAAAGCATGGTCATCCCATTTGGGGATATTGATGGCATAGCGGTTCCAGAGCTGATAGTACACAAAGATCAGCGCGAACGTAACGATCAAGGAAGCTAATGCCCGTTTATTCATCGACACGATCAGTGAATAAGTGAAGGGATGAAAGAATGCAGGATGTTGGCAATATTGGCCGTATCCAATCCCGATTGTGCCTGATGGTAGCTTTGGCTTCCGTAACGGCCGTTAGGATAGCCCTGTGCCGAGAGAGATTTGAATTTTTTAGGATGAATGCCTGCTTCTAAAAGTTTCACCGAAAGCTGCTGCGCCAACCCGCCGATACTGACGTGTTCTTCCACGACCAAAATATTGTCCGCCTTACGCAATTCCTCCGCAGTTTGCTCGGTGAGTTCGAGCGGGAGCGTAAGGGCAGTGTAAACGTTACATTCGTTTTGCAGTCCGGTTTGTGACAGTGCTTTCAGTACATTAGCCACAATAGGGCCTAAAGCTACGATGGCCGTTTGGGCGTTGGCAGGATGCGTTATTCTTTTCAAAGAACCCGATAGTTGCGCTCCTTCCGGCGTGAGGGGACCCACCCCCAAACGCAAGTAAGCGGGGCGTTTTTCCTGAAGAATCGCGGTTAAAGCCGGTTCTACTTCATCGCTGAAAGCCGGGATCCAGGTCTTTACATTTTGCAAACTGCTCAAACAGGCTAAATCTTCAATGGCATGGTGCGTACTGCCCATAATACCGTAACCGTAGCCGCCGCCGTTACCTACCAAAAAAACGGGAAGGTTATGCAGGCAGGCGTCATTACGAAATTGCTCCAAACAACGATACACAATAAACGGGGCAATGCTGTAACAGAATACCTTATAGCCTTTGTAGGCCATCCCTGCGGCCACGCCTACCATGTTTTGTTCGGCCACACCGGCATTGATAAAACGCTTTCCTAATTTCTCTTGTAAATTCTCCAAGGCATTGTACCCCAAATCGCCCGTGATAAACACGACCGATTCGTCGGCAAGAGCTAATTTTTCGACGGCAGCTGAAAATTCTTTACGCATAATTTAAGCAAACATTAACTTACCTTTGGGTTTTGGAATATCTCTCCCAAGTGATAAGGCCATTTCAATCCATTCTTCAATTACTGTTTCTGCATTTTTGACTACCTCTGAGTACGTTTGGCCATCGGCCATGCAACCGGCTAATTCAGGTATTTCTGCAATGAAGGAATTATCTTCTTCACTCCAATAAATGATTATTTCGTACTTACTTTCTGTTTTCATCTTAGTCTACTGTTAGCTTGTATTTCAAAATGAGTGCTCTTACTTGCTTTACCTGATAAGATTTAGCACTATTACCTTTAGGTTGAAGATTTAGAATTTCATCAACGCCTGTTTTGGAATAGATATGATGACTTCCTTTAATACGCTCCTCAAAACCTAAATATAAAAGCAATCGCCGCAAGTCTTCAAAGTTTATATTTCAGTCCGCTTGACCACGAAGTATATTGATAAGAATTTTGGCAATTTGACTCATCTCTACTTTTCTTCTCAATCATTCTAAACTTAACTGCAAAATAAGCGAAATTCAAAGGGCTACCCAAATCCGGTGTTTTATTGCCTAACATTGCTCTCCTGCACTGTATGAAAAGTGACCGGCTGCCAACAGATCTCTAACTTGTTTTTTTCGGCCAAGGCAATGCCGACTTGGTACTTGCCCGTGGGAAAATGACGGTAAGAAAGATTAGCGTGAAAAACGGGATAATAATAGGGTTGTCCCATCAGAAAATACCGAATACTTCGCCGATTGTAGTGCGTTTGAGCGAGATAGGTGGTGGCTTGTCCTACATTTCGAAAGGCAAGATAGTAATCTTTGCCCCAGCCTAAAAAACCTGCGGAATCGGGATAGCCTTCTACACTAATTGATTTTTCGGCTTCCGATTTTTTTATCTTCAATTCTTTTAAAGGTTTTTCTTCGGAGATGACTTGCGAAAAAGGAGAAGAGGCGATTTGGTAGCCGAGTTTTTGGCGCGCCTGATGGGTGACCATCTCCGACGCTTTCTCCCAATAGGAAGTATCGCGGTAGATAAACCACTCATGGGCATTGACCCAATTAAACTTGCCGGCACTGTAGGTACGCTTATATTCCGAAAACACAGCGTAGAAGTGAAAATAAGAAAGCAGACAAAAACCCGTCAGCCCTATCGGAACGAGTCGATAGAAACGCCGATGCTTTTCGAAGAACGGAATCAGGGTTAAATACGATAAAAGCAGAACAACGACCGAGTTGATTCGATAACGATTAATGTGCAAAAGCAACGAATCTTCATTGACCCGGGACACACTGACCAATAATCCGGTGAGAACAAAAAAGACAAATCCTCCGAATAAAAAATCGAACAAGACAGTATTGTTCCGGCGTATGGTTGAAAAAAGGGATACGAAGGATAGATAAAACACGTAACCCGCAAAACCAAAAACAATAATGCCGCCGACTAACGAGTTTAAGTCGCTTAAAGTAAGAAATTTAGGCCAAGCATCGTCCCAGTTGAGAGCTGAGCCGAGGAAAATAAAGAAGTTAATGGCCACGTAAAGCGTATGCGTTGAAAGATTATCCAAAGGATTATTACGGCTTTGAATCAGGAGATACTCGTGGAAATACACAGCCCCAATCAGGACTGAAATACCTATCCAAATGATTAGCGGTTTCCAACGTTTTTGGACAATCAACAAACCGGCCCCGGCGAGCAGCACCAACATACCGTTGCCGAAAGTATAAGTGCAAAGGGCGGCACTGACTACGGCCAACCAAAAATGAACGGGGCGTCGGGAAGACAGCCAATGGATGGTGAGCAGGGCAAAAAAGGAGACGGAATTATAGGCTAAAGTCGCGGCCGGCCACAAAACCCCGTCGTAAGAATAACACGGTTGGAAAAGAAGCAATGAAATGGGCAACAGGTACAGCAACGAATAGCGGGCAGTTTTCAACTGCCGCCAACACAAAACAAAAATTCCCAATAAGGACAGATTTCCCAGGAAAATGATCAAATAAAAAGACACTTTCCCCGTCAGTAAGTACTGAAACAAGACGACGAGTCGCGTGTACAAAAGTCGGTGCTCGACAAACTGAGCCGTCAGTAAGTTTATTTTTTGGGTGTAATCGTTACCTGTCGAAACGTAATTGGAGAGGAAATGTAAAATCAATGCAAAATCATCTCCCTGCGGAACGTCGACGGCAAAATACCCCAAAAAAATGCAGAATACTGCAAGGGGGAACAAAAACAATAATTTAACGAATAGCGGATAGTCTCCTGAGGTTTTCATCGTTTGTTGACACCTTAGGGAAAGTATCAAACGACTACTTCTTTCGCTGCTTCACTAATGTCATAATCTCTTCTGAAGTACGGAATGTTTTCTCTCCCTTTTGAATTTTGGTACGGATAAATTTGGGACGTTTTTTCGTCTCCTCAAAAATTTTGCTGATGTATTCGCCTAAGAAGGAGATGCCTAATAAGGTAAGCCCACCAAACAACACAATCAGAATAATCACGGTGGTAAACCCTTGCGGGGTATCGGGGGCAAAAAAGTATTTAGCCAGAATTTGGTAAAAAATACCCAAGATGGATAAACCGGTCAGGATAAATCCGGCATAACTCATCAATTCCAACGGCGCAAAACTGAAGGAGAAGATGGCTTTTTTAGCCCACCAAATGTTTTTGCGCCAATTGTTGGTCGAAACCCCGAACATACGTTCCGGACGGACATAATCCACGCCGGTTTGTTTAAAGCCTACCCAGGCCCGCAAACCGCGTAAAAATTGCTCTGTTTCGGGCAACGCCACTAATTCCTTAACCACCTTCCGATCGATCATGGAAAAATCACCGGCATCGCGCGGGATAGGTACGTAGCTTAGGTGTTGAAAAACTTTATAGAAAGTCTTGTAAAAGAAATGGATATGCGGTTTCATTTCGCGCTGTACGCGCACTCCGTAAACCACATCATAGCCGTTGCTCCATTTTTCGTAGAATTGCGGAATGATCTCGGGCGGGTCTTGCAAGTCACCGTCCATCAATACCACGGCATCACCGGTCGAAATTTCCATTCCGCTCAAAAAAGCGGATTGGGAGCCGAAATTCCGGGAGTGCGTAATGCCGATCACGTTCGAATCCCGTTGACAGATCGCATTGATCACTTCGTCCTGATTATCGGGAGAAGCATCGTTGACAAAGATAATTTCGTAGCGTACTTTAAGGCTGTTGAACGTTTTTACCAACCGCTCATACATAAACGGGATGGCTTGCGCATCTTTATAACAGGCAATGATAGCCGTAATGACGGGGTTTAATTTGGGATTGGCAAAGGCGGGCAATACGTTGGTTTCGTAGTGATGCGCTTCCTGCCATTCTTTGGTCAGACGCAGACCTTCACTCAGGGAAGTACGTGCCTGCCAACCCAAGTCCTTTTGGGCTTCGGTTGGGTCGCCGTACCATTCGGCCAAGTCCCACCCGCGATTGGGCATACTTCCCCAAGTCGGGCTTTCAGTCTGATCGAATGTCTGACGCGAAATATCTACCAACTCACGCATCGTCGTTTTTTGACCCGTGGCAATGTTATACGATTTTCCCGAAATAGTAGGGTTTACTTGCAAAGCCGCATCTAAAAATGCCTCTACGCAGTCGTCGGCATACACAAAATCGCGGCTGATGTCGGGGGAAACCAACGGAGGGTATTTTCCTTTTCGGGCTTCTTCTATCAATCGCGGAATCAGCCGGTCGGGCTCTTCCCAAGCACCATAAATGGAATACAGGCGAAGATTGAGCGCTTTCCGTTGATGTACTTTGGCGTAAAATTCAATCAGATACGCAGCCGATACTTTGGAAACGGCATAATGACTGTTGGGCTTGACGGGGTCGGTTTCTTTAGGGCCGGAGCAGTTAAAGCCATACTCAGAACTGCTGCCTGCATGGATATAAACCGTTTCGTCGGTACAATTTTCCAAAATATTGACCGTACCGATGACGTTGGTTTCGTAGGTGAGATTAACGTTCTTTTGCTTACTGTAAGCTCCGTAAGCCGCCAAATTGAAGATGGTGCGCGGCTTGTACTGCTCAAAAATAGTTTCAACGGAGGTATTGGAAAGAATGTCGCAATGGACAATATTTTCGAAAGGAACATTCAACAACTTCAACCGCCAAGCTTTGGTAGCATCATGAGTAACGGCGTACACATCCTGCCGAACGCTGAAAATATCTTTAAACAAATTGGCTCCGATAAAGCCGCTGGCTCCATAGACAAAAATGGGTCCTTTAAGTTGGCGTATTTTATCCCGGTAAATCAAAATGCAATGAATAAGGTAGTGGTTGTTTGATATTTTGTTTTGATGATCAGGTAGTTAAATAGCTATTTAGAACGTCTGCTTTTGCCTGCTCATATTGCGCATCACTCATGGGCAAATAGTGCCATTCCATGCGGTTTTCCATGTAAGAAACTCCCTTTCCTTTCACCGTCCGGGCAATGATCACTTTGGGTAAACCGTTCGGACGATTTTTGAGAACCTCAATCAGCTCGGCAATTGCAGCCGGATTGTGCCCGTCGGCTTCAAAAGCATCAAAACCGATGGCACGCCATTTAAGCAGTGCCGCCGAATCGCCCAAAATATCGGAAGTATTTCCAAAGCCTTGCAAACCGTTTCGGTCAATCATCAAAATCAGATTGTCCAGGCGATTCTGAATGGCATAATGAGCCGCTTCCCAAGTCGTTCCTTCGTTGGTTTCTCCATCTGACATTAACACGTACGAAAAAGAATCATTACCGGAGAGTTTTGCGGCATGCGCAATGCCGGCAGCAATAGGCAACCCGTGACCTAAGGAACCCGTGGCAAACGGAATACCGGCGTGTTGGTTAGGAGCAGGGTGAGCGGGTAGCGTTGTTCCGTCGGCGTAAAATGTGTCCAATACTTCGTCGCTTATTTCCCCTAAGTAGTTAAGCGTCACGTAAAGAGCCGCTGCCGCGTGGCCTTTGGAAAGAATAAAGGAATCTTGCGGCCTTTTTTTACGAACCAAGGCAGCGATCAGCAAATCGATACAACTTAATGCGCAACCGATATGACCGGCATTTGCTTTTTTATAAAGACCCAGCACCTTAAGACGAAGCTCGCCGCTAAGCCGTAAAGTGTCTGTTGCGATAGCATGTGTTTCGACCATTAGTATCGTTTTCCTTTCAAGTCTGTGAGTTCTGTTATAGTGCCATTCGCCTTTTTCAATCGTATCTTATCGACATGAATGGTGTCTAACTTCTGCACAAAGATACCGTCTTTTGGCAAATACAGGTTAAAATATTGCGCATCTACCACCGAATAGGGCAAATAAGTCCTGTCCATCGGGTTGTCAAACTTGGCCAACGGAGCCGGCAAAAGGAGGGTATCGCCCGCTTGATAGAGCTGCTTAGCCAGTTGAGCAGCGGCATAATGCGGGTTGGGCTGACGCGGCTCAATGCGATAGGTATATTTAGGAGAACGGTCGGCGTAAATGGCTCGGAGCGTTTGAACCACAAAAAATAATTGAATGCCTAATCCTGCTGCAATGACCCACTTGATCGGGGATTTCAACTGCCCTAACTTTTCTAAAGTGATACCGGCCAAAATCGTAACGTAGGGAAATGAAAAGCCAGAATAGCGCTGCATAAGCCCGTAGGTATGTCCGCTTCTGACGGCGTTAAAAATAAGAAACGCCGTGGGAATCAATCCGATAAGCACCAAAAACCATAAGTGTTTTTTGGAATAAACGCTTTTTTTGTCAAACAATACTTCCAACGCGAGATAGGTCATAAATACCGCTGTCGACAAGACCCAAAAACCGGGCGTCAGTTCTCGGTACACGAAACTGCTGCCTGCCATGCTGATGACAGCGATAATGAATAACGCGTTGGCTTTTGGATGTTTTTGCTTAGAAAAACGATATGCCAGAATCAATAAAACGCCGAGGCTGCCGGCCAATACGCCGTTTTTTTTGCCCATGAGCTGTTCGGTAATACCGTTGGTAAATACCCACAAATCGGTGAACATAGGTACGCTTTTTTGAAAAACGTTGTTCAACGTAGCCGGCAGAATAATTCCGTAGGGATTATTATACGGTCGATTCAGCGCACATTCCAAATATACTTTTGACTGATGGTTGAGACTGAATAAGGTATATTGACCGCCGCCGTAGAGAAGCCACCACGCCAGCCCGGCAACGGCTACTGCTCCCGCGATGCTGAAAGCAACCCAACTTTTGAATTGACGAACAAAGAACAGAACATAGGCACCGTGCGCTAATAACACGGAGGCCACCAAAAAGTGAGAATACAGCCCTAAAAGGGCCGAAATGGCGTAGAAAATAAACCATTTTCGAGAAGATTGCTTTTTTTCATCGGCTTCCAAAGCCCGAAGGAAACAATAAGAGGCAAGCAACGTTAAAAAGAAGGTCAACGAATAGTTGCGGGCCTGTTGGCTGTAAGCTATAAAAAAAGGCTCTATGGCTGCTAAGGCTGCCGCTGTCAGGGCAAGGGTGTTGGATTTGAAGAAATGTTTGGTGAAAACGAAAAGTAAAAGAACCGTCAAAACGCTGAAAAGTACGGATAAAAGACGAGCGGAGAAATCGGAAATACCGAAAAGATTGAGCCAGTGATGTAATAAAAAATAATAAAAAGAACTGTTGCCGATGTCGCTGCGGGTCATGGCTTCGTAATAATCCGGCAATTGCTTCTCCCGCCAAAATTCCTGATTGGTATAGACCAATTTCCCTTTGTCAAATACATCCTTTTGGTTGGCTCCGTCCAAGACAATTCCCTGACTTACCACCATGGTGGATTTTTCGTCAAACCAAATGCCGTGCGCATCCAAATGATAAAGGCGAAGAAGCAGAGCAACTGCCAAAATAGCCAAGAGCCAATAAGAAGCGTATTTGTTGAAGACAGAAGGGGATTGATACAAGGCCATAATCAGACAATAAGGCCGCAAATTTATTGAAAAAAGCTTGGGAAGCTATGCTATACCAAAGAGAGGCTTTCCGGCAAAAGGAAGTTTTCTCCGGATATTTACGGCGGTTTGTAGTACTGTTGATTTGAAATACAGTATTTGTGTTACGGCAACTGCTTTATATTGATTTAAAGAAAAATTTTAAAAATCCATTTCGTTACACCTTATGAGTTTTCAGATCAAAGAACAACCCACCGTTTATGATGTTTGTATCGTAGGGTCGGGGGCGGGCGGCGGTATGGCTGCCAAGGTGTTGGCCGAAAGCGGTGCTAAAGTTGCGCTGATTGAAGCGGGACCTTGGTACGATCCGGCTGATCCTAAGTACATTACCCAATTGAAAAACCCTTGGGAATCACCGCGTCGCGGTGCCGGCAATCACCGTCCTTTCGGGGATTTTGATGCCGCTTGGGGAGGTTGGGAAATTGACGGCGAACCTTACACGCGCAAAAGAGGTACCGAATTTGACTGGTTTCGGTCGCGGATGATCGGGGGGCGAACCAACCACTGGGGGCGGATTTCGCTGCGTTTCGGACCGTTGGATTTCAAACGAAAAAACGTAGACGGTTTGGGAGACAATTGGCCCATCGGCTATGAGGATGTAAAACCCTATTATGATAAAGTGGACCGATTGGTGGGGGTATTCGGCAGTGTTGAGAATATTCCTAATGAACCCGACGGTATTTTTCTGCCGCCGCCTAAACCTCGTTTGCACGAATTGATGCTCAAGCAGGCGGGAAAGAAAGTCAATATTCCCGTGATACCGTCACGGCTTTCCATTTTGACCAAACCCATCAATAATGATCGCGGTTCTTGTTTTTACTGCTCGCAGTGCAGTCGCGGCTGTCAGGCCTATGCCGATTTCTCTTCCTCTTCGGTACTGGTCAAACCGGCGGTAAAAACGGGGAATGTCAAAGTATTTACCAATGCAATGGCTCGTGAAGTACTTACTGATAAAGAGGGTATTGCTACGGGAGTATCTTATGTCAGTAAAGATAATGGACAGGAATATACCGTTCGTGCCAATATCGTCGTCTTAGCAGCAAGTGCGTGCGAAACTGCCCGTTTGTTGTTAAATTCAAAATCGTCACGTCATACCAAAGGCCTGGGCAATTCGAGCGGTGTGTTGGGTAAGTACCTTCATGATTCGACCGGGGCAGGTCGCAGTGCCTTTTTGCCACACTTAGTAGATCGTCAACGCTATAACGAAGACGGCGTCGGAGGAGCACACGTGTATTCCCCGTGGTGGCTCAACGATAAAAAGCTGGATTTTCCGCGCGGCTATCACATCGAATACGGCGGCGGTATGGGCATGCCGGGTTATGGTTTTGGGTTCGGCATGGAAAACATGAACGGGAAATATCCTGCTAAAGATGGCAAAATGAAGCCGGCCGGAGGCTACGGATTGTCGTTGAAAGAAGACTATCGTCATTTTTACGGAGCTAATTTCGGCATGGCCGGGCGCGGCGAAGCCATTGCCCGTGAAGATAATTTCTGCGAAATTGACCCCAACGTAGTAGATAAATACGGCATCCCGGTGTTGCGTTTCCAATACACCTGGTCTGAGCACGAAATCAAACAGGCCAAGCACATGCAGGATACTTTTGAAGAAATAATTACGGCCATGGGCGGAATCCCTACCGGACCAAAGCCCGGACCGGAATCCAACTATGGCTTGGCAGCTCCCGGACGTATTATCCATGAGGTAGGTACAACCCGCATGGGTGATGACCCGTCAAAGTCAGTCACCAATCGTTACAGTCAATTGCACGATTCTCGCAACGTGTTTGTTGTAGATGCCGGTACCTTTGTGTCGCAAGCCGATAAAAACCCGACATGGACGATTTTGGCCCTGTCGATGCGCGCCTCAGAATACATCATTGATCAACGTAAAAAAGCAAACCTATGAAACGCAGAGATACGCTGAAAGCCTTGTCACTGAGTGCGATAACGGCTACTGTTGCCGGTACGGAAGCTCACGCAGATGTACCCAAAAAACCGGCGGCTCCTCCTTCCTTATCGGATTTTAAAAACGGGAAAAGCGCTGCTGAATTGGCACGTGACGCCAAAATTGCGGCGGAAACATTTTTCAATGCCCACGAAATGCAAACCATTCGGGTATTGGCCGATTTTATCATTCCGGCAGATGGACAATTCGGTGGTGCGACCGAAGCCAAAGTAGCGGAGTTTATCGGTTTTATTGTCAAAGATATGCCGCAACACCAAACCCCGATGCGCGGCGGATTGGTGTGGTTGGATACCCAATGTGCCAAACAATTCGGGAAAAAATTTATTGCCTGTACCAAAGCCCAACAAATTGAAATGTTGGACCAAATTGCGTATCCCGGATTGGCCAAACCCGATATGAGTCAGGGAGTTGCCTTTTTTAATTTAATGCGCAATTTGACCGCTACGGGTTACTTTACTACCGAGATCGGTTTTAAATATTTAGGCTATGTAGGAAATCGCCCCAATGCGTGGGATGGAGTACCTGCCGAAGTTTTGCAAAAGTATAAGTTAAGTTATGATTCTTAAATAATTCTAATAATTTATTGGATTTTTGGATAGCGGATACAATTTTTGTTCCGCTATTCTGTTATTTTTACGGAAAAGACTCAAAAGAATGCAATTTTGGGAAACGTTTTACCGTAAATTTATTCCTGTTTCTTTGCCGCAATTGTCCGGGCTGCCGGCAAAGCGGACAGTATTTTTTTTGCTTCTTTTTAAAACGTTTACTTCTTCGGCCCAACAGATCAGCGACAATCAGTGTGAAAACCAACTGGGAGTAGGCAGCGGCGGCATGCGTATCTTCAATCCCGTAGGTTGTATTTCGCATACCGTTAAAGTAGTCAACAACCAAAACGGTTCGACCAACGGTCGCTATATCTACGATTACAAAGGAGGAAATCCCAACAATCCGCAATTGTACAAGCTCGATACTGCCACAAGTTTTACCTACACCAAGCCCGGACTGTACATCATTATGCAGTTGTCGGAAAGTGCGCTGGGACAGCCCCTTCGCAGTTGTCAGCGAGTAACCGTACAAGATCCTATCCCGCCGACATTTCGAGTGTTGCCCTGCTCAAACGGGCAGGTCACGCTCACGATTTCCAACCATGATATTACTCAATACGAAGAGTACGTGATTGAATGGGGCGATGGTAATGTGGCCATTATCAATAGATTGAATTTGTCGGTTCAATATCGTTATAATGACCTCTCTCCCAAACAAATTACGGTTCAGGGGCGCCATAGTGTCAGTAAATGCGGCGGTAAAAGTACCAAAACCGTATCGCTCGAAAACAAAACGCAAGCCGCTGTTTTGTCAAAGTTAGATATCATGGATGCTTCCACGGCAGAATTGACTGTTGATAATCCGGATTTATTTGAGTTGGAATTATATCGACAAGACGGCACAGGTGCTTTCCAAACCACGGGGAAAATCTTTAGAAATGCAGAAGAAAAAACCAAGGTCTTGATAGATACCAATAAAATCTTTTGCTATAAACTCAAACCGCGCGATTCTTGCATTGCTTCGTTAGAATCAAATGTACTATGTGTCAGTTTTCTGAAAGTAACTCCCGATGTTTTATATAATACTGTCGGCATTTTACCGTATCGTTATCCTTCAGACGTAACGAAAATGACAGTACAGCGGAATAACGCTTCTTGGTGGAACCCTACCTTTACCGATTTGTTTCAGGAAGATCATCTGGCTGAATGCGGAAAAAAGGCTTGCTATCGTTTGACATTGAACACCCGTGCCGGTACTGTACTGTCCAACACGGTCTGTGTCGATCCGCCTTCAGGGCTATGTGTCAGCTTGGCGGGGGTTTATGCCCCCGATGTATTTACTCCGAACGGCGACGGGGTCAATGATTTTTTTGAAGTAAAAGGCGAAGCTGACAGCGATATCCAAGTACTGATCTATGATCGGTGGGGTTCTCCTGTTTTTCATACCACGGTAAATGTCCGTCATTGGAACGGTACAGTTAACGGTCATCCCGCACCTACCGGGCCTTATTTTTATCGCATCAGCGTGACCGATAAAATCGGGCGCAATTTTATTAAACGCGGTACTTTTTCGCTGCTTCGTTAAGAATAAAATCTTCAAAACCGGTATCTTGAAAGACTACTTGGATTGGCCAATAATAAAATCGACTGTTTGTCAAGGAGAGTTGTTCTAAAATCGGTTTAATTTTTACCCAATCTTTTTCAGTCGTAAGCACGGGTAGTTTGTCAGAAGTTTCGGCTAATCGCTTTACTTCTTCTTTAGTAAAATCGTGATGGTCGCCCTTGGCCGAATGATTCATTACTGTAAAAAAATCAGAAGCGGCCTGTTCAAAAGTAAACGGTTGAGCAATCCCTGAAACTAATTGACAAGCGGAATGGGGCGTTAATGCAGGAAGCGAATCAAAATAGGGAATAGGAGCGGCGTAGTCAAATGCGGAAAAAAAAACAGGCGTATGTTCCCGAGTGTAAGCACCTATTTTTTTGACGATGGCGGTCTTCTCTGAAGCACTAAGCCGAGGAGGGCATTTGGTCACGATAACAGCCTGTGCACGTTTGGCCCCTTGTTTTGACTCGCGCAGCAGACCCATCGGAAGTAAGTAGTCTTCATAAAATAAACGTCCGTAGTCGGTTAACAGCAGATTGAGATGTGGGCATACCGCTCGGTGTTGAAAGGCATCGTCCAACAAGACAATTTCCGGTTTCTGCAACCCTTTTTCTATTCTTTGTAACCCTTCTGCCCGCTTTTCGCAGACATAAATCGGAGTGTCCTTTCCAAATTTTCGGTAAAGTTGCAAAGGCTCGTCTCCGATATTAGCGGCTGTTGATTGCGAATCAGCCTGTAGAAAGCCTTTTGTTTTTCGACCGTAACCGCGACTTAAGGTCGCCAAATTATAGTAAGAACGCAAGTGTCGAATTAAGTATTCAATGTGAGGTGTTTTGCCGGTTCCGCCAACTGTCAAGTTGCCGATGTTGATGGTGTATATGGTCGGCCGATATACTTTTTTCAGCCTGAGGTTGTAAATAAAGTTACGCAGCCCGGTGATAAAGCCGTAAAGTAAACTGAGAGGCCAAAGTATCCACTTGAAGCCATTGGATAATTTTCTTAACATTTTCTTAAACTGACTTTGGCAAAGTAAGGTATTTTTCTCTAAATTGTGCGCCTACTTACCCCAAACAGTTATTTGCCGATGTCCCTGAAGATTCATTATCAGCCATATAAACTGAACTTTCGGTTTGAAGCGGGGACTTCACGGGGTATCTTAACTGAAAAAAATACGTGGCTTCTCAAAATCTATGATGATGTCCAACCCGGCTTGGCAGGAATGGGAGAATGCGGGCCGTTGAGCGGCCTTAGTATTGATGATCGCCCTGATTTTGAGGATAATCTGCAGCAGTTCTGCCAAAACTTCAATAGTCTTGATTTAGAAATATACAGTTGGAATATTCCGATCATCCTGGATCAACTTATCGGGAGTAAGTGGCCTTCGATTCGATTTGGTTTCGAATCCGCCATGTTGGATTATTTGAATGGGTGCCGGCGGGTTCTCTTTGCCAATGACTTTGTCAGCGGTGAGCGCCGAATTCCCATCAATGGATTAGTGTGGATGGGTACCCAAGATTTTATGCTTCAACAGGTAGAAGAAAAGATCAAGGCAGGATTTGATACTATTAAATTGAAGATCGGTGCCATTGATTTTGAGCGGGAATGCGCCGTTTTAGCCCATGTTCGTCGTCATTTCTCGGCAGCGGAAATTACCCTGAGGGTAGATGCCAACGGAGCTTTTGATGGGGCTGACGTTCGGGATCGTCTGCTGAAATTGGCCGAATTTGACATTCATTCCATAGAACAGCCCGTTCGACCGAAACAGTTTGACCTTATGGCCGAGCTGTGTGAGACGTCTCCCATACCTATCGCCTTGGATGAAGAATTGATCGGCACATTTGATTATGCCGAAAAACGGCGTTTGCTCAAACATCTCAAACCGCAGTATATCATTCTTAAACCCACACTGCTGGGCGGTTTTGAATCTTCGCGGGAATGGATCGAAACGGCGCAACGGTTGGATATCGGCTGGTGGATTACATCAGCCTTAGAGTCGAATATCGGTTTGAATGCCATTGCTCAATTTGCTGCCGAATTTGACAATCCGCTTCCGCAAGGTTTAGGTACCGGCAAATTATACCACAACAATATCCCCGGCCCTTTGGCAATAGACGAAGGTCAACTCTTTTACGATTCCCGTCACACTTGGGATTTCAGTGTGTTGAATACCGGTCGTGTCTCTACACCTGCCTGATTTTACCCTTTTTATGTTGATTGACTCGCCTTTTCTGTGTTGCAACGACAGGATTGAAACTATTTTTCCGATAGGTCGTTTTATGCCTATAACAAAGGACAAATTTAGAATGCCATGGAAGAAAATACGAAGTTAGACAAGATCATCGAAGCTCGGATGAAACTGAAAAGTCGGTTTGAGGAGAAGATGCAAAATACGCCTTCAATGGCTGATGAACGCCCGCAAGGCCACGGAGAACTCAATCGCCACGGAATGCCGCAGACACCCGTAGGACAAACATTAACGACGAAATGGCCCGTGCTTGATTTAGGCTATCAACCCAATATATCGCTTGATCGGTGGCGGCTTTATATCGACGGAGAGGTAGAAAATCCGATGATTCTGACGTGGGATGATTTTATGGCGTTACCGCAAACGGAAGATACCTCTGATTTTCATTGTGTGACTACTTGGTCCAAATTGGATATGTCGTGGGTAGGCGTAAGATTGTTGGATATCGCCGCATTAGTTCAGCCGAAAGAGACGGCTACTCATTTAATGTGCTATGGCTATGACACCTACACCACTAATGTATCGCTGGAAGAAGCCCTGAAACCTGATGTGCTTTTGGCCCATACGGTTTATGGTGAACCCTTGCCCAAAGAACACGGTGGTCCGGTCAGAATGATTACTCCGCAATTGTATGCTTGGAAAGGGGCAAAATGGATCAAACGCCTTGAATTTTTGTCGAAAAATAAACGGGGCTTTTGGGAAGAAAGAGGGTATTCCAATACGGCCTATCCTTGGCGGAATGATCGTTACAGTTAGTTGATCTTCCCGGTTTTTCATTGAATCGTATTTACTTTTTTCTCTTTATAAATGACCATAGAAGTTGTAAACCAAGTACCCGAATCGTGTCAGGTTGTTATTTATCTGTATCAACAGGATGATACGCTGAAGGAACGTTTGGCCTTTTTTCCGAATGCGGAGTGGTTGGCCGAAGATTTTAAAGCGGAGCTAAAACAGACACATCTGTTTTACGACGGAGCCCGTAAAGTATTTTTGTTAGGTTTAGGGAAGTCACCGAAAGAGGCAGAGTTAGTAAAGGCACTACGCTCTTTTTTTTACAACCGAAAAAGAAATTTGCCGGATAGTATCACCTTAGAATTGACAGCCGGAGGCATGGAAGCAAAGTGGGTAGAGGCAATTGTAAACGGATGTGTGTTGGGAGATTACGATTTAGGACTGTATAAAACAGACAAAAGCGATAAAATTGATTTTTTCGGACGCGAAACTCGCCTGCATTTGGCCGTAGCCGAGACAAATACAAAAACAGCGGAGAAAGCAGCCAAAATAGGGGAGGCTACGGCTCATACCCAAATCCGAATCATGGATTTGATGAATGCGCCTTCCAATAAGAAAAATCCGAAGGTATTGGCAGATTGGGCGGTGGCCTCTGCCGAACAATATGGTTATTCGGCTACGGTGTTCGACCAACAAAAGTGCGAAGAAGTAGGGTTGTCGGCATTGTTAGCTGTAGGGGAAGGCAGCAAAAATCCGCCTTATTTTATCATAACCGAATATGCCCATCCGGCAGCAACCCAAAAAACAGGTTTAGTAGGCAAAGGAGTTACCTTTGATACCGGGGGAATTTCGCTCAAACAATCGACGAATATGCATTATATGAAGTCGGATATGGGAGGGGCCGCCGCTGTATTGGGTACAGTTGAATTAGCCGCTAAACTTCAACTGCCGGTTCATTTGATCGGGATAATTCCGACCACCGAAAACAGCATAGACGGTTGGGCTGTTAAGCCGGGCGATGTCATCGGAAGTTATTCAGGCAAAACAATTGAGGTGATTGATACCGATGCTGAAGGAAGAATTATCCTTGCCGACGGGTTGAATTACCTGAACCGCAACTTTGCTCCCGAGGTTATCATAGATTTAGCGACCCTGACGGGCAGTTGTGTGGCCACACTGGGCTATGCCGCAGCGGGTTTGTTTACCAATAATGAATCTTTGGCCCAAAGTCTCAGCGAAAGCGGGCTGCAAACGGGCGAAAAGCTTTGGCGACTCCCGCTTTGGGATGATTATAAAGACGACCTGAAATCAGACGTGGCCGATGTGAAGAATTTTCACGGTAAACCCGTAGCGGGGGCCATTGTCGCGGCTAAATTTTTGGAAGTGTTTGTTGAGGGGCATCCGAAGTGGGCTCACTTAGATATAGCCGGAACTGCTTTCGGCGATTCTGAATTCGGCACAATGAAATCGGCCACCGCCTATGGAATTCGGCTTCTGATTCATTGGTTAAGGCATCAGGTTTGAGGAGTATTTGGTATTTCAGCGGCGTTCTGTTAGTTTTAGGCGTAAAATAGGCGGAGCCGGAAAGAAATCCTTTGAAAGGGCCGAAATCACATTACTGAATCAATTAATTTGCCAAAACTATGATGAAGCTACTTATACGTTCCATTAGTATCGTTTCGTTGCTGTTCGGGCTTCCTGCTTCCTATGCCCAACAAGTGCATCAGCGTTGGGAGGTGGGCGGCGGTTTGGGCTTGTCGGGATATTTAGGCGACCTCAATAAATCAGACTTTTTTTCAAAAGAACCCAAAATGAGCGGCGGGGTATTCGGCCGCTATCATTTCAATCGGAGTTGGGCTCTACGGGGCGCCTTAACTTTCGGGAAGTTATCCGGTAATGATAATAATTTTGACGATCGAAAAGTCAGAGGTTTCAAAACTTCCTCCTCGCTGACCGACCTTTCGGCGATTGTTGAATACGATTTTCTTGGAAAGAAGCGTTTTCGGTACGATTCTACCGCTTTTCAGGTACGTTTTAAGCGAAAGTTGTCACCGTATTTGTTTACCGGTGCCGGACTGGGATTCACCAACCCCAAACCTGATTTTACCGGTACTTCTTCTACTTCAGCTGTTTATCGGCAGGGAGCAATTGCCGATCAGGCGGCAAAATATTCAAAGAGCAATTTTGTAATTCCTTTCGGTATCGGAGTGCGCTATGATCTTTCCGAGCATTGGGTGTTAGGGGCCGAAGCCGGTTTTCGCTTGGCTTTCTCTGATTATTTGGACGGCGTAAGCCAAGCGGCAAATCCGGGCCGAGAAGACCGATACAAACTTTCAACCCTGTCCATTGCGTATCGTTTTGATAAAAAAGACACCGATCGCGACGGTATTCCGGATGAAAAGGATGCTTGTCCGAAAGAACCGGGTTCGGTAAAAATGAACGGTTGTCCGGATAAAGATAATGACGGAATTGCGGATAAGGACGACGATTGTCCGGATACTTTCGGTCTTGCTTCGCTGAAAGGATGTCCGGATGCTGATAATGACGGCATAGCGGATAAAGATGATGCCTGTCCAAACGAAGCCGGACCTCTCTCTTTGCAGGGATGTCCTGATCGCGATAAAGACGGAATTGCCGATAAAGACGACGCTTGCCCGGATGTAGCGGGCTTACCGGCGCTGAAAGGATGCCCCGATCGTGATAAAGACGGAATTGCCGATAAAGACGACGCTTGCCCGGATGTAGCGGGACTGCCTCAATTTAACGGTTGCCCGGATACCGACGGAGATGGTTTGCCGGATAAAGACGACGAATGTCCGACAGTAGCCGGAAAAATCGAACTCAAGGGTTGCCCTGATGGTGACAACGACGGTATCGCCGATAAAGAGGATGCTTGCCCAACGGTGCCCGGAGTAGCTATGTTTGCCGGTTGTCCGGATACGGATGCCGACGGGGTAGAAGATGCCAAAGACCTTTGTCCCGAGATTGCCGGTAAACCTGAATTCCAAGGTTGCCCTGACGCCAAAACATTGAAGGCAATTGAAAAAGCAGCGGAAAGAAAGGCCAAAATGGAAGCAGATGCCGCTCGCAAACAGGGAGTTAAAATAGATGAATCGCAAAGAATAATGGATGTACGGATAGAACCGGTTTTATTTGAAACCAACAGTGCCGTTATTCAGTTTGTCTATAAAGCTGTTTTGGATGATGTAGCGAGTCTGATGGCCAAAAATCCGGGTTATAAGATCCGTATTTCGGGCCATGCGGATAACGTAGGATCAGATGCCTACAATCAAAAACTTTCTGAGAAGAGATCAAGGGCTTGTTTTGAGTACTTGCAATCCAAAGGAGTCAGTGCTGCTCGGATGGCCATACTGGGATTAGGAGAAAGTACCCCTGCGGCCGATAATCAAACGGAGGAGGGCCGCAAGCGTAATCGTCGGGTAGAAGTAGAAGCCTTTCGACAATAAGTTTTATTGAACAGAAGCATTGCAAAAGTCGAATAGAATACCTCTGTTCGACTTTTTGCGTTAAAAATTGAAAAACTCACCATTTACTATGCAGTCTGTGTTGAGGTATCTTATTGCCTTACTGTTAGCGACCTCTTTGGCTAAAGGACAAGACCGATGGGAATTGGGCGGCTTTTTGGGAGGTTCAGGTTACTTGGGTGATCTGAATAAATCGGATTGGGCATCCAAAGAACCCAAAGCTGCTTTCGGGCTATTGGCTCGTCATAATCTTTCCGATCATGCTGCCATAAGGGCTTCTTTTTTACACGGGCAGTTATCCGGGCGAGACAGCCATTATCCCGACCGTGCCTTTCGAAATTTTACTACGGTTTCTTCCGTCAATGAGTTGACTCTTCAGGCAGAATGGCATTTATGGCCGCTTACGCAACCTCGCTTGCATCATTTTTTTAAGCCAACATTTTCTCCTTTTTTATTTGTAGGGTTCGGGATAGCCATAACTCACCCTAAAGCCGATATGGAGCATATGATTGTAGCCAAGCCGGAGTTTGTAATGGGAGCTGAGATTGACCGAAAGGCTGCTTACAGTCCGTTTCATGGCGCCCTACCTTTCGGTGCCGGATTCAAATATCGTCCGCATTACCAATGGACGCTTACGTTGGAAGCCGGTTTTCGTTTGACCTTTTCCGATTATCTTGACGGAATCAGTTTTGCCGCCAATCCTAACAAGCCTGACCGTTATCAATTTTGGGGCGCTACGGTCGCTTATCGTTTTCGAAGGTTACCCTTAGGCAGTAAAATACGTAAGGCAGTAAAATGCAAAATATGGTCAGAATAAGTAGTTATCTGAAATTAGTTATCAGTTATCTGTCTATCTCAATAAATTGATTATCAATGCACTAATAACGGATAACATAAAGTAGTTGTGATTGGGTACTTAATCTATTTATTCTTTCTTTACCAATACAAGTTGGGTTTTGTCCGATCGGCCAATTTTTTTGAAAAAATCAGTTTAAATTATAGATTGATAGGTAATCGTGAATAATAACTGATCATTCATTGGAAAATGAAAAACCAATCAAAAAA
Source organism: Spirosomataceae bacterium (assembly GCA_046329125.1). Classification (GTDB taxonomy): domain Bacteria; phylum Bacteroidota; class Bacteroidia; order Cytophagales; family Spirosomataceae; genus Runella. The sequence goes on along the minus strand of JAXLVD010000009.1, from coordinate 122,180 downwards.
ACTATATTTGAAATCGTTACGCTGATTTTTATTTCATGAAAAACGTTCTCCTGCATCTTCGTATTCCATTTTCATTTTTTCTGTTTCCTATTTATTTATTTGCTTTAAGTCAATCACCTTCCCCTGATCCGGCGAAAGCTTGGTGGGTATTTGTAATCTTGCATTTTTTGCTTTTTCCCGCCAGTAATGCTTACAACAGTTACTACGACAAAGATGAAGGCAGTATCGGCTTATTGGAAAAACCGCCGCCTGTCACTAAAGAACTTCTTTATGCCGCTTGGGCCATAGATATTATCGCTTTGATCATAGGATGGGTATTTGTAGGTCAAATCTTTACTTTGTATTTGTTGATTTATGGCTTTATTTCTAAAGCGTACAGCCATCCGGCCATCCGGCTCAAAAAATACCCTGTTCTAAGCTGGGTAGTCGTTACGGTGTTTCAAGGAGCTTTTACCTATTTAGGGGTTTATCAGGCAATTACTCCCGAGTTTCTCCTTAGCCAAACCGCAGACAGGGCTATACTCTTACCGGCTTTTATTTGTACTTCCAATCTATTGGCCATTTACCCGCTGACTCAAGTGTATCAACATGAAGAAGATGCTCGCCGCGGTGATTTGACCATGAGTCGGGTGTTAGGCATTCGAGGTACTTTTCTGAATGCCTGTTTTTGGTTAGGGCTTTCAGGAATCGGGTTTTTAGCTTATTTCGGTTTTTCGAGAGATTTCTTACTGTTACTGCTTTTACTTTGTCCGTTAATTCTCTTTTTCGCTTGGTGGATGTGGCAGGTGTGGAAAATGGAAGCCGCTGCCGATTTTAAAAATACAATGCGACTCAACTTATTGGCCGGGATTTGCCTTACCGTTTTTTTTGGTTTATTGTATTTTTTGAAACATTGATTCTCAAAGGTTTGGACTGCAGCATTAAAAAAATGTGAAATTTTTTCCGGAACATGCTTGCGTCATATCACTAAACAGAATACTTTTGCACCACCAAATAACACTTGGTCGGCCTAAAAGTTAGGCGCAGATACTTAAATGCGAAAGTAGCTCAGCTGGTAGAGCGCGACCTTGCCAAGGTCGAGGTCGCGGGTTCGAACCCCGTCTTTCGCTCAAAGCACCGCCGAAAACGGTGCTTTTTTTGTCCAAAGGGATTTACCACCCGCCGGGGTGGTGGAACTGGTAGACACGCAGGACTTAAAATCCTGTGAGCCGAAACGCTCGTACGGGTTCGATTCCCGTCCCCGGTACCATCATTAAAAAGCCTCTCAGATGCATCTGAGAGGCTTTTTAATGATGAATTAATTTACTGTTTCTTAGAAAAATAACCCTACAGAGCCCGTAACGTTGATTCCCGTCACGTTCATCTTTGCTGAGAAATAGTTGTTGGTATCGTTGAGTTGATAGGGCGCAAAAGCGTCTTTGGTTTGCAAATAAGTCCCTGCCAAATCCACGTAAAAGCGCTCATTACGATAGCCTACCCCGCCCGAGAATTGGAACTTTGAACGGTCCAATTTACCTTCTACATTGTAGTTTTGACTGTATTGATTAGGCAAGAAACCAACCCCGGCCCGGATTCGAAATTTATCCAACCGTGCTTCACCGCCTGCCCGTAAGTTTACTACATTGTTAAACGACGATTGAATCAAACGGCGATTGTCAGATTTAAACTGATTATTGTCTGTAGTGTTAATGCCCATCCCTTTATAACCCACGTATTCGGCACTTGCAGTGATAAATCCTTTTTTGCCAAAGAAAAAGGTGGCGCCGCCCGTTGCCCGTAATGGAGTACGCATACTGTATTCAAAATCGTAAGGTTCTAAATTAACCCGATTGGAAGGAAGCTGGTCAAAAGCTTGTTGTCCTTGGGCATTTGTGATCGGATTACCGTTTGAGTCATAAATCGGCACGCGGTTATTTAAGACATCTACCCCTAATTCTTCTTCATAGGTCATTTGCATGTTGCTCCAAGTAGGGCTGTGGATCGAAGCACCTAATTGTAAAAAGTCGTTAGCTCGGTAAATAGCACCCGCTGACAAAAATATACCGGTTCCGGTGATATTAATGTCTTCGCGATAATCTAATCCCCGAAAAGCACCGCCATTGACAAACCGTTCAGCATAATTGTTTTGTCGAATATAGTTGTGACGGGCAAAGCCACCCGAAATCCCAATGTACACCTTATCGTCGTAATTACCTGCATACGCAAAAGTCCACTGTGAAGATCCTCCGGTCACTTCCACATTACCGCTTTGTTCAAAAGAAGCCCTGGAAAGGGGGATTGGACGACGGTAGGGGCCGTTGGCAGAAAGAGCGTCTATCTGATAAAGATTATAAAAGGCGGATTCAATAGAGTAGGGGCGTCCATTATTATATTCATCTTCGAGTGTCTGGACGGGAAGATTACCGGAAAGCTCAGAAATATTGTCAATCAACGAGCTGCGGTTATTGGTTCCGGCGTAGCTGAACTTGTTATTTAAATTAGCTTGTCGTGAATAGCTTACCCCAAAGGAAGTTCGGCGCCATTTCCGATTATAACTTTGCGGATTTCCTGCCAATATCAACGAAAATTGAGAAAGGTTCGGATTTATTTTTTGGTCAGTGACGGTATTACTGATATATGAAGATGCATTGTTGATACTGTAATACGTAGGACTGAGGCTGATTTCTGAGCGGTTGTAAAAAGCAATACCGGCAGGATTCCCGAAAATATTGCTCGCATCGCCTCCTAAAGCAGCGTGGTTACCGCCGATTCCCTGAAAGCGAGCAGTTCCGTTTTGAGTAATACCGGAAAGCTGCAAAGCCGTATTAGAGTATAACCGACTTTGGGAGTAAACTTGAGTAGCGGTTAAACCTAAAACCATTCCCCAGATAATTTTATGTGTTCTCATGGCAGTTAATAAAACAATTGTTGAAATTACATTTATAAGCTATAAAAAACCTCGCCACTCAAAAGTAGCGAGGTTTTTGTATTTGAAAAAGTAAGGAGCATTTTCGTCTGAAACATTTTTGCGCGATTAGCGTGGTCCCCGCGATGGGCTGCTGTGACTTGAACTGCCACCGCCGCTACTGCTACTGCCGCTACTGCTCGGAGTGCTAAACGTACTGCTGCGAGAACCGCCGCCGTTGTCCCAACTGCTGCGTCCGCTATTGCTGTTATTCCAGCTATTATTACTGTTCGAATTATTCCAACTGTTATTAGAAGAATTATTATAAGTACGCTGATTGCTGTAAGTACCGGTGTTTGATTCTCCGTAGGTACGGGTAGCACCGCCGCGGGTACCTGAGGAATAACCTGAACTTTGGGTATTTCCTGAACTGTAAGTGCTGCTTGCCCGTCCGCCGGTGCCGGAATAGCCTTCATACGAACGATTAGAACCTCCGCGAGGGCGAGAATAATAACTGTCGCCGGTAGCTGTGCCGGTACCGCCGTAAACGCTTCGGTCAGTTGGATCGTAGCCTTGGCGGCGCGGTTCATTGGTATAACGAGCACTGTTGTTGCTATTATTATTGTAAGCGTTGGTAGAACGGTCTACCCGATTATAATAATCGGTACCCGGACGACGGCGCATGTCTACAATCTGAATATTATTGGAAGGCCCGTTGTACCAAACGTTACTGTTCCAAGCACTTCCGTAGTAAGAATACGGGGAAGAGTACCAAGAAGAATAAGGAGAGTAATAACCATAACTTCCCCAACTTGAGTAAGGATAACCCCAAGAAGAATAGGGAGAATAAAACGGATCATTCCAGGCATAAGCCGAACCCCAACTGTTCCAGCCGTAGGGACTGTTCCAACTATAAGGGCTATACCAACTGTTCATACCATAGCCGAATCCAAGCATCATCGAAGCCGTACTCCAACGACTCATCCCGGAGCCCCAAGAGTTCCAACCGGTGCGCCAAGGATTGTTCCAATAATTACCCCAGTTCAGATTGTTATAAGCACTGTTGTAGCCGTCAGAGAATCCGGCATTATAGCCTGCATTCGGACCGAGATTGCGATTGATACCGCGTGAGCTTAAATACGACTCATCGTAATAGTCATAGTTGCCTTGAGTTGCAGGCTTTTGTTGACTTGCACTATAATCGGGATTTAAATTGCGATAGTCCGACTTCTGTTCATCTCCGCGATTTATTGCCACTAATCCGGAAGCGGTCGAACTTCCATAGAGGTCATCGTATTCGGCATCGTCTTTTACGGCGTACTGTTTGGAATTACAGCTCCATAATCCCATCAAAGCAACTGCCGATAAAAGTGTTATTGAACGAAAGGTTTTCATGGTATTCGGAGTTTTTTTGTTCAAACGATTTCTTTAAAAATGGTGCTTCTTTTTTCTTAATAAACGCTAATTTGGATGGTATTGATTCACTTAAGACACAAATTTAGGATAAAAAAGTATCTTTGCAATAGTTTTTTGTAAAAAAAAACAAAGATTTTAAAATGTAAAGTTGCTGAAAATCAAAGTTTTATAAATGTAAACCGGACACTCAATACCACAAAATCCTGACATTGAGCAATTAGTAAGGTATGAGTGTAAAAAATACGTTTAAGGTTTTGATTTTCAGGACTATGTAAAAAAAGTAGATTAATGATCAAAAGGTAAAACACTAAACAATGGCAAACGCAATTCCCGGCCGTAGCGAAAATTATTCAGAGTGGTACAACGAATTAGTTAAGCGGGCCGATCTGGCCGAAAATTCAGCCGTTCGGGGCTGTATGGTAATTAAGCCTTATGGTTTTTCCATTTGGGAAAAAATGCAACGGGCGTTGGATGATATGTTCAAAGAAACAGGACATACCAATGCCTATTTTCCGCTGTTTATCCCAAAATCTTATTTGAGTAAAGAGGCGAGCCACGTAGAGGGTTTTGCCAAAGAGTGTGCCGTTGTAACGCATTATCGGCTTAAAAATGCTCCTGACGGCAGCGGTGTAATTGTCGACCCGGACGCAAAGTTGGAGGAAGAACTGGTGGTGCGCCCTACTTCTGAGACGGTGATTTGGAGTACTTATAAGAACTGGATTCAGTCCTACCGAGATTTACCGTTATTGATCAATCAATGGGCCAATGTGGTACGTTGGGAGATGCGAACACGTTTGTTTCTGCGTACGGCCGAATTTTTGTGGCAGGAGGGGCATACCGCTCACTCTACCGCCGATGAGGCTATGGCCGAAACTCGTCAAATGCTGGAAGTGTATGCGCGGTTTGCCGAAGAATGGATGGCCGTGCCGGTTATTAAAGGCTATAAAACGGCCAATGAACGATTTGCCGGCGCGGAAGAAACCTTGTGTATTGAGGCCATGATGCAGGACGGAAAAGCATTGCAGGCCGGTACTTCGCATTTTTTAGGACAAAATTTTGCCAAAGCATTTGATGTAAAATTCCAGAGCAAAGGCGGAGGGTTGGAATATGTTTGGGGAACATCGTGGGGGGTAAGTACTCGCCTTATGGGGGCTTTGGTAATGGCTCATTCCGACGATTCCGGACTGGTTTTGCCACCCAAATTAGCGCCCATCCAAGTAGTAATTGTACCTATCTATCGCAGTGAGGAGCAACTGGCACAGATTTCGGATAAAGTAAAAGAGATCTCGGCCGGTTTACGCAAAAAAAGTATCAGCGTAAAATTTGACGATTCGGATGCTAATAAGCCGGGGTGGAAATTTGCCGAGTACGAACTTCGCGGTGTACCGGTGCGTTTGGCTATGGGAGCACGGGATCTGGAAAACGGGACAGTGGAAGTAGCACGTCGGGATACAAAAGAGAAGAAAACAGTACCGTTGGAGGGAATTGTTGACACTATTGAACAACTGTTGGCAGAAATTCAACAGAACATTTACGATAAAGCCCTTGCATTCCGCACGGCCAATACTTACAAAGTAGATGACTATGCGGAGTTTAAGAAAATACTGGATGATAAAGGAGGGTTTATTCTGGCCCATTGGGATGGCACTACGGAAACGGAAGAGCGTATCAAGGAAGAAACGAAAGCCACTATCCGCTGTATTCCGTACAATGCTCCTGAGGAAGATGGTAAATGTATTTTGACGGGAAAGCCTTCCAAACAACGTGTGCTGTTTGCACGAGCCTATTAAGCAGGCAATTTCGGCAATGACCTGTAAGAAGGCCTGAAATGGAAAAAATGAATGAATCAATTATTTAAAAAACAAAAAAATGAGCGTAGCAAAATCAGGTGATCATGTACAGGTACATTACAAAGGAACGTTGACCGACGGAACTGTTTTCGATTCGTCGGAAGGACGTGCTCCCTTGGAATTCCAACTTGGCTCCGGGATGGTGATTCCGGGCTTTGATAACGGAATTCAGGGTATGACCATAGGGGAGAAGAAAACGGTACAGATTCCGGTAGCAGACGCTTACGGCCCTGCTCAGGAAGAGTTAGTATTTCCTTTTGATCGGGCCGAGATGCCCGATGATATTCCTTTTGAAGTAGGAATGCAATTGAACATGCATCAGGACGGAAATCCGCAACCGATTCCGGTGACAGTCGTTCAGGTAACAGACACTCAAGTGGTAGTGGATGCTAATCACCCATTGGCGGGGCAGGATTTGATCTTCGAAATAGAATTGGTAGGAGTCAATTAAAATCTGAAAGCAGTAAGCCTCTCTTTTTCGATTTTTTCGAAAAAGAGAGGCTATTTTTTTTGACTGTATTTTTCATTCACCTTTTGGTAAAGATCAGCGGGTACTTTGGTTGGAATTTCCGGAATTTGAGGCTGCGGGCGTACCCAATCCAAATACCCTTTAGCCCAAGCATAGGCCAATGCTAATGCCAAAATCCCTACAAAAATCGTCATCTCTCCTAAAGAAAACCACCCCCACAGCCCGTCGGTTTGTGCTATAAGCGTTTCCTGTCCGAAGACCACGGCCCAAGGAAACAAAAAAACCAATTCGACTTCAAATAACAAAAACAACAACGCTACTACGTAAAAACGGACATTAAACCGAATGTTGGCATTCCCGATAGGGTCTTCCCCCGACTCGTAAGTAGTGAGTTTTTCGGGGTTAGGACGATGAGGCCGAATGAGTTTTGCCAATGCCAACATCCCTATGATGAGGACAATGGCTGCAATAATGAATAAAAAAATAATGCCGAAATCTGAAATCATAGACGGATTGCCCGGGGTACATTCGGTGATTGAATCGGTAAAATTAGCAAAACCAATCCTAAAAAGCGGAATCCGTGAAAGATAACCGTTAATCAGTCTTAGTTTGACCAGTTGGGGAATTGCGCTTTCAGTTCATCATCCAATTTATCCGCCCAATATTCCAAGTCAGAAATACAGGTAGATAGTTCGTTGTAATCCATGCCTTTGATGTCTCGCTCATAGGTAGTAAATACCGTCTGACTGTTAGGCATAATGGTTAATTTTACGCCTAATTTGCTATCATTGAGTTCTAATAAATGACGATAAAATGCCAATAGGTTGTTGGCCGGTACGGTCATAATGGGTGAAAAGATCCGCAGATAATCACGTCGACTTCCGTTGGAGAAATTGAGTGTATCAATCAGTACCTCAATGTTTGCAGAGCCGTTTTTCCAACGCCAATTTTTGCGTTCGGCATTGTAGGTTTGTTCTCGCGACAACCCTACTGATTCGGCATAGCAGTGAATCATTTCCGTGACTCGGCGGTGTTGCTCATCCAATGCAGCATGAGCAGGATTCGGAGTGGATGGGTTTTCCATTTACTGAGTTGTTTTTGTGAGTAGATACACAAAATAAACCAACGCGCAACGGATAAGAAAATGAAATTATTTTACGGTAAATACGTGCCTCCAACAAAATCGGACGGTGTTTGAGGCACGCATCAGGGTTATTTGACGAACAACATTTCTCGGTATTTTACCAAAGGCCAATCTTCGTCATCAATGAGCAATTCCAGCTTATCTACCTCATAGCGGATCTTGTCAAAATACTCTTTTACTTCCGAACCGTATAAAATGGCTCGTTCTGCGATGTCTTCGGTATTGTTCGCCTTTTTTCGGGCTTCGGTCATATCATCAACAGCCTGTTTGATAATGGCTACCCGTTGTGATACTTCCCGAATCAGTTCCTTCAACGGGTTAGCTTCGTCGGTAAGCTCCAGTTCTACCAACGCTTTAGCGGTTTGCGCGAGTTGATATTGGTATTTGACCGTTGTGGAAACGACATGATTGAGCGCCAAATCGCCGATTACTCGGGATTCGATCTGTACTTTTTTGATATAGTTTTCGAGTTCAATCTCATAACGGGCGTGCACTTCGCGTTCGGTCAAAACGCCCATTTTTTCCAAAACAGCAATGGCCGACGGTTCGATGTATTTGCCTAAGGCAATAGGAGTAGAAGCAATGTTGGTAAGTCCGCGTTTCGCTGCTTCCTGTATCCATTCATCCGAATAACCGTTGCCTTGGAAAAGAATTCGTTTGGTTTGACGATAGTATTCTTTGAGAATATCCACAATAGCCAGCTCTTTTTTCTCTCCATTTTCGAGACGTGTTTCCAACTCTTTTCGGAATTCCTGAAGCTGATTCGCCACAATGGTATTCAGAATAATCATAGGAGAAGCACTGTTGGCGCTGCCTCCTACAGCGCGGTACTCAAATTTATTGCCGGTAAAAGCAAACGGTGAGGTACGATTTCGGTCAGTATTGTCGCGCATCAGCGGCGGAGTGCGGGTGATGCCCAATTTATAAAAGACGTTGTCTCCTTTTTCCAATTGGATTTCGCCCCGATTTTCGAGCGTTTCCAGCAGGCGAATGAGTTCATCTCCTAAGAAAACAGACACAATGGCCGGAGGGGCTTCGTTGGCACCTAAACGATATTCATTGCCGGCAGAAGCAATCGAAGCACGCAGCAAATCGGCATGGTCGTGTACGGCTTTGACCGTATTCATCAAAAAGGTCAGAAAACGGAGGGTTTCTTTGGGTTTACTGCTGGGAGCTAGCAGATTGACACCCGTATCGGTCATCATTGACCAGTTGTTGTGCTTGCCGCTGCCGTTGATCCCGGCAAAGGGTTTTTCGTGGAAAAGCACCTTAAAATGGTGTTTTTCAGCAATTTTGTTCATTAAGTCCATCAACAGAGCGTTGTGGTCGATGGCTAAATTGAGCTCTTCAAACGTGGGTGCACATTCGAACTGCCCCGGAGCCACTTCGTTGTGACGGGTACGCACGGGAATCCCTAATTTCCAAGCTTCATACTCAAAGTCCACCATAAAGGCATTAACACGGGGCGGGATGGACCCAAAATAATGGTCTTCCAATTGCTGCCCTTTGGCGGGGGAGTGACCGAACACGGTACGACCGGCCATCATCAGATCCGGGCGGGCGTAATACAACGCTTTATCTACTAAAAAATACTCTTGCTCCGGGCCTAAAGTGGCTGTCACTTTTTCTACATTACGGTCAAAGTAGTACATGATGGCGGTAGCCGCTTTATCAAGTACATGCAGGGCGCGGAGAATCGGAGTTTTATAATCTAAAGCTTCGCCGGTGTAAGAAATAAAAACTGAAGGGATGCAAAGCGTTTTGCCGCCGGCGCCGTTATCCATTAAAAAAGCAGGCGAACTCGGATCCCAACCGGTATAACCGCGAGCCTCAAACGTAGCTCTCAAACCGCCGCTCGGGAACGATGAAGCATCGGGTTCCTGTTGGACCAAGGCGCTTCCTTTAAATTTTTCTATGGCTTTGCCCTGAGCAGTGACGTCAAAAAAGGCATCGTGTTTTTCGGCTGTTCCGCCCGTGAGCGGTTGAAACCAATGGGTATAATGAGTGGCCCCTTTGGAGGTCGCCCACGATTTCATGGCAGCGGCGACTTCGTCGGCAATTTCTCTGTCAATCCGAGAGCCGGACTTAATGGCATTGGACACTTTATGGTAGGCTTCAGGGGTCAGCAGGGTTTTCATTACATCGTCACTGAAGGTATATGAACCGTAGTAATCAGCTACTTTGTCGCTCGGAGGGATGATGCTGATCGCCGTGCGGTTGTGGGCCGTTTCGATGGCCTTAAATCGCATATTTGCCATAAATGAAAAGAATACTAAAGTTTAGGGATTATGAAACTGTTCTTGGAATATGCACCAAACATATCATTTTTTTGTTTGACCGACAAAGGTATCGAATTCCGATGAGAGAAAAGAGAAATGTGCTTTTCGTTTGCAGCCGAAATCACCGACGCAGTCTGACGGCCGAAGAAATTTTTAGAAACCATCCTTATCTGTCAGTTTGTTCGGCAGGCACTTCGCCGCGGGCTCGCATCAGAGTGACGGAAAAAGGACTGCACCGGGCTTCCCTGATTTTTGTGATGGAGAAAAAACATAAACAACTACTGACGGCCCAATTTCCGTATATGGAAATTGAAAAGCGAATAATCGTATTGGATATTCCGGATGAATATGCCTTTATGGACGAAAATTTAGTGGAAATTCTGAAAACTTCAGTGGCCCCTTATCTCAATCAGCTTGATTATCACTAATTTTGCAGGATGAAAAAAGTAGCTTTTTATACATTAGGTTGTAAACTCAATTATTCGGAGACGTCAAGTATTTCGCGGATGTTTGAGCAAAAAGGGTACACAAAAGTGCCTTTTAATGAACGACCTGATATTTTTATCGTCAATACCTGCTCAGTAACGGACAATGCCGACAAAAAATGCCGGAAGATTGTGCGGGAAGCGCAGGCGATCAACCCGGATGGCTACGTAGCTATTATCGGTTGTTATGCTCAGTTGAAGCCGCAGGAAATTGCCGAAATTCCCGGAGTGGATGCCGTATTGGGTGCGGCTGAAAAATTCAGATTGATCGATTTATTGGATGGTTTTGTCAAAGAACCTTCTCAAGCCAAAAGAAAAGTATTTAATTCTCCGATCGAAGAAGCGGTAGATTATCACGTATCGTATTCGCTCAACGATCGTACCCGCACCTTTTTGAAGGTTCAGGACGGTTGCGATTATCCTTGTGCTTATTGTACTATTCCGTTGGCTCGTGGGAAAAGTCGGTCGGATTCCATTGAAAATGTAGTGCGATCAGCGCAGGAAATTGCCGCTCGGGGAGTGAAAGAAATTGTACTGACCGGGGTAAATATCGGAGATTTCGGCTTGCGGGACGGTTTGCGTCAAGAGACGTTTTTTGATTTGGTGAAAGCCTTGGAGGAAGTGGAAGGCATTGAACGTTTTCGGATTTCTTCCATTGAACCCAATCTTTTGACGGACGAAATCATTGCCTATGTGGCTCAATCGAAGCGGTTTGTGCCGCATTTTCATATTCCGTTGCAGTCGGGTTCCAACAAAGTATTAGGGTTAATGCGGCGGCGGTATCGTCGCGAACTCTACGCCGACCGAGTAGCCAAAATCAAGGAATTAATGCCCGATTGTTGTATTGGGGTGGATGTGATCGTTGGACATCCGGGCGAAACGAAAGAGGAGTTTTTGGAAACGTATAACTTTCTCAGTGAGTTAGACATTTCTTATTTACACGTGTTTACTTATTCAGAAAGGCCCAATACGTCCGCGCTTACTGTCAAGCCTGTGGTTCCGCAATCGCAACGGGCTGAACGCTCTAAAATGCTTCATATTCTTTCGGACAAAAAACGCCGTGCATTTTACGAAAGCCAAATGGGAACGGAGCGTACTGTATTGTTTGAGGAGGAAGTAGCAGAGGGATACATGCAGGGCTTTACGGAAAACTATGTCCGCGTAGCTGTAAAATATGACCCGCTTTTGATCAATGAATCGAAAAAGGTACGTTTAACGTATATTAACGGGAGCGGTTTGGCGGAGGCTGCCGAAATTGAGGAGGAAATGTTACAACATTGAGGTTAATAGGCCCCGATCGAGAGCATCACTAACGTACATGCCTCCAAGGATTCTATTCCGTTTTTTTCGAGCAAATGTTCGAATTCATCATTTTCGGTACCGGGGTTGAAAATAACCCGCTTAGGTTTTAAGTTAATAATATAATCGTACCATTCGGGTTGGTGGCGAGGGCCGATATACAAAGTAACCGTATCAATATCCTCTAAAGCAGGTTTTCCGGTTTGTATCTCATTTCCTGCGACTTTGCCGCTTTTCAGACCGAGCATAGCGATAGAATAACCATGATTAACTAATCGATTGGCCGCTAAAAAAGAATAGCGTTGAGGATTATCGGAGGCGCCGATGATGAGTGTGCGTTTCATGGCATGAATTTATATTTGTTATTTTCCTAAACAAAATTTTGCATAACTTGTTCTATTCACATCTCATAAAACGTTTATACCGGCAGCATCTTCATTTAGTTGATAATTCTTACATTATTTTAATTTTAAATACATAACCATAGGACCATGAGCGACAAGAAAGGGATTAATTATTGGAATGAAAAGTGGGTGCCTATCGAATTTGAGGGAGTTGAAAATCCACCGCGCTATGAAGTGTCTAATTACGGCAGACTTCGAAGTTTTCAAAATGAAGAAAAAGAAGGAACGATCATCAAAGGTTCAGTAATACAAGGGTATCGGTCACTGAATATTCGGATTCCGGGCGGAAAGACCATTAACAAATATGTCCACAAATTAGTAGCTGATATTTTCGGAAAGCGGGAAAGTGAGGATCGGAAGTATGTGATTCACCTTGATTTTGATAAACAGAACAACCGTATCGAAAATTTGAAATGGGTAAGTAAAGAAGAAATGGTAGAGCACAACCGAGTGAATCCGGCCGTGGTGAACCGTAAAATTCCTACCCGTACCCGAAACTATAAATTGACGGAGAGTAAGGTCAGAATGATCAAAAAACTGTTGAAGAGCGAGAAAAGTCGTTTGAAAATGATCGCGAAGCAATTCGGCATTACACATACCCAACTCAACCGGATACGCTCAGGCGAGAATTGGAAGCACGTAAAAGTAGATGAATAGCAGTGCAATGGCGCCGTTAGCCGCCGATAGTAGACATAGATTCTGATACCAAACTGACTTTCCGATTGGTTTCGGCCTCAAAACCGTCCTTTGGGCGATTGCGGAGTGCACTTATCAGATATTCTTTGACAGCATCGTCCGAAAGCCCCTGTCGTAACAAATCTTTCAGATTAAATACCCCTTCGTCGTACAGACAGGTTTTGAATTGCCCTTGAGGCGTAAGACGGATTCGGTTACAGGTGCCGCAAAAAGTTCGGCTGAAAGCCGCAATGATGCCGATCGTTCCTTTGTGACCGGGAATCTGATAATTGTACGAAGTAGAAGCTGGAGGGTCAGGCAATTTATAAATGCCCGGGTAGTGTTTTTTTAATTCTTCCAAAATTCGGCGATAATTCCAGACTTCCCGATAAGCATGGGCTCCTTCGCCATTGAAGGGCATTTCTTCTATAAATCGAACGCTGACGTCGTATTGTCGACTAAGTTCAGCCATAGGAATAAGCTCCTCCGTATTTTTTCCCGACATAACCACGGCATTAATCTTTGTGGGAATTCGGTATTCCTGCAGCGCTTCAAAAGTCTGCCATACGTTTTGAAATTCATCACGGCGGGTGATCTCAAAGAAGCGTTGGCGATCTAAGCTGTCGAGACTCAAATTGACAGAACGGATGCCCAAACGCTGAAATTCGGGTACGAGCGGAGCCGTTAAAACGCCGTTGGTCGTAATATTGATTTGACGTAACCCGTCAATCCGACTGATTTCTTCCAAAAAATCCATAATTCCCCTTCTGACAAAGGGTTCGCCGCCGGTCAGTCGCACTTTATCAATGCCCATACTGACCATCAATCGAAGGATCCGCTCCATTTCCTCCCACGTCAGCAGATGCGGTTTTGGAACGTATTTGATGCCTTCTTCGGGCATACAATAAAAACAACGAAGGTTACAGCGGTCGGTAACGGCCATTCGCAGATAGCTGACAGGGCGCCCGTGATTGTCAATGATTCGGTTCAAGAGAGTTAACAGATTTACAAAAATCGGATGATTTTCGTTATTTATCAAAGTAAATAACGGAATCGTTAGAAAACAAGTTCTTTGATGACAGAAAGTAAAAAAGAGGATAAAGTTGTATTCCTAATTTTTATTCTATTATTTTTGTAATCAAATTAACCATTTTTTTAATTTTTTTGTAATGAACAAAGGAACAGTAAAGTTCTTCAATGAAACAAAAGGTTTTGGTTTCATCGTAGACAACACCACCGGTGAAGACATTTTTGTACACGTTTCCGGTTTGGTAGACAACATTCGCGAAGGAGACGTTGTGTCATTCGACACCGCCCAAGGCAAAAAAGGTGTGAATGCAACCAACGTTAAGCGCGCATAATCAGGAGCACAAAACGTTGAAGTGATATATTGAATATCCGGCTTTAAATCGGGCAGTACAATGTGTCAACAGAAGGGCAAACGGTGTCAGCCGCTTGCCCTTCATTTTTTTAATCGTTTTCGGTGAAGCAAACATTCCGGTAATTCCGTACTTTTGCGGACTTTTTAAAGAATTTAAGAATCAGATCAGTATGCTTAGGACGCACACTTGCGGAGAACTCCGAATTTCAGATGTCAACAAAGAAGTAACCCTCAGCGGTTGGGTACAACGTACGCGTGATAAAGGCGGGATGATTTGGATTGACCTGCGTGATCGTTACGGTATCACACAACTGATGCTGGAAGAAGGAAAAACCAACCCTGAAATTATGGCAGAGGCAAGAAATTTGGGTCGGGAATTTGTCATTCAGGTTACGGGCACGGTGACGGAGCGTTTTGCAAAAAATGATAAAATGCCGACAGGGGATATTGAGATCAGACTGACATCATTGACGGTATTGAACTCGGCTAAGTTACCGCCTTTCCAAATAGAAGATAAAACCGACGGCGGCGATGAACTTCGTATGAAGTATCGTTATTTGGACCTGCGCCGTAATACGGTTCGTAAAAACTTGGAGTTGCGTCATAAAGTAGCGCAGCAAACACGCCTGTACATGGATGGGCAAAACTTTATTGAGGTAGAAACGCCCGTATTGATCAAATCTACCCCCGAAGGAGCTCGTGATTTTGTCGTACCGAGCCGTATGAATCCCGGGGAGTTTTATGCGTTGCCGCAATCACCGCAAACCTTCAAGCAATTGTTGATGGTTTCGGGTTTTGACCGTTATTTTCAAATAGTAAAGTGTTTTCGCGACGAAGACCTCCGCGCTGACCGACAGCCCGAATTTACCCAAATTGACTGCGAAATGTCGTTTGTGACGCAGGAAGACGTTTTGCAAATGTTTGAAGGACTGATCAAGCATCTGTTCAAAACGGTAAAAGGCATTGATCTTCCCGAAGTGCCGCGAATGACTTACGCTGATGCCATGAAAAAGTATGGCTCGGATAAGCCGGATATCCGCTTCGGAATGGAATTTGTCGAGTTGAAAGGAGATAATGATTTGACTTCGGGGAAAAATTTCCCCGTTTTCGATGCGGCGGAGCTGGTGGTAGGAATATGTGCGAAGGGCTGCGCCGAGTACACACGCAAGCAAATAGATGAGTTGACTGAGTGGGTAAAACGCCCGCAGATAGGGGCGAAAGGGCTGGTTTATGCCCGTTATAACGCAGACGGAACCATCAAATCTTCGGTAGATAAATTTTTTTCAGAAGAAGATTTGAAAAAATGGGCTGAGGCTTTTGGGGCGCAGCCGGGCGATCTGATGTTGATCTTGGCAGGAGAGGCCAACAAAACCCGCAAGCAATTGAACGAACTTCGTCTGGAGATGGGCAGTCGTTTGGGACTGCGTAATCCGGACGAGTACAAAGTGTTGTGGGTGTTGGATTTCCCTTTGTTGGAATACGGCGAAGAAGAACAGCGTTGGTTTGCCATGCACCATCCGTTTACGAGTCCGAAGCCGGAAGATATTCCTTTGTTGGAGACCGATTTGGGAGCCGTTCGTGCCAATGCTTATGACATGGTCATCAACGGTACGGAAGTAGGCGGGGGTTCGGTTCGTATCTTCCAACGTCCGTTGCAGATGCAGATGTTTGAGATACTCGGCTTCACTCCCGAAGAGGCTAAAGCGCAATTCGGATTTCTGATGGAGGCGTTTGAATACGGAGCACCGCCTCACGCGGGTATTGCGTTTGGCTTCGACCGTTTGTGTTCTCTTTTCGGCGGAGCTGATTCCATTCGTGACTTTATTGCCTTTCCTAAAAACAACTCAGGCCGTGACGTGATGATCGATTCTCCTTCGAAAATTGATCAGAAACAGATGGATGAACTGAAAATTGCGACAAAACTGTAATAAAACAGGACAGACTGCACAAGCGGCACCGCGCAGTCGCTGAGGGTGTCAGGCCTGCTTTTAAAAAGATAGTATATGGGTCAGACATGCCCGTGAGACCTTTCTTATAAACTCCTCATCCAATGATTTTTGGTGAGGAGTTTTTGTTTGAAAGCTGAAAAATGAATTCTGCGTCTTAAATTGCGCCTTTCGTCCCATTTTTGGGCGTAAGTACAATATTTTTACCCAACTTCAAGTTTTAGAAACAATTGCTTTTAACAGCCCAAATACGTCCAATATGAGCCTCTTTGATCGCGTCAAGGCCTACTTTAGCAGTGAAAACTTCCAAAAAGACCCCGAGCTTGTTTCCTTTGCGGAGTTAGACCCTCCTAAAGCCGAATCATTGCCTGTTGTTTCTCCTGTTCTGCCGGCACAGACAGCCGCCCTTGTTCCTGAAAAAATGTCTTACCCGGAAGATCCGCAACCGGAAACCAAATCTTGGATCGTATCGCCGACGCTCTCCATGGAGTGGCCTTCCTGGCTGGAAGATGAAACACTGCTTCGCGATGAAGGAGTCATTTTTGGTCTTTCGGAGTCTAAACCTGAAGAAAAGGTGGCCATTATCCGTAATTATTTCATACACCAAACCGCCGAGCCGGAATTGGAGGTAGAACGCCACGGAGAGCGTATTCAGGAGTTGAATCTGTTTATTGAACAAAAAGAGAATCGTATCAATGAACTGAAAGAAAAAGCGCAGGAACTGGAAAAACGTCTGCACGAAGGCGAACATCAATTGCCCAGAACCATTGTAGGCTTGGTTTTTTCAGCAGCGATGTGTGTCGGGAATTATTTTTTGATCGCCGAAACCTTACAGCCTTTGTATTCCGGCAGTCAGTGGATCGCGATCGGCGTATTTTTGGCGGGTATGTTCAATTTGTTCGGTCGGGTATCACTGTTTCATGATACCGAAAGTACGGTTTCCTGGCGCCGTATGTTGGAAGAAATCGGGATGCCGTTTGCTGCTTCGCTGTTTGTGTTTGTGCAGGCACTGCAAAATCAAACCACACTGCGGGCCGGCGCCTTATTCATATTTGTGTTTTTCCTGTTTTTGTTTGCCGGCAAATTGCTGCTGAGCAATATTACGGTACTCCGCAACGATCTGCGCGTGTGGCTGACGGGAGAGAATCTGAAAAAGGAAAAAACGACGAAATCGGAAACATGGGAAGAAGAAACCCAACGACTTAACGTAGAAATTGATGAATTGCGGGTGCAAAAGTGGCAAATTATTCCTCACCTGAATCGGGCAGAGGCAGAATTGGCCCGATTGAATGCCCGTCGCGATGCGCTTATCAAATTGTTTGAAAGTGAATTCAGTTTGGCCCGTCAACTGCGTGACCGCCTGACAGACCGTCAGGTTCGTGAGATAGCCAAGCGCTTTGAGGAATAGTTTTTTTAAGGAACAGTATGAAAACAAATGAAGTGTTCCGCATAACTTATTGAAACCATGCAAGAACCAACCAATCAACCGACAGAACAGCCCGATTTTCAGCACGGATACAACAGCGGTATCGAGGGCTCAGAAAATCGAAATCCTTACGAAAGCTATTTGTCCAGTGAAGTACACTATAATTGGCTTTCCCGTCGTATCGAAGACCGCCGCAATGAGATTCAGCGCGTAGAACGTGAACTCGAAGAGACAGGGGTAAAACGTAAAACGGCTTACGACCGTTTGCAGGATTACGTGCAGCGTATCACAAAAATAACGAAGCGTTTGACGGAGATCACCGCCCAACGCGACGCTGTAGATGCAGAAACAGAAGCATTGCGGACTCGTCGTAAAGAGACACAGTCAGAGTACTCACTCTTGGCCGGGCTCTTTTTCTTCGCGGCCGGTTTGGCCTTCGTTTTCGGTGACTTGATCATTTCGCACGAGATCGTAGCTTATGCCCTCAATATTCGTAATACCAACGAAGCTTGGGCATTTGCCGTAGGTTTGGCCATGATTTCCATTTTGCTCAAACCCGCTTATGATCGTTTGATCGAAAAGCCTTATACTGACCAACATACGCAAAAAGACCGCTCGCGCTATGCTTGGTTTAAAATCGGTTTGGCCGGGTTTGCGGTAGTTACTTTGGGTATCTTAGGTTGGTTTCGTTACGAAGCCTACCGCACCGACAAATTGAAGGAAGCGATCAACAAATCGGTGAAAAATTTACAGTTGGGGGCCACTCCTTTAGACGCCACAAGCACTATAACCCCGCAACAACAACAGGCTTTACTGCAAAAAATAGAGCAGCAATTGTTGCGATCGGATGAATTGAACTTAGGCTTGGTGAACAGCCCGTGGGCTTTGGCTTCGTTTGTATTGAGCGGTATTTTGTTTGCTTTGGCCGGGGCTGTCTCGTTAGGGATGGCGTTGCCCGTATTGCAAAATTTCTGGTACCGATGGCTGCAGATCGACCCGCGTTTGGGCCGTTTGCGTCGTCGCCGTAAAAAACTGGTGAAAGAGATCGAAGCCGCCGATAAGGAGTTGGCCGACGAAACAACGCAAAAAGATATTTTGCAAAACGAATTGGATATGTTGCCAACGCTGAATGACCTGCGGGCCGAACGTACTAAAATGCGGGAAGAATTGGATACGCTTATCGAAACCACTCGTTTAGCCCAAACTGACAGCCGGATTGCCGCTTTTAACGACGGTTATGCCAAAGGGGAAATTGCGCGTGAGATGATGAATGAGGAAGAATTTACCCAATTCCGCAATTCGATGTTGAATACGCATAACTTGGCCGTGAAAGCGTCCGCTTCCGCCGACCGCAGCATGACCTATGGTAACGGAGGTGGCAAACGTTCCAACGGCCTCCGCCCGCATCAGATGATTCGGAAGATGATCACGGACGGATTGGAAGGCGAAAAAGGATAGTATTCAGCTAAATAAAGCTATAACAGAACCCCCGAAGGTGATGAACTTTCGGGGGTTCTGTTATTTGGGACTAAGTAGTTATCTGAAATTAGTTATCAGTTATCTGTCTATACTCAATCAGTTGATTATCAATGCACTAATAACGGATAACAGATAACGAATAACATAAAGTATTTGTGATTGGGTACTTAAAAGATGTATAGCCTTCGGCGTTTTCAGATACTGTTAGGAGTAACTATTGACCTATATTAACAAATCGTCTCAAGGGCTTGGCTGTTAATATAGGCCAAAATTCGGAGAGAACGGAGCTCTTTTAGGCAGGTTGCAATACCGAAGTCTTTGAAGTTTTCGTCTTTGCTTTCACAGCGGCTATGCGTTGGGGTTTTAATTTCCTTGCAGCCGACTTTTTGATGGTCTTAGCTTTCTTTTGCTCTTTACGAAACATTTTCAGTATTTTTTCAGCCAATTTTTCGGCTGATCTTTCAATGGCTTTTGAGTATTTTTTGGACGATGTCATCAGACCGTCTATGGTCGATTCCACGGAGGCAGAAATGGATTGAGCGAGGTTTTTTTTCTTAGTTTTCATATTGTCTCAGTATTTATGTGGAATTAAACTTACCCAAAAAAGAATGCCGGCAAAAGGGCAAAAGGCCCTTTAAATAAGCTGTACACCCATTCAGTCATTCACTTTTTCTGATTTTCGGGGTTGACTCAACAGATGAAAACAAAAAAACGAGAGACCCTTTGCAGAATCCCTCGTTTTAATCAGACGTGTCTTTCCAATCAAGGTTAGTAGGTAATTATGTTAATGCTTCAGCTTTGAACGCTAATTCACATCTTTTCCCTCTTCCAATTTCTTGATCATGGCTTCCACACTGCTCTTATTAAGCGGGTTGGGGGCTTGCGGCAGGGCGGCTTTCATTAATTCCAACGCTTTTTTGTAATCGCCGTTGGCTGAATACGCTCTTGCCAAACCTACATTGGTCGTAAATTGACTTGGATTTTTGTCGTAGTTGGCTTTAAATACATCAAAGGCTTCCCTATTCCGTTTGGCTGCCAATAATGTACGGGCATATTGGTGCAGTTCGTTCATGTTGCCCAGTGGAACGGCCTCTTTCATTAGTGCATCGGCTTCGGCCGTTCGGTTCATTTTCAGCAATACGCCCGCTTTGGCACTCAGTGTCTGAAAATTCTTCTGACCGATAAAAGGGGCTGAGATTCCCTGTTCGGCCCAAGCCAAGGCTTTGTCTAAAGCTACGTTGTTTTGAACACAATAATTAGCGGCCTGCACAAACGACTGCCACGCAAAGCCCGGCGTCGTGCGGAGTTCGTTATCAAACGAAGCCACTTGGGCGGCGTGAACATCTACTTCCGCTTTGAACGAAATCATGCGTTTTTCCCACAGTAAGGCAATGATAGCGCTGTTATCGGTTTGGTCAATAAACTCGTATTTGAGCCATTCTACGCTTTTGTCCAACGCTTGATTTTTGACCGTTACCCGCAAGGCATCTTCGGCAGGATTGTAGTAAAAACTTCCCCAAGAGGTTGCGTTTTTGGAAAAAATGACGGTGGTTTCCTGCTCGCCCAAGGCCATGTGGAGGCCGTAGGTACCGGCAGGAAGCTCTTTGCCTTCTATTTTGACTGGATGAGAGAAACTGATGACGGTGTTTTCGTTGGCACCGGCACGCCACGGGGCGGCTTTACTCGTGCCGAAGCCCAAATCGGTAAAGCCGTAAGGAGCTACCGGCGTTCCCCAGATTTTTCCTTCCCGCCCTTTTACTCCGGGACGGTCGTAGTTAATCGTGATTTTGACTAAACCGATTTGCTCGGATACCGAAGCTTTTTTGTTGCCTCCGCCCGGGCCGGTAGAAAGTTGCCCTTGAGCAAAGAGAGAGCCCCACGCCGTCAGCAGAAGGCAAGGGAGGAGAATAGAAATTCGTTTCATACGGAAAGGTTTTGATTTGTTGCGAAGTAGCTTAAAATTTCTCAGATAGACATCCCCCTTTTTGAGGTATTTTTACGATGCCGGGCCCTGCCTGTTCAGATAAGCTTCCACTCCTTTTTTATAGCTTCTTCCGATGGGGATAGATACCTGCTTCCATTCGATTCTTTGTCGGTGAATGGTTTTTATGATCGTTTTTGCCACAATGTACGATTTATGAACCCGTAAAAAATGAGTGGCAGGTAAGGTTTTTTCATAGTTTTTGAGACAGCCCAACACCACATATTTGGTGTCTTTAGTATAGAGGATGGTATAATCTTTGAGCCCTTGGGCATATTCGATGGTTCGGTAATCAAACACGCAGGTTTGGGTGCCGGATTTGATAGTAATTTCGTAACTCTTCTCGGCTTTTCTTGCTTCCAGCAATTCTGCCGCTCTTTTGACGGCTAATTCAAATCGTTCAAACGCAATGGGTTTTAACAAATAATCGGCCACTCCCAGATCAAATCCGTCGAGGGCGTATTTGCGATACGCCGTTGACAATACCGTAACGGGTTGATGGGAGAGCGACTTAATGAATTCCAATCCTGTAATTTCGGGCATTTGAATATCAAGAAACAACAGGTCGATCTCATTCGTCTCTAAAAACGCTTTGGCATCTTCGGCATTGAAAAAACTGACCGGTGGCAGCATGGCCGGTATTTTACGAATATAGTCTTTCAGCACTTGATGCGAGAGAGGTTCGTCGTCCACGATCATACAGGAGTAGCTCATCGTAAATTCAGTTTTAAGAAAACCCGATAAAGACCGTTCTCTTGGTGAATGAGTAGTTCATGGGCCTCCGCATAAAAAAGGTCGAGCCGCTTTTTTAAATTGGTTAAGCCAATGCCGTGATTACGGAGTGTATTTCCCTCCTTGAAATTGTTCTCGACGGTGAGTTCAAGCGTTTGATCTTTGATCACGATCCAACTATTGACGTAAGCGCCTCTAATCAACTGATTGATTCCGTGTTTGAACGCGTTTTCAATGATGGGCAATAGGATCAGCGGGACAATTTTCAGCCCTTCCGGCGGGCCAATCACCTCAAAACGGATTTTGGCCTGATTTCCCTGTCGTATCCGCTCAAGTCCGATATAGTTCTCTAAATTTTCGATGTCTTTTTGCAGACTCACTTTCGATTCGGCCGTTTCATACAGCATATAATCCATCATTTTGGAAAGCATCAAAATGGTTTCGGGAGCCTTGTCCGACTTTTCGAGCGAGAGCGCATAAAGGTTGTTCAGGGTATTGAATAAAAAATGAGGATTGATCTGTGCTTTCAAATAGTTCACTTCGGTATTCAGCTTTTCGACCTGAATTTCACCCAATTGTTTCTTTTGTTCAAACCGTTCCTGTAAGGCATATAATAAGAACGAAATGACGAGGTATTGACACGTATTGAAAAAATAAAACAGGAGCTCAAAAGCCCAATTTCGACTTTCCGGGGGAAGATTCAGAAACTGATTGATATAATGATTCAGAAAATAAGTACTGCTGATATGAAGCGCGACCAACAGCAAAAGGAGCGAGAAGTACGTTTTGCGTCGTTGGATTCGGTAAAATCGGGGGATCAAATAAAGCAGATTGATGTAGATCAAAAGCAACAGCAGGCTGTTTTGCAACAACAAATTGACCGCGTACAAAAGCATACTGTTTTGAGCGATGTAGATGGTACCGATGCCCCTCGGTATAATCAGTAAAAGCCAAATGAGCAGGTGATAAACGCGGTCGCTGCTGAAAAATCGTTTCATAGACTGTCTTCTTTTCAAAGCAAAAGTACGGATTAAAACACCATTGTAACCATGCTCGGCGGGTCGTTGCTATAGTATTTCGGTTGTTGGTATAGTATTCCGAAAATACCGGTAAATGTTGTTGAATTTTGGCAGCAATCCTTTTTGTAACAGTCTTTGAAACAATGGTTACTGCTCAATTTATCGGCTTTTCTTCTTCGCTTTTGATCGGTATGAGCCTTGGCTTGATCGGTGGCGGCGGCAGTCTGCTTACGTTGCCCGTATTGGTGTATCTCTTAGGCATCGACCCCATATTGTCAGGAGCGTATTCGCTTTTTGTCGTTGGGGCTACCTCCTTGGTAGGTTCTGTCACTTATATGCGTCGCGCCTTAGTGGATTATCGTACTGCACTGATCTTTGTGATTCCTTCTTTTATTGCTGTTTTTCTGACGCGCACCTATCTGCTTCCGGCTATTCCTGACCCTGTTTTTTCACAGGCCGGTCGGTACTTGTCCAAAGAGGGGGCTCTGATGCTTTTTTTTGCGGCGGTGATGGCAGCGGCGGCTTATTCGATGATGAATGAGCGTCAGTCAACTGCACACGCATGTCCAACGGTTCTGTTTTCAAGACCCTCATCCGGAGTAGCGATAGCGTTCGGGGGAGCAGTGGTGGGCGCCATTACGGGGGCGGTCGGGGCCGGCGGCGGTTTTTTGATCATTCCCGCGTTGGTGCTGTTGGCCCATTTGGGCATGAAAACGGCGGTAGGCACTTCCCTTTTTATCATTGCAATCAAATCTCTCTTGGGTTTTTGGGGAGATACGCGTGCGGTCACAGTTGATTGGGGATTTCTGTCGGAATTTACGCTGCTGTCAGTCATCGGAATCTTTTTCGGTTCGTATCTCTCGCGTTTTATCGCGGGAGAAAAACTGAAAAAAGCCTTCGGCCGAATCCTGCTGGGAATGAGCCTCTGTATCCTATTCAAAGAATTGAGATTTCTTTTTTAAACACTATACACTGTAACTTCCATGAAACGTCAACTTCTTTTAGTGAGCTTCCTTAGCCTGTGGTTCCCGACACTGCATGCCCAGTTTAAGTACGATAATACCGTTTACCGTACGGTATATTTGGAAGACCTGCCGGCCGCACTCCGAAAATCTCCGAATGCTCTGCTTTTGGATGTACGCTCCGCCGGAGAGTTCAGCGATACGTCACAGTATGCGGGGCTGAATATCGGTCATTTTAAAGGGGCGAAAAACATTAACGTCAGGGAGTTGAGTCAGCGGATAGGAGAGATCAGCGATTATAAAAACAAGCCTGTTTTTGTGTATTGTTCGCACAGTCAACGCAGTCGGGTATCTTCTAAGATATTGATTGACAGTGGTTTTGTGAACGTAGTCAATGTAAACGGCGGTATGAGTAAATACCATCTTATTAAAAACGAAAGCACCAAAGGCTTGAATGAAATGTACGAAACCGCGAATGCTTTCAAGCTGCTTTCCCCCAAAAATGCCTATCAATTAATGACCAAAAAGGAGGTCTTTGTATTGGATATTCGTTCGGATTCGGTGTTTAGGAGAATATCAAAAAGCGAAATATTTAATGCCTTCGGTCAACTGAAGGGCGCCGTGAATGTTCCGTTTTCGGAATTAGCCGCTTCTCTTTCAAAAATTCCCCGAAACAAACCGGTATTGATCGTGGATAATTTCGGGAATGAAAATATAAAAGCAGCCCAACTCCTTACTCAACAACGGTATGAGCAGGTGTATGTGTTGTTTAACGGCATGGATGCATGGGTAAGTGAAACAAAGAAGGAGTTTCCGCAGAAAGAAAAATTATGGATGCATCCCCAAACGTACAGCTTACTCAGTCCTGAAGAATTTGCCGAAAAAGCGGACGTCGGTGCAGACAGATTGCTGTTGGATATTCGTTCAACGGACGAATTTACGAACCGGGAAAAAAAGTTGACTTATCGAAATCGCGGACATATTCAAAACGCCGTAAATATTCCGTCAGCAGTACTGAATACGCGATGGAGTGAAGTCGCTTCTTTTAAAAACAAAGAAGTGATCGTCTACGGTTTTGCCAATGATCCGGAGGCGTATGAGGCCGCCAAGCTGTTGACAGACAACGGTTTCAGCAAAGTGAAGGTGCTGATCGGCGGCTTGTGGAATATTCGTTGGAAAGCAGCCAACCTTAAAGGCTTGTCGCACTTGATGAAATTAGTGGTAGATGTGCCGGAAGAGAATTTATAAGCGGTTAAACGAAAAACAGAAGCGAATCCGTAACGCAGGGGCATCGTTTACACTATTGCCCCGCGTTTTCCCAACTCAATGACCTCTAAGTCGGAAATTTTTCGGTTATCCAATGTAAAACGCAATAGGGTACGGACTTTGTGAAATCCTTCACGACCGGCGGCACCGGGGTTGAGATAGAGCATATTGTTCATTTTTGGGTCGCGCATAACGCGTAAAATGTGGGAATGCCCGCAGACAAAAATATCGGGAGTGTTGTTTTTCAACTCAGGTCGAACCTGCGGGTTGTAATTCGGCGGGGCCCCGCCGATGTGGGTCATCCAAATGCGAAAACCTTCTGATTCAAATCGTTGATGTTCCGGAATCTGCCATCGAACTTCTTTGGGATCAATATTTCCGTAAACCGCACGTACCGGCTTGAATTTTTCGAGCTGAGTGATGATCTCAACGGTGCCGACATCGCCGGCGTGCCAGATTTCGTCGCAGTTTTTGAAGTGCTCAAAAACCGCTTCATCTAAATAATAATGAGTGTCCGAAAGAAGACCGATGCGAATCACGGGAAGTGTCGAGTTAAGAGGTGAGAATGTTGAATTTTGAAATAGCGGGGAGTGAACTATTGGATAATGGCTTTTAAAGCCATCCCGCTCATAATCACTACGACCAGCCACCCGGCAATTTGCAGCCATAAAGGGTGGCGATAAGTCCCGATCAACCGCTTGTTTCGGGCCGCAATGAGCATCACCGCCAAAGCAATGGGTAATATAAATCCGTTAAGCGTACCGACAAATACTAAAATCTGTACCGGTTTGCCTATGGCAAGAAATACAAGGGTAGAAACAGCAATAAAGGCAACGGTTAAATAACGATGATTTTTTTCTAAAAAGGGATGAAACGTTCGTAAGAACGAGACAGAGGTATAAGCCGATCCGATCACCGACGTAATCGCCGCACTCCACATCAGTACCCCGAACAGCAGATAGCCGATTGGGCCGACAGCCAACTGAAACACCGATGCCGGCGGATTGTCTTTGTCTAAAATTAATCCTGCAGCGACGACGCCAAACGTGGCCAAAAACAGAAAATAGCGAATGAATGAAGTCACCAGAATTCCGGTTGCCGCGCTTCGGTTGACCTGCGGTAAGGCACTTACTCCTTTGACGCCCGCTTCCAACAAACGATGCCCCCCCGCAAATGTGATGTAGCCCCCAACGGTACCGCCGACCAGAGTAATGGTAGCAATCGGGTCAAATTGTTGGGGCAAAGCCGTACGAAGAAGTGCTTCCGTTACGGGAGGATGAGCCGATAAAACAACGTAAGCAATCAGCACCAGCATCAAAATACCGAGATATTTGGCGAAGTTATCCATTGCTTTTCCTGCTTCCGGAAGCAGGAAAAGAGTAATGCCAATCAAGGCACTTGCTACGGCTCCTATTTTTACATCAATCCCGCTCATGACTTCAACTCCTAATCCTGCCCCCGCTACGTTGCCGATATTAAACGCCAAGCCGCCGGCTAAGATCAGGGCAGAAAGCAGGTAGCCCAAACCGAAAAGCAGGTCGTTGGCGATGTCTTGAGCGCGCTTTTCTGTGATGGCGATGATGCGCCAAATGTTGAGTTGAGCGCCCAAATCCAGCAAAATGGAGAGCAAAATCACAAACCCGAAATTGGCCAATAACTGTTGCGTAAAAACCGTCGTTTGGGTCAGAAAACCGGGCCCAACGGCCGACGTAGCCATCAGGAAGGCCGCTCCGAGGAGGGTATTGGTGGTTGGGGGTTTAGAGATATTGTTTTTAGGCAAAGACATCAGCGACTAAGTTTAATAGAGGAGAGTAATTTCTGTCGAATAACCGATTATTTTTCTTGTAAATAAAATTGTCATTCCGACGATAGGAGGAATCTGCATCGAATTTAGATTCCTCCTGCGTCGGAATGACAAAGGAAATATTAATGATGAGCCCTTAGGACCCCAAAATCATCTCTTTCATCTCTGCCCGAATCCGTTTTTTATCCAGTTTGCCCACCGATGTTTTCGGGATTTCGGGGACAAATTTGATGTGGTCGGGTACGTACCATTTATTAATTTCCCCGCTGTCCACTTTGGCTTGCAACACTGATTTGATGCTCTCTGGGGTCAGTTTGTCCGAATAATCGGGCTTAACCACGATGATGGCGTGCGGCCGTTCGCCCCATTTCGGGTCGGGAAAGCCGATGACGGCTGATTCGGCGACGCCCTCTACTTGAGACAATAAGTTTTCAATATCCAACGAAGAGACCCATTCCCCTCCCGTTTTGATCACATCTTTCACCCGGTCAGCAATGGTGACGTAATAATCCGGGCCGATCGCTGCCACGTCGCCTGTATGCAGCCATCCTCCTGCCCAAAGCGTTTCGGAGGCAACCACGTCTTTAAAATAGCCTTGTGTCATCCAAGGCCCGCGGGCCACCAGTTCGCCTACGGCTTCGCCGTCGTTGGGTAAGAAGTTTCCTTCATCATCCATCAACCGCAACTCCACGAAAGGTGCGATTTTTCCTGCTTTGGTACGGTAGTTCAATTGCTCTTCCATGCCCATTGCCAACTGCTCGTCGTTGAGGTGAACCACCGACATGATCGGGGCTGTTTCCGACATTCCATAGCCTTGCGTAATGTTGATTCCCAATTCTAAAGCAGCCTTTGCCAAACCGCGCGTTAAAGCAGAGCCGCCGATCAATACTTTCCAATGGCTCAAATCCACTTGCTTGGCCACCGGACTGTTGACCAACATATTCAGGATCGTCGGAACGCAGTGGGAGAACGTCACCTTTTCTTTGATCAGCAGTTTCAGCAACATTTCCGGCTCATAGCGTCCGGAGTAAACCTGTTTGAAATTGAGCATGGTCGCCAAAAACGGAAAGCCCCAACCGTGTACGTGAAACAGCGGTGTAATGGGCATATATACATCACGGTTATCCAGAGGCAACGCGCGGTAGCCGGGAAAATAAGCCATCAGGCAAAACGTGTGCATTACTAACTGACGGTGTGAAAAATAGACGCCTTTGGGATTACCCGTGGTACCTGTTGTATAAAAAGTAGTTGCCAGGCTGTTTTCATCAAAATCAGGGAAATCATAACTGTCGGAGGCATTTTTGAGTAAATTTTCGTACTCACCCACTACCGGAAAGGAGGGTTTTACTAATTCGGCCTCCGGATTTTGGTACACTTTGTCGCTGACGATAATGTATTTTTCGACCGTAGTCAGTTGGTCTTTGATGGCTTCCACAATGGGTACAAAATCTTCGTGAATCACCACAAACTTGTCTTCGGCGTGATTCATTGTGTACAAAATCTGCGCCGGAGAAAGCCGAATATTAATGGTGTGCAAAACCGCTCCCAGACACGGAATGGCGAAAAAACACTCCAAATAGCGGTGACTGTCCCAATCCATTACGGCTACGGTGTCTCCTGCTTTGACGCCGGCGTCGGTGAGTATGTTGGCCAATTGACGTACCCGTTTGTCAAAGGTGTGGTAGTTCATCCGATACAGATCACGGTAAACGATCTCGCGTTGCGGATTGTATTTGGTCACCTGTTCAAACAGCATTTTGATGATCAACGGCGGGTCGTAGGCAGAGGGGGTACGGGGAACAATTCGGGTCTGAATCATGACAAAATAAAAAGTTTGTTGTTTGGGTAAAATTATGTTTTTTCTTTGAAAAGGCATAAAAATGCCAACAGTACTATTTCTATACAGAGAAAATACAGAGATATTTTTATCTTGCTTCAAAAATGCCCTATGCCTTTTATGAGAATTCGTTTTCTTTCTTTCCTGCTTTTACTGAGCCTTTCTCTTTTTGCCCAAACTAAAACGCAAACCATTCGCGGTAAAGTCATGGATCGGGTTAATCGTCAGCCGGTGGCAGGAGCATCCGTCATAGTAATAGGAACAACACAGGGAACTCAAACGGATGCTTTGGGCGAGTTTACTCTTTCCAACGTACGCATCGGACGCACGTCTGTTAAGTGCACTATGGTAGGTTATGAGCCTTATTCCACCGAAGAGTTTATCCTCAATTCGGTAAGGGAAGTAGTACTGAATATCGAATTGAAAGAGGCAGCGTATGACCTGAATGAGGTAAAAGTGGTTTCAGCCCAAAACCTTAATCGTCCCGTGAATGACCTTGCGTATGTGAGTGCACGTTCGTTTACAGTGGAAGAAACGGAGCGCATCCCGGCCTCGGTCAACGACCCGGGACGCATGGCATTGGCCTATCCGGGGGTAAAGGCCGGGCGCGACGAAAATGAAAATAAAATTATCGTGCGCGGTAACTCGCCCTTTGGCATCCTTTGGCGGTTGGAAGGCATTGATATTCCCAACCCCAATCACTTTGCGCAGCCCGGTTCCGGTGGGGGAGGGATTTCTGTTTTCAGTGCGCAACTCTTGGCCCGCTCCGATTTTTTTACGGGAGGAATGCCGGCAGAGTACGGCAATGCCCTTTCCGGAGCATTTGACATCCGTTTCCGAGAGGGAAATCAGCGAAAACGGGAATACCGCACGAAACTCGGGATTCTGGGTTTGGATTTCTCTACCGAAGGAGCCCTAAAAAAAGGCCGTTCGTCGTATTTGGTCAATTATCGTTACTCGACGTTGGGTTTGTTGAGCCAAATGGGCTTTTATTTGGTGGGAGAGCGCGTTACGAATCAGTTTCAGGATTTGTCGTTCAATCTGGCTTTTCACAGCAAAGACGCCAAAAAAACAACCACCGTTTTTGGGTTAGGTGGCTTAAGTACGGAGCATTATATGCCCGTGGAAGACCCCGAAAAGCGGGTTTTGGGTAAATCCGATAACTGGGAAGACCGCCTCCGGCCTGCCAATATGGGGGCGCTGGGACTGACGCATACGGTCAATATCAATGAAAAATCGTCGTGGAAATACGTGGTGGCGATCATCGGCAGCAGTATCAATCGGAATTCGGACACGCTCAGTCTTCAGAATGTTCGCTTTCGGTACGATACCCAAAAATACGATGAATTTCGGGTCGCAGCCACGGCTACTTACAACTACAAATTTGACCCCAAGACCCGGTTGAAAGCCGGGGCCATTTTGAATCATATTCGGTTTGATTTCTTCAAAGAAACCGCACCGCGGGCCTCCGTAACCGACATCAACGTCTTAAATGCCGGGCGACAGCAGTCGGTAAGGGGGAGTGGAAGTACCCAAACCGTGCAGGCTTATGTGCAGATTGTCAGGAATTTGACGGATAGGTTGGTGATGAATGCAGGACTGCATTCGATGTATCTTTTGTTGAACAATACGGCTTCGTTGGAACCTCGCCTTTCGTTTCAATACCGTTCCCCTAAGGCACATTCCGTGAGTTTTGCGTATGGGTTGCACAGTCAGTTGCTGCCGATGAGTACCTATTTCTACGTCCGGAAAGATACCGTTGCCGGTAAAATCACGGAATCCCGCCCCAATCAGAACTTGGCCTTTCCGCGCTCTCATCATCTGATTTTGAGTTATAACTACGTGACTCCCGGTCTGTGGAAGTTTTCGGCAGAGGTATATGCCCAATTTTTACGTAAGATATTGGTGGAACCCAAAACAGGCTCGGCGTATTGGATGATGAACAATTCGGAGGGTTTTCCTGAATTTACGACCGTTGCCCAAGGAAAAGGGACCAATTACGGTATAGATTTAGCAATAGAGCGTTTTTTCTCTAAAAAATACTACTTACTTATCACCGGTTCGCTGTTTAATTCTACCTACCAAACCGCCGACGGTACTACCTACAATTCGGCTTTCAACGACCGTTTCAGTACCGCTCTGACCTTCGGGCGGGAGTTTACTTTTAAAAACGGCTCAGTATTTCAAATAGGGGCGCGGACCATCTACAACGGCGGTTATCGTTATACTCCGTTGGATGCGGCGGCTTCGGCTCGGGAAAAACGATTTGTGCCGCTCAAAGGGGCTGATTATCAGGCGCAGGCACCGGCGTATTTCAGAATGGACGGGCGGGTTTCGTACCGCTCCAATCGAAAAAAATACGCTACGGTGCTGTCGCTCGACGTCCAAAATGCCACGAATTACATCAATGTAACAAGCACGAGTTACAACCCGGTGACCAATGCGCTTGAACCGCGTCGAACCGGGAATGGTTTTGTGCCTGTGTTGAGTTATCAAATTGATTTTTAACGGTGCTGGTCAGCCATTTTTCATGATGCTGTCGGCAAGAGCCGGGGCAATTCGTTGAAGGGCTTAGGAAGTCAATTGAGAATTTTCAATTGTTTTATATCGTTGATTGTCACTGAAATAAGTGCTTATTGCGGCATGAGTAGCCCGCGAGAATTAAGGTGGGATTACTTAAAACTTCACTTTAAAAGTACAACCAATGTCCTTTTAACCCTTGTTTTCGATTAAATTCTAAAGCCGGAGCGGGTACTTTCAGCGTATTCAGCAGGAAAAAAAGGGTTTTAAAGGCTTTGCGACGAGCAGGGATACGACGAAAATCAATGTCTAACGACAAATAATATTGCCGATAGGGGTCGTACCCCAAGGAGCGGCTTTTTTCTACTTCGGCACCTACCATATCGTGTATACCATAACCAAACGACAAGCTGAGCCATTTCGGAAGGGCCGCTTGCGGGGCAAACGACGCCAAGTTGACGGAAAGCCAATAGGTTTGCCCATTGTAATCTTTCAACCATTGTTCACTGAAATTGCGTCCCAGCAATTCGGGGCGTACTTTGGCCAAAGAAGTAGGGTGAAACGAAAATTTAGGTTGAATGCGCTCTTCCCCCCACAAGGCATACTGCCCCAAATAAACGGAAGGGCCGACGATGTTGGCCACCATATCGCCGGGTGAAAACCCGTAGATAGGATATTGAAACCCATCCAGCAGTTCGATAGGTGTCAGAAACAGAAAACCGGATAAGGCCCCGTACAAAGCGGCCTGCTTGCGGGTAACACCCGTTTGTCGGTAAACGGCAGCCGTGCCTCGGCAAATTTGATAGGCCGTAAAAAAATGCCCGGCCTTGTCCAATTGCTTCCACTCGTGCGAATCGTCGCTGACGTTGAATTTGCTGAAAGAGTTGGTTTTGTACCAAGCCTTACTCAACCCGTAAACCGCGCCGGTATAGGCGGCTGTCTCCCCCGCCAAAATCCAATGCAAAGCCCGGTAGTTGGGACGGGGAGCGAGCGAATCTGTTTGGGCGAATGTTTTAGAACCGTAAAATGTAAAATGTAAAATACAAAACAGAAAAAGTATAAGGTGATTTGTCGTGCTGAAAGCACCTAAACAACTATGCAAAGGTGGTAAACAGACGCTTTCAGCGTGACAAATTTTATTTAATAACTGCCCTGGTATTTTCTGACACCCCATTCTGCCGTCGCTAAAAGTAACAATAAGAAGAACAGCCACTTGTTTTGAATCAATTCCGACAGATCTTCGGTACTGTCCAATCGGTCGGGGGCTTTGTTTTTAAGAAGGTATTCTTTCAGACTTTCGATTTGGGCCGCTTTCACAAATTGTCCGCCCGTTTGTTGAGACAGCGAACGCAGCAAGCTGAAATCGGCCGTTAAGTTGAGGGTTTCGAGGGCCAAGTCACGCACAATAAACTGCCCCGTAACACTTTCTATTTTGTCTTTGATGCTCGTAGTGGCTTTGTATTGATAAACGCCTTCGGTGAGGCCGCTCAGCTCAAAGCGGGAACTGCCTTCGGTATTGGTGTAGGTATAAGCCTGAGTTTTACTGCGTTCATCAGTAATTTCGAGGCGAATACTCTGTCCGTAGGTCTTTTCGTAAATGTCGTTGTACACTTCGGTTTCAAACGTTACTTTGTCGCCGGTGTTGTATTCGTTAGCCAACGGATAGACCCTGAATTTGCGTTTATCATCTTTGATCGAGATCAATTGCATAATTTTTTGGAGCAACTCGTCAACCGCTTCCTGCTTTTCTGTCAGGGCATATTCTTCCAATCGCCACTGCCAAATTCCTTCTCCTGCCAATACGGCCGATTTTCGCGTTCCGCCCGTATTGAGCATCAGCAGGGGTTTGCTCGTTTTTAGGTTACCTACATTTTGATACAAAACCACTTCACTGCCCGGCAACAAACGGTATTCGCCGAAAGGAACGGTCATTGGCGGCATTTTTTCCAAAATACGCAGCTTTTCGGGGTCTAAATTCAGCAGTTTGAAATTAGGGTTAAATCGCCCGGTGACTTTGTCCACCTGGCCCGGATTGGCATTGATCGCTACGGCAGAGTTGAGTTGACTTACTTTCGAGGTGTTGGATTGCGTTCCTAAAATGAAAAATACGGGCGTATTGTCGCGCTGTAAATAGCGCTGAATGATGTCGCCGCCGATATTGAACATATCCGGAAGCTGATGCAATACGATCAGGTCGTATTTTTTGTCGGGGTAGGTTTCGGCAGCGGGATTGATACCGAAGATTTTAACATCTACCTCATAATTGAGATTTTTCTCCAGTATTGTTCGAATCGCCTTAATGTCGGGGTGGGTGGCCAAAGCCAATAAAAGTACTTTTTCTTTGCCGTCAATGATGTCCAAGTAAACGTCCCGTCGGTTGTTGCGGGGAGTAAATTCGCCTTTCAGAATCTGAGCATCGATCACGTAATGTTGTACTCCTTTCGCAGTGGAAGAGGTTTGGAAAGTGACCTGTTTGAAATCCTCTTTTTGCCCGAAGGTCACCCGTTGGCTGCTCAAGGTTGTACTTCCCTGACGAAGCGATACCGTAACAGTTTGTCCCTGAAAACCGCTCGCCACAATGTCGGCCTGAATCGGGAATTGATTCCCCAGATAAGCAATCTTATTGGCCGAAACGGATTTAATGCTGATGTCGCGTTTGGAAAGGGTATCGCCGACACCGACCGTATGAATGCGGAAGGGATAATTGGTGTAAGTAGGAGCTAACCCCTGATTGCTGATACCGTCGGTAAGCAATACTACATCGGTAAGATTTCGACCTTCGTAATTACTTTTGGAACCGGCCAACAAATCTGACAGGTTGGTGGTTTTTCGGTCAAATTTGAGCTGCGATAACTCCTCTTGGTAATTTTCACTGTTGAGGGTTTGAACACTTACTTCCAAACCCTCATCAGCCAACGATTCCCGAAGGCCGGCCAAGGCGGCTAAGGTTTGCGTACCGTAGTTGCCTACCGACTCAGAGTTGTCAATAGCCAACACGACCTTGGGCTTATCGGACAGTGTTTGGATGCTGCGTAGAAGCGGATTGAGTAATAAAAACGCAATGATACTGACTAAAGCGCCGCGGAAAGCAGCTAAGGCATAATTGACAGGCTTGCTCCAAATCGGTTTGGGTTGGTACAAAAAATAGGCATACGCAATCCCTGCCAGCAAACAAACCCCTATGTACCATACCGGTGTTTGGAAAATAATCTCAGCCGCTAATATCATTTGTTTTGTGTTTATGTGTAGGGCCAATCCTAAAAATACCCTCGCTGTTACATCACCATACCGCCATCGACCTGAAGAACCTGCCCTGTGATGTATTTGGACAAATCGGATGCCAAAAATACGGCACAGTCCGCAACTTCTTCCGGATTGCCGCCGCGTTTGAGCGGAATGCTCTGCTTCCATTCCTCGATGGCTTTTTCATTCAGTTCTCCCGTCATTTCGGTTTCGATAAAACCGGGCGCAATGGCATTACAACGGATATTTCGTGAACCGAGTTCTTTGGCTACCGATTTTGTAAAACCGATCATTCCTGCCTTGGAAGCGGCATAGTTGGCTTGTCCGGCATTCCCGGTCAGTCCGACTACCGAGGTGATGTTAATCAAAGAGCCGCTTTTGGCTTTCATCATCACTCGGGTAACGGCTTTGGTCAGGTTAAAGATCGACTTTAGATTAACGCGAATAACCTCATCCCATTGTTCTTCGCTCATCCGCATCAGCAATCCGTCGCGGGTAATACCGGCATTGTTGACCACTACATCTACCGTGCCGAAATCAGCAACGACTTGAGCAATAAGGTCTTCTGCCGATTTGAAATCGGAGGCATCCGAGCGATAGCCTTTTATTTTGGTACCGAATTGCTTTAATTCTTCTTCCAATGCCAAGCCTTTTTCTACGCTTGATAAATAAGTAAAGGCCACCTGCGCGCCTTCTTGGGCAAAACGAGTGGCAATGGCTTTTCCGATGCCGCGCGATGCGCCCGTGACGATCGCTACTTTATTCTGTAATAGAGACATTTATGAGTTGGTAATTTATGATTTGTGTTTGGTGGTTTTTGAGTGGCAGGAATGTAAAAGGAATCACTAACCCCCACTCACCGACCACTATTTCGGAAATACATTGGCTTCGACGATCTCGCACAGGATGTGGCCCAGCAAAATATGGCATTCCTGAATGCGAGGGGTATCTTTGGAAGGAATATTCAATAAAAATTTACTTACTTCCTTCATTTTTCCGCCCGTTTCGCCGGTCATACCTACGGTGATCATACCCAGTTTGTTGGCAGCTTCCAACGCTTTTATGACGTTGGGCGAATTGCCCGAGGTAGAAATGCCAACCAATACATCGCCTTCTTTGCCCATGGCTTCGATCATGCGCGAGTAGATGACATCGTAACTGTAATCATTGCCTACGGCAGTGACGTAAGAGGTGTTGACGTGCAGGGCTTCGGAGTACAACGGCGGACGGTCGTAATAAAAACGCCCGCTGAATTCGGCGGCTAAATGTTGCGCGTCGGCGGCGCTGCCGCCGTTGCCGCAAAAAAGTACCTTCTTGCCGTTTTGAAAAGCCACGGTCATTGCCTCTGCCACTTGGGCTACGGTATCAATTAAATGTTGGTCGGAAAGAACACGGGTCTTAGTGTCAATGGAGGCTTGAATAACCGACTGAATGTGAGTCATTAGGAGGGTGGTTTAATGATAAGAAGTGATAAGATATATTTATTACTCACTTCAGAAATCTGAATACTACTTGGGCGCAAAAATAGTAAAACTTAACTACGATTGCTGACCCAGTCGACTAATTCGTACTTGCGGTTCTTTGAGTTTTTCAATTTCGCGTATTACCTCCACAATGCCCCGCAACGGAATATTGACCCACGAAGGACGATAACTGATCTCGTAGCCGAGTTCGTAAACGGCTTTTTCCAATAGGAAAAACAGTAGTAAAAAGTTGATCTCATTTTGGCTTCTGAACAGCGGATGCGGCCAACCGAAGGCTTCCAAATAAGCATCCAAGTAAGTGTCGCGCATGAGTTTGTACCAGCGGTCGGATACGGTTTGGAGTTTTTCGGACGAAATGTTGCGAGTTTCCTGACTCTCAAACAGTTTGGCACTGACGGCGTAGTGGTAGCTGCGAATCATCCCGGCCACGTCTTTGAGCGGACTGTGTTTGATCTTTCGATCGGAGATTCCCGCTTCGGGTTCGCCTTCAAAATCAATGATGATAAAATCGCCGTTGTCGGTCAATACTTGTCCTAAGTGGTAATCGCCGTGAATACGGATACGCAGTGATTCCAGCGATCGAGTCAGCATTTCGTGGGCAAATTCATCGATCAATTCCCTTGCCTCCATGAAGATCCACGCCAACCGTTGCGTCGGTTCGTCCAGTTTTTGGTAATTCTCAATCAACAGTGCATAGCGGCGGTCGAGCAGGTCGGTCAGACGATTCAGTAAGAAATTTCGGTAAAAATCATCAAATGCTTCAGGAGCAAAGGCGGCATCGGCCTGAGGCGCATACAAGCCGAGGTGCATTTCACCCGTCCGTTTTCCTAAAAGAGCTACCTGATCGAATACATTTTCTCGGATACCGAACAGGCCATTAGGCACCCCGTACATAAAATCGTTGAGAAAATCGCCCGTCAATACCCAATTGTCTTTGTCGGCGCGGATGGCTTGCTGCATCATGCCCAACGTGATCTCGGGTTGCCCTTCGCGTTGCCATGTGATACTGCCGGCGTAGGCGGGCAGGTTGGTAAAATCGGAATGTTGGGTCAGAAAACTCACCATTTCGACTTCCGGGTTGGTTTGGTCGAATAACTTTCGGTAAAGTTTCAGAAAATACTTTCCCCCGAACAGCATGGCCGAATTGCTCGAATCCACGGGCAACACGCGACTGTCGATGCTTTCGGGCAGATCGGCATCGGCAAGGCCCCGTCCTTTTTGAGAATAGATTTGTGAATGAGTGAATGAGTGATTGAGTGAATGATAAATTCCCTTGTACAATTCACTTCGAAAGTTTTCGTCATAAATAGCGTCAATCCATTGGGTCGTTTCTTCTTTTTCCAAAATGCCTTTTGCCTCAATTTCAGCCTGAGCGGACACTTGGGTGATCGGCAATTGATAAAATTCGGAAGGGCCGTCGCGGTAAGCGGCTTCTACGATCAAGATCTGAGCTTCGCCCACCGGCAAGGCATGAGCGATACGGAAGCCGTTTTGCGGCCGGGCTTTTCCCGCAAACCAACGGCAAGTATTGAAGTAAACAGGGAAAACAGTGCTTTCTAAGTGAGCACTGAGGGTTTGGTCAATAATCAGCATCAGCGGTTAAGTGTTAATAGGCTTTTTAAAAAAGCCCCTTAAAGATACATAAGAAATTCTTGGATAATCAAGTACACTTGAACTACCGCACTGCTGACTTGAAATTGCCGGAAACCCGGCTCATAGGACGACATTTTACCAACATCGCTTTTCGGGAGCGGTATTGGAGAGGCACCCTTTTTTGAAAACAGCTATGCCAAATCCGCCAATTCCGGCATTTTGGAGTGACGGGTCAGAAAATGAATGATGAGCCAAGCGATCAGGTAGGTACAGCCGCAAATCGTAAAAATGATATTGTACCCGCCGGCCAAGTTCCCCGCTGCTTTGTAGGTGTCCAACAAACTCCCGATCAGCATCGGAAAAAAGATGCCGCCTACGGCCCCGGCCATCCCGCCAATGCCGACAATGGAGCTTACGGCTTGTTTCGGAAATAGATCGGAAGGTAGGGTGAATACGTTGGTTGCCCATGCCTGATGCAACGCTACGGCAAAACTGATCAAGCCTACAGCCACCCACACATTGGTGGCAAATTGGATGAGCATGACCGATAATTCCAGAAAGGCAATGACCAAAATGACTGCCTTTCGGGCCTTAATGACCGGCCAACCGCGTTGGATGAGCAGCGACGAGAACCATCCGCCGCTGATGCTGCCTACAGTTGTGGCGGTATAGATCAACATCAATTCCAAACTCGGTTTTTTCAGGTCCAGATTGAACGCGGAGGCAAAATAGGAGGGGAGCCAAAACAGAAAAAACCAGTAGATTGGGTCAATCAGGCCCTTGCCGGTAATGTACGCCCAAGTCTGTGGGAATGAAAAGAGTTTGAGCCAATTTACTTTGGCTTTTTCGCCCGCGGCTTGTTCGTCTTTTTCTTGGCCGTTGACTATGTAGGCATATTCTTCAGCAGTCAGGCGTTTTTGCCGGGCGGGAATATCGTAATAAATTACCCAAAAGACCAGCCACACAAACCCTAACGCACCGGTGATCCAGAAAACCTCCTGCCAACCGTACGTACTTAATATCCAGGGAACCAGCAGCAAAGCTACCACAACACCTACACTGGTGCCGGCATTGAAGAGGCCGGTGGCCAGGGCGCGCTCTTTATTCGGGAACCATTCGGCAACTGTCTTTACGGCGGCGGGGTAGTTGCCGCCTTCTCCCAATCCTAACCCCACCCGAGCTACCCCAAAGCCAAAAGCACTGCGGGCAAGGGCGTGCAACATACCCGCCGTGCTCCAAAAAACGATGGTAAAGGAATAGCCTTTCTTGGTGCCGATCTTATCAATCATCCACCCCAGACCCAAAAGACCGATGGCATAGGCGGCAGTAAAGGCCATGATGATGCGCGCATAATCGGTTTCGGACCATGTAAATTCCTTTTCCAAAATAGGTTTCAGCAAACCGATGATCTGCCGGTCCAAGTAGTTGATGGTGGTGGCCGTAAAGAGCAAAACCACGATCAACCAACGGTAATTTTTGATTTTCGGGGTGGTCATCGGCGGGAAAGTTGATCTGTAAATTGTGAGAAGTGTGCTTTGAGTTTTTCCGGATCTTTCTCCTGAATCAGGGATTGGTTCAACAACTGTCCCCCCATTCCGACGCCGTCTGCCCCTGCCTTGAAAAAATCGGTGATATTGTCCAAACTTACCCCGCCGGTGGGCAACAGCTTCAGTTGATTCAACGGTGCTTTCAACTCTTTGATGTAGGAGGGACCTAATTGAGTAGCCGGAAAGACCTTCACCATGCTTGCCCCCCAGCGCCAAGCTTTGTAAATTTCGGAAGGAGTAAAAGCGCCCGGAAAGATGGGAATCTCTTTTTTGACGCAGGCTTTGACCACTTTCTTGTCCAAAATAGGGGTTACAATAAACTGCGCCCCTGCTTCTAACGCTTTTTTTAAGTCTTTTTTGGTGCAAACCGTCCCGGCACCGATATTCAGCCCTTGTTGCTCATGGGTCACAGCATAGTGGATGATCTTTTCGGCCTCCGGCGTATTCATCGTGATCTCAATCGTGGTCAATCCCGCTTCCCGATAAAGGGGAAGAATCATAGCCACTTCTTCCAACGACAGACCGCGAATGATGCCGACAATAGGGGCTTTGTTAAATAATTCCCACGAAAATGGTTTTTTACTCATGTAGGTGAATGATGAATGAGTGAATTTGTGATTGAGTGAATTAGTGATTTGTGCATTAGTGATTTGTATTTTTTTCTTCAAAATCATTCACTCAATCACCATTCACTAATTCACAAATTTTATTTAAGGCAAAGTAAACGCTACGTATTTGCCGCCGGGCTTGAGGTCATACCGAGTGCCCCCGCAGGCTATCGCGATGTATTGTTTCCCCTGACTCATGTAGGTGATAGGCGTTGCAAAACCGCCCGCCGGCAACCTGTATTCCCACACAACTTTCCCCGTTTTGGTGTCAAAA
This sequence comes from Spirosomataceae bacterium, assembly GCA_046329125.1. Classification (GTDB taxonomy): domain Bacteria; phylum Bacteroidota; class Bacteroidia; order Cytophagales; family Spirosomataceae; genus Runella. The sequence goes on along the minus strand of JAXLVD010000009.1, from coordinate 82,173 downwards.
GCGCGCAATTTTTCGTCGTACGTAGCTGCAATGAACAGCAAACCGCCCGCGGTTACTACCGGACCGCCGTGATTTTCGGTGCCCGTGGCGGGAATGCCTTTCCAGGCTAATTCGGGATATTCACCCAACGGCACTTTCCAGAGATATTCGCCCGTATTCAAATCCACAGCATTGAGTGTTCCCCACGGCGGTTTGATGGCCGGGTAATTGTCTTTGTCGCGAAATTGGCTGAATCCTCTGTTTTGGTACAGCGGCGTATAGGGGAAATCGTTTCCTTTTTCGGTCTCGACGGCCTTGACTTGGTGAATATCGTCGGCGGCCGGAGTTTCCGTTTTCAAAAGAAAATGAACAATGGCTTCGCGATCCTCTTTAGAAATATGAGAAAAGGCAGGCATTCGGTTGCGCCCGGTTTCGATAAGCGTTAAAATTTGAGCCTTCGTAAGTCGTTTCCCGACTTCTTTAAGATTGGGGTAAGCTTGCGTAGCCGTATTTTTATTCTTGGAATCTAAGGCGTGGCAAATCGCACAATTCGTCGTAAAAAGTCGTTCTCCTTTGGATACGGCGTCCGTATTTTTTGAACGGGCGGTAGCCTGCATGCGCAATTGCCAAAGCATATTGTTGCCGTTTACGTACAAAATACCGTTTGGATCGGCCGCACTTCCCCCCCACTCGGCACCGCCGCCGATGCCGTAATAAAGCGTTTCTTCAGGACTTGGCGGCAGATTTTTAGGACCGCCTCTGCTTTTTTCGAAAACCGACAACGCATAGGCTGCTGATTCGGGAGAAATATCCGACCTATCCGCTTTGGTAAAGGTTTGGTTGGAAAACGGAGCAGGTTTGGTCGGTACGGGTTGCGTGGGCCACGGAGCTTCGCCGGGCAATGCCCCCACTTTAGGCGACGGAACTTCTTTAATCGGAAACAACGGTTTTCCGGTCTCGCGGTCAAATACAAAAATGAGGCCGTCTTTGGTGGTCTGCGCTACGGCATCCACCGGCTTCCCTTGGTGCATGACCGTGATCAGGTTGGGCGGGCAGGGAATGTCGCGGTCCCAAAGATCGTGATGTACGGTTTGAAAATGCCAGCGGCGTCGGCCCGTTTGGGCATCCAAAGCAATGACACAATTGGCAAACAGATTGGACCCTTTGCGATCGCCGCCGTAAAAATCTACCGAGGGAGAACCGGTACCCAAAAACACCATACCTCGCTTTTCGTCTACCACCATACCGGCCCAGCAGTTGGCCCCTCCCAATTTTTTATAGGAATCTTTCGACCAAGTATCATAACCGTATTCGCCCGGCAGCGGAATTGTGCGGAACACCCAAGCCAATTTTCCGGTGCGCACGTCAAACGCCCGAATGTGACCGGGGAGGGCATCGCCGCCTTCTGATACCGAAGAGCCCATGATGAGTAAGTTTTTATAAATTACCCCGGGCGTGGTAGAGCGAATGTTGTATTGGCTGACATCATACCCCATCGTGGCTTGGTCGCCCAAACCGGCATGAAGATCCACTAACCCATTTTCACCGAAGCTTTTCAGTAATTCTCCCGTCTGTGCATTGATCGCCATCAGTTTGGAGCCTACGGAATAAAGAATTCTTTTGTCGTTGCCTTCTTCCCAATAGACTACCCCGCGGACCGGATGAAAACTTGGTTTGACCCCCGTATGGGAAAACGGATCGTATTTCCATAGTTCTTTGCCCGTGGCGGCATTGGCCGCAAACAATTTGAGTCGCGGCGTGGTACCGTACAGAATGCCGCGAACGACGATCGGTTGGCATTGAATGTCATTGCCGCGCCCGTCGGGGTTGTTGTTCTCTCCCGTATCGTACGACCAAGCCAATTGCAGTTGACTGACATTTTGCCGATTGATCTGCGTCAATGCCGAATACCGATTGCCTTCGCTGTTGCCCCCGTATTTAGGCCAATCGGTGTCTTTTTCGTTTCTCGGTTGATAGGCCGTTCCGACCAAAGTTAGGGCTAACAGCGCTCCCGACAGGTATTTCCAATGCTTCATTACGTATCCGTTGCGCCTATTTTCCGTTGAGTTCATAGCGAATGGTCCAGCGAATTTCCTCCTGCGGTTTTACGGTTAGTTTGATGTAAGGTTCGGGACAGGAGGTGGTGTGGCAAGCCCAATACACGATCTTTTCCAACGGTTTGTCGCCGATGATGCGGACGCCGGCACCGGTTTTCAGGTTCTGAATGGAGATGTCATAATCGGCGGCAGTACTGCCAAAACCCTTCAAACCGCTGCTGAATACAAATTCGCCCGCAGGTACCGGTTGGTTATAAGTAATGGTATTGTTGTTGGCCTGAACTACCGTGCCGAATCCCTTGCCTTCGGCCTGAACGTCAAACGGGAACGTGGTTTTGATATTCGGACCGGTCGCTTCGTGGTCAATCATAAAAAAATTATGATTATACGTTTGGGTTTCGATGGTTTTTTGTCCCGTATTTTTCAAACGGTGTTCCAATACCAACTCCGGTTTCCCTTTGGTGAGTTTGACCGTTTTTCGGTAAACATACCCGTAGCCTGCGGCATCCGTTATCTCGTGGGTAAACTCCACTTGCTGTTTCGCCGGTTTGACCGTCCATTTGCCCGGGTTCTTCAGAACAAAGGGTTGTGAAAATGAATACGGTTTGGCTTCTAATTTGGTCAGAGTGCCCACACCTATTTTTAAAAATTCACTCCCGACTTCCGCTTCGTTGTAGCCTACGGCTACAAACTCTTCCACGGGTCCGGCGATAGCGTCGTGCAGGTAGGGGTCATAAGGGGCGGGATTCCAAATTCCCGAAAAACTGTGACCGTTGTAATTCAATTTCGGGATTACGCCTGACCAATCAAAGCGGGCGCCGCGATAGTAACCTTTTTGGGCATCGGGCAGATAAAATTCAGCCTCCACTAAGCCATTGGTGATAGTGACCGAAGGGAAATCGGCCGAGGTGACGAATCTCGCACATACAATAGTCGGCAGGAAAAGAGAAAATAGTTTCTTCTTCATTTTTGGGAAAACAACAGCTTGGGAACTACCAGTTATGAATAGAGCCGTCCGGGGCTTTGAGAATAGGATGCGGGAATTTGGTATTTTCCTTGATCTCTGTGATAAACGTGGCCTTTTTCGGGTCAAATTTTACTCCTAATCCCGGACTGTCGTTCAAATACAGTTTACCGTTTTTGAACAGGACATAATCTTCATTGAAATACGCCGGGCGTTCGGGTTCGCCGCCGGTCAGCTCCATCAGGCACCGCATCGGACTGCTTGACCCCAGCACGTGTACCAAAGCGGCCGTAGACAAAGGCCCGGTAAAGTGCGGAATCATACCCACATAGTGCGTTTCGCACATGGAAGCCAATTTTTTAAATTCACCTAAACCGCCCGTGTTGGGCAATGTAAAACGGGTATAGTCAATTTGGCGATTTTCAATCAATTCATTGGTATCCCAGCGATCCCCGAATTGTTCTCCAACGGCGATTGGCACTTTGGTCATGGCCCGAACGGTCTTATACACTCCCGGGTTTTCCGAACGGACAATATCCTCCACAAAATAAGGTTCGAGACTTTCCAAGGCCGAACAGATTTTCAGCCCGTCGGTCATGTCGAAACGTGTGTGCAGGTCGATGGCCCATTTTCCGCCACCGCCCACCGCAGTATCAATGCGTTTGCAGAAGTCAATGGTTTTTTTGACATTCTCGTAAAAATCAAACGGTGTTTCGCCGTTGCCGCCCGTCGGGCCGATACGATACGAACGCAGCCCGGCCGCGATGCAGTCCTGAGCGCGTTCTTCTTCCGTTTTGGCCTTGGAGGCGCGAAAACCGGTAGCATAACATTCAAGATAATCACGGGTAGCCCCGCCGAGCAGTTCATACACGGGTACGTTGAGTGCTTTTCCCTTAATGTCCCACAGGGCCATTTCCAAGGCACCTAATCCGTGCAGTTTTTCGCGACCGGGCGGGTAAAACATGCCTCGATAGAGGTATTGCCAAAGGTGTTCGACGCGAAAAGGGTCTTCACCGATCATCATTTGCGCACATTGCTCGATCATGTCTTTGGTGCCGCCTTCCCCGATTCCGATGATACCGCCGTCGGTTTCAATTTCTACAATGCCCCGTGCCTGATTAAAGAGGGGTTTGTTGTAGCCCGGGGCGGCATAGTACCGGATTTTGGTGATCTTCAACTTAGACGCAGCCTGTGCTTCGTAGGCGCGTAATCCAGCTGCTAACGCCGCAGAGCCCCAAAGGGCAGATTTGATAAAGTTTCTCCGTTGCATCTTATAACGGTTTTGGGGAAAATCGGAGGGTTTTCGGCCATTGTCAGTGGGGACAATGACAATGGCTATAGGTTTATTCGTTGCATCTTGTAACGGTTTTTTTAAAACCGTAGGTGTATCCTGTGCTGTCAGTGAGGACACTGACAATGGCTATAAAATTCGCCCTTCTGCGACCTTTGTCAGTGTCCTCACTGACAAAGCTATAACCGTAGGTGTATTCAGTGCTGTCAGTGAAGACACTGACAAAGGCTATAAAATTCGTCCTTCTGTTTAAGGTCGTATCAGCGTTCCGTCAAATTTTCGTACCTGCCGGTTAGACTTCGCAGTGATCGGATATTTTCGGCCGTTGTCAGTGTCCTCACTGCCAACGGCTATAACCATAGGTGTATTCAGTGCTGTCAGTGAGGACACTGACAGTGGCTATAAAATTCGTCCTTCTGTTTAAGGTCGTATCAGTGTTCCGTCAAATTTTCGTACCTGCCAGTTGGACTTCGTGGTGATTGGATACTTGGCGGCTTCTTTTTCGTTGATATCTACACCGATACCCGGTACTTCATTGACCGACATGTACCCGTTTTTCATCGTAGGGCAGCCCGAAAAAACCTCCAAGGTCTTCTCGTTAAAAGAGACTGCCTCCTGAATGCCGAAATTCCAAACCGCCAAATCAATGTGAGCATGGGCCGAATGGCCTACCGGCGATACATCCCCCGGACCGTGCCAAGCGGTTTTGATGTTGAACCACTCGCCCAAACGAGCCACTTTCATGGCCGGTGTGATACCGCCGATCTGCGAAACGTGGATGCGGATATAATCAAACCATTGATTGACCATAGGTTCGACAAACTCATTGACATTGTTGAAAAGCTCTCCCATGGCGATCGGCACGGAGGTACTCGAACGCAGCAGTTTAAACCACTTCATATTTTCGGGGGAGAAAGGGTCTTCAATGAAGAACGGGCGGTAATCTTCCAGTTTTTTGATCATATTGATGGCATCCATGGGCTGCACACGTTCGTGAATGTCGTGCAGGAGTTCGATGTCATCCCCGCAGCCTTTTCGCACCGCTTCAAACAATTTCGGCACCGATTTCAGGTAAAGGGTATCGTTCATGTAGTTGTCGGTGTCACCGCCGAACCCTGCCGCCTTGAAGTCCGGTTTTTGTTCAGTACTGCCTACGGCACCGTAGCCCCCCTGTTGAATGCGAATGTATTTAAACCCTCTTTCCATGATGCTTTTTACGCTGTCTACCGTTTCTTCGGGGGTACGGCCGTTGGCGTGGGTGTAGCAGGGGACGGCAAAACGAACTTTACCGCCGAGTAATTGGTAAAGCGGCATGCCGGCCCGTTTGCCCTTGATGTCCCACAAGGCTTGGTCGAGGCCGCTGAGGGCGTTGTTCAGTACCGGGCCGTTGCGCCAATACGAACTCACATAGGCTGCGTGCCACATATCTTCGATATTGTCGACATCGCGCCCGACACACAGTTCATGAAGGTAGGTATTGATAGCTACTATCACCGTAGCGGCGCGTTGGGTAAATGTAGCGCAGCCCAACCCGTATAAGCCCGGCTCGGAGGTTTCTACTTTGACCACAATGAGATTGGAACCCTGCGGCGCGGTGGCAATGGCCCGGACACCGGTGATTTTGACGGGCTTCATCGCTTTGGCGTAGGCGGGTGTTTCTTTCTCTTCGCGCGCTAAAGCATTGGAAACGCTGCCGAACAGGCCGAGCAGTCCTGCCGAGCCGCCGAGCCCCAGCATTTTCATGGTTTCCCGACGATTGAGATCCGGTTTTTTCATAAACGGTTTGGATAAGAGTGGAGAAAACAAAAGCCGTTTATTACTTTATTTTACTTTTATTTCTCCTCAAACGCTTATTGCGTCCCAACCGTTACGGCCATAAAATAAATAGCCGCAAGACAAGGTCCTGCGGCTATAATTCTTAACCTAAACTAAATCGTATGAGAAATTTTTTACTGATGAGTGTCTGCGTGAAAACTTTTGACAAAAGTCCCGAAAAAACAGGCAGGGCAAATCACCCGGAATGAGCCATTTTTAGGTTCTTTTTTCGATTCGCAAAGGTAAGGCATGGCCCGTTTAAGGGGGGAGAATTGACTGTTACGGTTTATTTAAGTTTTTGGCCATCCCCGACAATGGGTGTAACTAAAAATGAGGGATATATCCCAAGGATATTTTGTTTTTTGGGTAACTGTGCCGGGTTTTATCGCCTCCTTTTCGGTAATGAACCGTTGAAAATTTGCCCGTCATGCCTTGTTTCAGACTTCATCTAAGAGTAACATTTCCCGGAATAAACCACTAAAAATGGGTGATTTATGGCATAATTGAATTGGGGAACTTTGTTGTGGCAATTACTGCAAATTGCTTTCAACAGATTCAAAACCAAAATTCCCGGTTCATTTATGAAAAAAAGTTTATTGCTTCTGATGCTTGGGATATGGCTGTGTGTCATTCACGGCTATGCCCAAAACCGCACCGTCACCGGAAAAGTAACCGCCGAGGCCGACGATTCTCCGTTGCCCGGTGTCAGTGTGCTTGTGAAAGGTACCAATACGGGGAGTACCACCAATGCTGAAGGTAATTTTCAGCTTCAGGTTCCTGCCAATGCTACCTTGGTTTTCAGTTTTATCGGCTATTCTTCCAAAGAAGTAGCGGTTGGAAATCAGTCCACTATCAATGTGACTTTAACTGACGACATCAAACAATTGGGCGAAGTAGTGGTCACCGCCGTAGGGATCGAACGCAGCAACAAAACGTTGGGCTATTCGGTAGAGCGCCTTTCGGCCGACAAACTGGTTCAAAAATCGGAACCTGATGTATTGAAGGCCATGCAGGGAAAAATTCCCGGGGTCAACATCAACGGTTCGGGCGGGGCCGCCGGCAGTTCGTCGCGGATCACCATTCGTGGGGCCAACTCCTTTTTCGGTTCCAATCAGCCTTTGTTTGTGGTTGACGGGATTCCTTATAATAATGACCTGAACGAAAGCGGCAGTTTTCGCGATAACGGTGCGGCTTTTTCGAGTCGTATTGCCGACCTTGACCCCAACAACATTGCTTCCATGACTGTGTTGAAGGGTGCGGCCGCCGCTGCCTTGTACGGTACACGGGCGGCTAACGGGGTGATTGTGATCACCACCAAATCGGGTACGAATAAGTTATCAAAAAAAGGGTTGGAAATTACGTATAACACCTCGTATTCGGCCGAACAAATTGCCAGTTATCCCGAATTCCAAAACAAATACGGTGCAGGTTCGCAGCAGGTGTATGCCAATGCCAACGGTACTTGGGGGCCGGCTTTCGGCTTAGGGCGTATTTACAATGCAGCCGGCGGTTGGACCAACACCACCGCACCCGTAGATTCCATTCCGATCTGGGTGGGCTATAATACGTATGCTGCCGCCTTTCCGGGCATAGCATCTCAGTACGGACTCCGCGCCAACGGCAATGTAGCCTATCAGGCCTATCCGAACAATGTGAAGAATTTCTTCCGTACCGGTAATGTTTTTGAAAACTCCGTCAGTATCACGGGAGGAGGGCCTAAAGCCAGTGTTACGTCGGTGATTTCGCGGACGGATCAAAACAGCTACTTCCCGGGTTCGAAATTTGAACGTACCAACATCAGTATCGGCGGAAATACGACTTTGGACAACGGCTTTGTGGTAGGGGCCAACTTGGCCTATACCAATACTGTCCAAAACAGCCCGCTCTTCGGAGGCGACGGTACTTCACCGTTGTCACGGATGTTTCAACAGCCCCGTAACTGGCCCTTAGATCAACTCCCTTATCAGGATCCTTTCGGAAACGGAGTCTTTTTCTTTCCTTTCGGACAGGCAGATAACCCTTATTGGTCCGTTAACAACAGTATCTTTAACAGCAAAGTCAACCGGATCGCCCTCAACGGCAGTGTGTTATATGATATTACCAATTGGTTGAATGTGACGTACAAAGGAGGGATGAACTCGTATAACGACAACCGTTTCCAACGGATATCGTCGGGATCTTTGGCCGGGGCGCAGGGAATTGGAAGCATGCAGTTTGATGCGATCTCCTTCCAAGAGCAAGACCATAACCTGTTGTTTAACCTCAACCGAAATTTGAATCAAGATCTGAACCTGAGAGCTATTGTCGGGGCCAACTACAATCAGCGCGGTTCTGATCAAACCTCAGTAAACGGTTTGGGTATTGTGACGCGCGGTATTGATTTGATTACTAACGTAAGTACCGTTACACCAAATACCGGCAATACGGGCACCAGCAAGCGTCGGTTGTATGCCGCTTTTACCGACATGACGTTGGGGTATAAAAATTATCTTTTCCTCAACCTGACCGGACGTAATGATTGGTCTTCGACACTTCCTGCCAACAACCGCAGCTATTTCTACTATTCCGGAAGTGCTTCGTTTATCCTGACTGATGCGTTCAATATTAAGTCAAAAGCGCTCTCCAACGCCAAACTGCGTGTGGGTTATGCGAAAGTAGGACGTGATGCCGATCCGTATCAGACACTCAACACCTTCCGAATCAATTTGGGAGAAAGCTCCGGCTTGGTGGGTTCTACACGCTATAACGATTATCCGTTCAACGGCCAACCCGGTGCTTCAGTGGCTGCCTCTGCCTTTGACCCTAATCTGAAACCTGAATTTACGAAAGAGTTTGAGGCCGGTGCCAATGTGGATTTGTTCGGCGGTCGGGCGGTAATTGACTTTACCTACTACAATCGCTTGAGTACGGATATCATTGCCCGTCGTTCGTTACCTCAGTCGTCCGGATTCTCTTCGTTTGTAACCAACTTCGGTTCGATTCGCAACTCCGGTATCGAAGCTTCCTTGTTGCTCGTACCGGTTCAATTGTCCAACGGCTTTAAGTGGGATATTTTTACCGCTTATACCCAGAACAAAAACATAGTGGAGTCATTGGCCGAAGGCGTGGAAGAAGTGACCTTGCGCAACATCTTTACCAACCAGCCGACGCCGGTTGTCCGTCCCGGCGAATGGTTCGGGGTATTGAGAGGAACGGCTGTCGCACGTGATGCCAACGGTAACGTACTCATCAACCCCAATACCGGGTTGACCATTCCGGATACCAAGCAGAAGATCATCGCCAATCCGAATCCGAAGTTTATTCTGGGAGTAACCAATACCCTGAAATACAAAGGATTTACGTTGAGCGCGGTGGTGGACTACCGTCATGGCGGCGATATTTATTCTTGGACCAATCAGTTCCTGTTGGGACGCGGTGTGACCAAAGATACTGAAAAACGCGACACGCCGAAGGTGGTAGCCGGTGTCTTGGGTGACGCCAATACCTTGCAACCACTCCTCGACGGTGACGGTAAGCCGATTGTCAATACGATTCAGGTGTTGGAAAATAATTTATGGTTCCAAGCCGCGGGCGGTTCATTGGCCATCAACGCTCCTAACGAATTCTCCGTATGGGATGCCAGTGTGGTGCGTTTGAGAGAGATTACGTTCGGGTATTCTTTGCCGAAAAATTTGTTATCCAAAACCCCTTTCGGAACGGCTACGTTGACCTTGAGCGGCCGCAATCTCTGGTTCTTTGCTCCTCACATGCCCACCTATACCCACCTTGACCCGGAAGTAAATACGTTCGGAAATACCAATACACAAGGGATTGACTTTTTTGCCGCGCCGTCGGTACGTCGTTACGGAGTCAATTTGAGTGTCACATTCTAAATCGTTACACCGTGATCTGTCGTTCAGCTTCCTGGCGCAAACAGTTCTGTGAATGGCTGCGTGTTGCGGATGACAGGTCACTTAATTCAACTTAAATACAATGAACAAATTTCTGAAAACTATAAAATATGTTGCTCCGGCGCTGGTATTGATGCTGCTCAGTGCCTGTGATTTGGACATCAATACCGATCCTAACAACCCCTCTGCGGTCAATTCCGCCCAATTATTGACGGCAGCCCAATTAGATATTGTCAACTCTTTGGGGGCAGGGCCTCCGGGTTTGTCCAATCCGGCGGGGGTGTTTGTACACCAATTGACCCAACGTTCCAATAATGACCAATATGCTATCACGGGGCAGGATTTTTCGGGTACACAGGCGTGGGCCAATATGTATCGCGCCATTCAAAACCTCAATGTGTTGATTGAGCAGGCTAACGGCAATCAAAATTTTGCCTATTCCGGTGTAGCTCAGATCATGAAGGCTTTGGCTTTCAGTTACATGGTGGATATTTGGGGCGATGTTCCATTTACGGAAGCCAGCACCTCCGCAAAAATTCAGTTCCCGAAATTTGACAAGGGACAGGATATTTATCCTCAATTGTTTCCTATGATTGACGAAGGTATTGCCAATTTGGCCAAGACCTCACCGCTTTCTCCCAAAACAGATGATTTGATCTACAGCGGAGATCTCGTTAAGTGGCGGAAGTTTGCCAAAACACTGAAGTTGAAGTTGTATAATCAGGTTCGTTTGGTGCAAAACGTAACCTCACAGGTCAACGCGCTTCTTTCGGAAAATGACTTGATGGCGACTAACGGTAACTTTTCACTCAATTATACGACCTCTACCGCTCCTGACAACCGTAACCCGATTTTCAGAGAGGATTACAATATTACTACCACAGGTCGTGATAATTACATCAGCCCTTATTTCCACGAAATTTTGTTGGGAACAAGTACGCTCAACACAGTCTTAGACGGTATTCGCGATCCTCGTATCCCGTACTACTACTTCAATCAGTTGTCGGCTGCACGTCCCAACGCACAAAATCCCGTGGAGTACCGCAACGGTAATTTTGTTTCCATTTATTTCTCTTCGCAGGGACCTAATCAGGGTTTTGACCAATCCTCTTCGATGACCATCATCGGGCTTTATTACGGTGGCGGTCGTTATGACGATGGAAACGGCGTAACCGCCGCCGGGGTTAACGGCGGTTCGGCTCGGGGCGATGGCCCGCAACGCATCCTCACCTATGCCTCTTCGCTCTTTACCCGGGCTGAATTGGCACAGACAGGAACAAGTACCGGCAATGCCAAGCAATTGTTTACGGATGCGATGAATGCTGCCTTTGCGGACGTGAATGCCGCTGCGGCACAGGGAGGAGCCCCGGCACTCTCGGCGGCCACCATTAAAACTTACGCAGACGCTGTTTTGGCCAAATATGATGCAGCGTCGGACGCGGGTAAACTGGAGTTGATCATGACCGAAAAATGGATCGCCAACTACGGCTTCGGCTTAGAGTCCTACAACGACATTCGCCGGACCGGTTTCCCCAAAATCTTTGATCCGAATACCGACGCTGTCGCTTTTACCAACGTCAACCGGGGGTACCCGCAAAGTTACCCCTATCCTGTACCGGGTGAGTTGCAGTTGAACCCCAACGCGCCGCAACAGCGGGTCATTGCTACGGCTAAGGTCTTTTGGCAAAAGTAGTGAGCAAAAACAGTCATCATTTAAAACGTTACCTGAAGAAAAATGAAAAATATAACATTGAAAATAATTGTTTTGCTGGGTTTGGTTTTGACCGTCTTTGTCGGTTGCGAGCAAAAAAGCCCTTTCCCGGAAATTAAAGACGGAGCCAATTTTGTAGCTTATCCCGACCCGTTGCCGGCAGCTGTAACGGCGGCGAATGTCAACACAATTACGGTTGCCTTAGCCAATGTAGCTTCGGCCAATATGGCTTTCACCACCCAAAGTGTCAATGCCAACGACATTGCGAAAGTGGATGCTTATGCCAGCCACGTACGGGGAACGGTAGTGACGCCCGCGGCAACGGCCGCCGCACCGCACGGGGTGTTGGTAAAAACGCTGAGCAACATAGTAGGGAAGGAGCAAATCAGCGTATCGGATTTGCTGTCTAAAACAGGAGTAACGGCGGCTAACTTAAAAGCCAATGATCGCCTTCGGGTTCGATTTGTAGTGACCATGAAGGACGGGCGGGTTTTCTCTTGGCAAAATTCAGGGCCGGGTATCACGGTTAACCCTTTGGGTACGCCTTTTACGCCGTTGTTGGATATTTTGGTACAATAAATAAGCGATTACAGAAAACACTTGATACTTACTTTGAGTCATGGCCCGACATACGGGCCATGATTTTTTATTTTATTCAGGATAAACATTGTTTTTCAGAACGTTAGCCCTGCAGCAGAATAAATACGAATGTTGTGTTTTTGCTCCGCTTCCAACAATAAGGCCGGGGTGCTGTGCGAAAACTCTTTAAAATCTCGCAGTAAATGTTTGAAATCATGATAGCCTGCCAAGCAGATGATATCTAACCAATCCAATTGAGGATTTTTTTCTTTGAGCCGGAATGCTCGGTTAAACCGAACGATGCGGGCAAATACTTTGGGACTCAGTCCCATTTTTTCGTAGAATTTTCGACGAAACTGCCGAGTACTCAAGCAGGAAATGTCTGCTAACTGTTCGATAGACAACACGTGTGGCGGATGCAGCATCAGTTGAAGGGCTTTATCCATTGGATCAATGCGGAGATTGTTACGGGCATATTGCCTGACCAGAAACCCTTCCACTAACGCTGCCATCAAATCATAATTATCGGTATTGGCCAATTGTTCATTCAATTCCCGAATGTCAGAAGGCCAGATCAACGCACTGTCGAGGGAGAAATCAAGCAGCTCTGTCATGGGTATTCCTCCCAACAATCGGTGCAGACCTCCCGGCCGAAAGAACACCGCAACGGTAAGATGGTCGGGATACAGCAATAAGTTGACGCGGGTCACCTGCGGACCGACAATGATGGAGGGACAGGCACTAACCGGCAGCCCGTTTGTGTTTTTGACACTTCTGACTTCGTCACGCGCATAAAAATAAAGGCATTGGTCGGGGCCGGCAGGAAATGGTTTTTCGATGGGGGCCGAGCGCTCTCCCGTATGTACGTGCATTACCATATATGCCTGAATATGAGGCTTTAATGCAGGAGTTGGTGGGTAAAATCGAAAAAACATAAATGCTGATGTCTTTTACAAATGTACGTGATACTTCTGCATAAGCTCCGGCAGTTTATTGGGAAAATAAACAATATCATGCCTTTTTTCCAATTCAGCAAAATCCTCCGGTTTGGGGGATACCCCTTTACTCAACAGTAAACTGATGTCTTTGAGATATTCTTCATGCCCGCCCGGGATACTGAATTCTAAGCATTTTGAGGGTTGCCGGCTCGAATTCCAAAAAGTGTGCATTACTCCGCGCGGGCGCAGATGTAAATCCCCTGCTTTCAGGTCAAAAACCCGGTCTCCGACCAAGACTTGAACAGAGCCTTCCAAGACAAAGCAAATCTCATCAAACGTTCGGTGTAAATGGGGGGGCGCTCCCAAAAAGCCCGGGGCAAGCGTTGCTTCAGCAACGGCCAAATGACCGTGAGTTTGCGCTTTTTGAAGTTTGAAAGTCATCCTTCCACCCCCAATTTTCAACCGTTCACCCGTACCGTTGGGAACGTAAATCGGCGCATTGTCTTGGCCGGATGATGGAGGAGTAAGTGAAAGAGCCGGGGAAGCCACCGGGCTGATAATTGCAGTACTGAGTAATCGGATTAAATCACGTCTCTTACAAGAAGGAGTTGCCATTGTTTTTGATTTTTTGTCAATACAAAACTAGGGCAAGACAAAGTGAGATGAGGTGTAAAAAACGGACTTTGTGTGTCTTTACTTCTGAACTACTCTTCTTCCAGTATCTCCAAAATATCCATCAAATCGCCGAAATCTTTGTAGCCCGGACGGATCTCATCACCGCCGCGCAAAGCAATACCCGATACATTGACGTCGTCCAATAGAAAATTGGCATTTTCGGCAGTAATACCAAAGCCCAGCAAAATAGAAAAACGGGCCGACAGCGTATTCAGGAAGTCGTACCAATCGCCTTCAAGTGGGGTATCGGAAGACGATTCCAATAAAAAATAGGTAACGTAAGGCGCATTTTTTACCAACAGCTCTTCAATGGTATCGGCGTCTGAATCGGCTTCTACTCTCAGGATCAGCGGTTTATTGATCTCGCTTTTCAACCAAGGCAGCCAATCGGCCCGGCTTAATTGAATGGCATCCGGTTGGTACTTCTCAAGCGTTTCCAAGAGATTGTCCGGCTCTCCCGCTTCGATTTCGGCAACGATCTGCACGCCGGCGATCCACGCGCGTATATCGTTGAATTTTTTGAGATCAACGAAACTTTCAGCAGTAGCGTCAATGGAAAATCCCAGCATTTCTACGCCCATTCCGGCGCAGTATCGCGCATCGGAGAGGTTGGTTACGTTACTTATTTTGACAATGGTTTTCAGCATAATTTTCGTTTAGCTTGTTTGAGCTTTTTCAATAGGCCTTAGAGGTTGTAAAAAGAACTAACCTTCTTCAACATTAACATTCGTAAAAAGCGTTGATTTGGCCCGACCTCTGAATGCGCCGGAAACGGGAGCGACGAGAGTTGGGTCAGAGGAAGAAGCTAAATAGACATGGTTATTGACAATAGCCCTGCCTTCTGTCGGGTCAAAACCGCGCCATCCGGCCCCCGGCAAATACACTTCCGCCCAGGCATGCAGGTCATGTTCCTGTAAGATATTACCGTACAGATACCCGCTCACAAAACGTGCCGCAATGCCAACACTGCGGCAACAGGCAATGAAAAATTGGGCAAAATCGCGGCAAGACCCTTTTCGGCCGATGAGTGTATGTTCCGGAGGAAGCGGCGCCCCCGCATCACGGCGTTCATAAACGAAGTTTTGGCAAATTTCCCGACAAAGTGTGGTTAGAAAAGGGACCGTCATCCACCGTGCTAAAGCTCCCATCTGACGGGCATATTGCTCTACGTAAGTTGTGACGCCTTCCCGAACCAAGTAGGGCTGTAAGTGTTTTTTGAGGGCTTCAGGATATTGGAAAGGAAGTCGCTCGGTCTCAAAAGGAAACAGCACGAAACCAAATACATTAACATCCTCTGACGCCACGGTCATTTGCACCGAAATCGACAACTGATCGGTCGGTGTGCGAAAGTAAGCAATCTGTTGATGATTGCCTTCCGCATCTATGTTGTGGACCAGCATTCCGGGCTCGGGTTCAATCGTCAGTGAATAGCTGCGTAACTGCTGATGAGGATAGAGTTTCGGATATAAATAAATGGAATGGGGGTCTAAGATAACTGCCTCTGAATACGTATAAGACAGCTTGTGCACTACTTTCAGGTTCATGGATAACGTCTTTTTGGGAAAGCCCCGGAGCAATGATTAGCAGAATGAAACCGAAAAGACCCCCTCTACACCTTCTCCCGTACTTTTTCCAAAATCGGATCCATCCAGTCGTTGGGCAGTCGTTGTACTGAATTTTGCAACAGCATACTCCATTGCAGGGAAAGGTGCGCCAGATCGTCTTTCTGAAAACGATGTTCCGTCAGGTGAAAACTGTCGCGTTCGTACATGACCACGTCAATCGGATAATCTACGTCATTGGCACTGACTCGGGTAGAATCAAAAGATAAAAAGCCTACTTTGAGTGCCTCCGACAGAGAAGAGTTGTATTTTAAACTTCTGAACAGCAGCGGTTTGCCATAATTGGAGTTTCCTATAACAAAAAACGGAGAGGTTTCGCCCACCTCCACCCAATTGCCTTCCGGATAGAGCAAATACAATTTGTGCTCGCTGTCGTCTTCGAGTTGTCCGCCTACAATAGCGTGCAGGTTAAAATGCAGTCCGGCATTGTCCAGGGCCTCTTTGTCTTCGCGGGCTACGCGTCTTACCTGCTGCCCGAAGGCATTGACCGCCTTGTACAATTTATTGAAACTGTGGTCCTGTTCTTCCAACACTTCCCGAAAATAGGTTACGGCTTTATCCCGAACGGAACGAAGCCCGGAGGTCATGATAAACAGGGAGTGATTCTCTAATTGATGAACCGAGATCTTTTTATTGGTACTTACCTCAGTACCGGAAGTCAGACGGGTATCCGCAATGGCTACCAGCCCCGAAGCGACTTTTATGCCCAGACAATAGGTCATTCGTTTTTTGAAAAGTTATCCTTGTGATTGAGATTGATACAGGTCAACAGGTTTAATATCAAAATAAGTTTCAAAGATAGATTTACTTACTTCGTTGCCCCTAATTTGGAATTGGTCGAGGTATTGATGCAAACCGGTGCGGAAAATATCCTCCACTTCCGTAAACTCAATTTCAGAACGGAGCTTGCCCATCATTTTTTCGGCCAGATTGCTGAAACGGTTGGTAATGGGGGTTCCTGAAATTTCGTACAAAGACAATTCTGCCTGACGAATACAGTGGGCCATGGCCCGCGGAAAAAGCTTGTCCAAAATCAAAAACTCGGCGATATGGGTAGGGGTCAGTGTTTGGTACTGTTGGCGATACATGTTATAAGCGCTCACCGATTTAAGCACCGCCGTCCACAAAACGAGCTCGAGCGTACTGCCGGTGACATCGGAGTCGGGAAGCAGCGTAAAATAAGAAACATCCAAAAAGCGGGAAGTCTTATCGGCACGTTCCATAAAGCGACCCAAGCGTCCGAAATGCCAGGCTTCGTTGCGGGTGATGGTCGCATCTACAACGCCGTAATACAACTGTGTACCGTTGCGCACCTGCGTATAAAACTGCTGCATGTGATTAAGATCCCATTCTTCCTTAGGCTTTACATCCCGCATCCACAGATAGAGTTCGTTGAGGTTTTCCCACATTTCTTTGGAAATACTTTCACGAATGGTACGGCCGTTTTCGCGGGCTGCCGACAAACAGCTGAAGATAGAATTGGGATTGCGTTTGTCGAACGTCATGAAATTGATGACGTTTTCGCGGGTGGGTTCTTCGTAATATTGATAAAAAAGGAAATTGTCAGCAGTAGCAATCAGGAGCGGTTCCCACTGTTCTCTGACGTTGGGAGGCAGATCAAATGCCAAATTAAAATTAACTCCGATGAAGCGGGCATAATTCTCGGCTCGCTCTATGTAACGATTCATCCAATAAACTGAATCGGCAACGCGGCTTAGCATGGCCATATCTATAAGGTGGGGTTGGTTATTGACAAGTTGCTAAACTACGGCAATAATCCGATATGACCAAATTTTCAGACGGTATAGTCGATAGTCCACAGTTGAGAGTCCACAGTCAATAGCTTAGCCATGGCTGCCGATGAACGTTCAACGACGGGTAAGCAACTATCGACTGTGGACTCAAAACTTATTTAGCCGAAAATTTATAAACCGTTTTGGTTTTGTAGGTTTCTCCCGGGCGTAATACGACGCTGGGAAAAGAGGGTTGATTGGGCGAATCGGGATAATGTTCGGTTTCAAAACAGAAGCCGGAGCGTTTTTTATAAACCACTCCTTTTTTACCGGTAATACCGCCGTTCAGGAAGTTGCCCGTGTAGAACTGAACCGCAGGCTCGGTGGTAAACACTTCCATAAAGCGGCCCGAAACGGGTTCGTAGGCCGTAGCTGCCAAGCGAAGCGAATCTGCCGAACCGTTAATCACCCAGCAGTGGTCATAGCCGCCGCCCAGTTTGATCTGCTCGTCTTTCGGGTCGTTGATGCCGGCACCGATAGCCGCAGGTTTGGTAAAGTCAAAAACCGTCCCCTTTACCGGGCGAACCTCACCGATAGGAATGAGGGTTTTGTCAACGGGAATAAAATTATCGGCATTGATGGATATTTCGTGACCTAACACGTCGCTTTTACCGCCTGAGAGGTTGAAATAGGAGTGGTTGGTGAGATTGACCACCGTCGGCTTATCAGTGGTGGCAGTGTATTCGATTTCCAAAGCATTATCATCCGTTAAACGATAAATGACTTCGGTACTCAGGTTGCCCGGAAACCCTTCTTCGCCGTCTTTGCTGACGTAGGTGAGTTTGAGGGCGTTTTCTTTGTCCAACACTTCGGTTTTCCAAAGGACTTTATCAAAGCCTTTCAAACCGCCGTGCAGGCTGTTGGGGCCGTTGTTGGCCGCCAACGTATAGGTTTTACCGTCGAGTGTAAATTTTGCATTGGCAATGCGGTTACCGTAGCGACCTACCAATGCTCCGAAAAACGGGCTGGATTTCAGATAACCGCCCAAGGTATCATATCCCAGTACCACATCCTCAAATACCCCGTTTTTGTCGGGAGCCGTCCAGTGGGTAATGAGCCCGCCATAATTGGTGATTTTTACCTCCATCCCGTTTTTATTTCGGAGGGTGTAATGATCGGCCGTTTGGCCGTCGGGCAGCGGCCCGAAAGTAGTTTTCGCAATAGTCATTGTGGTATCGGTAGCAGTTGCAGATTGCCCTTGTTGGGAACCTCCGCAGGAAAAAAACAATAATCCTAACGTACAAAGAGAAAAGGAAAGGAAAAGAGAGGTTGAGCGCATAACAGTGTTTTGGTTGCTGAGTAGATGCTGAAAGTGACCCTAACTTGCGGCCTTGGGTCAATAACCTTTAGTCGGGCAAAGAATGGGTCGAAACATGACTTAAAGGAGGCATACTTTTCGTTCCTACTCACTCAAAGCGTCTTTTAAGCGTTGGTCGGAGAAGAGTTATGCGGAGGTTTGTTGGGTTTGGCCCCGCGTTTTCTGCGGAAATTTTTCTTATTGGGGCGTTTTTTAGCAGAAGCCGCCGGGCCTGATTTATATTCCGGAGCGGCTCCCAACGCTGCCGGCAGCGGTACTTTGGGGATTTCTTTGCCGATCAATCGCTCAATGGCCGCCAGTTTGCGCAGGTCTTTGTCGTTGATAAACGTAATGGCTGTACCCGTAGTGTCGGCCCGGGCGGTCCGGCCGATGCGGTGAATGTAATCTTCGGGGTCGTGAGGGGCATTAAAATTAATGACCAAATTAATACCTTCAATGTCAATACCGCGCGAGAGAATATCGGTACCGATCAAAATCGGCAGCGATTTACTTTTGAATTCTCGCAGGATTTCTTCTCTTTCTTTTTGCTCAAGGTCAGAATGAAAAGCTTTCGCCACCAAACGAACCCGTCGCAGTTCTTCATTCAGTTTTTTGACGCTTTCTTTGGTAGAAGCAAAAATGATGACGCTGGGGTAATTCCCCTCTTTCAGAATGTTTTTGATAAGGGCAATTTTTTGGTCGTCGTAGACCATATACACCTGTTGCAGAATGCCTTCTGCCGGTTTGGCCACCGAAATACTGATCTGTTCGGGCTTGTGAAGAATCGTATTGGCCAAGGTTCGGATCTTCGGCGGCATGGTGGCCGAAAACAAAAGCGTTTGGCGTTTGCCGGGTAAATAGCTGATGATCTTGATGATGTCGTCGTAAAAACCCATGTCCAACATCCGGTCGGCCTCGTCAAGAATCAGATGTTGGAGGTGTTTAAAATTGATCTCGCCCATTTGCAACAACGCAATGAGCCGCCCCGGAGTCGCAATAATGACGTTGCCTCC
Organism: Spirosomataceae bacterium; assembly: GCA_046329125.1. Taxonomy (GTDB): domain Bacteria; phylum Bacteroidota; class Bacteroidia; order Cytophagales; family Spirosomataceae; genus Runella. The sequence continues at coordinate 62,549 of JAXLVD010000009.1, read as the reverse complement.
TTCCGCCAAGGCTTTCCGTTGTTGGCTCCACGCGGCTCCGTCGCCGCCGCCGTAAATAGCAATGGAGCTAACCCCCGTAAAATAACCTAAGCCTTCGATCTGTTGGTCGATTTGGATGGCGAGTTCACGAGTAGGGGCCAAAATAAGCGTATTGAGGTGTCGGAGCGGGGCAGGAGCCTCAATGATTTTATTCAGTACGGGTAATAAGTAAGCGGCCGTTTTGCCCGTACCGGTTTGGGCACAGGCAATGAGATCTTTGTTGTTCAGAATCACGGGAATGGCTTGAGCTTGAATGGGGGTAGGTTGGTCAAATCCCATGGCGTGCAGGCCATCTAAAAGCTCGTATTCAAAATCAAAATCGTCGAAAGTCAAGTGGTAATTAGTTAGGGTGAAAATACAAAAATAGAGTTTTGCGGGAGAATTTGCTTATTTGATAACTGAATAATTACCGAAGGGCATCCTGTCGGGGATTATGATTACAACCGCTTGAAAACTATTTCGACGAATACTTGCTTCCCTTTTACGGAATCAATACATTTATCCTTCGCTTTTCGAGGCAGTAGTTTATGCCCGTTAAGTGCTCTGAACGTTATGATAAACCGCAATTCTTATGAAACTCTACGCCCTTCTCATCGGCATTAATGAGTACAGCCCTGCCTCCGTCTCTTCCATTCGCTCGCTTCAGGCTTGTCTAAACGACGTAGCCCGTATTCGCACTTTTTTAACGACCCATTACAGCGACTGTATCGCCGACGAATCACAACTCCTGACCCTGACCAATGCCCGGGCCACCCGCGAAAATGTCATCAACGGATTCAATACCCACCTTACTCAAGCCAAAGAGGGCGATGTAGCGTTGGTGTTTTATTCGGGACACGGCTCCTACGGAGTAACCGCCCCCGAGTTTCAGAAATTTACCACTGATCGTGAAGAACAAACGTGGGTACTGCACGACAGCCGCGAAGAAGGCAAATATGACCTGTCCGATAAGGAAATCGCTTTATTGTTGGAGACCGTAGGCCGGAAAAAACCGCATTTGGTGGTGATTGCCGATTCGTGTCATTCGGGCTCGGTGACGCGCGACGTAGAGGATTTCAAACAAATGCTGCCCCGTTTTACGTCGGGTACTGCCGAGCCGCGCCCGTTGGAAACCTACCTGAACGGTGCCTATACCCAACGCCCCGATTTGGGAATCCCCGCTTCGACCCATTTACTGATGGCCGCTTGCGAACGCAAAGAGCGGGCTTGGGAAGCCGACGGGCAAGGGCAATTTACGAAAGCGTTGTTGAAAGTGTTGGAGAAAAACGGCGGCCGGATCCAATACGCCGATCTGTTTGTGCAGGTAAGGGCCGCCATTAAAAGTGATACTGACAACCAAACTCCGCAGTTGGAAACCATCGGAGATATCAGTGCCCGACAGGGGTTTTTGGGGAAGAAAACAGAAGCGGGAGTATTGCGTCGTTATCGTACGTTTTTTGATAAAAATAAGGGCCAATGGAAAATAGAACTGGGGGCCGACCAAGGGTTAGCGCCTAACTTAGGTTCGGCTTTGGAAGTGAAACTTTTTGAAGAAACGACGGGAGGTGAAAGGGTAGGAGAAGCTAACATAGGTGCTTTAGGCTTGTCCAACAGCGAAATTCAGCTTCAGCAACCATTAGATAAAAATAAAACCTATTGGGGAGAGCCGACACAATGGCCCCTGATGCCATTTTTTGTGTATGGCAACCGGACCGCCATGACTGTCATGAAATCGGTATTGGACCAAGCGGCGGAAACGGGGATTCAATGGATGAATCAACCCGAAGCTTGTTTAGTTGAAATAGCTGTAAAGGACGATACGATTCTCGTGTACGATACCCGTACCCGTGTGATGGTGCAGGGCGTGAGAGGTACTGATTCAGATGCCGCCCTTCAGGCTTTGGAAATACTGCAAAAGTTGGCCCGTTGGCATCGGTTGTTGGCCTTGACTAATCCCACTTCAAAAATAGAAGCAGAGGCGCTGGAAATGGTGATTAAAGTACAGAAAGATAACCGGAACTATGATTGTACCGACCCTGTCCTGACGTTAGATTTTGACGGAGAAGCCATTCCCTTTGAGGCGGTACTCACGAATAAAACGGCCCAAAAATTATACGCTGCCTTATTATATCAGTCGCCCGATTACGGTATTCAGGTATTGTATGAAAATTCCCAACCTCTTGCTCCGCAGGGCGTAGTGACATTGGTGGAAAATATCTTTGTGTTAGACGATGAAAACAACGAAGAAACAGATACGTTCAAACTGTTGGTGTCCACCGAGCCCATTGACACCTTTCTCTTTCAGCAGGAGGCATTAGAAATAGGGGCAATAGCGAGTAATGCCAAGGGATTGGGTCGAGGCATAGGTACCGGTACAAAATCTGATTGGCTTACTAAAACCACTACCGTTCGTATTGTTCGCAAAGGGACCCAAGTGGCAGGACAAGAACCGATTCGTCTGGGAAAAGGCATTGAGATACAGCCGCACCCGTCGTTTCGGGGGAACGTGAATTGGATACCCCTCGTGCCCAAAACGCGAAGCGTCACTGAGTTGGCGATTCAAAACGACTATTTTCGTTCTAATCCTTACCTCCGGATTGTCCCATTGGAAGAGGGAGCTAAAGACACCGACGACAAAAGTATTTTGGAGATCGGAGACATGTTGCATCAGGAAACGCTTCGGGAAAATCCGTTGGTGGTTACTGTCCCTTACTCCGACGAAGAGGAATTGACATTGCCCCTGTTTTTTGACGGGGAAGATTTTTTGCCTTTGGGCAAAGCCACGTTAGATGAACACGGTCGGCTCCGTTTTGAAATTACCCAAATCCCCGAAGAGAAAGGTCCCGCCAAAACCCGCAGTTTGAGCTCGGCTTTGCGGATGGTGGCGGTAAAGTTTGCCAATAAACTCGGTTTTGCAGGCGAAACGCACCAACTGCGTTGGGTAGATTACAGCAATGCCGATAAAGCCGAACGTACCTCCGATGGTTTGGAAGAAAAAATCGCCGAAGCTAAAAAAGTGCTGTTGCTTGTTCACGGCATCATCGGCGATACCGAAGACATGGCCAAAACCTTCCGTCTTGCCATGGCCAAAGGCTATGACTTGGTATTGACTTACGATTACGAAAACCTCAATACCCCCATTGAAGAAAATGCCCGTATTCTGAAAGAAAAGCTGCTGACAGCGGGCTTTGGTAAAGACGACAGTAAAGAATTGGTTTTGGTGGTTCACTCCATGGGCGGACTCGTCACGCGCTATATGATCGAACGTTTGGGCGGCGAGGCCTTGGTGGATAAACTCATCATGGCCGGTACACCCAACGGAGGCAGTAAATTCGGCAACGTGCCCGACTATCTCAATTGGGCGGCTATGGCGCTCGGGGTAGGAGCGAAACTGTTCCCGCCGCAGGCAGGAGCCGTGGCCGGGTTTGCTTCCGGATTGTTGAAGGGATTTACCAAAGTATTGTTGCCTGCGCTGGGGCAGATGAATGTAGGCAGTCCCTTTATTGTTGATTTGGCCGCGGGCAACCCGCCGCCGATTCCCTACGTGGTTTTCGGGGGGGATTTGGAGGCTTACCTGACGGCAAACAATGGAATTGCCCTTATGGAAAAAGCGGTAGCACAGATCGGCGAGTGGGTGTACAAAGATGTGAAAAACGACATTGCCGTCAGTGTGGATAATATCTTTAAAGTACGAAATACCCCTACTCATGAACTCCCTTGTCATCACTTAAATTATTTTGTAGTGCCCGAATCGGTGAAGGCGTTGGAGGGAGCCTTGTAAGCAGTTGATTTTGGTGTTATTTCGAAACCGCACTTTTTCATGCCAACGCTTTTACTTACGTATGCTAACAGCGATACCAATAAGTTGCCGACGCTGACGCAGGAATACGACGGAGTAAACCAAATCGTACGGGAACGCTTTGCCAACGGCGATTTCGTAGTGGTTTCCGAGCCGTTTACAACCCCCGAAAAAATCATTGAGCTCATTCGGAGCCACGAAAGGCACCTGACGGTGTTTTCGTACAGCGGTCATGCGGGTCGTGATCGCTTATTGCTCGAAAATGGCGAAGCCTATGATCGGGGGATCGCCAATTTGTTAGGCCGCTGCCCGGGATTGAAATTGGTACTTCTGAACGGGTGTTCCACCGCAGGACAGGTCAAAGCCTTGAAAGAAAAAGGCGTTCCGGTGGTCATTGCCACAAGTGCGCCCGTCAATGATTACGCCGCAATGCAGTTTGCCGTTTCGTTCTTTAAAGAATTGATCCAACGAAGAGCCACCGTTTGGGAAGCGTTCGAGCGGGCAGTCGGAGCCGCAGAAGTGCGCGGTAAGACCGGTACGGTTGAAATTACGTCCCGCGGGTTGGGGGCTGAGGAGACGGAAGAAGCGAAGTGGGGGCTGTATTATGAGGAAGCAAAGAAAGATATCTTGGATGTGTGGCGATTGCCCGAAAATACCGATACCGTCGGTCCGTCCAATCAATATTTGAGAAATACGCTGGAACTCATTTTTGATGAACAGCTCAAACAGGAAGCAGGGCCGGTCGATGCGCAGGAGTTTGTCTTGCGGCGTTTGCCCTACCTCATCAGCGAACCGTTGCGCAAATTGTTGGCTCCCAAGGACAGTTCCCATCAGCTTTTCTACGACACTCCTTCCGAAAGTCGGGCCAAAATGCTGCTGTATGCCTATCGCAGCCTGATCAATTTTATGGCCGTCAGTTTGTTAGGGCAATTATGGAAAGAAAAGTCGACACACGACCCGAAATTGGGACAACTGGCTGATGTATTGAAGAAATGGCTGATCAAAGACAGCCGGTTGGAAGCAGAACAGTCTTCCCTGGAATTGTATCAACAATTGATACAGTGTTTTAGAGAAAACAATATTCCGTTTTTCTTTGATGAATTGACGACGGTCGTGCAGGAATTTGAAGTTCCGACCACGCATGAATCCATTGGTTATTTGGAGAGCAAGTTGCGTTCTCTCAGCCGGCTGAACGAAGAAAATATCACTCGCCTTTGTGATGAAGCCGAGCAGCATTTAGCCGTTGTGCTGTACTATTACGGTTTTCTGGTCCATTACTCGCTTACTTCCGTAAAAGACATTGAGGTGATGTATTATATGCACCAATCGGAGGTGGAATATGCGCATAAGGTAGTTCGTTTACAGCAACAGGTCACCGCCTTGGAAGATGGGGTGGAGACCATGAACATTCCTTATAAAACAGCCAGTATTTTATTGCGCTCGGTAAAAGACAAAACCCGTTCGTTGTATTTGTCGCCCTTTTTGATTGATGAAAATGCCTATACCAAAACCACCAAAGCCAATCTGCGCTATTTCGCCTCGTTTGACCGGGTTAACAAACAATTTAAGTTTAAACAGGTATCCAAACCCGACGATGTGTTGAGCATTGAGAAGAAATTCGTGAGTGCTTTGGCAAAGATCAAAGGCGAGAAATCCAACGAAAACGATTTTTACCAATTGATCAATGAGCAGTTTTCGGCCTACTGCAAGCTGGTACTCGGTCAAACCCTCGATGCGTTATGAAAAGCCCGTTTAAGTTTTTAGACCCCTTTACCTTAGCCGACCGCGACGTCTTTTTCGGTCGCGATAAAGAAATAAAAGAACTGTATCAACTGGTTTTTAAAACACCGTTATTGTTGATCTACGGTTTATCAGGAACGGGTAAAACCAGCCTGATCCAATGCGGCTTGGCCGGTCAATTCGACGGGCCGGATTGGCTACCGCTGTGGGTCAGGCGCCAAACCGATCTGAATGAGTCATTGGATGCCGCTCTCAATCGAGCATTGCCGGAGGCAGAAGGGACGATTCCCGATAAAATCGAACAGTTATACAAACAATATCTGCGCCCGGTCTTCCTGATTTTTGACCAATTTGAAGAACTGTTTATTTTAGGAAGCCCGCAAGAACGCGAAACATTTCAGACCACCCTCACCGCGATTCGGACCCAAGAGTTGCCCTGTATGATTTTACTGGTGATGCGGGAAGAGTATTTGGGGCGTTTGTATCCGTTGGAGAAAACCATTCCGAATCTGTTTGATTTTCGGATTCGGATAGAGCCGATGGACACAACCAATGTAAAAACCGTCTTACGCGATTCGTTTCTGAAATTTAATATTTCTATCGGAGAACCGCCCCGCGAAGAACGATTGGACGAGATCATTCAAAATGTGAGTTTGGGCCGTTCGGGCATCGAATTGCCTTATTTACAGGTGTATTTGGATCTGCTGTATCGGGAAACGTTGGGAGCGCTGCCGCCGGGAATGGCTGATGCAAAAGGATGGCCGGCCTTGGAGTTTACCAAAGAGGCGATTGAGCGCTTCGGGACGATCGAGACTGTACTGGCAAAGTTTTTAAAAGAGCAGGTGGATAAAATCCAAGCCTTGCTCAAACAAGAGAGCAATGCGGCAGAAAATACCGTAAAACAGGTATTGGACGGTTTTGTGACGGAAGAAGGGACGAAGCGGCCCATTGTCTATAAAGGTGGGAAGGAAGAGCGCGTGATCGAACCCTCGCAATTGCTGCGACATTTTCCTAATATACCGCAGGCTCAGTTAAACAGTTGTTTGGTCGAATTGGAAAAGGCAAAGATCCTGCGTTCGGACGACCACGGAATTGAACTGGCCCATGACAGCCTGGCCAAGATCATTGATAAACACCGAACCGAAGAGCAACGACAACGGAATGACATCAAGCGACAAATACGTGCTTCAAGGGCAACGTTCGCTAAAACGCAGGAATACCTTACCGAAAAACAAATTGCCAATTTTGAAGATATACTCCCTCAATTGGGACTGGGGCAGGACGATCTTGATTTTTTCGTCGCCAGCAAATTACAAAGAGAAGAAGAAAGCCAAAAAGAACTGACCAAGGAAAGGGAACGAGCCGATCGGGCCAAAAAACTGGCTTCTTTAGCTTTCGGGGGTTGTGTCCTCGCTTTAATGGCGATGTTTTGGGCATTGACCAAACGCAGTGAAGCCCATACGGCACTGGCCAAAGTAAAGACAGAGCAGGCAAAGAACGAACGGATCATTGATGCGTTTTACTTCTACGGCGACAGTCTGGCACTGGCCGTGAAACAGATCAACTACGGCGAAGATAAATATGGGTTTATTAACAAAGAGGGCGAGGTCATGATCGATTATAAATACGATGATGCCACTCCCTTTAATCCTTTTGACGGCTATGCCCGTGTCAAACGCGACAGCATCAAATATTTGGTGGATACCAAGGGAAATGAATTCCTGATGGCAAAGATCATTGAAAATGTACGGGACGCTACCGTTGCGCTGGACTTACGGGATCAGGAACTGGACAGCATTCCTTCGAAAGTCTTTCGTTTTACCCAATTGAAAATACTGTTAGCCGCTCAAAATCAAACCCGGTTTCTTTCACCGGAAATCGGACAATTAAGAAATTTGGAATCGTTGGCGTTGAGTAACAGCCCTTTGCTAGAAACAATTCCCCGTGAGATCGGGATGTTGCCACGGCTGCAAATGTTGGATTTGAGTTTTAATAACCGGTTGAGCCGACTTCCCGACGAGCTGTGTGAGTTAAAAAATCTGGAATCGCTGGATTTGAGTTCGGACCTCCTGTTGAAAAAATTGCCCAATGGCATGAAGAAATTGAAACGGCTTCAGGAGTTGTACTTAAGAGGTATTCCTTTGGTCGTTTATCCCATCGAGTTATGGCAGATGCAAAACCTGATAACGTTGGACCTGAGTGCCAATCCTCGATTGAAGAAGTTGCCCGAAGACATCGGAAAGTTAAAAAATCTGCAACAGTTGTATTTGAGTGAAACGTCTCTGTCCGGTCTTCCCAAAGCCTTATGGGGGTTACGTGAACTTCAAATTCTGGATTTGAATACCAATCCTCAATTGAAAGAGATTCCGGAAGACATCAGTGCATTACGCCATTTGAAATTGCTGGATCTGACGGGGTGCCCCCTTTCGGAGGACCATAAACAGGATATTCAAAGTTGGCTGCCGAATTGTGAAATAAGGTTTTAACTTTCAGTTCTGACCCGGTATAAAAATCCCATACCGAAAAAAAATCAATGAAATTCATAGATTAGGTACTGATAGTTTATGTCGCTTCTGAAATTATCCTTATCTCCATGGTTTTATATTGACTATATAGGTGGAATAGTTGGACTAGGTATTATAAATTAATTATATTTAGCGTTAAACAACATAATCAAAGATGCCAATTGCTACGGTCCTTATTTTTTATGCGAATTCTCCCGAACAAGCAGTTTTACCGAAGCTTGCAGAAGAAGGTAATAACATTCAATATTTGCTCAACGGTTCTTCACGAAAAAATTTTAATGTAGTACCGGTATCTGAAGCCAAAACGGAGAATGTCATCAAAGAAATTAACTCGCCTAATAAAAAAGTAGAAGTTATTCATTTTGCCGGACATGCCAACTATAGTCAGTTGTTATTTGGGGACATCAGTGCAAACGGAAACACTTTAGCTCAAAAGTTGAAATATCTACAAACCGTTAGATTGGTCTTTATTAATGGTTGCAAATCGAAAGGGCAAATCACGTTTTTTCACGAAGCCGATATTCCCTTTGTAATTGCTACTTCACGCGCCGTTGGCGATGAGGTGGCGGCTTGGTTTGCCTCTACCTTTTACTTTTATCTGGGTCGAGGTGATGATGTTAAAAAAGCGTTTGACCAAACCTACTTAGACGCGGAGCTTCAGCATAAGCCAATCAACTTTGCGGCCAACCGAGGTATTGGCTTGCTTCAGGAAATAGAAAATGAGGCGGCGGTTCCTTGGGGCTTGTATATAAAACCGGGCAGCGAATCAGAGAACTATACTTTACCCTTTGAAGCAAGCGCAGGAGAAAACCCTACAAGTATAGATCATACGGCTTTTTTGAATGAGTTGATTTTTGCCCTTGGAGATATCAAAAGCCGCTATTACAAAGAAGTGAAAACATTGTCTGAAAGCTTAAACAAAGGAGGAAATGTTAACAAAGCAACGAAAATAACCACATTACTGAAATTACTGCCTTTTACGTTTGGGATACGGATAAGACAAATTATAGCGGAGGTAGCCAATCGACCTAAGAGTTACTATTATGAATTGATGGACAACTATGCGTTGTTCTTTGATACATTATTACACCACATTGCTTCTATTCTCATGGCTCGTCTATGGGATCAAAAAGACACAGCGTTCATTTTTCTTCCCGATTCTCTTGAAAAAATAAGTAACTTTTGGAAAACCAACCTCCTTGACTGTTCTTCTCGCGAATATGGGCTATTGATTCAATCTCTTTTTGATTGGTGTGTCAAAGCAGGTATTGATGCCCCTTTTTCAATAGAAGAGATAATAGAAATACGTCGCTATGTGGCTTCCGCTGATTTTTTTGCCGCCTCTGATTTTTTCTATCGCCAAAAAAGAGGAATGAAAAATAAAGCGGTAGGTGAAGAAGAATTGATTGCTGACTGTTATTTGGCTGAGCAAACCCACCTGACCAAAGCTTTTCAGTCGTTAAAATACGGTGTCAAACATGTCATGACCTCTGTGCGAAAAATAAATGTCTATAATTTTCGGCATTATGAAGTCGAATATGAAAACGAGGTACTGAAAGTCACCTTGGAAAATCCTGAATCCACACTATTGTATAGAAAGAGTATGCTGGAAAATAGGTCAGTATTATGTTTTCCAACGGAAAAGACTGAGTTGGAAGAAATGATGGAGGAAGAACAGAAAATCAATTTATTCCCCTTTGTCATTTGTCCTGCTCCCGTAAGGTGTAACCATTTAAAATTGGAGGGAATTTCTTAGGTTTCACAATCAAAATGGTAAAACAATGAAGCAAAGTAAATTTAGCGATGCTCAAATCGTAGCGATATTGGGTAGTGTAGGCAAAGACAAGAGTGTTGAAAATGTATGCCGCGAACATGGTATCTCACCAGCAACCTTCTATACTTGGAAAAGTAAGTATGGAGGCATGGGCACAGACGAGCTCAAGCGCATGCGAGAATTGGAATCAGAAAATGCAAGGTTAAAAAAACTGTTAGCGGACAAAAGCCTTGACTATGACATACTCAAGGAGGGGTACGAGTTACTAAAAAAGCTATAAGCTCTACTACTCATCAGCATGCAGTTAATCAAATTAGCACAAAAAAAGAGGCCTCTGTGAGGCGATGCTGCCGAGTATTAGGGCAACGTAAAGCGAGTATTTATTACAAACACAAAAGAAAAAATGAAGATGCTCAAATAGCTGCAATGTTAAAAGGTAAAGCTATTGAGCAACCCAATTGGGGTTTTCGTTTGTTGTTTCATTGGTGTCGTAATCAGGGCAAACCATGGAATAAAAAACGGGTTTATCGAATCTATAAGGCTGAAAAATTGAATTTAAGAAGCCCCAAAGCACGCAAAAAAATCAAAAGGGTAGCCATAAACCCATTACCTGCCGAACAAATAAATCAAGGATGGTCGATGGACTTTTTAAGCGATGTTCTTTTAAGTGATGAGCGTAAAGTGAGAGTTCTAAACGTACTTGACGAGTGTTCAAGAAAGGTACTTTTATCTTTTGCTGCACCAAGCATTAAAGCAAGAAAACTCGTAAAGCTATTACAAGAACTGATAACTCAGAAAGGTAAACCTGACTATATCAGATGTGATAATGGACCCGAGTTTATAAGTCGTGTTTTAGAAAAATTTACACAAGAAAATGGGATTGAAATTCGATTTTCACAACCAGGAAAACCGACCCAAAATGGCTTGGTAGAACGATTGAACGGTACACAACGAAAAGAATGTTTAAATCTGAAATATTTTAAGACAGTACAAGAAGTTCAACGGGATTTGGACATCTGGTGGAACAGTTATAACTTTGATAGACCGCATTCAGCACTGGGATATTTAACCCCACAACAGTTTATTGACAAAAATCAAAATCTCTACTTTAAAGCGGTTGCGGCTTAGGGGAGCAGGACACATTGACCGAAATGTATTTTTGAACCGTGCCGATGAACTGGATCTATATCTATTTGTCGGCTATTTTGCGCATAATACGGAGCAACCCAAGTACCACTTTGTCTCCGTTCAAAAACCCGGAAAAGTTTGGCAGTTTGACGATACTGAAAACCAAGTCAGTCTTGGATTTATGAATGAAGAAATAAACCGACACCTGAAAATGCCTACCGGTGAATTTAAAAAAAATTTGTCTGAATTTAAAACAAAATTCTTGGGTGTATAACACATGGAACCGAATCCTTTCAAGCTTTTTGATTCCTACAATGCCAACGAAAAAGAAGTTTTTTTCGGGCGGGATATCGAAATTCAATCGTTATATCATCTACTACAACAAACGCGTCTGGTGCTTATCTATGGAGCTTCGGGGATTGGTAAAACCAGCCTTATTCAGGCAGGCTTGCCCAAAGTATATAACCTGACTGACTGGTACGGTATTTCGGTACGCCGCCGCGACGATATCAACGAATCCTTGAAAAATGAACTTAACAACCAACTAAAACAATTAGCTGAATCGGTTGATAACAACAAGGCAACGACAGTAGGAGACACAATCAATACCATTTATAAAAATCGTTGGATACCTGTCTATCTGGTATTCGATCAGTTTGAAGAAATATTTACCCTTGGCAACCACGACGAACGTGCCCTGTTTTTTACCCAACTCCAACAACTGCTGTCGGAACCGTTCCCGTGTAAAATTCTGCTTTCCATGCGGGAAGAATACATTGGGCATTTGTACGAATACGAAGCTACCCTACCTGCCTTGTTTGACAAGCGGTTTCGAGTAGAAGCGATGAAAGACGGTACGGTACAGTCAGTGGTACAAAAAATGATTCAGCCTTATGTGGACGAGCAAGAAAAAAAGGGTATCTCAACGCTGATCTTTGAGCGTATCAAAAATAAGGATACCAAAGAACCGGTCTATCTGCCTTATATGCAGGTCTATCTTTATTATTTGTATAAAGAAAGTAAAGGCTATTTTACGAAAGAGAGTATTGAGGAAGTGGGTTTGGATAATGTTTTAAAACAATTTATCGAAACCATTGTAAAAGAAGCACAAAGTCAGTTTAATGAATGGCGGTTGCCCAATACGTTTGCTATTGATTTGCTGGATGAGTTTGCGACGACCGAAGGGACCAAACAAGCCGGTAAAGTGACAGAATTGGCTGAAAGACTTAGTAGAAAGAAGCAGGATGTAAAAAAATCCCTTCAGTATTTTACGGAACGAAAACTGTTGCGAGCCGATGAAAACGACATAGAACGCTACGAGCCAGTGCATGATGTAGTGGCAAAACAAATCCACGAACTGCGATCACCGGAGAATAAGGATTTTAAAGAGTTTCTCCGGCAATTACAGAATGATTACGAACGGTGGAAAGGGGAAAGTAAACCCGAAACGCGTTTGTTGACGGAAAATGATGTAGCGAGAGCTGAAATCTATCAGGGACGTCTGGAAAAACAACCTGAGTTTGAAGCTTGGCAAGGTTATATTGAGCAAAGCAAAATAGCGAATGAGAAAAAGTTAGAAAATGCCAAAAAGGAAGCCGAAGACAAAGAAAAACAAAATCGAAAATTACAGGAGACACTTGAGATAGCTCAAATAGCGAAAGCAAATGCAGAAACGGCAGAGCAAAAATCCAAAACAAATGCAAAAATAGCATGGTGGGTAGCAGCGGCGGCTGTAATCGTTGGGATAGGGGCAATATGGTTCTTTTTGGATGCTAGAAAGCAGCAGGCGGCCGCAGAAAAAGCACGAAAAGAAGCAACAGCCAACCTCCTCAAATTCCAAGAAACCGAGATAAATACCTACCTGCAAGATGCCGACATCTTTCAGAAATCAGGAGATAGGATTGAGGTAAAAATAGCCTTGGACTCGGCACGAAGTATTACGGAACGCTATTTTAAAGCGACGGACAAGTACGACTCCCTATTCCGTGAAATTAAAAAAAGAGAACTGAAAACTGCCCGATAGCCTATGAAAACCGCTCTCACACTCATCGTTTATTTGAGCCTGCTGTCTTTAACAATGGCGCAAAAAGCGCGGTACGATTGCTATCAAAAACGCATGGATGAAGGGAAAGAGGCAGCTGAAAAAGCATTGAAAAAAGCTGAATTTTATAAAGTGGCTCTCGAGAAATTTAATGCTGCCCGCCGGTGTGATCCTTCCAAAAGTGAATTGGTGGATATTGAAATAAATAAATTGTTTGACCAAATTTTAGGACTTAAAAAAGTATCAGATGATAATGCGATAAAGGCGAAAAATGAAAAAAAACGAGCGCAAAAAAATGAGCAGGATGCTTTAAACGCCAAAGCTGATACCGAGGATGCCCTCAAAAAAATAAGAGAGGAACAGGTTAAAAATAGACGAATTATTGATGCACTTTATTTTTATAATGACCGTTTTGGGTTAGCAGTTAAAGACGTTGGCGAATATATGACAGATATGAAATATGGGTTTATTAATAAAGAAGGTGAAGTAATGATAGATTACTTATATTATAATGCCTATCCTTTTGATAGCTATGATAGTTATACTGGATATGCCTATGTAAAAAAAGATGCTTCAAATAAAGTATATTTATTAGACACATTAAAACAAGAATATTTGCTAAGCAGGGATAGTGTTAATATAAATAAAAATACTCTTAGTCTAGATTTGAGAAATAGACAACTGCATTCTATCCCTTCAATTGTCGCTAAAAATCCTCAATTAAAAATATTATTATTAAACAGTAATCCAATCAAGAGTGTGAATTTTAGAATAGATACACTTAAAACGTTACAACACTTAGATTTAGGAAGTACACAATTACAGGAATTGCCTACTGGAATGGATAAACTAAAAACGTTAAAGCGCCTAGATTTAAGAAATAATAAGGAGTTGAACTTAGAAAAGCTTTTGGGTTTAGATAGCCTGCAGCATTTGGATTTAGGTGGAGTGAAAATTAGGGAAGCCCCAAAAGAAATTCAGAGATTTAAAAATCTTATGTACTTAGACTTGTCAGATACAGGTTTGGAGAACTTCCCCGAACAAATTGAAAAATTAACACAATTGAGGCATTTAGATCTAAAGAGTAATAATATTTCGTATTTGCCTTATTGGATAGGTAAATTAAAAAAATTACAATACTTAAATCTAAATGGTAATAAACGAATTACTGTGTTACCAGCTGAACTCGAACAATTAAAAGAGTTGAAATATTTATCTTTGGATGGTATATCTCTTATGAGATTGCCTGAAAATATTGGTAAGCTTTCAAAATTAAAAGGATTGGATTTGAGAAATCTAATGCTTGACGTTTTTCCTTCCTCATTTTGGGATTTACAAAAAATGCAGTATTTAGATTTAAAAAATGCTGACCTCAAAGATTTATCTCCTAAAATTGGGAATCTAATAAATTTAGAAAGATTAAATTTGTTAGATTTAAATAATATATCATCGATTCCTGAAACTATAGGAGAATTAAATAATTTAGTAGACTTAAGTATTGGTGGAGATAAATTGAATAAATTGCCAGAAAGTATTGGTAAGCTTGAAAATTTAAAAAGTCTAATGATATTTGGTTCAAATATTGAAAAGATTTCGTTTAAGATAGAAAAGCTAAATAAAATAAGTCGTTTGATTATAAACGGCGAAAATATTAATTTGAATGAAATAAGTAAACAACTGCATTGTCTTCCAAAGCTGCAATCCTTGTTTTTATTTGGGAAAAATATTAATATTGACGACAATGAATTAAGTCAATTAAAAGATTTAAAATACTTACACTTAAGTGGAAGTGAGCTACATAAGATTCCTAGTGACTTGTGGAATATTAAAGGATTAGAAATGTTGAATTTAAGTGCTTTAGGTTTAAAAAATCTTCCCTCAAGTGTTAGTGGTTTAATAAACTTGAAAAGCTTACTGTTGGATAATAATAGGGAAATTAATAGCCTTCCTGAGACAATTAAAAATTTGAAAAACCTTAAGATTTTGTCTTTGAGAGGTTGCGCTATCTCAAAAGAAGAAAGAGAAAAAATCAGAAATTGGCTGCCGGAATGTGGAATAGTTTTTGAATAAAAAAGCCTCTGCCGGAAAATTCCGACAGAGGCGCACAGGGTAGGTGTGGATAAGAAATGAATTAAACAGCTTCCGAAATCTGTGTTTTCTGCGATTTCTTCGACTTTTTATTTTTACCGCTCAGGCGGTCTTTGATTCGGTCTACGATCAGGTAGGTGGCAGGTACAACGAAGAGCGTTAAAACCAACGAACTCGTCAAACCGCCGATGATAACCCACGCCATACCGTTTTTGGTTTCGGCACCGGCGCCACTGGCTAAGGCAATCGGCAACATCCCGAATACCATCGCTAAGGTCGTCATCAAGATAGGGCGCATCCGCTCTTTTCCTGCTTCGATGAGGGCATGGATCACATCGTGCCCTTGCTCTTTCAACTGATTGGTAAAGTCAACGATCAGGATGGCGTTTTTAGCAACCAGCCCCAGCAACATGATCATCCCCACAATCGAGAAAACCGTCATGCTTTCCATGGTCAAAGCCAGCGCGAGCAAGGCCCCAATGAGTGCCACAGGTATAGAGAACAATACCACAAATGGATACACAACGCTCTCGTACAAACCAACCATGACAAAGTAGACCAGCAAGATCGCAATCCCCAACGCTAAGCCAAGGCTACCAAAAGCGTCTGATTGTTGTTGCAATTGGCCTAAGTATTGGATAGATACACCTTCAGGCAACTGAGTTTGTCCCATTTTCTTTTGAATATCAGCCCCTACCGTACCTACAGGGCGGCCTACTACTTGGGCATTAACGGTAATGGAAGATAGACGGTCGATACGCTCTAGCACACTTTCGCCGGTTTGTTCCTGCACTTTGGCAAACTGTGATAGTTCAAACGATTTGCCTTGGTTATTGACAAACAACAAGTGACTAACATCGTCGAGGCTGGTGCGGTCAAATTGGTCAAGACTGATCAAAATATCGTATTCGTTGCCGTTTTGTTTGAATTTCGAACGGTCATTGCCCCGGAATGAGTTTTGCAACGCCATCCCTACATCGGAGGCACTAATGCCTAGTTGCGCCATTTTTTCACGATCCAACGCTACTGTAATTTCCGGTTTGGGGTCTTTCACCGAGTATTTTACATCTTGCGTACCGGGCGTTGATTGTACTACCTTCAATACCTGCGCTGCTGTTTTCCGAATCGCCTCCATACTTGTTCCTTTCACCGCAATCTGAATCGGTGCCTGCGAGGAACCCACAATACTTGCCGGACTGACCGTTACTTTGATACCGGGCAATTGGGCCAGTTCGTTTTTGAGTAGTTGGCCGAAATTTTCGGTGGACACAGTGCGCTTCTTTTTATCAATCAACTTTACGTTCAGGTCAGCAATGTTGCTGTTGGCCGACGACCCCAAGTTCGTACTCGTGTACCCTACGTTTGTAAACACATTGGTGACTTCGGGGTGTTGGAGAATGATCTGTTCGGCGCGTTGCGAGAGGGCGTTGGTCTGATAAATAGAAGCCGTTGGGGCCAATTCCAATTGAATGTTCATTTCGCCCTGATCGCTTTGCGGCATAAAGGCCGCTCCGATAAATCCGCCCGGCACGAGCGAAACAGAACCCACAAACAGTATGATGACCGCGATGTACATCCAACGTTTGTGTCCCAGTACCCATTGCAGGGCGTGGGTGTACACGTCAATGATGCGGTCGAGCAGTTTTTCAAATCCTAAGTTCAGCTTGCCCCACAGGCTTTTCGGATTGAGGGTTTCTACTTTTCCAAAACGGGAAACCAACAACGGTGTTAATGTAAAGGAAACCACCAAACTCATCAGGGTAGAAAATACGACCACGAGCGAGAATTCGCGTAGGATATTTCCGATCAAACCGCCCGTCAGGGCCAACGGTACGAATACCACCACGTCCACGAGCGTAATGGCCAGAGCCGTAAAACCGATCTCATTCCGACCGTCCAGGGCGGCAATGCGTTTGTCTTTGCCCATTTCGAGGTGTCGGTTGATGTTTTCCAACACCACGATGGAGTCATCCACTAAAATACCTACCACCAACGAGAGCGCCATCAGCGTCATCATGTTGAGGGAGAAGCCCGCCAGATACATCAGCAAAAACGTTGGAAGAATGGAAGAGGGGAGGGCCACCAACACAAACAACGACGACCGGAAACTGTGGAGGAACATCAGCATCACGACCGACACGATCAGAATGGCCAAAAACAGGTCATCCACTACCGCGTGGGCCGAAGCCATGGTATAGACCGACTGGTCGGAAGCGATATTGAATTTGACGTGGTCGGCGCTGTGTTGTTTTTCCAACAAGGCAATTTTGGCCCGCACCAATTCACTCACCGACACCGCATTAGCGTCAGATTGTTTCAATATCTGAATCCCGATGGAGGGCTTGGCATTGATATGATTGAGAGCCGTAGGTTTGGCCGTAGCATCTACTACTTCGGCTACGTCCTTAAGCAGTACCTCGCTGCCGTTGGTACGACGGGCCACGACCAAATCGCGCAATCGGGCCGTAGTTTCGAGCGAAGCGTCAAAACGAATGGCGTATTGCGATTGGCGCGTTTCGAGCTGACCGGCCGGGTAGCTGGTGTTGGCATTGTTGATGGCTTGTGATACCTGAATGATGGATACGCCGTAAGCGCGCAGCTTCTCGCTGTTGACATTGACCTGGATCTGACGTTGGCTGCCGCCGACGATGTTGACTTGTCCTACCCCCTGTACGTTAGAGAGTTGCGGCTTAAGTTCATCATCGATCAAGTCGTAGAGTTCGGTAGGCGACAGATCAGCAGTCACCCCCATACGCAACACGGGAAGTTCGTCGGTCGAAAATTTGTTGATGATTGGGCGGTCGGCTTCGTCGGGCAGTGAGTTGATGATCTGCTCTACTTTCCGTTGCGCTTCCTGTTGGGCCAAGGTTGTATTTACGCCGTTTTTTAACTGGATGATGACCATCGACACGCTTTGTTGCGACGTTGAGGTCATGCGGTCAAGGCCTTCGAGTGACGATAAGGCGTCTTCGATGCGTTTGGTGACGTTGGTTTCGACCTCGTCGGCCGAAGCACCGATGTAGGTGGTGGCTACGCTGATGACGTTGGCTTCAAATTTGGGCAACAGATTGTAAGACAATTGTTTGTATCCTAAAAAGCCGAACAGGATCAGAACAACAAAGACAGTCGTTACCAGCAGCGGGCGTTTTATTGCAATTTCGGTGATTGACATGGCTATTTTTATTTTCGAGTTGTTAACCTCATCCCCAGCCCTTCTCCTTACATGAGAAGGGGGCAAAAGTCCCTCTACTGAGAGGGATTTAGGGTGAGGTTAAAATTATTTTGTTATCTGCACAGGTTTTCCTTCGCTGAGGTTCATCTGACCGGTGGTTACGACTGCATCGCCCGCCGAAAGTCCGCTGAGTACTTCGATCTTATCACCCAATTCGCGCCCGATCTTGATGACGCGCTGTTGCGCTGTATTGTTGTTGATGACGTACACATAGGGGTTTTTCAAACTTTCAACCAACGCCGTACGCGGAATTTGCAGGGCTTTCAGGTTGGATTTTTGTGAGAAATCAACGTTGACGAACGTCCCGGCTTTCAGCCCTGCGGCATTGGCCACGGTGATTTCGACGGGGTAATTGTGTTCATTGGTTCCTTGCGGCGCGATGTAGGAGATTTTCCCGGAAATCACTTTGTCCGGAAACACATCCGTCATGACCCGTACCGATTGGCCGAGTTTCAGTTGATATACATCACTTTCGTTGACCTGCACATCTACTTTCAGGCGAGCCACGTCCAGTACGGTTCCCAGCACTGTGCCGGCATTGATAAATTCACCCGGTTCGATATCTTTCTTCACGATGCGGCCGCTGATGGGCGCTTTCACCACGGCGTCCTGCAACTGCTTTTTGATTTGTTCGGCCTGATTGAGCGCATTTTCGTAGTTGTATTTCACCTCATTGACCTGCAATTCGGTAGTAGCATTACCGGCCAATAAGTTGTTATAACGCTCTACGTCCTTTTTCAATTTGTTGATGGTCAGTTGGGTAGCTTCCAGCGACAATTCTTTTAATTTGTTATCTACCTGTACCAAAACGGCCCCTTGACTTACTGACGAACCCAATTCGAAATTGACGTTAGTCACACGGCCGGCAGTCATGGCGGTAATGTTAGCTTCTTTGAAGGGAATCAGGTTTCCCGTTTTGATCAGTTGTTGGTTGATCTCGCCTTCTTCTACGCGGGTAACCGTAACCGGAATCGCGGTAAGGGCATTAGTAGTAGGCAATTGCTTTTGGGCGTCAATTTTCTTTTTATTCGACGAAAGTCGGAAGGCGATCAGCGCCGTAATGGTCAATACTGACGCGATGACGATGAATGTGGTCTTTTTCATTGGATTTGGCCGAATGGTCTAAAGTTGATTATAAAAAGTAAGTAAGCTGCCTTGCGATTGTTCGAGGTCGAGGCGAGCCTGATAAAAATTAATGAGTGAATTAATATAGTTGGACTGAGCCTGACGATACGAATTGTCGGCATTGATCAGGTCCGTCAGCGATTTGGTGCCCTGTTTGTATTGCAGCGTTACGATGTTATACACTTCCTGTGCCTGCTTTACCGTGCGGTCATCGTTTTGAATGCTCGTTTGAGTTTTTTGAATTTGCGTTTGGGCGTTGTTAAACTGCAGACTGTAAGCAGCCATATTGAGCC
This sequence comes from Spirosomataceae bacterium, assembly GCA_046329125.1. Lineage (GTDB taxonomy): Bacteria > Bacteroidota > Bacteroidia > Cytophagales > Spirosomataceae > Runella. Next base: position 42,786 of record JAXLVD010000009.1, on the reverse strand, counting down.
GCAATTGTTCTTCTTGGGTCATAATGGTGAGTCGTTGCTGTTTGTACTGCGCGTCGCGTTGAAAACCGTCGAAGATCGGAATGTTGAGTCGTAAGCCGACACTGCCGAAGCCCGTAAAATTGCGAAAACCATCACTCAACTGATTGCCCAGCGCCATGGTGCCGTAGTTGGCGTTGAAATTGAGGGTTGGTTGGTAGCCCGCTTTGATGCGTTGCAATTGCAATTTTTGGAGGTCGAGATTGGTTACTGCTTTTTGGTAGGCTACCAAACTTTGGGTAGCAAATTGTCCTTGGTCTGCTATGGGGATTTGGCGTGAAAGCAAGGAGTCGGCTACGTTAAGGTCTTGTTCCTGAGGCAGTCCCATTTGATACTTAAGACGATTGAGCGCTAAAGCTAAGTTGCTTTCGCTGAGAGCCAACTGAGAGCGGGTATTATTGTAGTTAACTTCTGTGTTGGAGACATCTACGGGCTGGATCACGCCATTGTCGCGCTGCAATCGCAAAATAGACAAAAGCTTCTCCGTCCGTTCCAAATTGTCTTTCAGTAACGCGATCTGTTGCTTTACAATAAAGACCTGATAGTAATTGGTGGCGATGTTATAAATGATTTCCTCACGGGTCTGTCGCACCGTGAGTTCTGCCAATTTTTGGTTGGGGGCCGCGGCTTTTAAGCCTAACAAAGCCGATTTATCGTAAATCGTTTGAGTTAACTGGGCCGATACGTTGGTTTGGTACTTTGATCCCAGCGAGATACGTTTGGGCTCAGGACCCGCAAAACCGGCCGGCAGGAGCGTACTTTGCAATTTGAGGTTGTCGGTAAAGTTTCCCGTGGCTGATACCTGCGGCAAGTAGGTCCCCAACGCCTGACGCGCTTGTTCATTAGCGGTTTCCGTTTGGTATTGCGCTATCCGCATGGTGCCGTAGTGCTGAAGGCCATAATCAATGCATTCTTTCAACGATCGGCTTTGTTGGGCTGAACCCGTAAGCGCTGCACCGCTGAAAAGGAGTAAAAAGGCTGCTAATCGTTTCATGGTTGTATTAAATAAAGAAAAATTAGTATTGTTGATATGTCAATGGTAGATATGTCAACGATTTTTGCAAAAAAAATTAATTATCGAGGGTATGTGTAATTTTCTTTAAAAGTGATCTCATGGTGCTGATCTCTTCAGGAGTCAATTGGGCGGTTACTTCCCGGTTGAGTTGGGCGGCTTTTTCGGCGATTTGGTCAATGGTCAATTTACCCGCAGGAGTAAGCTGCACCAGATTTTTGCGGCGGTCATTGTCGTCGGCGGTGATACGCAGATAGCCGTCCCATTCCAAGGTTTTTAGAGAACGTTGAATACCTGATTTGTCCTTTTGGAGAAAATTGGCAATGTCTTGCTGCGACAGTGCTCCTTCGGTAGAATAGGCAATCACAAATAAAATAGGGAATTGCTCGATTTGCAACGAAGACCCTGATTTGCTCAACTCGCGATTCACCTTGCGAGCAAACAGGTGAGACACCTGATTGATGTTGAATATCAAGTGTTGACCCAAACTGTTGTGGATTTTTTCCTTAATGTTTAATTCTTCCTGCGTTATCATGACACAAAAGTAATTATTGTTGATATGTCAACCAAATTATTTTTGAAAAAGTTTATGAATGGTAAAAAATGAGGATAGGGAAGTAGGATGTTACATAAAAAACGTCGGGTTAGCTACCAACCCGACGTACATTCGCCATTTGTTTTGCTTCACTTGAGCGTGATTACTGCGGTTTTTCACTCATAAAAATAGTGGCTGCGCTTATTTCAAAATCAGGTAAAACGGGTTGGGCAGAACAAATGTCTTCTTCAAGGCAGATTTTTACGTCACGGCGGGAAGTATAGACGTAAACTACTTTCTGTTCAGGAATGATGTTCCAAATGACTTTTACGCCTGCTTTAAAATATTCTGTAATTTTCTTTTCTACCTGATTGATTTGGTCATTGTTGGAGATAATTTCAATCACAAACTCCGGAATGATATTTTCACTGTTTCTACTCCGCTTGATTTGTTCTTTGGTAAAATAGGCAATATCCGGCCGACGCATTTGAATACCTGTGATCATCACTTCCTGTTCTGCTACGAAAGTACCCGATTTCTTATACCCTTTTTCGAAAAATAAATCTAAAAGCAGATCATAAATATAAAGTTGTTCTTTTTTCATCCCTGTAAATTGAATCAGTTCCCCGTCGTTCCATTCATACTTGTAGCCATCGTTAGGTTCCCAGACAAGGAACTCTTCTAAGGTACGAGGCAACTGATTTATAGTCTGTGATATCTGTATCATGAAGCATTACTTTTTTCAAAGATACAATTTTTTGCAGGAAGAAGTTTTACTTCCTCCGCCAATTATCCAACACCACCGCCGCGGCAATTCCCACGTTCAGTGATTCCGCGCCGCCGAAGCGCGGAATCGTTATTTTTTGCGTAATTAATTGCTCCACAGCACGGCTGATGCCGTTGGATTCGTTTCCCATGATGATGTAACCGGTGTCGGCAAAGAGGGTTTGATGAATGTTTCTCCCTTCCAGAAAAGTACCGTAAATATGAGTTCCGGGTTCCTTGTTCCGTACTGACTCCAAATACGAGATCAACTCCGCATAATACCCGCGTACTCGCGTAAAAGAACCTTTGCTTGCCGCGATAACTTTGGGATTGTACCAATCGGTGGTGGTAGGGGAACAGATGAGTTTGGTAATACCGTACCAATCGGCAATGCGAATGATGGTACCAAGGTTGCCGGGGTCACGGATATCATCCAATACAAGCGCGTATTCTCCTTTTTCGGCATACAAAAAATCGTTCGGTTTCGTTTTTACTACGGCTATGGCAGCGTCGTTGGTTTGCAGGGTACCGGCGCGGGCCAATTCGTCGGGCGTAGCGATTTCGACGCGAAAAGATTGTTTCTCAAACTTTTGGATAGTTTCTTTGTAAAACGCCTCGCCCGCAATGAGCATTTCAATTTGAAAATCAGACGCGATCAATTCCAAAATACTTTTGGCACCTTCGACCAAAAATGAGCCGTGTTCCTGACGGTATTTTTTCTGTTGCAGCGAGGTAAGGTACTTTATAAGGTTTTTAGAAAGCATAGTTTAATGATTGATACAGAGCAGCCAATGCGTGTTTCGGAGCGAATGTTGAATAAGTCGGAAAAACTCAGGACCGGCTTTAAGAGAAAGCATCGTTTTTTAGATGATAAAATTTTGAATATCAGAACTTTTCCATTTTACCTTCTCTATTTTGCTGTTTTACCTGTAATTGTAAGTTCCTGCGCTCCCAAAAGTACGCCCAAAAAAGACGAATACCTGCTCGGCAACCAAATTTTTAAGGGAAATAAAGCGGTTAAGACCGAAGATTTGGAGCCGCTTTTGCCGCAACGGCCCAACCGGCGATTTTTGGGAATTCCGGGGGCAACCGTTTCACTATGGATCTATCAGGGGTTAGACAAACGCTACGACCGCGAACCGCAACGGAAGTTGTTGGATTCCGTCAATCATTATTATGGACAGCAATTTGAACGCTACGCCAATGATGCCCGTAAACTGTCCAAGCTTCGACGCAAATACAATCGTCTTTCTAACAAATTCCGTTTACGGGTGGAGGGCGGCAATTGGTGGATGCGCACCTTAGGCGAGCCGCCTGTGTATTTTTCCGAAAGAGATACGCGCAATAACGCCCTCAAAATCAAAGGGTATTTGGTCAACCAAGGCTACCGGGATGCCTTAGTTCATTTCAGTACTGACACCCTGTTCGGTCGCATTCGTACTACCTATTTCATTTCTGAGAGCATTCCGCATCGTTTGCGAGAGGTCGATATTATGACGCACAAAGACCCGTCGATTGACACTTTGCTGAAAAATACCCGCGAAGAAACGCATCTGCGCCCCGGCAATAACTACCGCAACAGCGATATTGTGAACGAAAGTGTACGTATCGAAAAACTCATGCGGGAAAACGGCTATTTCGGCTTTGATCGTAATTATTTGCGACCCGTACAAAATGCCCTCGGGAAAAGGAACGGCGGTTTTCTGGTGGATACCACGCGCCGAGATCCGGCCACCGATTCGATTTATCACATTGTGGATATTAAAGGGTTACAAGTCAATTATCCCCGCAATCAAACGGCACATACCCGTTACCGATTTAATACAGTCGGTTTTCGGGTAGAAAATTTGCCCGGAGAGCCCCAAGACGGTCCGCGTGATACAACGGTGTATCGAGCATTGAACTATTCTTTTACTCCCAAACATTATTATTCGCCGCGGGTATTGGACAGTAAATTGTTGATTCGTCCCCAAACCCTCTTTCGTCAGACCGATTGGGATGAAACCTACCGACAGTTGAGTGTTTTGGATCAGTTTCAGTTCATCAATATCGAAACGGATACCACGGCCGGCTATATCAAAGCGTTGGTTCGGGTGATTCCGTTGGACAAATACCAAGTGACGGGTGAAGGAGGAGTCAATGTGGTACAAAACCTGCCCGGGCCTTTTATGAACGGCACCTTTCGGGTACGCAATATCTTCGGGCGGCTTGAAAATTTTGAAGTATCGCTGCGGGGTGCCTTGGACGCAAACTTCGGCTTGAACCGAGCCACCTCAGACTTAGTGAGAACTTTGGAATTGGGGATCAATACGGCCCTCATTTTTCCGCGTATTTTGTTTCCGGGTCGGCTTGCTGCCAATCTTAATCGAAAAACGCCCCGCAGTATTGTCAGTTTGGGCTACAATTATACCAACCGCGACTTTTTGGGGGCAGACCCGGACTTTATTCGGAGCGGTTTTCAGGCAAGTTTGCGGTACAATTGGAAGAAAAGCGATTATGAATATTTTAGCTTTACGGCCTTGGATTTCAGTGTGTTACAAAGCCAGCAAAGTCAGGTTTTTTCCAAACTGCTGGATTCTTTATACAACTATGGAGGGAACCCGCTGAAATTCAGTTTTCAATCAGCGGTAATCTCCGGCCTGAGCTTTTCGTATGTGTTTAATAATAACCTGATCGGGCAAAATCGCCGCGCTCACTATTTACGGTTATTTGCAGAATCGGGCGGAACCTACCTCAATTTTCTTCGTCAGCAAAAATTGTTGTTGGGATTGGAAGGATTTGAATTGTATAAATTCCTGAAAGGGAACGCGGAATATCGCCGCTATCGTCCGTTGGGTCCAAAGAGTACGTTGGTGTACCGGGCCAATGCCGGCTTGATTTTCAACTACAATAACCGGCGGGTAGCCCCTTATGAGAAATCACTGACCGGCGGAGGAAGCAACAGCCTTCGGGCGTGGCCACCGCGGCGTTTGGGATTGGGGTCAGCCTATCCGAACGTTGACCTGAAAACCGGCAGTCCGATCTTCCGAAACGGACGAACGGGGGAAACAACGACGCTTCAGCCGGGGGTAACCGATTACGGGGGCTATGAGTATCGTTTCGAACAACTCGGTGATGTACTTATGGAAGCCAATTTGGAACTGCGCGGGCATTTGTTCCGGTTTGTAGGAGATGTCAATTATGCTTTGTTTGTTGATGTGGGGAATGTTTGGCGTTTGCGATTGGATAAAGCTACAACACCCAACCAAAACATCATGAACGGGTTGTTTGATATTAAGCGTTTCTACAAGGAATTTGCAGTAGGCACCGGGGCGGGTTTACGCTACGATTTGTCTTATTTTATTTTCCGGTTAGATGTGGGTGTCAAAGTGTATGACCCGAGCCGGAAATTTCAAACGACCAATGCAGCAGGACAGCCGGTGACCATTGACGAACGTTACGTACTGCCTCGCTTTTCGTTTCGCCGTTCCGGAGCCAACTACCCCGTATTCAATATCGGGATTGGCTATCCTTTCTGATAGATGTAGCGACGTTGCACTGCAACGTCGCTACTGTTCTATATTACAATTACAATTCAAACTTGATCCCTTGCGCCAGCGGCAAGGTGGTGCCATAGTTGATGGTATTGGTTTGGCGTCGCATGTAAGCTTTCCACACATCTGAGCCCGACTCGCGGCCGCCGCCCGTTTCTTTTTCTCCTCCGAAAGCCCCTCCGATTTCCGCGCCCGAAGTGCCGATATTTACGTTGGCAATGCCGCAATCAGAGCCGCCTTGGCTCAAAAACTGCTCGGCTTCGCGAAGATTGAGGGTAAAAATAGCCGACGAAAGACCTTGCGGAACGCCGTTTTGTAAGGCGATGGCTTCCTCAAGCGTATTGTATTTGATCAGGTATAAAATCGGAGCAAAGGTCTCATGCTGAACAATCGGCCATTGATTTTCGACTTCAGCGATGGAAGGCTTTACGTAGCAGCCTGAACTGAAGTTTTCACCCGTTATTACGCCCGGTTCAACCAAAAACGTACCTCCCGATTGGCGTATTTCTTCCGCTGCTGTCAAATAATTTTCTACGGCCGATTTGTCAATGAGCGGCCCAACGTGATTTTCGGCATTCAATGGATTGCCGATGCGCAATTGTCCGTAGGCTTTCACCAGTCGCCGTTTTACGTCCTCATAAATGCTTTCGTGAATGATGAGACGGCGGGTACTGGTACAACGTTGTCCGGCTGTACCGACAGCTCCGAAAACGATGGCCGGAATAGCTAACGGCAGATCGGCGTGTTGAGAAATGATAATGGCGTTGTTTCCGCCTAATTCCAATAAACTGCGACCCAAACGCGCTCCTACGGCCTGTCCGACGGCTTTCCCCATGCGGGTACTGCCCGTGGCCGAAACCAACGGCACCGCCGGGTCGTTGGCCAACCATTCGCCTACTTCCCGTCCGCCGACGATCAAACCGGAAACCCCTTCGGGCACATCGTTGGCTTTCAATACTTCCTGAATGACGTTTTGGCAGGCAATAGCGGTCAAAGGGGTTTTTTCGGAAGGTTTCCACACACACACATCGCCGCATACCCATGCCAACATCGAATTCCAGGACCAGACGGCTACGGGAAAGTTGAACGCAGAAATAATACCCACGATACCGAGGGGGTGCCATTGTTCATACATGCGGTGAGACGGGCGCTCGCTGTGCATACTGAGGCCGTATAATTGACGCGACAGCCCGACGGCAAAATCGCAGATGTCAATGATTTCCTGCACTTCGCCCATGCCTTCCTGCAAGCTTTTGCCCATTTCATAACTGACCAACGTGCCCAGTTCGGTTTTGTATTTACGAAACTGCTCGCCCATTTGTCGAACGATCTCGCCGCGTTTCGGGGCGGGGACAAAACGCCACGTTTTGAAAGCTTCCTGCGCCTGACCGATCACCGTGTCGTAGTCTTGACGGGAAGCCGCACGGGTTTTGCCGATGAGTTGGCCGTCAACGGGCGAAAAAGAAGAAAGTTCCTCGCCTTGGCCGTCCCAAGACGCCAATCCGGTACTGATTCCGTGATTTGAAAGTTGAAGATGAAGTGTTTTTAAAATAGCCTGCATCACTTAATTTGATTTTTGGAATGAAGATGAATAGGAGCAAAGGTACGACAAAAACGGCCTTGATAAATCTTGGTGTTTGTTTATCTTTGTCAATATTCTACTCATAATGATTCAGGAAAAATATATTAATCCCTTTACTGATTTCGGTTTTAAGCGACTTTTTGGAGAAGAGGCAAATAAGGTGCTGCTTATTGACTTTTTGAACAGTTTTTTGCCTCAAAAGCACCAAATAGCCGAACTTACTTTCCGTAATCCGAATTATACCGGGATGATAGAAAGCGAAAGAAATGCTTTTTTCGATATTTTTTGCAAAGCGCAGTCAGGTGAATATTTTATTGTTGAAATGCAGAAAGCGAAGCACAATTTCTTTCGGGACAGAAGCCTTTTCTACGTTTCTTATCCTATTCGTGAGGAAGCTCAGAAAGGCAGTAATTGGACATTTGAGCTTCCTAATATTTATTTTTTTGCCATTTTGGATTTTAAAATTGAGGAAAAAGATGAGCGGGAAAAAGTCTTGCGTGAGGTAATGCTCAAAGATCAGGACTGCGAAGTTTTTTATGAAAAGTTACGATTTGTGTTTATCCAAATGCCTTCTTTTAAGAAGACTTTGAATGAACTGAGCACACACCAGGATAAATGGCTCTATTTTTTGAAATATTTGCCAAGTTTTGAATACATCCCCGAAATATTGAAAGAGCCTGTATTTGAGCAAGCCTTTGAAGTAGCCAATCTCGCTGCGTTGAGTCAGGAAGATTATATGAATTACGAACAGAGTTTATTAAAATATGCCGAAATCAGAGGGGTAGTGGAAACTGCTTTCGGAGAAGGTGAACAAATAGGGTTACAGAAAGGCGAACAAATAGGGTTACAGAAAGGCGAACAAATAGGGTTACAGAAAGGTGAACATAAAAAGGCACTGGAAACAGCGCAAAATTTAAAAAAATTAGGTGTGCTGAACGTGGAACAAATAGCGCAGGCTACCGGATTAAGTAAGAAAGAAGTTGAGAAACTATGACTTTCGGGTGTTAACTGTTATAAGAATAAAAACACGATGGCCCCCGCAGTATAACCCAGCAAAGCCGGAAGACTGATACGTTTAAGGTACCAAAAGAAAGAGATACGCTCCATACCCATAACGGCGACCCCCGCGGCTGAACCGATAATGAGCATACTTCCTCCGGTACCGGCACAGTAAGCTAAAAACTCCCAAATACGATGGTCTTGCGGATAAGTGGCCAAATCGTACATGCCCATTGACGCAGCTACCAACGGGACATTGTCGATGATGGCGGAGGCAATGCCGATCGTAAATACAATCACATCCAAGTTACCGATGGTGTCATTCATCCATCCCGCCAAATTGTGGAGTGTGTGGGTCACCTCCAACACACCGATGGCCAACAGGATCCCCATAAAAAACAAAATACTGCTTGTGTCTATTTTGCTTAAAGCATAGCCGGCCGTGAAAGGTCTTCGGTCTTCTTCGTCTTTGTGACTGTGGAGAATTTCGGAAACAATCCAAACAACGCCTAAAGCCAACAAAATCCCCATGTACGGCGGAAGATGGGTAATGGTTTTGAAAATGGGTACGAACAGCAACATTGCTAAGCCAACCCCAAACATGATGTTACGCTCAAAAGCTGGTACAGCCTCCGCGGATGAATTTTTGGAAACCTTGGGTGGCTGAATCGAGCCTTTCAATCGGAAAGAAAGATACAGCAGGGGGACTATTAAAGATACAAGACTCGGAATAAACAGTACTTTCATAATATTTATTGCTGAGATTTGCCCACCGATCCATAACATTGTCGTGGTTACATCGCCTAAAGGGGACCAAGCCCCTCCCGCATTGGCCGCAATAATGACAATTCCTGCAAAAAAACGGCGCATTTCGTCGTCGCGAATCATTTTTCGCAGTAAAGAAACCATCACAATGGCCGTAGTTAAGTTGTCGAGGACTGCCGAAAGAAAGAAAGCGAGAACACTGATAATCCAAAGCAGGAGGCGGGTATCTTTGGTCTGTATGCGCTCGGTAATTACTCCGAAGCCCTGATGCGCATCAATCAATTCAACAATGGTCATGGCCCCGAGCAGGAAAAAAGCAATTTCGGCAATCCCTGCCAAATGATGCGAAAGTTGTTCGGTTACGGGGGAATGGTTATTGCTTACGGCATACAGTGACCAGCAGATGACGCCCGTAAGTAAGGCCGTCGCTGTTTTGTTGATGCGGAGGGTGTGTTCGAGAGTAATAAAAAGATAACCAATAACGAAAACAATAATAATGATGAGGAGCATGCTGATAAGTTTGTGGAGCGACAAAATTCGTACTTTTTAGAGAAAAAAAGCCATAAATGGAGAAAAAACACAATAAATCATTCATTTTGCAGGAAAATAAAATAGTTATTATCTATGCTTATTACTTGGATTGCGGTTTTTGCAGGAAGCCTCACGCTGCTGTTGATAGCAGCACAATTTTTCACTACAGCCGCTGAAGGGCTCGGCCGCCTGTTGCGTTTTCCTCCTTTTGTGACGGGCGTTTTTATCGTAGGTATCGGAACTTCCTTGCCGGAATTGGTGACTGCATTAGTATCGGTCAATTCCGGTCATACCGAAATTGTGGCCGGGAATCTTATCGGCTCCAACATTTCAAATCTCTTTCTGATTGTGGGCTTTACAGCACTGATGAACCGTCGAACGATCAACTTGGGTAAACGCTATCTGATGATTGATTTGCATTATCTTTTGGGGGCCGCTTTAGTTTTTTTTCTTTTCTTTCATGATGGGATGTTTACTTGGAAAGAAGGGGCTTTCTTGTTGGCCCTTTTTTTGATTTACAGTATGTATTTGATGAAAGCAGGTGACGAAGAGGAAGCAGACGAGGAGGAGAAACCATTGCCCGGTTGGGGTAAAGTATTGGCTGTGATTGGTTTGTCAGGGGTAGGTATTTATTTCGGAGCTGACTATACGGTGCTGAGCATCACTAAAATTGCGGAAATTTTGGCCATTCCGTCTTCCATTATTGCCTTAACCATTCTTTCCGTGGGGACAACCCTCCCTGAATTGGCAGTGAATTACTTTTCAATCAAACAAGGACAAGCTGCGTTGGCAATCGGTAATGTAATGGGGTCGTGTATTTTCAATCTGTTGGTTATTCCGAGTGTAGCTTCTTGGTTTGGAGTTCTTACTGCGTCCGGGCTTGTATTGTCACTTGCATTGCCCATGCTTTTGGCCGCTTCCGTTTTTTTCTATTTGCTGGCTCAAGATAAACGTATTTCGGCTTGGGAGGGAGCTCTGTTTTTGGTGCTTTACTTTGTCGTAATGGCAAAAACTTCCGGATTGATATGAGGAAACTAAACAGGATTTTGTCGGTATTGGACGGAGAAATTCCATTTTTAACAATGATTATTCAAAGTGTATCGTTGTAGTAGATAATACAGCGAGGGAACCAAATTCTTCAACAATGCTGTTACCTCAAAGCCTTCGTTAAAGTAAAACTCAAAAAGAAACACGGTACGAATGAAAAATGTGTGGTTGGCAGTTTGTGTTTGTTCTTTGGCTTTTGTAGCCTTGGTTGGTTTTCAAAAAATAGAAAAACCCTTTCATTTCGCTTCTTTTAAGGCAGAATCTGTATCGGATTCAACCGATTCCGCCCAAATTCGGGTCGCTTCCCTTCCTCCTTGGCAACGGGTTTACAATTCCTTACATCTCAAAGAAGCCGGCTTATCCTTAGAAGGTTTTCGGTATGCTTGGAATGGTTTTCAAAAAGAAAAATTTACCAAATCCATTTTGGCCATTGCTGATTTCAGCCAATCATCGCGCCATAAACGACTGTATGTGATTGATTTAAAGGAAAACAAGTTGTTGTACAATACGTACGTGGCCCACGGACGCAACTCCGGGGAAGAATATGCCCGCCAATTTTCCAACAGAAATTCTTCGTATCAATCCAGCTTGGGTTTTTATCGTGCCCTAACCACCTATCAGGGCAAACACGGCTTGTCGCTTAAATTACAGGGATTGGAGCCGAACATCAATCACCATGCCTTGGAGCGAGCGATCGTGATGCACGGAGCGGAGTACGTCAGCGAAGAGTTTATTCGGCGTACCGGCCGGTTGGGACGCAGCCAAGGGTGCCCCGCCATTTCCGTGGCAGATACCAAAAAACTGATTTCTATGTTGTGCAACGGAGCCGGCTTGTTTCTCTACTACCCCGATGCCCATTACCTCAAACAATCCAAATTGATTGCCGATTTGGTAAGCAAGGGTTAACTGACTTTGTTGCCCCATGCATAAATATCCTTAAAGAATATCAGTTGTCCCGCTTCATTGACATCCGCCCCCAAATACAGAATAAAAACCGGTATATTTTCTTTCAAGGGAGTCGATTGCGGTGTTTGATCGGTGACGGGTTGGTGGGTAAAATCTTCATTAATCAGGTGTTTACCCGCCAAAAAATTGGCTAATGCGGCCGGATTTTGCAACCGAACGCAGCCGTGACTGCGCCAGCGTTGACTGCTTTCAAATAGGTTTCTGACGTTGGTATCGTGCAAATAGATAGCCAATGGATTTTTGATGTTTACTTTCAATAACCCCAGTGAGTTGTCTTCTCCGTTGTCCTGCCGAAACCGATAGGGGAACTTATCTTCTGAGACCTCATCCCAATCGATTTGATCACTTTCTACCACTTGGCCTTCATTGTCTAAAACCGCGATTCCGTTGTTATCCAAATAGTCGTTGTCTTCTTTGATTTTGGGCAACATTTCTTTAAGGGCTATCTTTTTGGGGATGTTCCAATAAGGGTACAGGATGATGTTGGTGGCGTAAGTATCTATTCCCGGCGTGGGTGAGGATTGCTTCCCCACTATAACATTCATCCGCAAGGTTTCTTCTCCGTTGGCTTCCAGCCCTTTTAAATAAGCGCCCCTTGTATTGACCAATACCATTCGCTGTGCGCCCTGAGTTTGTCGGTATATCCAGCGGTAGGCATTCAATGATTCGGCTACAATTGCCGCACTGTCAGGTTCATTGTGTTGATAAAACCGTTTAAAATGGTCTTTCAACTGACGATACGCCGGAAACGAAGGCTCCAAGTTTTCCATAGTTTTTTCTATGGATTTTCCGTCAGCCAGATCAATCGCTGCCTGTCGGATACGCATCGAATCAATCGGTTTTACTTTTTGGGTAAAACGGATGTGGGTCGGTTGATGACCGTAGCTGATCTCTTCCAAAAGGGCAAAGGTAGTATCCGGCGGTGTGGATGCTGCCGAACTGACTCCCACACTTTGGCCGTATTTCTCCAATTTTTTATAGATGCCTTTTTTGTGAAGGTGGGTCATTAATTCACCATTGGTCATGTCCGATGTCTTTCGGCAACTGTAAAATCCCATAATAACGCTTAAAAATAAGAAACGCGAAACGATAGCTCTCATGGTAACTTATCAGGGGTGATTTTCTTTCATAACACAAATTGTTGTACCGGGTCAAAACCGATTTCGGTAACTTGTTGGTTTGTAATCAGATAAAAGTTGAAGTATAAATGCCTTTACGTAAATCTTCTAAAAAACGGGGTGAAATTTCCCCAATGAAGCAATAGCCGTTAATGGTAAATAGAGAAAAGACAATAAAAAAAGCCATCCGAAAAGGATGGCTTCAGAAAGATGTTTGAACTAATCAAGAGGCTTGTTTTTGAAAATAACGCTTGAGCCACGTATGGTCAGCACGGGCTTTCCAACGACTCATCCATTGCGCTTTGGTCGCTACGGTGTTGTCAAAAATGGTGGTAGATGGGCTGATTTCTTCTTCGGCTACAGCGTTTTTTATTTGACTGACAGCGACGGTTTGAAGTTGGCCGCGTTCATCAATGTAGGCTAAAGAGCGGTCGAAAAAATCTACGCCCAGACGGGGCCCGATTTCCTGTAACCAATGCACCGATTTATCAATTGAACAGCCGCTCGGCAGTTCTTTCGATTCATCGACAGCAATGACGATAAAGCGATTGTGAAAGACCTTACCGGAAGCGGTCAATGCCTGTCCGTGGGCTTCCCAGCCTTCTAAGGCCGCTTTCAGCGTTTCGGTTAGGGTGCCGACTTCCTCATCGGTCAAGTTACGATTGGCCTGATAGACCCACACCCGGGCTTCAAAGTCGATGTCATGAAAGGGAATATACATAGTTTTAAATGTCAAATTTGTGAATGCAAAATGTCGAATCAGAGTGGCGAGTTCAGCAAGGTACCCTATGAGATACAGAATGTGGGATTGGTTTTTTCATTCGACCTTCTGCACTTTTACTTCGACCTTCTTATAAACCTTCTGCCTGTGCCACAAGTTCCGCCAAATCAAACACCTTTACCGAATCTTCGCGCTCTTTGTTTTTGACGCCGTCGCTCATCATCACCATGCAAAAGGGACAACCTACGGCAATCGTGTCGGCACCCGTGCCGAGGGCTTCTTCGATGCGTTCGATGTTGACGTCTTTTTTGCCCTTTTCGGGTTCTTTAAACATCTGTGCCCCACCCGCCCCGCAACAGAGCCCTTTTACTTTGGAACGCTTCATTTCTACCAAATCGGCGTCCAGCGCTTCCAGTACGGCCCGGGGCGCTTCATAAATATTGTTAGCTCGACCCAAGTAGCAGGAATCGTGGAAGGTAATTTTACGGCCTTTGAACGTGCCGCCGCCTTCAATCTTTACTTTACCTTCGTTGATGAGCTGTTGTAAGTATTCAGAATGATGGATCACTTCATAATTCCCACCCAAGGCCGGATATTCGTTTTTGAGCGTGTTGAAACAATGCGGACAGGCCGTGACAATTTTTTTGACCCCGTACATATCCATTACCTGAATGTTGGACATGGCCATCATCTGAAACGTAAACTCATTTCCCGCGCGACGTGCCGGGTCGCCGGTGCAGCCTTCTTCCGTGCCCAAAACAGCAAACTTGACCCCCACCTTATTCAGGATTTTGACAAAAGCGACGGTCACTTTTTTGTAACGATCATCGAAAGACCCGGCACAGCCAACCCAAAACAAAATTTCGGGCGTTTCGCCGGCAGCGGCCATGTCGGCCATAGTAGGTACTTTTATTTCAGACATCAGTTGATTTTTAGAATTGGATGAAAATTTAGGGAATTAGGGGCATTCCTTCAAAAAAAGAAGAAAGCGGAAGGGTATTACCGTCTAAAACAATGGTATCAGTAGGTTGATCATAAATGGTCATCGTCCAAACTTTGGCTTCGGCCGTGCGGCTGATGACGGTGATGATTTTCTCAAACGGGTCAATCATCACAATTTCCTGCATCGTGTCTATGCGCTGATAACGGGGCAATTTGGTTTCCCAATCATAATTGGCCGTACCTGTGGATAGAACTTCAATCACCAAATACGGGTTTTTTATAATTGATTCAGAATCACGATAAAAATCGGGCATTCCTTTTACTACTGTTACGTCAGGGTTGAAATAAGATTTTTCAGGGCGCGCTACTCCCAAATTACTGCCCAGTACAAAGACGTTCAGCTGACCTTGATAAAAATTTGAAAGAATAAAACCAATACGTATTACCAGCCATTCGTGTAAAAACTTTGCTAATCCCATGATGATGATTTCGTTATTGACAAATTCTGCTTTGTAGGACGTGGTAGGTAAAAATTCCATAAATTCCTCCCACGAAGCGGAGATAATGAGTGGTTTGCCTGCTTCGATAGCCGCTTTTTGCTCCTCATTCAGTACTATTTGCGTGGCGGTTGTCATATTCTGTAAGTTATTTTGTTTTGCAAAGTCGTTATTTATCCAAAAATTTCCAATGTTTGCCAAAATATTCAAACAACAAATGAAAAGCGTTTATAAATCACATCCTTGGCACGGTATCCCACTGGGAGACAAAGCCCCCGAAACAGTAACGGCTTTCATCGAAATTGTCCCCACCGATACCGTTAAGTACGAAATTGATAAAACGACGGGTTATCTCAAAATCGACCGTCCGCAAAAATATTCCAATATTGTTCCTGCCTTGTACGGCTTTGTGCCTAAGACTTACTGCGGGGATGCCATTGCCGATTTTGCCCGTCAGCAATCAGGGCGCGGGGATATTAAAGAAGGCGACGGCGACCCGCTGGACATTTGCGTGCTTTGCGAAAGTACCATTCCGCACGGAGATATTATCTGTCAGGCCATTCCCATCGGCGGTCTGCGACTCATTGATAAAGGCGAAGCCGACGACAAAATTATCGCCGTATTGAAAGATGATTTATTGTACAGCAAATACAAAGACATCAGCGAACTGCCCCAAAGTGTAGTGAATCGTTTGCAACACTACTTCTTGACTTACAAGAACCTGCCCGGTGAGCCCATGACCTGCGAAATTGCCAACGTGTACGGTCGCGATGAAGCCCATCAGGTCATTCGCCACTCGGTAACGGATTATTTGAATAACTTCGGAATGCTCTGAAAGTTCTCTAACTCCAAAAGGAACTGTAAATGGCCTATTCCGGACTGGGGACTGTCACCGGCTTTTTATGTTTCCAGCGATTGTGTGACCAAAGCCATTCGGACGGATGGCGACGGATGGCACTTTCCAGTAAGTTTTTGTAGGCTTCGGTAATGGCGCCGTCAGGCAGATGATCGTAAGGCGGCTCCGCTACCGAATGAAACAATACGGTATAATACCCGCGTTTTCGTCGGTACATTTCCCCGAATACTATGGGCATTTTGGTGGTGCGGGCTATTTTTTCCGTTCCCGGAAAAAAGCCCGTTTCTCGGTTCAAAAAAGAAAACCAATAGGCGTGTTCGGGTTCGTGGGGCGATTGGTCGGCGACAAGGCCGGTGGTACGGACGATTTTCCGACGCGCCACAATTTCCCGCATTAAGCGTTGCATCGGAATAGGGTAAACGTCGAACGAGGAGCGTACTTTGACCATAAATTCATCGGACTGCTTGTTGGTCAGGTTTTTATAAACTACGTCCACGGGAATACCTCGGGTGGTCAATGCGCCCGGTACCCATTCCCAATTGGCAATGTGCGCACTGAAGGATAAAAACGACTGCCCTTGGTCAATGTAGTTTTTGATCAAGTCGAAATTATCAATCTGTACCCGTTCCTGAATTTCTTCGACACTCAGATAAGGCAGTTTGAGGGTTTCTACGAATAGGTCGGCCAACAAATGATAAAACCCTCTCCTGATGGCTTTTATTTCCTGCGGTGTTTTTTCGGGAAACGATTCTTCCAAATGCCGGGTCACAAGTTTTTTGCGATAACCCGCTACGTAATAGATCAATACGTAAAATACGTCGGAAAGTTTATATAGAAATGCTAAAGGTAAATGCCCCAGCCAGCCCAAAAGCCACATACAAATTGTCAAATTTAAATTGCCGATTTACGAATCAGTGCTGATTTGCAAAGGGCAATCTGATGAAAGATGGAATTTCAGCGGGTAAAATTAGTAAATGAAGTAATGCTTTTTACTTCTATGTGCATTAATCCTGAAAGTAACTATGTCTCGTCCTTATATTCTTGCCGAAACCAATTGGAAGGCCGTTAAAGATACCGCTTACGATTTGGCAGTGTTGCCCTGGGGCGCTACCGAAGCCCACAATTATCATCTGCCTTACGCCACCGATAACTACGAAGCCGACGCACTTGCTGCCGAAGCAGCCCGTTTGGCATGGGAAGCAGGCCGGAAAGTGCTGGTTTTACCTACTGTTCCGTTTGGGGTCAATACGGGTCAAACGGATATTAAACTTTGTATGAACCTGTACCCAAGCACTCAAATGGCGATTTTGCGCGATTTGGCTGAAGTGGTGGCAAGAAGTGGGATCAAGAAATTGCTGGTTTTCAACAGTCACGGCGGCAATGATTTCAAACAAATGATTCGGGAGGTAGGGGCTCATATTCCGAATGTATGGATAAGTACCTGTTTTTGGTTCAGGGCGTTGGACGGTTCGGCTTATTTTGACCGGGTAGGCGATCACGCCGACGAAACCGAAACAAGTCTGATGTTGCATCTGCGACCCGATTTGGTGCTGCCTTTGGAGGAAGCAGGGAAGGGGCTTGCCAAAAAAACAACTATTCTCGCTATGCGTGAAGGTTGGGCATGGGCCGAACGTAAATGGAGTCAAGTCACGGAAGATACGGGTGTGGGAAATCCTAAAAAAGCCACCGCCGATAAAGGAGCCGGTTTTTACGGAGATTTAACTCAGAAATTGGGTCAATTTTTTATCGAATTGGCTGATGCTGACGTAGATCACCTCTACGAATAAATCCCCCGAAATGAGTTACAACTTTTGCGAAAAATCCCCCAACTGAGGGGATTTTTTTTATTCTGTAAATTCAGTAATTGCGTTCACAGCCAACCTTCCTCTTTTGGCGCAATTAGCTATGTTGAAAATCAATTCGGTTCTCTTTATTCGGTTTTCTTTTTCTCAGCATCAACATTACCCCTCCCCTAAAATGAGGGAGGCCAACAACGCGGCGCAATACGCCTGTCCGGTTTGTTTACTATTGATTTTGCATTTAACGGTTTTCGGTGCTGTCGTTTTAGGGCAATCGCTCCCTTATCCGCAGTGGGGAGAGCTTCCCCCCGGACCGTATAAAGTCGGTTTTCAGGTGTTTAATCGTTATGACCGAGGTCGCTCTGTTCAACCCAAAGCAGATTTTGAGGGGAATCTCAACCCCGGAGAGAAGGCTCTGCCGATTCAAATAAGTGTGTGGTCTCCGTCGGAGGTCGCTGCCCAAACCCCGCCAATGCTGTTTGAGGAGTATCAGCACCTTACCCAACAGAAAAATACGTTTCAACCGCTTACCGACGAGGACCGGAAAAGAGCCGCCGAGGGTATTCAATTCATTGCCAAATTTGGAGCAGGTATTGATCTTTCGGAAGCAGAGCTGCAAACGATTCGTCATACACCTACGGCAGCGCATCGGGATGCCAAACCCGCGGCAGGAAAGTTCCCCGTCATTATTTCCGGTTTAGACGGAGGGCCGAGTTCTGCCAATATTCTTTATGAATACCTGGCAAGTCAGGGATATGTTGTTTTTTCGACACCGACTATCGGCCGAAGCGGCACGCTGCAAGTCACTCATCCCCAAATAGCACTCAACGAACGGATCGGCAATCTGGAATTTTTACTGAATTTTTCCCATACGTTCGCTAACGCCGACCCGACCCGCTTGGGTGTGTTGGGCATCAATTTTGACGGTATGGCCGCGCTGCTGTTTGAAATGAAAAACAGGCAGGCCGATGCGGTGGTGAGTTTAGACGGTTGGGAAGGCAAAAGCGGCAGCAGCAACACCTTGAAACAATCCGTTTATTTTGATGTCAACAAAATGCGAGTCCCCTACCTGACTGTATTGCAGGATGAAAAAGACCCGCGACTTTCACTACAGCTCAGTCGGGAAATTTTTGATGAGTTTCTGTACGCCGACCGCTATTACTACGTATTGAAAGAAATGAACCATAGTTACCTGATCGGTAATTTAGGGGTATTGCCCAGTTTGCCGCCGGAGAAACGCCAAGCCTATCAATTTCTATATACTACGCTGTTTCATTTCTTTGAAGCTTCTCTGAAGAAATCTCCTTCCGATTTGGATTTCCTCAAAAAATCGGCACGGGAAAACGGCTTTTCGGCCGACTTGGCAAAAACAGAGCTCAAAAAAGCGGCTTTCCCGCCGGTACCTACTACAGAGGAAGTAGAAAAACTCATTATGGCGGGAAATATCGAAAAAGTCGCTGCTATTTTTCAGGAAGCCAAACGCTTTAACCCCAAAGTACTCCTGTTTGATGAGCAAACGATGAATCTGTACGCTTTTCGATTTACCCAACAAAAACAGCCTGACAAAGTTCTTGCCGTTCGCCGCTTGCCGGCAGAAGCTTTCCCGCAATCCGTTTATGCGTTGGAAAATTTGGGAAATGCGTATCAGGCAATGGAGCAAAAACAAAAGGCACTGGAGTGTTTTGAGAAAGCATTGGCCCTAATTGATAAAACCGACCAACCGGACAATCCGGAAAAAGAACGAATGCGAAAAATGCTTCAGGAAAAGATAAAAATGAAAAACAACTAACCCTTTTACAATCATGAAAACTCTCTTTTTGAGTGCCTTCCTTCTGTTTGGCCTGCAAGCAGCGGCCCAATATTCCGACACCGGATCGCCGCTGGACGGCCGAAATTTAGGGATTGTATCAGACCATCCCGACATGAAAAAGGTGGTAATTAAAAATGACATTACGTATTTGTCAGATGCGAAAGGGACGTTGAAGTTAGACGTCTATTTACCGCCCCAATTGAAGCCCAATGAAAAACGCCCTGTGGTTGTCTTTTTGAATGCTATCGGTGATCATCCCCGGGAACGTAAACTCAAAAGTTGGGCTACATACACCACTTGGCCGCAATTGGTAGCGGCTCACGGGTATATCGGCATTTCGATGGAGGCAGATCGCGAGCGTATTCAGGAGTCGTTGCAGGGAGTGTTTGATTTTTTGGCAAAAGAAAGCAACGATTATCACGTCAATTCGGATAAAATCGGAGTGTATGCCGCTTCGGCCAACGTGAGTCAGTCGGTGCAGTACCTCATGAAAGAAAGCGCGTATAAAGGAATCAAAGCCGCCGTATTGTACTACGGCAATGCACCTGCGGGACCTTTTCGTAAAGACCTGCCCGTTCTCTTTTTCGTCTCTGAAGGCGATGTCCGAGGCGATAATTACGCCTCAATTTGGGGGGAAGTACTGAAAAACAAAGCCCCGTGGACGCTGGTCATGGGCTCTGATATGCCTCACGCCTTCGATACATTTACGAGCAATGAGGAATCTCGAAAAATCATCAAACAAACCCTTTCTTTCTGGAAAGACCATTTAGAACCCGTAGCCTCATTTGCCGATCCTAATCCGGACGCCCGGGCGATCCTTGCCGCACGTTATGGACATAATCCGGTCAAAGCAGCGGAATTATTGAAACCATGGACAGCACAACACCCTTCGGACCCAATTGGATTATCCATGTATGGGTCGGTTTTGAAAGATTTGAAAAAATACGATGAAGCGGGAGAAATCTACCAAAAGCTTTTGGCACTGCAACCGACAAACGGAGAAGCATTGGTCAGCCTGGCGTTGTTGGCCTACATGCAAAATAAACCGTCGGAAGCTGAGGGATTTATCACAAAAGCCATTACGGCCAATCCGGAAAGCCGTGACCTGTATGCTAACCTTGGTTTTAATTTATTGTCGCTGGGTAAGTGGAGTGAAAGCGTGAAATACTACGAGAAAGCTACGAAAATAGAGCCGACGGGTTTCGATTTTTACAATTTGGCCTGTGCCTATTCTTTACTGAAAGACAACGATAGAGCCTTAAACGCCTTAGAACAGGCCATGAAATACGGTAGTGTTACGAAACAACAATTTGACAATGACACTGATTTTGACTCAGTCAGGTCGGATGAGCGATTTAAGAAACTGTTTGAACAAAAAATGGAGTAGGTATAAATGACATACTGTCCCAAACTATGAAACGACTTTTCTGCTTTTTCTCACTATTGGTTAGTGCGTTTGCCCAAGCGCAAACAAGTCCCCTTTATACCCACCTTCCCGTAGGGAAATACCCGGTCGGTTTTAAGATCGTAACTTTCACCGATGAATCAAGGGTGATCAAGCCGGAGTTCAATTATTTGGGGGAAAAGAACGAAGGAGATCGGTACAAAAAAGTGACGATACACCTTTGGTATCCCGCCAAAGCTCATACCGGCAAAAATACCCTGACCTACGGCGACTACTGTTACAATGACCTGCTGACGTCTTCGTCGGAAGTTATTCCCCCGGACCGTAAAAACAATAAACTGACCGGCAGTAAATCGTCGGTGGAAAGATGGTTTGGCAAACCGACAGAGGAAGCTTGGAAACAGCTCATTGATACCCCTATGTTGGCCCAAATGGAGGCGACTCCTGTCAATAACAAATTCCCCCTCTTGATCGGAACGCTGCGTCCGTTGTCTACTTCCATCACCAATGAAGTACTGGCAAGTAACGGTTATGTGGTCGCGATGGTCAAAGATTCAGATGCGGACTCCTTTGCCGAAGGGGCCTTGTCAGATATTCCCGATATGCAGCAGGCGATCGCATATTTGGTAAAAAATACGTCGGCCGATGCCGCCAAAATCGGGGTATTCGGGTTCAGTGGTTCCGGTTTTTCTCCGGTCTTATTTTCCATGAATGATTCCCGAATCAAAGCCGTAGCCGATATCGAAAGCGGTATTTACATGGAGGGCTTATTTCAGAATTTTTCCGCTTCCAACTTTTACAATCCGAGGAAATTACGCATTCCCTTTTTGCACATTTTCAGTCGTGATTTATCCAAGCAGGAAAAATATATTGATGAATTTGAAAAGAAAACCGCGTTTTCCAAACGCTATCGCCTGTTGTTGAATCAACCCAAGTTGCATCACTGGGACTTTGCGGCCGAAGGTTATACTTCCTGTTTGGTATTGAAAAATCGAGGAGAAGCGCAACGGCTCATTCAACAATCCTTTGAACTGGCCAATCTTTACTTACTGCATTTCTTCAATGCCGAATTGAAAGGAGAGGGGCAGTCACAAGCATTCTTGGCGACTAAGACGGCTTTGCCGACTGTTCAATCCAACCTATGGGATATTACCCTGCTGACGCCTGTAAAACCTGCTCCGACTTTAACAGAGTTGGAATATATCATCGGCAAAAAAGGGATTCAGGAGGCACTGAACATAGCCAATGCCACGCTCAAAAATGATTCCGCTTCCAATTTGTATGTGGGCTATATGGTCAACGGGTTGGGCTATTCTTTTTTGCATAAACACCAATACGAAGAAGCTATCGGCATTTTTAAGTTAAACACCGAACTGCATCCCGAAGATCCCAACTTCTTTGACAGTCTGGCCGAAGGGTATGAAGGCAAAGGAGATACCGAAAATGTAAAGCGAGTTTCAAATTTAGTGCTGGCACTTCTCCTAAAGAAAACGACCCTGAACGACAGCGAAAAAGCCCTGAAAGAGAACGCCGAAAAAAGACTGAATCGAAAAACCGGGCAGTAACGCTCGTTTTAACTTTCCCAAAACTTCCGTTGCGTTTCTTTCAGCCCTTTAGACAACAGGTACTCATGCAATTCTTTGGAGCGATCGCCGCCTACTTTGGCGTGATGCAACAGCGTAAAACCGTGAGGGCCCAAAGCGTGCAAAAAGGTGGGAAAGGCTTCCAACAGGTATTTGACCTGTTCGGTTTTGCCGAGCATAGTCAGGCAAAAAAGATTCATTCGCGCCCCTTTACCGATTAAAAATTCAGCGATTTCAACGTTTCCTACGTGGCCGGCCGATTCGAGCGCCGTTTCAAAATCGCCGCCGCCCCAATCGTGCGCCGCGTAGATGAGGCTTGGATGCTCAGCGTACAATTCTTTGATTTTGGCAAAATTGCCGTGTCCCGCACCCACAAAATTTTTGACAAGTTCGGGCGGTAACGGCGCCGGCTTTTCCTGCTTAACGGTTTGGGCCAACGCCGGCACGACAAGCGCACTGCCGATCAGGCCGTGCAAAAATTCGGTTCTTTTCATGATGATGGTTGAGAATGAGTTGAAAATAAAATTAGGATAAAGTTCAGGATTTTCCGCTTCCGCGGTTCGATTGATACCCGTACACATTCCCGTCGGTACTGCTGATGATCAACATATCCTGAGCAATAACGGGGGTTGAAAAAATAGCGCCTAACTCGTAATACATCGTCAAAAAGTCGTCATTTTTTTTAATAACGGTCTGAATATCATTGCGGTACGTGTCGTCTTCTTTCAAATAACGAAGCCGCTTCTTTTCGTACAACGAATTGTTAATAAGCCATTGGGTTTGACCTGATTGGAGATCAATCGCATATAGACGACCCATCAGCGTACCGACATACAGCCGATTTTTCGAAAAAGCGACACCTCCGAAAATGTTGAATTTTACATCCGATAGCCAAATCGTTTCACCCGTTCGCGGTTGGAGTGCGGCTAACACTTTGTCGTCAGAAGTGCCTACGTACAGCACACCGTCGCGCACGACGGGCTTTCCCATGGCCCACCCTTTCGGAAATTGCTTTTTCCAAACTTCTTTGCCCGTTTCGGCGTTCAGCGCATACAACTGATAATCGCGACTGCCGATAAACACCAAATCCTCAAAGACGGTCGGCGAACCCTGCATTTCCCCTTTCGGAAAGTAGGGATGACCCGCAGCTTTGTATTTCCATACCAAACGACCGTCCTGCGCATGCAATGCGTACAAATGACCGTCAAACGACCCAACGTAAACTTTACCCCGGTGAACGGTGGGTGTCGAGTGAACTACCGATTGTGTTTGGTATTCCCAAAGCAACGTTCCGTTTATTTTGTTAACGGCATACACATACCCGTCGCCGGAGCCGAAGTAAATAACGTTCCGGTCAATCACGGGTGAGGATTGAAAGTAGTCGGCAAAGCTGTATAATTCATACTTGCGGTCGCCGCGTCCTTTGAATTTCCAGCGTAATTGTTGATTTTTTTTCCCAATGGCGTACAAACAGCCGTCACCACTGACACAGTACACGTTTTTCTCATCCAAACTCACCGTCGAACGAATATCGCCGCCGGTTTTGAATTTCCATTGCAGTTGCCCCGTCTTGGCATGAAGGGCATACACCGAACTGTCGAGACTGCCGAAATAGACCGTTCCTTTTTCGATAACGGGAGAAGCATAAACGGGCCCGGCACTCGAAAACGTCCAGGCAAGGGTAGGGGCTTCGGTAAAATCATCCGGGAACGACTGCGACCAACCTTGGCAGTAGAGAAACAATAAGAGCAGAGCCAAAAAAGAGAATCGTACCGATCGAAAAGGGGAGAAGGGCATTGGTATATTTTGGGTATAGTCAGTGATGAGTGAACAAATGTAGTGTAAATTAATACCCCGCAACTCCCCCAATTTGAGGGATTTAGGAGGAAAATGAGAATAGTATTTGTTTTCATAAATTTGTACTTTCCCCATTTTTCAGACCTTTAAAGCAGTTTTTGTAAATTTTTTTTATAATTTTTTTGATACCGATGCTCAAATGACTTTATTTACATAATCACTTTTGTTTTTATCAGCCTTGTCAGTCCGGATCGAGTTACAGTATTTGCCGAGTTTAGAATATTTTGCCTGTTTATTGAAATACGGTGAAGCGGTTATTGAAGCGCACGAGCACTTTGTAAAGCAATCGTATCGAAATCGTTGCCACATTCTGACTGCCAATGGGATAGATACCTTGATTGTGCCTGTGCTACATGCAACGCCCAAAATGCCGATTCGGGAAGTAAAAATAGATTATTCGCAGTCGTGGGTGAAACGGCATTGGGGGGCGATCACTGCTGCTTACGGAAAAGCCCCGTATTTTGAGTATTTCGGGAGCGATTTTGAACACGTTTATCAAAAGAAGCCCGCGTTTTTGTTTGACCTCAATTGGGAACTGCTGACAATCTGTCTGCGCCTGTTGCGACTGAAGCCGACAATCCGGCTGACGGAAACCTATCAAATCGAGGCAGTAGCAGGCCAATTTGACGCATTATCGTTGGTTCATCCGAAAACGGAGTTCAGGCACAACAATTTATACATTCCTGTTGTTTATCCACAAAACTTTGGGAATGAGTTTGTTCCTAATCTAAGCGTAATTGATTTGCTGATGTGCCGAGGAGGTGAAGCGGGACAAATCCTTAAACGGTCGGTTTACGTAGATTAGAAAAGAAAGCTTACACCGAATTATAATTCACCCTAATCAGGAAAAAGCCCGGTAAAAGGAGGTATGGAATGAAACCGGTCAATTTTTTGTATATATAAGTATAAAAAGGAAAGAAGGGTCGGAAATAGAATGATGAAACAACGGGAAAAACCGACAGAATTTTATTGAATCAGCAAAGAAATACGTTAAATCACTATATTTGAACTATTTCACGGTCGAAGGTGGTCGGCAAGACTGAACCGGGGCCGATTTCAAGCAGCTCAACTCCCACAATGGAAGCAAAATTTTCTAATCGCGTAAAAGAAGTCATAGGGTTCAGTCGTGAGGAAGCCTTGCGCTTGGGCCATGATTATATCGGCACCGAACACCTCATCTTGGGCATGATCCGGGAGGGAGAAGGCGTTGCCTTAGCCCTGCTCAAAAAGTTGGGAGTTTCGTTGGATGAACTGCGCATTACGATTGAGCAGGTGACCAAAGGAACCGCTACCAACAACGTGAAAAATCTGGCGAATATCCCCTTGACCCGTCAGTCCGAGAAGGTACTTAAGATCACCTACTTAGAAGCAAAAATTTTTAAAAGCCCACTGATAGGCACGGAGCACCTGCTCTTGTCCATTCTGCGTGACCCCGATAATTTGGCCTCGCAGATTTTAGCCAAGTTTAATGTTAACTATGAAATCGTTAAGGAAATGTTAGAGTATCAATCATCAGGCACCAAACCCCACGCCGGGCCCGAAACGGACGACGACGACGAACGCGGGATGTTCGGCGGCGGTTCGCAGCAGGGAAAAGACCCGAAAAGTGCCGAAAAATCGCGTACGCCCGTACTTGATAATTTCGGAAGAGACCTTACGAAAATGGCCGAATTGGGAAAACTCGACCCAATCGTTGGCCGTGAAAAAGAAATCGAACGCGTAGCCCAAGTATTGAGTCGTCGTAAGAAAAACAATCCTGTTCTTATTGGAGAGCCGGGAGTTGGTAAAACGGCGATCGCCGAAGGCTTAGCTTTACGGATTGTTCAGAAGAAAGTATCGCGTGTGTTGTTCGGCAAGCGCGTTGTTACCCTCGACTTAGCTTCGTTGGTAGCAGGTACCAAATACCGCGGTCAGTTTGAAGAGCGCATGAAGGCTGTCATGAATGAGTTGGAAAAATCGCCCGAAGTGATCCTGTTCATTGATGAGTTACATACCATTGTCGGAGCAGGCGGTGCTTCCGGTTCGTTGGACGCTTCCAATATGTTCAAGCCGGCGTTAGCCCGGGGCGACATCCAATGTATCGGTGCCACTACGCTCGACGAATACCGTCAGTACATTGAAAAAGACGGCGCTTTAGCCCGTCGTTTCCAGATCGTGATGGTAGATGCGCCGACCGTAGAAGAGACCATCGAAATTTTGACCAATATCAAAGATAAGTACGAAGACCATCACCACGTTAACTACACGGAAGATGCCATTGCCCAGGCCGTGAAGCTGTCGGAACGGTACATCACCGACCGCTTCCTGCCTGACAAAGCCATTGACGTAATGGATGAGGTAGGTGCTCGCGTACACATCAGCAATATTACGGTCCCCGAAGACATCGTGCTGTTGGAACAGCAGATCGAAGAGGTGAAGAAGCAGAAAAACTTTGTGGTAAAAAGCCAAAAGTACGAGGAAGCGGCCCAACTTCGCGACCGTGAGAAAAAACTGCTGGATCAACTCGACCGTGCCAAGATCGCTTGGGAAGAAGAAACCAAAAAACGCCGCTATACCGTTACGGAAGAGAACGTAGCTGAAGTAGTAGCGATGATGACGGGCATTCCGGTGAATCGTGTGGCGCAAAATGAAGGCGTTAAATTGCTTGGCATGGCCGACCAATTGAAAGCGCGGGTCATCGGTCAGGCATCGCCGATCGAGAAACTGACTAAGGCTATTCAGCGTACGCGGGTTGGATTAAAAGATCCTAAAAAACCCATCGGTTCCTTTATTTTCCTTGGCCCTACGGGCGTTGGGAAAACTGAATTGGCGAAAGTATTGGCTACGTATCTGTTTGATAAAGACGATGCGCTCGTGCGGATCGACATGAGCGAATACATGGAGAAATTCAGCGTATCGCGGTTGATCGGAGCGCCTCCGGGCTACGTCGGTTATGAAGAAGGCGGGCAGCTGACGGAGAAGATTCGCCGTAAACCTTACAGCGTGGTCTTGTTGGATGAGATAGAAAAAGCGCACCCGGATGTGTTCAATATACTCCTCCAAGTGTTGGATGACGGTATTCTGACCGATGGCTTGGGTCGTCGTGTGGATTTCCGTAATACTATCATCATCATGACCTCCAACATCGGGGTACGTGATTTGAAAGACTTCGGCTCGGGTATCGGTTTTGCTACCAAAGCTAAGTCCGAAAATCAGGATGATCTGATGAAAAGCACAATCCAAAGTGCTTTGCGGAAAGCGTTCTCTCCGGAGTTTTTGAATCGTTTGGATGATGTGATCGTCTTCAATTCATTGCAACGCGAAGACATTCACCGTATCATTGATATTTCACTCGCTAAATTGTTCAACCGCGTCACTAACTTAGGTTATAAGGTAGAACTGACTGAGAAAGCCAAAGATTTTCTGTCGGAAAAAGGATACGACCAACAATACGGCGCGCGTCCGCTTAACCGAGCCATTCAGAAATACCTGGAAGATCCCGTCGCAGAAGAGATCCTGAAAGGTGACTTGCGTGAAGGGGACACTTTAATGGCTGACCACGAAGACGGTTCAGAACTTTTAGTGATTACGGTCAAGAAAAAAGAAGAGGAAGTGATTAATTAAGCAATTGGCTTCAACATACAGTTTATCCAAAAGGGTACGGTCTCAGATCGTGCCCTTTTGGATTTTTACCGCCGCAGCATCAATCAGAGCGAATGGGTATGTTTGTGGAACCCGTACTAATAACGAATAACATAAAGTATTTGTGATTGGGTACTTAAGTAAAAAAACAGATTTTAGGTTGATTTAAGTGGTTGAATTTCAATTAAATCCACTTAAATCAACCTAAAATCTAAATTAAATCTGTACAATTACTTACTGCCGAAAACTTTTGGTGATCCAGCCCCCGCCCACGACGTCGTCGCCTTCGTAAAAAACGGCGGCCTGTCCCGGGGCTATAGCACTGACGGGTTCTTGAAACAATACCTTGATGCGGTCGTCGGCTTCCTGAAGTAGGGTGGCCGGGGCTCCGTCGTGTTTGTAGCGGACTTTGGTGATCGTTTCGAGCGGTGCTTCAATGCGGGCGTATTTTTGAAGATTCAGTTTAGAAACATACATCCCGTTACGTTCAAGTTCTTTATCACGCCCCAAAACAACTTCATTAGTTTCTTTTCGGATTTCCGTTACAAATACCGGGTAGCCTAAAGCGATCCCTAAACCTTTGCGTTGCCCGATGGTATAGAAGGGATAACCTTCGTGCTTGCCGACGGGTGTACCGTCTTCAAGGACATAATTTCCGCTGGCTACCCGGCTTTCCAAATCAGGCAGACGGCGCTTGAGAAATCCGCGATAGTCATTATCAGGTACAAAACAGATCTCGTAGCTTTCCGATTTATTGACCAGATCAACAAAACCTCGTTCCTTAGCCATCTCTCGAATCTCCGTTTTGCGTAAATGCCCCAAGGGGAGTTGGGTACGCGACAAACTTTCCTGCGAAATCCCCCACAGTACATAACTTTGGTCTTTCCACGTATCCATTCCTTTGGAGATGACATAGCGATCGTTTTCGCGGCGTATGTTGGCATAATGCCCGGTCGCAATAAACTCACACTCCAAACGGTCGGCACGGCGCAGGAGCGCATCCCATTTGATGTGCGTGTTGCACAGCACACAGGGGTTAGGGGTGCGCCCTTCGAGGTATTCGCCGGTGAAGTGGTCAATGACGTAATCGCCGAATTCGTTGCGAATGTCCAGTATATAATGTGGGAAACCGAGTTCAACGGCAATGGTGCGGGCGTCGTTGATAGAATCCAACGAGCAGCAACCCGTTTCTTTTTTGGAACCGCCGCTGCCGGCGTAGTCCCACGTTTTCATGGTCATTCCGATGACCTCGTAGCCTTGTTCGTGGAGCAGTACTGCTGCCAACGAACTGTCAATGCCGCCGCTCATGGCGACCAAAATGCGTCCGTGTTTGCTCATTGGTTGTATCTAAACGGGTTCAAAGCCCGCCGAATTTGATTAGAAAATGGGTTGTAGCTGATGATTTAGCCACGAAAAGACTAACGATTCTCACTTTTTTAAAGTTCGCTTCAAAACGACTTGGCCGATTTTTTGTGCGTTTCATCCCCTGAAAAGGATGATTTAACACTTTTTTCTTTCCCCATGCAACGTTCGCATATACATTTGCATCATTAATTCGCGTTTGAAGATAAAAGGTTTTTCGAGATTGTTCAAATACGCCGATTGTCCGATATTGTTAAACGAATTGTTCGATTTCGGACATTTTCAAAAAAGTGCCAAAAATAAAATATATTGATTATCAGATAGATAACGCTTTTTTTTAAACCGGCACAACCTTTGAAAGAAATAATACGGAACAGATTGTAACCTTTTACTCAAGTACAAGTATTCACTAACAGCCATTTAAAAACATTTTCTTACAGCCATGGAAACAAATTTTTTGCATACCGATTTTTCCCCATTATCAAGTCCGTAAGGTATTCTGCCATTCATCCCATAAATGTACCACTCATGTACTTTGTATTGCATAGTACCATATAAAACAAGCAACTTTGTATCGTCAATCAAGAATTAATTAACAGTTCAAAAAATAACAGCCATAAAACAGTAAGCAGTTTGTAGTTCACAGTAATAACAGCCATTGAAACAGTAAACAGTTAAAAGTACCAACAGCCATAAAACAGTAAATATTAAACAGTAATTTTCACAGCCAATTTTTTTAATAACCAACGCGGTCATCCGCAACACAGCCAAAACAAAAAACCGTACTGACGGACCATCATGAAAACACTTGTCACAACCCTCGTATGCGCCTTAGCGCTCAGTTCTTCTGTAGCTTTTGCATCTGATCCAACCGAAGACAAAAAAGCCAAACCATTACAAATGGGTGCTTTCACCACCAAAGAAGCCAAAATTCAGATGGCTGTTCGTAAAGGTGCCGGCGAAAAAGCCGTCATCACCTTGCGGGATGCCAAACAAAACGTAGTACACGAAGAAATTATGAGTAAAAATTCGGAAAAGTTTGATGCTCGTTTCGACGTGAGTGCCCTTGCTGACGGTGAGTATACGTTGGAAGTAAAGGCCGGAAAAGACAAAATTCAGAAACAGGTGAGCATCAAGTCTCAAAAAGAAGCGACTTCCTCGCGTAACGTATCTTTGAACTAATCGTGCTCTCACCCGTCCTAACGGATTCCCATGAAAACTCTTGTCATTACTCTTATCAGCGCCTTGACGCTCACTTCGGCCACGGCTTCGATCAAAGGAAGTAAAAAAGCCGGTTCGCGGCCTGCCGAAACCCATACTGTCGAAAATCGCACTGCCGTTACTTTCGAAACCAGTGCCTACGTGACCAAAGACGCTTCCATCAAGCTGGCCGTCAAGAAGAATGCCCCTGAGCGTGTTTATGTGACGCTTCGCACGGCTAACAACGATGTACTCTATCGTGAAACGATCAATAAGAATGAAATGTCGTATGCGGCTAAGATCAATGTCAATGAATTGACCGACGGAGTGTACAAGCTGGAAATTGCGACCGACAAAGACCGGGTAGTCAAACGACTCAATTTATCATCTTCCAAAACGGAATCAGAACGGAAGATCACAGTGAATTAATTTTTCTTTTTTTCAATAACAACAGCCAATTTAAAACAAACAGTCCTCATGAAAACCATCATCAAATCAATCGCCTGCGCTTTAGCGCTTACCACCACTGCTGCTTTTGCTCACCCAACCGAAGAAAAAACAGCGAACAATCGTCCGGAAGCTACTTTTGAAAGCAGCGCTTTCGTTACAGCAGATGCCAACCTGCGCGTGGCTATCAAGAAAAATGCCCCCCAGCCCGTATATCTTACCTTGAAAAACACGGACGGACAAGTGCTTTTTGCCGAAACTGTCGGTAAAAAAGAAATGAGTTACGCCGCCAAGATCAACGTTAGTGATTTGACCGACGGTAATTATCAATTGGAGATCGTATCCGGAAAAAATCGCGTAGTGAAGCAGTTGAGCCTTTCTTCAAAGAAAGTGGAAGTGCAGCGCCAAGTCACTGTAGAATAATTGAATCCATAGTTTAGTTTGCCCCCGCGGCCGGTAGTAAGCAGTGAGTCTGTTTATTATCGGCCGCTCGGTTTTTATACCGGTTTACTTCCCTCTTACGGTTAATCTGACTCCCCTGTGCCGACTTCCCACTCCTTCTTTCTTTCGCTTCATCCGATTTCTTGTCGGAAACTTGCCGACAAACGCTATTTTTGACAAACCATAAAAGACGGAACGGTCTTTTCAATTTTGCCGAAAATGAAATTCAAATTGACGCGTACAGATGCGGTCTTGTGGACCGTGGGGATCTTGGTCATGGTTTTGCTCAATGCCGATTTGAGAAAACGGGAGATCAACTGGGATTGGTCTTTGGCTATTATTATTTCGGCTTATTTGATCAGTCAAATACAGGGTAATGTGATCCCTCGGTTGATGCAACAGGCGTCCAATTGGAGTGTGCAAAAAACCATCGGATTGTATGCTCTCATTACTGCCGTGGTAGCGGTGACAATGGCCTGCGGTGTTTTGTTCGTAATGGGGCTGTTCAAAAAAGCGCCCATTCCGCCGCGTGCTTATTTGATGAGTTCGATGATGTACGTGATCATGACCTTTGCGTTTACTTCTGTTTACATGATCCAATTGATGACCGAGCGTTGGAAAAAATCACTGTTGCAGGAAGAAAAACTAAATCAGGCTTTGCTTAAAGCCGAGTACGACTCCCTCAAAAATCAGGTAAATCCGCATTTTCTCTTCAATTCGCTCAATATTCTGAGTGCGCTTATTCCGGAAGACCCCCAAAATGCAGTCAATTTGGTGGAGCGACTTTCCAAAGTATTTCGGTATAATTTGCAGAACAATGATCGAGTTACGGTAGAATTAGGAACAGAACTTAAGATTGTAGAGGCTTATCTGTTCATTCACAAAATGCGTTTCGGCGAAAACCTCCACTACGAGATTCAAGTTCCCAAAGAAGATATGTCGCGGCAGATCATTACCCAAGGGCTGTTGACATTGGTAGAAAATGCGATCAAACACAACGAATGTTCGAGTGAAAAGCCGCTCAAGATCAACGTGTTTTCAGAAAATGATCGAGTGGTCGTCAGCAATAGTTTTCAGCCGAAAAACAAGCAATTTTTGGAGTCTACGGGCATTGGTTTGAATAATCTGAAGAGTCGGTATGCATTATTGACTGATAAAAAAGTAGAAGTGGAAGAAAATGAAGCCTTTTTTGAAGTGAGAATCCCCTTTGTATAAAAATGTACGATACTGTTTGGGGGTGAGCCGCTTTTGACAAATCCTACAAACCGTCTGATGACTGAATATGAATTGACCCTACGGACGGGGCGTCCGTACTGCAAACGATGAAAATACTGATTTTGGAAGATGAACCCTTGGCTGCCAAGCGGTTGGAAGCGTTGGTAAAAGCCATTGAACCGACCGCTGAGATATTGGCAAAACTCGACAGTGTACGAAGCACCGTCAAATGGTTTCATGAACACCCGCAACCGGATTTGTTGTTGATGGATATTCAATTGGCCGACGGCCTCTCATTTGAAGTGTTTCAGCTGGCAGACGTGACCGCCCCCATTATTTTTACGACGGCTTATGATGAATATGCCATTCGGGCCTTTAAAGTCAACAGCGTGGATTATTTGCTGAAGCCCATCGAACAGGAGGAACTGGAAGCCGCCATAGACAAATTTAAGCAGCAGCGTTCGGCGGTCTCCCAGGATCGAATCGGAAAAGTGCTGGAAAGCCTGCTGAGTCAACGAACTGAGTGGAAAACCCGGTTTTTGTTGAAAGCCGGTGCTCGGTTTGACGTAGTGGAAGCCGCGAATGTGGCGTATCTCTACGCCGAAGATAAGGTGGTATTTTTGGTGACGAATGAACAAAAAAAATATATTGTAGATGATACCTTGGATGAGTTGGAGGAAAAACTGAATCCGAAGCATTTTTTTCGGCTTAATCGTAAGTATTTCAGTCAACTGTCGGCGATTGAACGTATTGAGCCGCATTTCAATGGGCGGTTGAAAATCAAACTCCGCCACCGCGATGACGACGACATTTACGTAAGCCGGGAAAAAGCGGAGGCGTTTAAAAAATGGTTGGATGTGTAATCAGGTCAGTTCATTAACTTCGATTTGATCCACCAACTGATTTCCAGTTGCGGATAAGTGGTTTTCCAAACGTAATTGATCATATCGGCGGCGCTGGAAGTTTTGTAAGAAAACTCAACGACGCGCATCACATCGGTATGGTGCGCCGCTACATCGAAATCCGGGGCCAAAGTCATTTGAATGTCCCGAAACGGAACGTAGATTTCTAACTTAGCACAGATATATTGGTCCAGTTCGACATCATACGCCACGACCCGCCCGTCTGACAACAGTAGCATGAGCGGGCAGTGAAACAACTGTTCGTAGAGCGAATTGAAATAATGCCATCCGAAAAACAGGTACACCTTTCGCTGAAAACTGATCTCTACGGCCTCGAGCGCATGTTCCAAGGCGTACGTCCGGTTTTTGATATGGTCGGCCCAATTGGGCAATTTATGCGGGTCTACGTGGCGTATCCATCGTTTGGTTTGCCAATCGTAGATCTCCGGTTTACCCAACCGCAATTTATAATCGTAAATGGAAGGACGCTCGTGTACGTAGCCCGGATAATACCACTGCCGTTGGGTTGCTTTGGCATATTCCATCTCTAACAACATGGTATAAATGCCCAAACTGTAAGAAGAATAACCCGGATCAAACAAGCCCAGCAGACTCATCAGACTGTTGTGTCCCTGATCAAAATAACTGACGGCAACCAAACGGTCTTCGTCAAATACATTGATCTCGTAGGTATCAAAACGGGGCGTAAGGACCAAAAATTCTTCTAAAGAATTACTTAAAAAACTTCGGAAGCGTCGTTGGTGTTGGTGAAACAACTCCTCTTTTTCGCGGGTGATGGTCGCCTTGCGAATTTCATGCCGAAAAAGCTTTCCGTTGCGATGCAATAACTTGCGAAGACGCTTGGAAGGCTCGTGTTCGAAGAGGTTTATACGTATATTGATGGGGGAGCAAATATCATTGTCAAAACACGTTACTTTGGCTCGAAACAGCATATTTACTGTCCGAAACCAGCCGGAAGCGAGGTATCGGTCAAGACGTTTAGGGGATAACTGATGGGGCAGATAATACTGAAGTACAGAGTCGTTCATGCACTAAAAATAGAAAGAATTTGGGGTAAAGTAAAAAAGCGAAGAAAAATTAATTTCCTCCGCTTTTTCAGTGCAAAAATCAAGCCACAGACTATGCCAATCTATTGATGCAATTCAAGTCTTCAAAAGCGATGGTAAGGCGTTGCACCATGCTTTCTTCACCCTTGCGCAACCATACGCGCGGGTCGTAGTATTTTTTGTTGGGAGAATCTTCACCTTCCGGATTCCCCAATTGCGATTGCAAATAGCCCTCCTTGCCTTTGTAGTATTTCAGGATACCTTCCCAGGTTGACCATTGCATATCAGTGTCAATGTTCATTTTGATGGCACCGTATTTGATGGCTTCGCGAATTTCTTCACGCGTACTGCCCGAACCGCCGTGGAATACGAAATTGACCGGCAGCGGCCCCGTGCCGTATTTCTGCTGAATATAATCCTGTGAGTTTTTCAGGATGATCGGGGAGAGTTTTACATTACCGGGTTTATACACACCGTGTACGTTGCCGAAGGCAGCCGCAATGGTAAAGTTGTCCGATATCTTCTTCAACTCTTCGTAGGCATAAGCCACTTCCGAAGGTTGGGTGTAGAGTTTTGAGCTGTCTACGTCGGAATTATCCACCCCGTCTTCTTCACCGCCCGTTACGCCCAATTCAATTTCAAGAGTCATGCCCATTTTGGCCATGCGCTCAAAATATTTGGCACAGATCTCGATGTTTTCTTCAATCGGCTCTTCCGACAAATCCAACATGTGGGAGCTGTACAACGGTTTGCCGTGTTGCTCGTAGAATTTCTCCCCTGCCTCCAACAACCCGTCAATCCAAGGTAACAATTTTTTGGCACAGTGGTCGGTGTGCAGAATCACCGGTACGCCGTACAATTCCGCCATTTGATGTACGTGCATGGCCCCTGAGACGGAGCCGGCGATGGCCGCTTGTTGGTTGACATTGGAGAGGTTTTTGCCGGCGGTGAAAATACCGCCGCCGTTGGAAAAACTTTGAATGATCACCGCGAATTTTACTTTCGCGCTGTTTCTAAAACTGCGTTTATTGAATTCGTGCCTACCACATTAACGAAGTGCATAGTCATTCTCATTGGCATGACGAAAAATGTCGCTGACGCCACTGCCGGTTACGACGCCGGCTTTGAAGAGAGTGTTGGTTTCCGCTCATAGAAAAATAAATCTTTTTAAAGAAATTGTTTAATTTTTAGAGTGGGTTCCTTTTATTGACATATCGGAGTTGCAAAGTTGTGCTTTTTACCGAAAAATAACGACTTATCCTCCAAAATCCAACGCCCGTCTTTGTTACCGAGCCTGTTTCAAGGCAGCATAATGCTTGAAAAACAAGGGAATAGTTTCGATGCCTTGTAAAAATTTTTGAAATAAACGGCTTTCGTTGGTGAAAGGAGATATCAATGTCCAAACCAAACCCATCAAAATAGACTTCAAACGAATTCGCCCGGGAACAGCGCCACGATAGGAATGCCGATGCCGCCAGCGTGTAAAGGCGGCTGCTTGCCGCCCAGCCCCTTCAGTGGCAGTCTGGCGTACTATATTCAAGCCTGAACGATGGCACATGCGCGCCGCCGTGGTGCGGTTTCACTTTTACCTTCACCGAAGGCGGAGCAATGGAAAGAAAGTGCTGCGTAAACAGGTCTAAAATTTCGTCATTGTTTTGATCGGGTACCAAGCGCATACTGATTTTGCCATAGGCTTTGGAAGGTAAGACCGTTTTGGCACCAGCCGATATAGCCGCCCCAAATCCCGTTGACATCCAACGTCGGGCGAATGCCGGAAGTGTTCGGATGGTAGTATAACCCGTTTCTCCTCGATCTCGTCAATGGCCAAATCGCGTTTGTATTCTTCCAAATCGAAGGGAGCTTCACGATAGAAGCGGTTCTTTCCCCACTGAGTTGTTGTACTTTATCGTAAAGCCGGAATCGTAATGTGGTTGTTTTCGTCTTTCAGCGAAGCGATCATTTCACACAATACATTGATCGGATTGGCTACGGCACCGCCGTAAACTCCGGAGTGTAAATCGCGATTGGCCCCCGTAACCTCCACCTCAAGATAGGTGAGGCCGCGCAGGCCAACCTCAATGGATGGAACGTCATTAGCAATGATACTCGTGTCGGAAATCAGGATGACATCGGCTTTCAGTTTCTCTTTGTTTTCGTGAACAAACGCCCCCAAATGATCGGAACCGACTTCTTCTTCGCCTTCGATCATCATCTTTACGTTGCACGTCAGGGTACCCGTCGCCACCATGGTTTCCAACGCTTTGACGTGCATGTAAAACTGTCCTTTGTCGTCGCAGGAACCGCGCGCATAAATGCGCTCGTTTTTGATAACGGGCTCAAACGGCGGCGAGTCCCACAACTCATAAGGGTCGGCGGGCTGCACGTCGTAGTGGCCGTAGATCAGCACTGTCGGCAGGGCTGGGTCAATCATTTTTTCGCCGTACACGACCGGGTGGCCGGGGGTTTCGTGGATCTCGGCCAAATCGGCTCCCGCCTTCAGCATCGCTTCTTTGACGGCTTCGGCACAGCGACGCATGTCATTTTTGAACTTAGGGTCGGCGCTGACGGACGGAATGCGAAGCAAATCAAGGAGTTCGCTCAGAAATCTATCTTTGTTTTGTTCGATGTAGTTTGTCATTTTTTCGAGATAAATACAGTTCTTGTTTGGATGAATCCATTGGCCTCAAAGTTAGCGGTGTAAACCGACTTTCACGATTTATTTGAAGTAAAAAATAATCAACAGGGATGATTATTCAGACAATTCTAAAATTTGATTTTATATTTGTCTGAATAATTAAAAAAAAGATGATTCACAGGAGTATTTACGGGGAAGTGACAGAGGCATTGTTGTATCTGCCTTGTGTGGCTGTTTTAGGGCCTCGGCAAGTAGGAAAAACTACTTTTGTTCGGACATTAATGACCCAATTGAATAAGCCGAGTATTTATTTGGACTTAGAGTATTTTGCCGACTTCGCTAAACTTCAGGCCTCACCTGACCTTTATTTTCAGGAACATCAGGATAAAATCGTTGTCTTGGATGAGGTACAACGAATGCCGGACTTGTTTCCGTTACTGCGTTCGATGATTGATCAAAATCGCCAACCCGGGCGATTTATTTTGTTAGGGTCGGCCTCACCGGCTCTTTTGAGGCAAAGTTCCGAGACTTTGGCGGGACGGATTTTATACTTTGAAATGCATCCTCTTCATTTTCGGGAAATTTCATCTGCCGGTATCTCTTACCGGCAACATTGGTTGAGGGGCGGCTATCCGGACGCTTTATTGGCGCCCAATGACAGAGCCGTTGAGTTTTGGTTCAGAGGTTTTGTTCAGACGTATATTGAACGTGATTTGCCCGATTTGGGCTTGGCTGCGGCTCCGAATACCGTTCGAAATTTGTTGAGAATGTTAACGAATATTCAAGGAGGGCTATTGACTTACAGTGATTTAGCGGATTCGCTTAATTTATCCCAACCGACGGTAAAAACGTATATTGACTTTTTGGAGTCTGCCTTTTTGATCCGTCGTTTAAAACCTTACTTTGCCAATGTCAGTAAACGTTTGGTGAAATCTCCCAAGCTCTTTTTTACAGATACCGGTATGCTTCATCATTTGATGGGCATTCAGGATTTTGAAGGGTTGTCGGGCAATATAGTTTTGGGGAATTCATGGGAGGGGTATATGATTCAACAAATAGTAGCCAATTTAAAAGCGGATGTGGAACCTTATTTTTACCGAACCAAAGATAAAGCGGAATTGGATTTGGTATTGGTTCAGAATACGCAGGTAAAAGTCACTTTAGAGATAAAATACGGGAATAATCCTACCATTTCCAAAGGCAATACGTTGGCCATTGACGACTTAAAGGCAAAGCAAAATTTAGTGGTGACCCCTCAGGCAGATGATTATTGGCTCAGACAGAATCTTCGTGTTTGCAACATTGCAACCGTATGGAAATACCTGCAGGAAGACGGGTTATTAGCGGATACCTAAACAAGAAGACGGGAAGTTCGTTTCCGAAACCCCGGTTCGACGAACTTCCCGCAGTTAAACGAACTTCCGAAAGACTTTATCAGTTGCAATCAAACGTATACTCGTAAACGTGTTGGGCGAATTCCGTCCAACGGATTTTTTCACCAATCTTCTTCACTAAAACCGGGCAGTTTGAATACATCACTTTGATCTCGTCGTCGTAGTCTTTTTTCTTGAGTTTCTTGGCCGGCAAGTCACCCACTTGCACATAATACGATTTGTCGTCGCCGCCGGCCATGGTCAATCCGCCAAAACCGACGCGCATGGTTTCGGCCGCAAAGGGGTCATGAAACACTTTGATCTTGCTGTTAAAACCGGGGTTAAGCAATTGCATCAGCAGCATTTCCGGCTCTTTTTTCAGCACTACTTTGGCTTTTTCAAAATAAGCGTATCCCTTCTTAATGATCTCACTGTCAATGTACTTGGCATCCCATTTTTTGACTTTGGTGCCCACGTCCATGTTAGTAGAAAGCTTGGAAAACCCGCTGGGCATCAAATACATGGCTTTGATTTGTTCGGGCTTAAATTTGAGTTTCTTACCGTTGGCATCTTTGATGACCACTTCTTCGATCAGCCCTTTTCGGCGGTCGAGGTCTTCGAGGGTGCCTTCTGCTTTGGAACCGTCTTCGAGCATAATGTAAGAAGTTTCTTTCCCCGAAAATCGGTCATAAGCGGGAATAAAATCCTGAGAGAAGGCTTTCGTCCACAGGGTTGTCGCCAAAACGGCACTGAACAGATACGTTACTTTTTTCATAAGGTTATAAAAGGGTGATACTGATTCAAGGACAGGAACAAAAGTACAATTTATTTGCTGCCTTTACCACTGATCCGGTGTAACAATCGGCAGCGGATAGGTATCTCCCAAACGAACGCCGTATTGCTGTTGCGCGGCGACATCGAGCGTCCAAACTCGATGAACGGAAGCTGCCGGTACTTGCAAAAGTTCGGGTAGCCAGGTTTTGACGTATTCGCCCGATTCATCGTATTTTTTGGCCTGTGAAAGGTTATTAAAGTAACGATTTTCGCGCGGGTCATTGCCCACCCCGGCCACGTAATTCCAATTGCCCCAGTTGCTGCACACGTCATAATCAATCAGTTGACTTTCAAAATAAGCCGCGCCCCACGTCCAGTCCACCAGCAGGTCTTTGGCCAAAAAACTCGCCACATTTTGACGCCCGCGATTGGAGAGATAGCCCGTGAGTTTCAATTCGCGCATATTGGCATCGATAAACGGCACACCGGTTTGGCCGTTGACCCACTTTTCAAACAGATCGCGCCGGTGATTGCGCTCAATCTCCAAATTGTACTGAATCCCCGATACTTTAAAGAGGCGTGAGCCGTATTTCAACGTGATAAAGCGAAAATAGTCGCGCCATAGCAACTCAAAGATCATCCAATAGGTAGAGTCATTGGCGACGCGCTCGGCTTCGTAGCGTTTTACCTCTTCGTAAATGCGGCGCGGCGAAAGGCAACCCAATGCCAACCACGGGGAAAATTTGGAAGAGTAGTCGGCGCCCAACAGGCCGTTGCGGGTTTCTTTGTAGCTTTTCAGTTGATCGTTGTCCCAAAAATAAGCTTGCAGTCGGTGCAGGGCTTCGGTTTCTCCCCCTTTGAAAGCCAAAACGCCCCGGGGGTCGGCCACGGGCAGGGTCGCAAATAAAATTAACTCGTAGATCTCGGGCATTTTGCCGATGTCGATCCGTTCCGGCAGTCGAACTTGGGTCGGTTCGGGGAACGTTGGGCGAATGACCGATTGCCGTTCAACGGCTTTGCGAAACTCGGTAAATACATCCGGCAGACGGGATACCCAAAAGGGCAGGTCGCGGGGATGATAGAGAGTGGATTGCCAAATAACCTCAAAATCAATATTATACACTTTGAGCCGCTTGGATAGGGCGGTTTCGGTATCGGTTTCTTCCTGAGCGGCTTCTTTGGCGGTATAGACGGCCGCCACTTCCCATTCGCGGGCCAACTCACTCAATACGGCCTCGGGCTTGCCCAATCGGATGAGCAGATTGCCGCCTTTTTTGCGCAGATTATCGCGCAGGTTTTGAACGGACTCCAACAGGAATTTGGCCCGGAAGGCCCCCGTTTTCGGAACACCCGGCGGCTCGGTTTCTTTAAACTGACGGGTATCGAATACATAAACAGGAATGACCTCGTCGGCGTCTTGGGTGGCTTTCAGAAAACCTTCGTTGTCATGGAGGCGTAAATCGTTTCTGAACCAATAAATGATGCGCTTGGGCATAAAGTCGAATTTGTTAATCTACGCCCAAAACTACGCGGATACGAGTTAGGTTTTCAAAAATCAGGAAAGAGTTTTTTCTAAGGTAGCGCAAATGCCACATAACTGTCTCCTCTAAGCGTACCCAATTTCGTACCTCCGCAGGCAATGAGCACATACTATTTTCCATTGGCTTGGTAGGTGCTTGGTGTGGTAAAACCGGCAGCGGGGAGTTTGGCGCTTTAGAAATATGTTGTTAAATTGCTGCTACAAATGCCTAAAAATTAAATAATGCCCGAGATCAGTCGTTTTATGGGAATGATTATTAAAATGTTTTTTGATGATCATAATCCGCCCCATTTTCATGTTGAATATCAAGAATTTAAGGCAATCATTGACATAAGGAAGGCCGAGTTAATGGAAGGATACCTACCGGCCAAACAACTGAAATTAGTACAAGCTTGGGCTATTTTGCATGAACAGGAATTAATAGAAAATTTTGAAAATTTAGGTAAAGAAATTAAATCATGGAATAAAATAGAACCGTTGAGCTAATGTTACACTACATCCAAAAAATTCTCGAAGTGCAAGATTACACGGTCCTTTGTTTATTTAACACGGGAGAAGTACGTCGCGTTGATTTATCAGAAACTGTAAAAAAATACTTCCGTATCAATGACGGGCTTGTCAGCCAATTAAACGATAAAAACTATTTCAAAACAGTTAAATTAGACTCTTACGGGACATTGCTATGGGAAAACGGAGTGGACTTTGACCCCGATAATCTTTATAAAATGTCGCTTCCTGTTTTGCAATCTGCTTAAACGGTTTTAACAGACGAGAAGTTTGGGCAGACGCATTTCTAAGGTAACGCAAACGCCACGTAACTATCGCCCTTGGGCGTTCCGAGTTTCGTGCCGCCGCAGGCAATGACCACGTACTGTTTGCCATTGGCTTGATAGGTGCTCGGCGTGGCAAAACCGGCAGCAGGGAGTTGGGTTTCCCACAGGAGTTTGCCCGTTTTTTTATCAAAGGCCCGGAACATGCCGTCTTTGGTAGCGGCAATGAACAGTACCCCGCGGGCGGTGATTACCGGCCCGCCGTAGTTTTCGCAACCCGTGGGAGGAATGCCTTTGGCAGTAAGTTCCTTAAATTCGCCCAAGGTGATTTTCCAGGCGTATTCGCCCGTGTTGAGGTTGATGGCGCTCAATTGTCCCCACGGCGGATTGATGGCCGGATAGCCGTTTTTGTCCAAAAACTTGTTATAACCCGTCATTTTATAAGGTACACTTGCAAATTTATCAGCCACGGCCGCACTGCTCACTTCTTTTTTCTCCTCGTCGTGCAGGTAGGCCACTAATGCATCGCGATCAGCGGCGGACAGGTACGCAAAACCGGGCATCATGGCTTTGCCGCTTTTGATGATATTGTGTATGTAGGCACGGTCGCGGCGCTTTTGGATATCCGCCAACGAAGGATAACCGCTTTTGGGGTT
Organism: Spirosomataceae bacterium; assembly: GCA_046329125.1. Taxonomy (GTDB): domain Bacteria; phylum Bacteroidota; class Bacteroidia; order Cytophagales; family Spirosomataceae; genus Runella. Next base: position 424 of record JAXLVD010000009.1, on the reverse strand, counting down.
GCCCTTGCGGTCGGCCCCGTGGCAGGCAGTGCAATACTGTACGTAAGCGCGTTCGCCCGGCGGCAGTTGGGCCAGTTTGTCGGCTTTGGGTTTGTCCACCAACTTCATGATCCACGCCATTTCATTGGAGTTGACATACAATAACCCCGTTTCGGGATCGTAGCCGGGACCACCCCATTCGCCGCCGCCGTCATAACCCGGAAAAATAAGCGTCCCTTCTTTGCTTGGCTGTTCAAACTGATGGCGATGACGAATTCCTTTGAGAGTAGTCAACAACTCTTCTTTGTTTTCGGCGTAGGGGTTAATGTCTTTGTCGGTGATAGTTTGCCGCGCAAAGGGGGCCGGTTTGAGCGGAACCGGTTGGGTAGACCACGGTTTTTCGCCCGCCATACCGTTGACGGGAACGGGTATTTCTTTGACCGGA
>JAXLVD010000008.1:0-344347 GCA_046329125.1 Spirosomataceae bacterium | reverse complement strand
TAGAAAACTATAAACTTTAAATAAACACCAACCCCCCCCCCCCCCGAATCATGATTCGGGGGGGGAGATTGAGTTATTTAATATACCGAAAATCTTCGTCGCCTTTCAATTGAATCAAGACCTCATACATCAAATTGATCACATTTTGCACATCATCTTTGTGAACCGTTTCCACGGTAGTGTGCATGTACTTGAGCGGCAGAGAAATCAGGGCCGAAGCTACGCCCTCGGTCGCATAGGCAAACGCATCGGTATCGGTGCCTGTGGATCGGCTTACGGCCTGGCGCTGGAACGGTATCTTTTTGTTTTCCGCTACGCCGATCATCATTTCCAACACATTGTTTTGCACGGCCGGGCCGTAGCACAGTACGGGGCCGCTCCCGCATTTCATATCGCCCTGTTCTTTTTTCTTGTACATCGGCGATTGGGTATCGTGCGTAACGTCGGTACAAATGGCCAAATCCGGTTTGAGGCGGCGGACAATCATTTCGGCCCCGCGCAATCCGATTTCCTCCTGAACGGCATTGACCACGTACAGCGTGAAGGGAAGTCGGATGTTGTTTTCTTTCAAACGACGAGCTACCTCCGCAATCATAAAACCACCCATGCGGTTGTCCAGCGCACGGCCTACGTAGTAGCGGTTGTTCATTTCAAACAAACCGTCGGAGAAAGTCACTACTGTTCCGACGTGGATGCCCATGTCGTGTACTTCCTGTTTGTTGGCTGCGCCTACGTCAATGGTCAAATCGGCCACTTTGGGAGCAGTATCTTTGGCCAACTCACGCACGTGAATGGCGGGCCAACCGAAAACTCCTTTGACTGTCCCTTTTTTGGTGTGCAGATTCACCCGCATGGAAGGAGCAATTAGCGCATCCGAACCGCCGTTGCGAATGACGTAGATATAGCCGTCGTCTGAAATGTAATTGACAAACCAGGAAATCTCATCCGAGTGGGCCTCAATTACCACTTTGTAAGGGCCGGTTCCGTGAATGACTCCCACGGCCGTTCCGTACGTATCAATGATATACTCGTCGATGTAAGGTTTCAAATAATCCAACCAAATCTGTTGGCCTGATGATTCAAAACCCGTCGGAGAGGCATTATTGAGGTAATTATAAAGAAATTCAGTGCTTTGATCTGACATACTGTTGTGTTTTGTTTTCGGCAAATTTACTATCTCCTTTCGTATTCAACCACTTCTGCCCGCGAAATATAGGTATATTGTCGAACCGCCGTTTTTTTGAGTTTGACCAACTGATAGTGTTTTGCTGAGGTCACGGCTTCGATTTGGCTTTTGTCTAAATACTTTTCTATCAGTGCCGGATGGTCCAGCAAAACGTAATCATACACAAACGGCCGTGAAGCATTGGGTGTTTGTCGGCATTGTTCCTGATACAAAATATATTGCATGGGCAGCGGGCGGTCTCGGTGGTTTTTAATCAATAACCACTCTCGATAAAAACCGGTCACATTGGAAAACAATACGCCAACTCCCCGGGCCTCGGGGCCGATCTTTGACGTCAGTTGCTTTAACTCCTCATAAAGTCCCTGATCGTACATTTCTGTAAAATAATTTTCTTCGCGCGTTTTTGCCAAAAACGATTTTTCTTCCGTTTTATAATACCCCACCTCTTTCAGTTGCCCAATCAACGCTAAGCGCTGCCAATAACTTGGTGAAGTTTTTAACGGAAAACAAGGGATGCCTTTATCAAAATCATACACGGCATTGAACGTACGCCGATAGAAAGCCTCATTTCCGTCTTTGATACACAAAAAGGGCGGGATATACCCCAAAACATACTTACTCATTTGCCGCAACGGCAAGAGGTTTTTATTATAATTGGTATAAACGTAAGGCAAACCTGCTGCTAAAAATAGCCCCATGATGGCTGCTTGCCATTTCCGATTTAACCGATCCGCCATCAATCCCGTCCAAATAAATCCCATCGAAAAAAAAGGCATCATCACGCGGGTATTATAAATTTGATACTTAATCAGCGCCGAAAACAAGACAAAACCCGACACGGCACAAAGCAACAGGATTTTGCCGTCGCGGTATTCTCTCTGAAAGATAAGCCAAATCGCACCCACACAGATCCATAAAAAATGCCACGGGTTGTGGGCCATGTCTTCCTGAATCGAGAATCGGGTAAAATAAGCATCTACGTTGAGATCGGGGCCGTTAAGCGGCACATTCAGCCAACGATGCACCGTGGCTACGGTTTCATCAATTTGTCTATTATACTCCTGAAAAGGCAGCCCTAAATGAGCCGTCAGGTTTTTGAGGGCTACCGAAGCGACACAGCCCGCACAAAAGCGTTCGGTGGCTACTTCTTCGGTAAAGAGCGGAGTCCCTTTGGGGGCACTGAGTACATTGCCGAACAGCTCATAATTACGCTGAAAAAACGGGCTGAAAATCAGAACCAGCATGCCCAATGCTGCAAAAAAAACGCGCAGGCTATTTTTAAAAGGATAATTTTTCAATAATACAATGCCGATCCATACGCAAACCGGAAACCCGAACAAAAACACCGTGTACTTATTGAACCCGCCTAAGGCCAACGCTGATGCCAACCAAAAAACCGACTTGGTTTGCCCCTTCAAAAGGCGTAAACCAAAATACAAAAATGTCAAAAATAAAAAATCAGCAATATAGTCGTTTTGCGTCGTGGTTGCTTCTAAAATACCGATAGGCAATGTCAGCTGTAAAACACTGACAAAAAGCTGCATTTTTTTTCCGAAACCGAACGATTTCCCAATCAAACCGATCACAAACACGCTGCCCGCCATGGCCAACCATTGAACCAAATTGACAAAATAATCATTCAGCTCGCTGAGCGACAGAATATTCAGTAAAATATACTCCGAAAATACATTGTGATAGAGCTGCTGAATGTACACTGTCGGATAGTGTTCTACGTTTCGGTTTTGCAGCCAGAAAACCACTCGGGCTAAGTGATAATTGACTGAATCAGTGTTATTGGGAGGAGCATAAACCGCCAAAAAAAGAAGCGGAAGTAAATAAACGACACTGATAACGCAAGCCCATATTTTCTCATTTCGGGAGAGCGTTCGAACCGCTTTGACCAAGTCGCGGTCATGTAAACTCCAATAGTTCTGTCTGAAATTGAGATACCCGAACACAAGCGCCACTATCGCCCAAAAAAAAGTAAGTGAAAAAGTCGTCAGGGCATTAAACCGGGACAGCACTTCGACAGCCCCGTATACGAGCAATCCCCCTGCTACCAACAGTTGGATGAATGCTAAACGCATTCGACTGAAAAAACCGTAGTCGGCCTCATTTCTTCCGTAAAAAAAAGTAAAAATTGAAAAACCCGCGAGCGGTAAAATCAAGAGGAACATGGGCGCATAAGGGTAAACAATGAACTGCCGAAGGGAGATTTCGGTAAGAGATGCTCTTCCGTTTTTACCAAGTAAAACAAGGCCTGATTGACCGGCGGAGAAGGTAATGCCACATCGGAAACTATATTTTCTTTTTTCTCCCATCCCCGACGCAACTTAAATGCTTGCCACCGTCGGACGGCCAAAATTAAAGGCGAAAGAAAAAATGACCAATAGGTAGCATATATTACCTGAAAATCGGCCGATTTTGCCATTTTTTCCAAATCTTTCAAAACAAAACGGCGCTTTCCGCCCACGGCTACATCGTGCGTACCGTAGAAGGCATCAAAGGCATTATTGTTGGTAATCAGTAATCCGTTCGGCTTAAGATGTTCTCGAAAATAACGCATTGCCCGGGGGATGTGCTCCTCTTCCAGGCAATAAAAAACATCATTGCAAATAATCACATCATAGCGATTTTCAGGGCGAAACGTTTCAAGGGATTCGAAACGACAAAGGGTAACATCCAATTGCCGCTCCCGACAAAATGCTACCGCATCTTCCGAACCGTCCAACCCGACAGTATGATGATAGTTATTCGTTTTTAAGAAAGAAAGCAGCCCTCCGGTACCGCAGCCGGCATCTAAAATAGAGATCGTTTGGCCCGGAAAATGCCGGCGAACCGCCCGCAATACTTTCCTGTGAAGTATTTTGTACCACCATAACTCGCGTTCTGCGGCGTACATCTTTTCGTATTCTATGGTATTTCCGATCATTGTTTTAGCTCCTTCCCCCCATTGGAGGAATACTGTTTTCCCGAAGCGGTCGGTATGTGGCTTTCTCCACATATTGCGGTAATCCGCTCTGTGTCATAAAGATACGTCCTACGTACTCCCCCACCATCCCCAAGCCGGTCAGTAGTAACCCGCTGAAAAAAGTGATCACGGAAAGAATCGAATTCAACACAAAGAATCGAGAATGAATGAAGTACAGAATAAAATCAATCAGTACAGCCAATACAGACAAACTCGTGAACAATAAACCCGTAGCGGTAATCAGTCGAAGCGGTTTAAGCGAATAACCGAAGATGATCGTCATAAAGAGCGAGGTCAATTTACGCAGGGTGTAACCCGATTCGCCGTCTTCGCGGGCATTGTGCGAAACCTGCACGCGTCCTACATTACGTGTGACGCGAAAAATCAATCCGTCAAGGTAAGGATAAGGCCCTTTGTATTTGATAATTTCCCGTACAACGGGAAGTCGAATTAATTTAAAACTCGAAAGGTAGAGATCCCCGGGTTTTTCCAACAACCAAGTGGTGATTCGATTTACCAGCCAACTGCCGAAATTGCGAAAGAGTGAATGTTCTTTTTTTTCGTAATAAGAATACACCACATCTAAATCGTCGGCTTCGGCGGTTTCGATTAATTTCAGGATTTCTGTCGGAGGATTTTGAAAATCATCATCAATCATAACGCAATAATCACCCGCCGCATGATTAAGCCCGCACATGACGGCATTGAACTCTCCGGAATTGCGCCGCAATGAAATAAAATGAACTTGTGAAAATCGTTGAGTCAGTTCGGTACAAACTTTTTCCGAACGATCACGACTGCCGTCATTGACCAGAATAATTTCGATTGTTTGCTCCTTTAAGGTTTCCAGTACGTGCTCAACGAGTTTGCTGATCGTTTTTTCACTGTTATAAACCGGAATGATAACCGACAGCAGCATAAGGTTGGCTCACAGATTGGTTGATGATTTGAACAATATAGGCCGCCTCTTCATCGGTCAGGGAAGGATTTAGCGGCAAACTGATGACCTCGTTATGGATCTGCTCCGTAATCGGTAAATGCAGACGGTTGTATTCTGCATAAGCCCTTTGTTTATGGGGCGGAACGGGATAATGCACCGTGGCCTGAATGCCGTGTTCCATCAGATAATCAATAAATTGTTCTCTTTTGGGATGCCTTACCACAAACAGATGCCAGGCATCTTCATGCAGCGTTTTCGCGCTTGGCATGACCAAATCCGGATGCTTGATTTCGTTTAAATAAAACCGAGCCAACTCCCGACGACGTTTATTTTCCGGTTCTAAATACTTTAGTTTTACGTTCAGGATCGCCGCTTGCAATTCATCCAAACGGCTGTTGGTGCCGATATGGTCATTGTAGTATTTGATGGTTGAGCCGTAATTACGCAGACTGGCAATTTTACGAGCCAAATCACTATCGTTGGTAGTAACAGCCCCCGCATCACCCAAGGCTCCCAGATTTTTGGTAGGATAAAAGCTGAAGGCAGCGGCATCAGACAAATTACCTGCTTTAAAACCGAGATAAGCAGCGCCGTGGGCCTGAGCGGCATCTTCCACGACTTTCAGACTATGCTTACGCGCTATCTCCCAAATCGGTTTCATATCGCAACATTTACCGTAAAGATGCACCGCCATAATCGCTTTGGTGCGCGGCGTGATTTTGCGTTCGATCTTCTTCGGATCAAGGTTGAAGGTTTTAGGGTCGGGTTCTACCCATACCGGTTTCAGCCCCAAGCCGGTCACAGAAAGAACGGACGCGATGTACGTGTTGGCCGGTACAATCACTTCGCTTCCTTCCGGGAATTCCAACGCCCTGAAGATCAATTCCAGTGCATTGAGGCCATTAGCCACTCCGATGCAGTGCGAGGTGCCGCAGTAGGTAGCCCAATTTTGTTCAAAGGCAGTAACCTCCTTCCCCAACACATACCAACCCGACTCAGCTACGAGGCGCATTGCCTCGGCAATTTCGGCCTGATACGGCTGATTGATGCGGCGCAAGTCGAGATGCTGAATCATGGTTTATCAAAAAAATAGTCGTTTTTATCGTAATATTCGTTTGACATTACCAATAGGATAGCGTCGGACGTAAATTGGTCCATAATGTGCCAATCGCCCGGGTGAAGTATCAGGCACTTGGTAGGTTCATTAAGGACATAGGCAGTTTCCTGTTGATTATAAGTCACTTGGATTCGGCAACTGCCTGACACACACACCAATGCATTCCAGGCTTTCAGATGCCCGTGTTTGGCGCGCTCCTGATCAGAGTTAACGCCGTAGATATAAAAAATTCTTTTTATATCGCCCGGTAAAATTTTCTCAAAGACAGTTAGGCGGCCCTCCTCAGAGCCGTAGGCATTCAGTTCAATCAATTGGGGCATACAAGGGTAAAGTAACGCTGTTAGATCAAATAGCCATCAAAAATCTCCTAAATAAAGGCAAATATTTCGAAACGACTTTCCTGCTGTCTATTCTTTTCCTTTTTCTTCATTCGAAAATAAGAAATGGCAGTACATAGATAAAATAAAAAAACGACTTATCGTCGTTTTTTTTGAATAAAATAATGGGTAACGATTATTTCGACAGTTTATTTTACAACTATGACCATTAAAAGTTTTTCTCAGACTTTCTTTGGGTCAGGATGCGTCCACGGTTTGCGGTAAGGGCGCGCCAACAACGCCGTCGCCTCGGCATCTCCCACCACTACCCGCTTCTGCGGATCATACACCAACGCACGACCCACCTTCATCGAAATATTGGCCAACAAACAACTCGCCGTCGATATATGACCCTCCTCAATATCCGCCACCGGACGACCGTTCTTCTCGATCGCCGCCAAAAAATCCAACATGTGTAACCGCGTCGCAGGGGCGGCATTCAATTCAATGCGCTCTTCGGTGTTGTCTTCGGGGTATTTCTCCTTTTCGTACACCACATCCTTGTGAATCTTCTCTCCTTTGCCCTGCGGAATAAAATCATAGCGCATCGTACTGGCCCACAAGGTACCTTTCTCCCCGTACAACGTAAATGACCAAGGATACTCCGGATTGTTGGGGGTACCCCAACTGCGATGCTGCCACACGCAATTCAGTTCCGGATACTCAAATACCGCCGACTGCGTATCCGGAATATTGGATTTACCCTCTTTCTGCACATAAATGCCCCCTTGCGAGGAGATGCGCGTGGGCCAACCCAGTTTGAGCATCCAACGTACGGTATCAAACATGTGAATGCACATATCCCCCATGATGCCGTTGCCGTACTCGTTGAAAGTTCGCCACCAACGAATGTGCGGCAACCCGTCGTAGGGACGCATCGGGGCGGGACCCGTCCACATTTCGTAATCCAAAAAATCGGGAACGGGTTGTACCGGCGGATTGCCGTTATTGCGCATGTGATAGTAACAGCACATTTCTACGTGGGACACTTTGCCCAACAAGCCGGCATCCACAATGTTTTTCTTGGCATCGATCAGGTGAGGGGTGCTTTTGCGTTGGGTCCCTACCTGCACCACTTTGTTGTATTTGCGGGCAGCGGCTACCATGGCTTCGCCTTCCATCACATCCACGCTGATGGGTTTTTGCACATAGACGTGGGCACCGGCTTTGACGGCTTCAATGGCTTGCAGAGCATGCCAATGGTCGGGGGTGCCAATCAGGACGATGTCCAATTGATTTTCGGCGAGCATTTTACGGTAATCGCCGTAGAGTTTGGGGGTATTGCCCGATTTTTGGCGTTGGCTGACGAGTTTAGCGGCGGCCTCCAACATATTTTTGTCCACATCGCACAAGGCAATGACTTCCACGGGGGCTACTTGGATCAGACGGAACAGGTCGCTTTTGCCGTACCAACCGGTACCGATCAACGCTACGCGATACGTCTTGGTCTGATGAATATCGGTCATTCCGCTCGCACTGAGCGTTGTCAAGGCAAGCGAAGCCGAAGTTCCCTGAAGAAAACGGCGGCGATTGATGTAGAAGTTGTCCATTGTAAAATCAAGGGCAGTTTATATCCTTATTATATGAAGAAATAAAGTTCACGGCGTTTATCAAATACTGCTGCGAGATTCATTTATTTGGTATTAGGTATCTGCTTTCGGAAAAAACAGCGTTTTTTAAAAACAATTACTCTGCAAACGAATGGCTGCCACTCATCTCCCCGCGTTGAAGTTTCATTTTTTGACTCCCCTCTACGATTGGTTTATTCACCTGACCATGCCGGAGATGAAGATAAAACAGCGCTTAATAGAGCAAGCCGGGCTAAAAGCAAGTGACCAAGTACTGGATTTCGGCTGCGGTACGGCTACTTTATTGCTGTTGCTGGAAGAAGTATGTCCCGATTGCCATATTACGGGTTTGGAGATAGACCGGCGGATGGCCTCAATAGCCACAAAGAAGTTACAACAAAGAAAATCGGCCTGTAGGTTGGTCAAATACGACGGCGGCAGCCTTCCTTTTCCGGACCGTACGTTTGATAAAGTGCTTTCGTCTTGGGTGTTCAGTCAAATGACACCGGCTCAAAAAAGTAAGGCGTTTTGCGAAATCAATCGCATATTGAAACCGCAAGGTGAATTACACATCGCCGATTGGGGAAAAGCGGAAAACGGATTCATGCGATTCTTATTTTTTCTGATCCAACTTTTGGATAATTTCTACACCACCAACGACAACATAAAAGGCCGACTGCCTCAATTAATAGAAAAATGCGGCTTTTCGCAAGCCAATACAGTAGGCAATCAATCTACCCTCTTCGGTACATTGTCGTTTTTTAAAGCAGTGAAAACCTAAAGCGGCTTTCAGTCCATTTTACGATAAGCGTCAAACACTTCGCCGTTAGTAATCGGATCCGTAAAGATCTCCAATAATTTAGCTGAGCCGGTAGGGGTCAAAAATGCCTCCCAAATGGTTTTAAAATACCCATTGTCGGGGTTATCACTGACAAGACGACTTTGCTCTTTGTCACTAATGACAAAATAATCCAAACCGGCATCTTCTGCCGCAGAACGAGCCGTAGTATGGTGGCGCGTTTCAAAATACTGTTCCAACTCCGGTTGTGCCGAAGGCCCGTCTATAAGGCGAAAAATATTGCCGCCGCCGTTGTTAAAAAGGACAATGCGTAAATTAGGCGGCAAGTGCGGATGCCAAAGGGAGTTTCGATCGTAAAAAAAGGCCACATCGCCCGTAAACAGAAACACCGGTTTCTGTGTGGCCAACGCCGAACCTACTGCCGTACCGGTACAGCCGTCAATTCCGCTGGTGCCGCGATTGGCAAATACCTCCGCCGAATGACTTAAGCCCAATAAATTCACATACCGCACAGGCATACTGTTAGCCAAGTGCAGTACACTGTTTTCGGGAAGGTTTTCTATTATTTTGTCCACCCACGCAAATTCATTCCAACGTGTTTCCCCGCGTAAAAAGTGAGTCAAACGGCGCTTGGCCTGTCGGTCCGCCTGCAACCACGCCTGACGGTATTCTCCCCGGCCGTCGTCATCGCCGTCGTTGTGCACAAATTGTTGATAGTCTAAGTCTTCCAGTAGTTTTTGGAAGAAATAAGTCGGCTCAACAGGAATTTGGGTCGTCAGGGTTTGAAAGGTGTCAATCAGTTGGTCTGTGGCTTTGATGTGCCAATGACGGGCCGGCGAACAGTGACGGATAAATAACTTGAAATTTTTGGAAATGAACGAATCTCCCAACGTTATCAGCAGGTCCGGTGCTAAGGCCGAAGACAGGGCTTCGTGATTTTTCACCCGTAAAAACACATCATGGTGCCTAACAAAAGCGTCGTTGGGCGGGATATTGGAAATCACATCACCCAGCACCGGCACTCCCTGTTCTTCACTGAATTCCTTTAAAATGCTCCCGAGCGGTTCATTAGGCGGCATTTGTCCTACGGCAATCAACACTCGCCCTGCATTTTCGAACTCGCTTTGAAGGCGATGCCACGTTTCGGTCGGCAGAACAGACTGAGGCGTCAGCCGCTCTACCAACTTCACCCGGCGGTCATAGGTAATTTTTTCGTTGCCCGTCGGATAAAACGGTTCACGAATCGGTACATTGACGTGAACGGGCCCTTTCGGGAATGACTGCGACAAATTGACGGCTTCGTTCAATACCCGTTCGATGTACCAATTGGTATCCGGATGGGTATAATCGGCAGGCAACTCAAATGACTTCTTGACGTGTTTTCCGTACAACTCGTTTTGGTAGATCGTCTGCCCATCCTGCTGATGAATCCATTCTTTGGGGCGATCGGCCGTAAAAATAATCAACGGAACTTCCTGAAAATAAGCCTCTACTACGGCGGGTGCCAGATTGTAAGCCGCACTGCCCGAAGTACAAACCAAGGCGACCGTATCGCCGCTGTATTGCGCCATGCCTAACCCCACAAAGCCCGCCGCGCGCTCGTCGGGAATCACTTTGGTTGTGATACCGCGATGACGGGCAAAAGCCAAGGTCAGCGCGGCACTGCGCGAACCTGGAGAGATAATTACATTCTGAACGCCCTTTCGAGCGCAAATTTCGGCTATGTTGTTAATAGACTGAAGAAGCATGAGTTGAGAGGAGACAGGAGTGAGGAGTCAGCAGTGAGTTTTTTCACTACCTGATCCTGACTCCTCACTCCTATTTTAAATGGGTAAGGCGGTCGTACTTTTCACTTCCGACATCACAAAGAAACTGCTAATATGAGAAATCGCCCGAAGACTGGCGAGTTTTTCCTGATAAAAGGTATGATAGCTTTCCACATCCGTTGCCACGATCTTAATGAGGTAATCAAACGTACCCGATACGACACAACACTCCACTACTTCAGGCATCCGAAGCATGGCTTCGTTAAACTCCTGAAAATTTTCCTGCTGCTGTTTATCCAGCGTCACATTACAGTACACCATCAGCCCTTTGTTCAATTTTTTGCGGTTCAGAATGGTCACGTATTTTTCAATGACGCCTTCGCGTTCCAGCTTTTTGATACGGTCGTGGACCGGCGTGATCGACAGGTGGATTTCGGCCGCAATCTCTTTGATGGTCAGTTGCGAATTTTGTTGTAACAACTGTAAAATACGCACATCTGTTTCGTCTAAATGCATTGTCAGAAAAGGAGTTAAATCCCGTGCCGAATTTTTTTCGCCCCGCGACCTTGTAATAAGTATTTAACAGAAAATTTTAATGCATAAATCCAAATATAAGATTTATTTTCTTATTTATTTTTAATTATCAGAAAATATTTTCGCATTATTTAATTTTGCATCGTATTCCAAACTTCAATTTCAGGTTTAACATTTTCTAAAGGCTTAACCCTTTTACAACCATGATTATCGGCGTACCCAAAGAAATAAAAAACAACGAAAACCGCGTGGCTTTGACCCCGGCGGGAGTGGCTGAATTTTTAAAAAACGGTCACACAATCTATATTCAATCGACGGCCGGAGAAGGCAGCGGCTTTGAAGATGCTGAGTACGAAGCAGCCGGTGCTACAGTTTTGCCCACGATCGAAGAAGTCTATGCCATAGCAGAAATGATCGTGAAAGTGAAAGAGCCGATTGCTTCTGAATATGCCCTTATTAAAGAAAATCAGTTGCTGTTTACTTATTTTCACTTTGCTTCGTCAGAAGAACTGACCCACGCCATGATCAAAAGAAATGCCGTGTGTTTGGCCTACGAAACCGTCGAAAAAGCAGATCGTTCGTTGCCTTTATTGGTACCGATGTCGGAAGTAGCCGGCCGTATGGCGATTCAGGAAGGGGCCAAGTATTTGGAAAAACCCATGGGCGGACGCGGTATTTTGCTCGGCGGCGTAGCCGGGGTAAAACCGGCCAACGTCTTGATCTTAGGAGGCGGTATTGTAGGAACGCAGGCCGCTAAAATGGCGACCGGTTTAGGCGCGAATGTCACGATCGTAGACGTAAACCTCAATCGTCTGCGGTATTTGGAAGATGTATTGCCGGCCAATGCCGATACGGTCATGTCGAATGAATACAACATTCGTCAATTGATCAAGCAATCCGACCTTATCATCGGCGCAGTGTTGATTCCGGGCGCTAAAGCCCCGCACCTCATCACGCGCGACATGCTTAAATCCATGAGAAAAGGGACGGTATTGGTCGATGTAGCGGTAGATCAGGGCGGTTGCATTGAAACCTGTAAGCCAACGACACACGAAAATCCGATTTACGAAATTGACGGCATCGTTCATTATTGCGTCGCCAATATGCCCGGTGCGGTTCCCTATACTTCTACGTTGGCACTGACCAACGCCACTTTACCCTACGCTATTCAATTGGCCAACAAAGGTTGGCAAAAAGCCTGTAACGACAACGAAGACCTCAAAAAAGGCCTCAACGTAGTGAACGGAAAAGTCGTTTATAAAGCAGTAGCCGATGCTTGGGGACTGGACTTTACCCCAGTCAAAGAAGTATTAGAACAAGAAATGGTGGGTTAATTTTATATTAATACAGATTGATGCCGGAAAGGCCGAACCGCGTGGTTCGGCCTTTTTTTATCGCCTCTTTTTTCTTTCAATACTCCCTTAAAAACAACATGGCCCCGTTTCAGTAAAACGGGGCTAATGCTAATTACCCTACTCTATTTATATATTTCGGATAAATCAAATTTTATGCCAAATAAAATCTATTAAAACTGTATTTTTTCTATAAATAGTCACAATTGAAGGATAATACTTTGACAGTCATCGATTTAAGTATGTCTCACAAAGACTATGTCGGTACGTTGGTTTTTATCACTTATTTTCCAAAACAGCTTCCAGATCGGCGGGAGAATAAAATACCGATTTTAAGGTTTTGTTGTCGGCCGTACGGTACACGAGGTATTTACCGGCATCTTCGCGGTAGTAGCAGTCTGTTCCTTTGTCCTGAAAGTGCCTTACCGTAGTTTCTGCTTCCTCCACAGTATTGCAGGCTTTGCTCATGTTGGAACGCTGCACTTCATCAAATAAAGCTCTGAATTTGCCCCCCAATCCGAATTCCAATACTGCCCCGGATAAGACATACTGAATATCAGCCAAAGCATCGGCAACTCCGACAATGTCTTTTTCTAAAATAGCCACTTCCAATTCTTTCAACTCTTCGGCGATCAGGGCTACCCGCAGATTACAACGTTCGGGAGAAGGAATTTGGGGCGTATCAAGAATGGGGTGTTTGAAAGTACGGTGAAACTCAGCAACTTGATTGAGGCAGTCTAATTGTTCCATGCAATAGGTACGTTATTCGGTTAATATTTATGTGTTAAACGAACCCAAAGCTAAGAAAAAACGCGATGAGAGTAATGCCGGCGACCGGTCAATTTTTGACCAGCAGGTCTTTCAAAATATTCGTCAGGGCATTGATGCTTGTGGGTTTGATGATCACATCCGTAGCCCCGAATTGTTTTACTTCCTCCACCATACGCGGATCTACGGAGGTAGAATAGATAAACGTAGGCACCTGCTTAAGGCGGTCGATTTTGCGAATTTCTACCAAGCACTCTTTGCCGTTCATGCGCGGCATATTCAGATCCAAAAAGATATAGTCAGGAATAAAAGAAGTATCTACATTCAGTTTTTCAAGGGCTGTAATACCGTCATTAGCGTATTTACAATCTATGGCTTGAGATATTCCTTCCAAAGCTGTCAAAAATATCATTTGATCGTCGTCGTCATCATCTATTAAGAAAAACGTTATTGCATTTTCCATAGCGGGTTATCCATTTAAGGATGAATTGATAAAAGCGGCCAATTCATCATGGTCATATATAAAGTCAACTGCATTTTTTAGTATCGCCTGTTCCGGCATATACGATACACGAGCCGTTTCGGGTTTTTGGGCAATAATTAATCCTCCCGCTTTTTTGACCGCCTTCAGCCCGTCGGCACCGTCGGCATTTGCCCCGGAAAGAATCACCCCGGCCATCAGCGGCCCGTACACGTCGGCAGCAGATTCAAAGGTAACATCTAACGATGGGCGGCTGAAGTTTATTTTCTCAGAACTGTCCAGCGAGAATTCTCGATTTTTTTCAATCAACAAATGGTAATCGGCCGGTGCAATATAAATATGCCCCGGGGTTACGGTGTCTTTATCTTCTATTTCTTTGACCGGAATCGCCGTTCGACTCGAAAACAGTTCAGACAAGGTAGATGCTAAGGAATTTTTTCGATGCAATACTATGATGATGATTCCCAACAGGGGAACCCTCAACAACGGCAGCAGTTTGAGCATAAAATCTATACTGCCGGAAGAACCGCCGATCACGATGGCCTCATACCGCGTTTTTACCTTACTTTCTGCCATATTTTCTCCTTGCCGGGTTGCTTGAACTTTGACTGTACACTCGAAAATTTCAATGTTTCTTTGGCCCCCAGTGCCAAATAACCCAACGGTCCCAAACTGTCATCAAACAACTTCAATACCCTCTCCTGCAATTCTTTATCAAAGTAAATCAGCACATTACGGCAAAGAATCAGGTCAAATTCGTTGAAGGAACGGTCGGAGACGAGGTTGTGCATCGAGTAAATGATTTTCTCCGACAGCGAATCATCAAACTTGGCCTGAATGTAATGGGCGGTATAATACGTTGAAAAATCGGCTACCCCGCCGGAGGCGATGTAATTTTCCGAATACTGCTTCATGGCTGCCAACGGAAACATCCCTTTCCGTGCTTTTTCCAATACACTCGGATTCAGGTCGGTAGCATACAGTAATGATTTATGGAGGAGATTAGCTTCTTTTAACAAAATAGCCATAGAATACACTTCCTCCCCCGTAGAGCAGCCGGCATGCCAAATACGGATAAACGGTTTGGCCGACAGATTCTTGATGACATCCGTTCGCAGTGATTGATAAAAGCTCGGATCACGAAACATCTCCGTCACATTGACCGTGATCTCTTCTACAAACCGCTTTAAATAAGAAGGCTCTGTCCGAATGCGTTGCCGAAGGGCCGTGTAATTTTCAAATTTATCAAAAGAACACAGGCGGTTTATTCGTCGTTTTAAGGAGGCACGGGCGTAGTTGGTAAAGTCATAACCATATAACTCAAACAAATCATTCAACAAATCATCTATTTCTTCGTCTTCGTTCATACGCTGTTTTTATACCTCCGACAGCAGTTGCAGCAGCCTGTCGACGTTGATTGGCTTTGAAATATAGGCCGTTGCCCCGGCCTGAAGGCATTTTTCCCGATCGCCCATCATAGCTTGGGCCGTCACAGAAAAAATAGGTATTTTTTTCCTTTTTTCAATTTTCTTGATGTGCGGAATCGCCTCATATCCGTCCATGTCGGGCATCATCATATCGATCAGTACGACGTCAATTTCTTCCTCACTGTTCAGGATTTTCAACGCTTCCTGCGCACTGAGGCAAGAGAGACAATCGTACCCTTTGGCACGGAGCGTGGCCGTTAAGGCAAAAATATTTCTTGCGTCATCATCAATGATCAATACCCTTTTTTTACGCATTGCTTTTCATTCTGTTATCCGTTATCCGTGTACCCGTGTATCCGTGTATCCGTTATCTGTGTATCCGTTATCTGTTATCTGTGTATCCGTTATCCGTGTACCTCAAATTCGTAATTCGATTTCAATTTCTTTCATACAACCAAACACGCAGTAAGGAAATCAGTTGATCAATATCTACGGGTTTAGTGATGTAGTCAGAAGCGCCGGCCTGAATGCACTTTTCGCGATCGCCCGTCATGGCTTTGGCCGTGACAGCTATGACGGGCAGGTTGCGCCACTGAAAATTCTCCCGAATTTTTTTAGCGGTTTCGTAGCCGTCCATTTGCGGCATCATCATATCGAGCAACACCACATCAATAGTGGGATGTTCCTGCAATTTCTGCAAAGCTTCTTTTCCGTCTAACGCCGTCACTACCTCCATTTTATAGGTTTCGAGTGCTTTGGTCAACGAAAATATATTGCGGACGTCATCGTCTGCGATCAGGACCGTTTTGTTATTCAATATCTCGCCTAATACGCCTCCTTTTTTTATTTCATTTTTGGGTGATGTTTGTTTATTTTCTTCCACCAAATGCAAAAAGAGGGATACTTCATCCAACATACGTCGGTAGGAATGCGCCGTTTTGACAATGATCGAATCGGCATACTTTTTAATTTTCAACTCTTCGGTCATCGACAGGCTTTTTCCGGTAAAAATGATGATCGGCAAGTGCTCCAACTCCGGATTCTTTTTGGCCTCTTCAAGCAAGTGATAGGCTTTTACGTCCGGAATACCCATGTCCAAAATCACGCAGTTGACTTCTCGACGTTTGAGCGCCTCGACCCCTTCCGACATATTACTCTTAAGCTCCGAATTGATGTTAAAGGTGCCCAAATAATACGCCAAAGCTTGAGCGTGTTTCGGGTTGTCTTCGATAATCAGTACTTTTTGGGATTTACTGTTCAGCACGTATTCAATTTTGTCGAATACCTCCTGCATTTGTTCAAAAGCAATCGGTTTGTCCACAAAATCAATCGCTCCTTTGATCAAACTTTCATTTTTTAACTTATGAGAAGACATAATATGCACCGGGATATGCCGGGTTGTTGTATTGGATTTCAGCGCATCCATAACCTCCCATCCGCTCATCACGGGGAGTTGAATATCCAGTAAAATACCCAAAGGCAGGTATTTCTCGGCCAATGCTAACCCTTCATCCCCCCGAATAGCCACAATACCTTTATAGCCTTTGCGTCGGGAATAATCCAACAATGATTTGGCAAAATGGGTGTCATCTTCTATGATCAAAATGACTTTGTCTTCGGGTCTGACAACAGAGCGGTCGTCGGGAACGGGTTCGGGAATGGTCGTGCTGATGTACTTATTGTCTGCCTTTACCACTTTCACCGGCTCCTCAGAGCTTTTAAAAGTGGTTTCAACTACCGTAGGAGGCGTAACAAGCGGCAGTATTAAGGTAAACTCGCTCCCCTGATTAACGTTGCTCGAAAGCAGGATCTCCCCTCCTAACAACTTTGCCAGTTCGCGGCTGATGGACAACCCCAATCCGGTACCGCCGTATTTCCGTTTGGTAGAGCCGTCGGCTTGGCGGAAGGCCTCAAATACCAATTTTTGCTTATCGGGCGGAATACCGATCCCGGTATCTTTCACTGAAAAACAAAGCAAGCTCGGCGAGTTCTCTTGCTGTTTTATCTCAAATGTGATCGAGCCTTTTTCCGTAAATTTAAGCGCATTGGAAATCAGATTTTTCAGAATTTGACCCAAGCGCATTTTATCGGTTTCAATGACAGCCGGTACATTTTTATCAACTTTTACCTCAAAATACAGCTTTTTCTCTTTGGCAAGCGGCCCGAACAAGGCCTGCTGTTCTTCCACAATGTCTGTCACCGCCACATCCAAATATTCCAGGGTCATTTGACCGGCCTCAATTTTTGAAAGGTCCAGGATCTCATCAATCAGACTCAACAAACCATTGCCCGAAGACTGAATGACTTTAGAATATTCCACTTGATCGGACGTAAGATTTTCTTCCGTATTTTCGGCTAACAACCGACTCAGCAACAAAATCGAATTGAGCGGTGTGCGAAGCTCATGCGACATATTGGCTAAAAACTCCGATTTGTAGCGAGTGCTTACTTCCAACTCTTTGGCTTTTTGTTGAATTTCGTCATTACGCTGTTCCAAGAGGGTACTTCTTTCCTGCAATTCGGTGTTGATCTGCTGCAATTCTTCCTGTTGTACCCGAAGTTCTTCCTCGGAAGCCTGTAATTTTTGGGCTTGAGCTTCCAATTCGGCATTGACATTCTCCAACTCATTGTGCTGCGCCTGCAATTCCTCCGATTGTGCCTGCGTTTCTTCCAAGAAATTTTGCAGTTTCAAATAATCCAATGCCGAGTTGATACCAATGGCCATTGCTTCGGCATTGTCCTCAAAATACTCTATTTCGAGCGGGGTCAATTCCCGTAATAAGCCAACCTCCAATATTCCCAAGCATTCTTTGCCGAATACCAACGGAACAATAATAACGGAAGCCGGCAGCCCCTCTCCCAACGACGAGCTTACAGTCAGGAAATCTGACGGAAAATGACTGTAAACCAACACTTTTTTATTTTTAACGGCCTGCCCTGCCAAGCCTTCCCCGGCACGGATAAAGGCCGGTGCATTGGTAGCGGCAAAACTGCCCGTTAATTTATAATGTCCGTTATAATCCAATACATAAAGCGTTCCTAACGGCGCATTCACATACCCGGTCACGGTAGTGATCAGCTTGTCAGACAGTATAGTCAGATCACGTTCTCCGCGCATAGCATCTTCAATCCCCATGGTGCCTTCCTGCAGCCATGTTTTATTTTGCAATTCCCTAAAGCCAGTTTCCAATGCTCCCGTCATCGTGTTCAATGCTTTTGAGATGCGCCCGAGCTCATCGTCTTTAGTATCCGATGCCCTCGCCGAATAATTACCGGCGGCTACTTGTTGCGTAAACTCTTCCATGACCGAAATCCGCTCGGCAGTTTCAATGTGCCTTTCTTCTTCCTTTCTTTGCTGTGCTATTCGCTCCTCTAAATCACTTTTGATGCGGATGTAAGTGAAAGCGGTGATTAATACAGAAATTACGGCCGCAATGACTAACAGAATCGGCGTATAAGAAATATAGACCCTTTG
The DNA here is from genome assembly GCA_046329125.1 of Spirosomataceae bacterium. Classification (GTDB taxonomy): domain Bacteria; phylum Bacteroidota; class Bacteroidia; order Cytophagales; family Spirosomataceae; genus Runella. The sequence goes on along the minus strand of JAXLVD010000008.1, from coordinate 325,586 downwards.
CTGCTCCAACCGCACCTGAAGCAATTCATTCTCTTCTTTTTTAATGCGATTGATTCCCTGACGCAGGCCGTCCATTATTTTTTTCCCGCGCAACATTTCCTGATGTCGGGCAATGGTATCATTACTGATTTTCCTGTTTTTTCTGAAGAGATCAATGACGCGCTGCATTTGGTCAAACTTGGCCTGATACAGGTTTTTTACCTCCGCTAAATGTCTTTGTTGCATTACATTATCGAAGGTCAAAGCGCTGATTTTGTGATAGGCCGTCGCTGTTTTTTCATAAGCGCTGTTGTAAGGATCCAAAAAAGTCGGATCGCCCGTGATTAAATACCCTCTTTGTCCGGTCTCCGCATCTTTCATATAAGAAATGATGTTTTCGGCCTCGATCAATACTTCGTTGGTATGATTGACCAGCTCGGAGTTTTTGATCAGCTTTTGCATACTGTAAAAAGACGCAAACAAGCTGATAAGGAGCAGGAGTAACGAAGCAGAGAATACTATCTGTAATTGACGAATGACAGAATCTGAAGTGGCGCGGAGCGGCATAATAAATCGTTTAATTTTTAGCAGGAAATGGTGGTTAAGCAGTATTGAGTATTAAGTATAGAGTAATGAGTATAAGTAGTTATCTGAAATTAGTTATCAGTTATCTGTCTATACTCAATCAGTTGATGATCAATGCACTAATAACGGATAACAGATAACGAATAACAGAAAGTAGTTGTGATTGGGTACTTAAGTAATTGTGCAAAAATAGACTTTCCAAGTTTTATACCTATACCTTTGATAATCAATAGAATTATAAACTTGGAAAGTCTCAGTTAAATCTGCATTATTACTTAACTGATGTTACGCAAAGGCATGGCCTAAGCAAGTAATATTTGGTTTTCGTTCTTTGATAATTTGGTTTTTAAATCTTGCAATTCACCAAAAGCAGCCTGTATAGCTTTAAGGTAAAGCTTTCCTTTAAGGGCAAAATGATTGAGGTTTTCATTGATTTTAAGACGCTCTAACTTAATGTATGCACAAATACTGGCAAAAAAATGTGTTTGCTGAGTTTGCGGTGTTCGTGTGGGCGATTTTGATAGTGAAGCATTGTTTTTCAATGACTTATGGTAATCTTCTACTCCCCATCGTTCTTGATAAGTTGAGATGATTTTCCGGAAAGAATCTGCCACATTAGTGGATAGTAAAAGTAATTCGCCCTCTGATGCGTTTTCGTTTATGAAAATGTCTTTACATACCAGTACAGGTTCTTTGACCGAGCGTATGTAAACTTTCATAGGTACGCCTACTTTCAAATCTAATTCACTGATTTTAACAAACTTTCCGTTAGCACGGTTTTGAGCCGATACAGCGACCTCTAAACTGGTCTTAATGGCACCTATAAGATGTTTATCTAAACTACGTATAAAATTGATATTAGCTGAGTTTACATACCAACTGTCACATAGCACATATCCAAATTTAACAGCGTTTTGATAGGCAGGTTTGAGCAATAGACGAAACATTTCGTTTTTGGTTGTTTCACAACGCCATACCTCTCTTTTGTCTTTCAAAAGACATTGCAGCCTCTTAACAACCAACATAAAACCAACAGGAAACTGTAGCTCTTTATTACGGTAAAGTAAGGTCACAAAATTGATTCCGTTTATATAGCGATCTTTACTGTGATCGTAATGAGGACAAACTAAGCCATTAGGATCTGTATGTGGCTTCTCGCTGATGCTGTCATCAACGATTAATACACCATCATCCGATTCAATCTGGCGAACAAAAGGCTTGACCTCTTTCCAAAGGGCTTTGCTGTCATGTTCACTTTGATTAAGAAAATCAGTTACGTCGTCATGGCTAAGGCTATTATTCAACAGCCTTGAAAGACCTGTTGCGCTGGTTTGACCAAACGAACTTAGCAGGTAATCAGTGTATAGGTCAAGAGTAGTTTTCATACACCAAAGATAATTTCGTTTTTAACAAATATATATGACTCAAGCGTAACATCAGTTACTTAAGTAGGTGCTCGAAATTACTTTGCATTAAATGACAGTTGGAACTTTACCCAAGGTAGCGGCCGACCGTCCCCGCCTTCGGCGACCCCTCCCAAGAGGGAAATTGCGCGAAATCCCCTCTTGAGAGGAACGGTCCGCCGCGCGGTGCGGCTTTAGCCGCGGGGTGTGTGAAATACTATACAATATTTGCAATCACCTACTTACTACTGAAATTTTTGTACTGTTTAAGGGCTTATTCTTCGGTTTGTGTTACGGGCAACACGATGATAAACGTAGCTCCCTTTTCCGGGCTGCTTTTAGCCGAAATGAGCCCGTTGTGCCTTTCAATGTTTTTCTTGGCAATGGCCAAGCCGATGCCGGTCCCTTCATAACTTGTTCGCTCGTTGAGTCGTTGGAAAATGACAAAAATGCGATCCAAGTATTTTTCATCAAAACCGATGCCATTATCTTCTAATTCGATACGGCAGTATTTTCCGTCGGGTACCGAGGGGGCGTCTATGTCTTTTACATTAATCCGTTCGGAACGAATGTGAATCACAGGAGACACTTCTTTTTTAGAAAACTTGAGTGCATTGCTGATCAAATTCTGAAAAACCTGCCGAATCCGATTCGGGATTACTTCCAACACCGGCAGTGGTTCTACGGTGATCAGGGCGTTTTTGGCACGGACGGCTTCCTCAAAGTCCATGATTATCTCCTGAAGCAAACGATTCAGGTCGGTTAGTTGAAAAGAACCGGACACCGACAATTGTGAATATTCCAACAAATCATCAATCAGTTGGGTCATGCGGGCCGAAGAGTTGATAGAACGGTCTGCAAGTGCTGCTGCTGTACTGTTTTCTTTCAAATAATTTTCCTTAATCATGCCGTTAAGGATTTGAATTTTACGCAGCGGTTCTTTCAGATCATGCGAAACTACCCACGCAAATTGATGCAATTCGTGGTTGGTACGCTCCAATTCCTCATTTTTAGTGAGCAATTCTCGGGTTCGTTTTTCTACCTTTTGCTCCAGCATTTCGGTAGCCAATTTTCGTTCATGAATATCGGTAAAGGTGCCCACCCACCGAATAATTTCTCCTTGCTGCTTGATGGGGGTTATCCTTAGAAAATGATATTTAAAGTCGCCGGTGGCGCGTTCTCGCAGGCGCATTTCCTGCGTATATTCCAGTTCATTCTTAAAGTGATTTTCCCAATTGCGACAGGATGAATCCCCGGGATGTATTTCCGGAAATCGGTCGGGATGTTCCGAATAATGATACCAATGCTCGTTTACGTACTCAATTTGTCCGCCGGGGGCTATCGTAAAGGCCATTTGCGGTAGGGAAGCCAATACCGACCTCAGTTCCTGCATTCGATTGACCAATTCTTCCTGGGCTTTCTTTCGTACTTCGATTTCGTTGCGTAACGACGTCTGTATCGCTCTTAATTCCTGCTGTTGTTCATACAACCGATGCAGGGTTTTTACTTTCAATACCAAAATATCGGCATCTACGGGTTTGGTCAGGTAATCCACCCCCCCGGAAGTATATCCTTTGGCAATGAATTTCTTTTCTTTGTTGATGGCCGAAAGAAAAATAATGGAAGTATCGCGGGCTTTACCGAAACCGGCTATGGCACCGGCAACCTCAAAGCCGTCCATTTTAGGCATTTGAACATCTAAGATGATGACAGAGTAATTGGTATTTAAAACTTTTCTCAGTGCTTCCTCTCCCGACTCGGCTGTATCTACCTGAAAACCATGCAGTTCAAGAATTTTCTTCAACGGCAATATATTCTCCGGTCTGTCATCAACAATGAGGATCATATTCAATAAAAGAAATTTAAAGAATGGTATGAATCTGAAAAACAGTACATTATTCAAAAAGCACAGAACGGGGCTTTGCTAATGTACCCAAAAATGGATATACCATTTATTGGATTATTCTCGTAAATATACCGGATATTCGGGGAGAACAAAAACAGGAAAGGCGGTCTGCTCAGGAAAGTCGAAAAGACCGGAAGCTTTTATCCGAACGGAGAAGGGTCCGATAGCGTGAACGAAATCCTTAGTTTTCCGAATATACCCCATAAAAAAAACCGCTGAGAAGCACCGACCGGGTTTATTCCTGTCTTTCAGCATCTTAACAGTTTTTAGAAAAATAAAAGTACTTCTTCCGGCTCCTTCGGAAATTACAACCCCTTTCGGTAAAGAAATTTAATCGGCCATGTCTGACACTGCCTTGCCGAATTTACGGAACAGATACCCATAAATCGTACGTTCGTCGGCAATGATATTGCACTTACCCTGCATACCGATCTTCAGTCGGCCCCGGAGTTTTTGCGCATCGGTAACCTGCACCCGTACGTTAAACAGGCCCTTTTCGTCCGGCGTGAGTGAGACTTCGTTTACTTTTCCGGTCACGGCGCCCCATTCATATACCGGATATGCATCCAATTTCATGACCACCTCCTGCCCGGTTTGTACTTTTCCGATTTGCGATGAGTTCACCTGTACATGGGCGTATAGCGGAGCTTCTTCGTAGATCATCTTGAGCAGAATGGTTCCGGGAGATACCTCTTTATCGCCCTCAAACACAAACGACACCGTACCGTTGTGTTTGGCTTTCAGTAATAAGTGATTCTTGTCTGCGATCTCAAACATCCCGTACGTTCCTTCGAGACGTTGCCGAGCCGAGGTAAATGTACCCTTCAATCGGTCACCTTCGAGCAGATGGTCATTACTGCTTTTGGCGATCTGCTTTTGCATACTGTTGATTTCCAACTCTTTCGATGCTATCTCACGATTGAGCAAATTTCGATTTTCCAAATGCCCCTGATAGGCTACCTCATACGCGTTTTGGGCGCGGATCGCGTTGGTTTCCAACTGATTCAGGTCGTTTTTGCTGATGTCTCCGTTTTTAAAAAGGCCCAGATTGATCTCAAAAATCCGTTTGTTTTCTTTGGCCTCAAACGTCAATCGGTTTGACTCTGACGCCCACTTCTGTTCGGCAATGCTCAATTGCGATTTTTTGAGGGCGATCTCTTCCCGAACCCGTTGTATATTCACCTCAATGATCTGCCGCTCGTTTTCGGAAGCAGCGGTTTTGAATTGTTTAAAACTGTTGAGGTTGTTTTGTGCCGATACTAATTCGGAAGTCAGAGCCGCAATATCGGGAGCACTGATTTCCAAAATGACATCGCCGGCTTTCACTTTTTGGCCGTTGCGAACGTGCAAACGCTCCACATACACAGCCGACGGAAAACGATAAATATCTTCGGTGATTTCGGATTTAAGGACAAAGGCGGTTTGGATAGAATCGGGCAGGATAATCAAAAAACCGGCGATCACTCCCGCGGCGATGAGCGAAACCGCCCACCACCCCATACGGCTCAGGGCTTTCACCCGCAGATCGGCAATCGGGGCATCATCAATGTGGTACAGATCTTCGTATTGTGTCGGCTGAAGTTCTTGGATAGCGTTCATGCTTGTTTTTATCAGTTGTTGGAAACCGGGCAGTTAATAAGGGATTGGGCGTTTAAAACGCCTGTCTCAACTCGTTCGCGTTACAAACGCAAACGAGCGTTTAGTAGTCCACATACGTTTTCATGAAATCGTAGTAAATTCCTTTTTCGGCAATCAGGTCTTCGTGTTTGCCCTGTTCGGCAATCGTCCCTTCGTCAAACACCAAAATACGGTCGGCTTTTTTGAGCGTGTGCAAGCGATGCGCGATCGAGATAATGGTTTTCCCCTCGTATTTTTTGTAAATATTTTCCAGAATCTTCTTCTCCGTTTCTACGTCGAGCGCACTGCTGGCTTCGTCCAAAATGATAATGTCGGGATCCGGGCTGACAAACAACCGTGCAAAGCCGATTTTCAATACCTGACCGCCGGACAGATTCCCGCCGAAGTTGCCCACCATCTGATTGTATCCCAAATGATTCCCTTTGACAAAATTGTGCAGATCCGCCAATTGAGCCGCTTCAATGACTTCCTCCGTGGATGCCGACAGGTTGGCGCAACGGATGTTTTCTTTGATGGTGTCGTTGAAAATGTAGGTATCCTGCGGAAACATGTGGACGTGTTTGCGCAATACTTTGGGGTTGATCTCGCGCAATTCGACCCCGTCACAGCGAATTTTACCTTCATAATCGGGATACAGACCCACCAACAATTTGACCAAGGTAGATTTGCCGGCTCCGTTGCGACCGACAATGCCGATGCGTTCGCCTTTGCGAATCTCACAGTTAATATTGCGCAATTGGTATTTTTCGTCCCGTTGGTTATACCGAAACGACACATTGTCAAATTTGATCACACTCCCCGAAAACGCATTGATCTTTTGCCGAGAATCGGTGGCCTCGCGCTCTTCCAGAAAAATTTCGTTTACTTTTTCAAAACTCACACTCAATTGCGTCACCATCATCCACAGCATACTCACACTGTTGACGGAGTTCATTAAGGTCATAAAAATAGACGAGAACGCCATGTATTGCCCAATGCTGAGTTGGCCGGTAAATACCTGATAGGCTCCCACCCAAAATACGGCTATCTGGCTGAAAATAAATATCAAGCGTTGTAACGAATTGATGAGTATTTGCTTTTGTTCGTCCTGCATCACGGAGTTGATAGATTCTCGGTGCAGGTGCTTCCATTTGACCAACTTGTATTTTTCCAACGAAAGCAGTTTTACCGTTCGGATGCCCAGCAAGGTATCCAAAAAACCGCCCAACGATGCCTGATTTTTGTGATAGACCTTTGAACGCAGGTTTTTGACAATCGGAATAAAAAAGACGGTAGTGATGCAGTAGGCAACGAAACAGATCAGTGAGATCAACCCCAACGACCCGCTGAAGGCAAACAACACCGGGAAGTAGATCAGCATGAACAAAATGTCCAGAAAGTTCTGAATGATGATCGGGTTGGTCAATTGCCGGATCCCGATGCCTTCCTGAAACCGTGACATAAACTCTTCGCGCTTGCGGTTGTCATAGTATTTTTGTTTGAGCGAGATCAGGCGGTCAAAAAACTTAGTCATGAACTCTACCTCAAATCGGAAGCGGTAATGTACCATGAGCATACTTCGGGTATAGGTTAATACCACCTGCACCACAAATACCAACCCTAACCCCACCAACAGCCCCAGCATGAGCTTTTTGTTCTGATTGACGAGCACATCGTCCAGCATGGTTTGGGTAAAGAGCGGCAGTACCAATCCTACCAATTCGAGCAGCAACGAAAAGATCAAAATTTCAAACAGCACGCGTTTGTTATCGCGAATGATCGGAAGATAAACCTGTTTAAAAATAGATACCTTTTCTTCTTTGTGTTTTTTGCCGGCTTCGGCCAGTTCGGTGTTCTTATAAAAAGCTTCGGTAGGCTTGAGTTCCAGCACAATACCGCTCCACTTATTCGTAAACTCTTCTTTGGTATAACGTGCTTTGCCGAAAGCAGGATCGGACACGCGCACGTACGTATCGGTAGCTTCGTAGATCACTACAAAATGCTGCCCTTCGTAGTGCGCAATGCAGGGCAATTGAATTTGTTGGAGATATTCATAATCCAGTTCGTAGCCTTCCGCTTTAAAGCCGTAGTTTTCGGAGATTTCGAGCAGGGCATACAGACTGGTGCCTTCCTGTGTGATTTCCGAGAGTTGGGTCAACAAATGCTTGACACTTTCGGTACCGTAATGTTGAAAAATAATGGCTAAGGAAGTAGGACCGCAATCCATCATGGCTCCCTGCTGAATGTGCGGGAAACGGTCAACGATTGCGTAAGGGCTCATTTTACCGCCGAATATGTTTTTGGCTGCGTTTTTCATGATTCACTCACATTATTAACATCCGCCGATTTTTTTGCCAACACGGTCCTTCCGTACACAATACGATAATATTTGTGAAGATGATAAAAAACAGAATATTCTGCAAATCGCTGCTGACTTCTGAACAATCGATTGATATTCATGTGGATAAGACTCGCCAAGAGGTCTTCCAAAGAGATTTGCAATTGACCTTCCGCTGCCAGGTTGCGCACGTATTGAATCATCAACTGAAGCCGTTCGCTGCGCTTTTGAGAAAGTTCGTAGAAAAAGGTATGCTCCGGATTAGCTCTGTCAAACAACTCCTGAATCGACGCTTCAATTTCTTTATAGCGACCGTCCAATTGTTTTTTAAGGGCCGCATTATACCCGAACTCCCGTCCGAAATCAGCCGCGCGTTGCTCCGTAAAATCCAACCGTTGTTTCCAATCCATCCCGAAGGCCGTTAGCAGGTCATCGGTCAATTGCATTCCGAAACGCCAGCGGCATTCCTCCCCTTCGGCACCGCCTATCAGGGATAAAAACTGCAGAATGGTGTCGCTGTCTGCGTGGAAATAATCTTCAACGGCATCGATCGAATTGCTGCCGTAGCGTTCCAATTCACGATTGTAGGTATCGTTGCTGATGGAAGAAACCGTTTTGTTGGCAAGGTAAGGTGCCAAGGCATCGTGCAATTCCTGCACTACCCGACCGACAAACTGCGGATCGGTGAAATGAAACCGCAGGCGAAAATGCAGATTGGGGTCGGCATAACGAATAAAGAAGAACCGGTCGGTCCAACCCTCCGCTTTAAAGCGCTCCGTCAGCGGCAACAGCACTTCGGTCAGCAGCCAATCGGCCGTTTTAATTCCCGTATATACTTTATAGTAAAGCCATTCAGAGCCGATGAAAAACTTTCGAACGGGTTCGGGTTCGGCTTTTTTCGGCGTTTTTACCGCAGGTGCCGCCCATTTATAGTCGGAGGTATGGTCAAAGGCGACCACAAATTGATTGGTATGCCAACCGCGTTCTGAGTGCACCACGGCATCGTCGGCTGTGTGTAAAAACTCTTTGACAGTCCATTGCTCCCGCGATTTTATTTCGTTCACAAAGGTTTCGACCAAACATTGGTTTTCCAGATCGACGTACAATTCGTTGTCAAAATCCATCAAACACACATAACGCGGAATCGAAAATTTAGCTCTCCATTGGTCAACCTCTGCTTTCAATTTAGCCCAATTGTTCGTTTTGAAGGCAGCTACCACTCCTTTTAAATGTACCTCCCGGAAATTCCACTGAGCTTCCGACAAAATCACGTTATCGAGTACCACGCGGGGAAGAAACATAAACAATGAACTGAAATTGCCGATAACACCGCTCAGACCGGTGCGTACATTTTGCCCCTGTACCGCACACAGAAAATGATAAATGTCCAGCGAATTGGAATGAGAATAATTATGCGCATTGGAAAGACGCGGAATGATGATCTTATTCAGAGATTCGGAACGCAATACGATTTGATTTCCCTGCACCCGGATCATCAGATCTGTGATTGGCACTTCGTATTCCGGGGCCGACGACGACTTGCTCAAAAACGGAATCTGATATTGCTTAAGTTGAGGGCGAATGATGACATTGCCCGTACGGGCTTCGGGTAAATGAACAATATCGGCAAAGATAACTTCGGGCAGGCGCTCATCTTCAGCGCGGCTGATTTCCTGAAGCAAATTCAGCACCGATGGGTCGGTATGCCCGAAACGTCCCAACAGAAACGTCCCCGTAGCTCCGCCAAAACTGTCCAGGAACAATTTTTCCCGACCGTTTTCCCGAATCACCGAAAACATAGCGGTATTGGTCAACGGCAAATAAGGCTGACGCGGCTCCGTTTGGCGCAGGTCTTCTTCATTGATGTCGATCTGATATACGCCGGTCAGTTGAGCTTCCGCTATTTTCCGCAGCAAATAGGTATGCTCCTGCGAAATACTGACCGTTTTATCACCTCCTCCGCTTCCGTTGACCCCGATGCCCTCAATCAACGGTGAAATATCATTTTTGGATTGTCCGGCGGGAAAGCCTATTCCGACTTCGGGATCCAACGCCAATACAAAAGGCACTTCCTCGTCTTCGTATCTTTCCTGAAATTTATTCCGAAAATCATCCAACAGAGAATTCCCTCCCGGCGAGAGTTTCATCAGCGTCGGGATTTTCGAAACCAATTTATTCAACAATCCCCGATTGAGTTGCCCTTCGGTTTCGGGCAAGTAGGTATCTATTTGAAACAGCACTTTGCGGTCGAAAGGGGTCGGCAATTGTGCCAACCATTGCTCTACCGCCCCAAACTTACCGGTTGAATAATCTTCTCCGGAAGTTTCGATGCGTTCCAAAGCCGCTTTTACTCCCTTCAATACCTCCATTACAGATTGAAGTTCTTCGGAAGGGTGTTGGTTTTGAATCTTCAATAATGCCCGAAGGATCTGCACCAAAAAATCGTCGCCGGTCAGTGCCGGTTCCAATTCGCTGACCAACAACTGAGACGCAATGACCTGCTCCACAAACTCCGCCGCTTCTTCTTCGGTAATCTCTTCCGATACCAGAGAAGTCACTAATTGTCCGACAGTTACCCCTGCTTTGGCTTGGGTCAAAACCGAATCCAAATACTCCGATTGGTCGGCGCTGCTCAAGTGGTGCATCCGCATCCCTGCCGCGTTGTAGCGGTATTCGATATAGCGGTATTGTCCGTTGATACTGTATAAACTCGTATTCGGATAAAAGTGAAGATACGGCTTTACGTGCGGGTGTTTTTCCAAGTCTTGCGTTAAGGCGCAGAGGTAATTCATATCCAACCGAATCACTTTACGCGGGGCACCGATGTGCTTAATAGTGACCTCGGTTGCGGCATTGGTTACCGGCAACGTAGAAAACCCGCCGAACAACCCAAAAGGCGTACAGCGGGTAGCATAACGGGAAAGGTACTTGATGAGCGAATACACAATTCGCTTTGCTTTTTCGTCGGGCTCCTGAGTCAGGTTAAGTTTAACGGCCTCTTCGTATAAAGCCGGCGAAGCGATATACAAAGCCTCTAAAAATTCAGGCTGACGAATGCGCTGCGCCAGCGTCATCCAATCCAAATTTTCGATTTGTGCGTAGCCCGCTAAAGGGACTCGGACAAAGGCGGTAGAGAAATAAGAGGTAGGCATAAACGTTGATCAATTAGCTGACTCAAAGGTACAAACCGGGAACAGTGTTTTTCTAAAATCTCCTTCTGAAGCGTCTGATACCTCATTTAAAGCGGTGTTGTAGACCACAGAGTCGTTTTGTTGTTACTCCCCGGTGATAGAACCACAGCAACGGGTTCCCTCTGTATAATCTACTGAAGGCCGCAACCCGAGTGCCGGACGGATGCCGGGTCCGCCGCCCTGTGCATTTTGCAGTTGCGTTTTGGTCAAAGACATGATTTTTTCGGTAGAGAAGGCGAGTTTTTTGATTTGCTTTTTCATGATGGTCCGTCATTACGGCTTTGCTTTGTTTTGGATTATTAATTTCTTGAATTGTTTTCAGGCTGTTTTGATGATACAAAGATGCAGCCCGGCGCAGGGGTATTTCAATACGAACTTGTTTGTATTTTTGAGCAACCGGTGCGCAACAGCGAATTCCCAACCAACGGGCGCAGGGTTAATTTCGCCCGGTGATTGGGATACAAACCGATAAGTTTTTTTACGATTTTCTTTTTTATTGCTTTACCGGGCCGTTTTATACGCTCTCAGTTGATTTTGTCCATCGCACCCCCACATTTTATCTCACCATTGACCTCATAAAAGTAGCGGTTCAGAGAAAAATTTGTGCAAACGGCTTTTCTACCGGCAAGGCTCCCTTATCCAACGGTCATAGTTCAATACAGACATGAAAAAATCAGCATCCTGCCGTAGCTCCCTGTGCTGCATTGATGGTAGGTTCTGTTAAAAGGGTAGTTCCCCATTGAGTAGGCTCCGGACCTAATTTTGTATAATTACAATACATGGTAAGGCCTCCTTTTATTTGTTTCATGGTCGAAAGGTTCATTACGTACTCTTTCTTAAGTTCCAGTTTTTTGAATTGCTTTTTCATGTTTTTCAGGTTTGAGTATTAACATTCTTTTGTAAGCGGCTGTACCATAGTAGGGCATGCGACTCCTACGGAGGTGATCAGATGCGGGCCGCCTCCGACTCCGGTGCCTACCACAATACAGAGCGTATCTTCCGACTGACCGGCCACTCCGCCTATAATATGACGCATGGCCGAAAAGCTCATTACCTGCTCTTTTCTGAATTCGAGTTTTTTGATTTGTTTTTTCATGTTTCTTACTATTTGAATTGTTTTTCAGACGTCATCCTTGACGATTCAAACATAACGCCTTCACAACCCTGTTTTCAAATGATAGGAAGTCAATCGGGAAAAAGAAACAGTGAAAACACAAAAACGGGCAGAAGCAACGCCCCCGCCCGACAGAATGGAAAAACAACGTATGCCTAACAAATGCAGGAACGGTGACCCGTGATGGCCAGACAATTGTACGATTGTCCGCCGTTGCTCGGTGCCCACGTCCCGCCCTTGGCGGCCTGTAGGGCAGAATTGTTCAAGGATACGATTTTCTCCGTAGAGAAGGCGAGTTTTTTGATTTGCTTTTTCATGTGGTTCGTCTTTATGACTGTGTTTGTTTAAAATGATTTGTTCTTAGATTAAATGGTGACGACACTCTTTCTTCCCTTAGTTGGCCGGAAGTTCTGCCCGCTTAGACCGCAGTTGCATTCCTCCTTTGACGGCATTGAGTTGCTTTTCGGTTAGGCTTACGCGTTTTGGCTGATGGATGGCGATTGGCTTTTTCATGATGGTTCGTCATTACGACTTTGATTGTTTGATTATTGTTGTTTCCTTTAACTGTTTGGATGGTACAAAGATGCAGCCCGACGCAGGGCGATTTCAATACGAACTTGTTTGTATTTTTGAGGAAAAAGAGCAAAAAAAACAACAGTCACCCTCTTTTGAGAATGACTGTTGAAAAAGATACTTATGAAAGAAAAAACGGGGGCTTTCGTTTGGCTTATGACAGCAATAAGGCTCGATCCCAGGCCGTGTCGGCCCCCAATTGAGCCAACAAGGCCATTCCGATGCTGATTTCTCCGTCTAACAATGACAGACTTGACTCGTATTTATCTCGATAGTAACTCAAAAAGACATCTTCGGCGGTTTCGGGTCGTGCCAATACTGTTGTTTGACCAAACCAAAAATCTGCGGCTTCGAGCAATTCCGGTTCGGGCGAGTGTTTGGCAAACTGACGAAATAAATAGGAAGCCCCCATCGTACCGTGACACAAAGGCGCATCCTTCATCAACGTATCCGGTCCTCGACGGGCAGCGGCATGCAACATGACTTGCTCTGCTTTCTTTATCCAACCCTCATTTTGAAGTTTTTCTCCCGCCAGCCGAAACGCATGAGCAATCCCTAAATCGCCGTAGCACCAGGCCAAGCGGCTTTCCTGATCCATCAGAGTATCACCGACCGTATTGGGAAAGATTGAATTCCCTGCTTTATTTCGAACGTCCCACATCCATTGAAGATTACCGTAAATCAATTCCCGACAACGCTCCCGCGCGTAGTTTTTTTCATACATCAGGCTCAGGATCACGACAATACTCGCTGTGCCGTGCGAAAGGCCTAAGTTATACAGGTTGGGTTCTTGTGGACTTCGACTGCCGAAATTGTCAAACTTCCACGTAATATCACCGTTGGGAAAACGAACCGCTGTTTCACCGAGGCGATCGGCGATTCGGGCTAAATAACCGGTGATTTGCGGGGAAGGCGTACGTTCCAAAAAGTAGAGACAAGCCCCCAAGCCCCCGTGCAGGTAATCATAGTTCCCATCTTCGAGGAGCAGCATGGTACTTTCAAACAACCCTTCATCCAAATCTTCGACAATACTTTGCGGATCCAACTGATCGTCTTGGAGCAAGCCTTGGTTGAACAAATGTAAAAATCCCCAAGCAATCCCGATAATGCCTCCGGCAAAGGAGTGGATCAGCTTTCCTTCCTGTATTTCATTCAAACTCGCCGAAATGCGCTCCCAAACGCGACTGTCGTCTTCTATGCCGAAGTGTCGATGGCAGTAGGCTTCAAAAAGAGCGTAACCCATCTGCCCGCCAAACAGCGAAACATTGGTATCGACCGGTTGCTTGGCCACATGTCGATAAATACGATGTAACAAATGTTGCGGGAGTTCGCGGGAGACAGGCTGCATTTTATTTTTCAAAAGAGAGATGAGCAACAGTATTTTATAAGAAAAAATAAGGTCTTTAAATCAAAAATCTCCCCATCACCGCCTAAGGGCAACGGGGAGATTTCTGAACCGAACAATTTTGAGACTAACCGTTAGGCCAGCAACGCCCTACTTGGCAGGAAAGGGTTTTTACGGGTTTTGCGCCCATTACACTTTGAGCATCACTTTTTGTCAACGTCACAATTTTGTCGGTTTTCAGGCTGATTTTTGAAATTTGCTTTTTCATAATGTTCAATTTTTTAATCTGATTTTGGTTGTTTTTCACTTGGTTGAGCATGGGATAATTTCTAAGAACTATCCATTAGGCCAGCAACGGCCTACTTGGCAGGAAAGGGTTTTTACGGGTTGCGCTCCCATTACACTTTGAGCATCACTTTTTGACAATGTCACAATTTTGTCGGTTTTCAGGCTGATTTTTGAAACTTGCTTTTTCATTGCTGTACGGTTTTGATTTGTTTTTTTGATTTTACCTGCTTTGGTTTGTTCCAAGGCTTCGGTGTTTGTTGTCGTTATTGACGATACAAAAGTGGTACATCGATCGCTGCGCAGAAAATCAAATGAAGTGACCCGTCGAAAATAAGCGGTAAACCGTAGCTAACTCACCCTCAAAGCAATGCTTATGACTGATTTTACCTTTTGAATCCATGGATTTCGGCTGTTTTTCGGCGGTACGAAAACCGAGGCCGACTAACAAATACAGGAACGATGACCGGTGATTGCCAAACAATTGTGCGATTGTCCGCCGTTGCTTGGGCCCCAAGTTCCGCCGTTGACGGCCTGAAGGTCGGTTTTGTTCAGGGATACGATTTTCTCCGTAGAGAAGGCGAGTTTTTTGAGTTGCTTTTTCATGACTTTCCTCGTGTTTGTTAAAAGTTGTTTTGTCTTTGCTGCTGTTTGTTTTATATTGGCTGTTTTGCCGGCACAAAGTTGGCATAAGCGCCCTATCCTTTTCAATACTGACTTGTTTGTATTTTTCAAAAAAACGAGCAAAACAACCTTTCTCCAATAAAAAAAGCTGCAAACCAATCGCTTGCAGCTTTCCCGATCATTCACTTCCCTAATAAACTACATTTTTCAGATGACTCTTTTGATTTTTTTGACTACCAACGGCACACATTTATCCACCGGGCAGCAGTTGCCGTCAATCACAACCGTAGGACAGCACTGCCCGTTGGCACAGGTTGCATTGGAGGCCGTAAAGGTATACGTACCGATGGCGGTCACTGTCAACATAGAATTGGTAGCGCCGTTGATCGGATCACCGTTCTTAAACCACTGTATATTAATATAATCGGTCGGGGCAGTCAGCGTCAATTGCTGCTGCTGTCCGGTACAGATCGGTACCGGTACACTCAAACACAAGCGTGAAAAGTCATCTTCCGTAATCACGGCATTGCCGGGAGCCGAGTTGACGTCGGTTTGGTCAGCCTGAGACACTTCTGCCGAGTAGAATTTAGCTCCCGTTGTCACGACCTTGACTGAGAGCAGTAAAACGGCCGAATCGCCCGCGGCGAGCGTTCCGACCGTCCAAGCGCTGTTCAAATAAGTGCCTTTGGTCACGGTTTTTGTCAACAGGCTTAAACCGGCCGGGATAAAATCCTGCACCCCTACATTGGTGGCCGTATCCGGTCCTGCATTTTTTAACACCACCCGAATCGAAACGGTATCATTCAGTGCAGGGGTCTTGTTGCTGATGGTCGCGGCCAAAGAGAGGTTGATACTTTTCTGATCCAACGACGGGCAAAGCGCATCCGGCCCTGTTTTCTGCACAAACTGTTCGAGCGGGGTTACATTGCCTCCCTGCGCCTGTCCGGAACGCGAATAAAAACTGCTCTCTACATTAAGCGAATACGCATTGAACGCGGCCGTAACAAACGGGTCTCCTTTGTCAAGCACCGAAACGGGTCCGGTACAGTTGGTACCCTGAAAAGAAAACAGGGGTACGGGTACTCCCGCCTGAAAAGGCCCGTAATCGGTCTCACTCGGCGACTTACCGATAGAACAGTACAGGAAGTTTTTATCGTAGGTCTGGTTGGCAAAATTGGGCTGCGTCACCGGATTTCCCAGCTTGACCCCGGTTTTGGACCATACCCCGTTGATGTCCGTGATGTTGGTGATCACAAACGGTTTGGGCACCTTGAGCGTTACCTGCGCCGTACCGCCGAATTCATGCGTGTTGCTGTTGTTGACGTTGGGTGTGCTGTATTGAGGCACCACCCACACGATGTATTTTTGCCCCGGCACATCGTACGTAATTTGGTATTTGATCTGATTGTTTGAAAGTTGGGCACAACAGGCAATACTCAAACTCAGCAAACCGGTGATGAACAGAAGCGTTATAATTTTTTTCATCTTCGTAATCATTTTAAGGGATATATAGCTAATGACCGACTTGTTTCTTAATAAGGCAATTGCTCCTGAATGATAAAGTTAGGCTGTTCCGGAGTCGGACTGAACGGTGCCAGATTGCCCGGGTGATTTTTAATGACGTTTTGGTAAATAAACTCAACGTCATTGAGCGTACCCTGAAAGATCACATCCCCGTTCATATCAATATCCCCCGTAAAGTAGCCTTTTAAAATATAGTTGGGTAAAAGGAACAGCTGATTGCCGGGAGCACTGATGATCTGATTATAGATCATGTTTACGTCGTTGTTGGTACCCTGATAAACAATCATGCGATCGGCCAGGGCATTACCGGCCCACAGCGCCCTTCCCTGATCTACCACTACCTGTGCCTGATGAATCGCCGAATTGGATTTGGCGTACGTCGGCGTGGAAGGTTGGCGGAAGTCAATCGTCGTAGAAACAGCTGACAGGGGGCGGGCCGTTGCCGTCATCACTCCCAAGTGGTTTCTGTGTCGAATGGCGACATAGAACGTATCCGGCTCTGCCACAATAAACTGCACCGGTGAGGTTCCGTTTACATCCACAATATCACCATCCCGTTGCAGCAGTGCCGAACGGCTGAATACCACAGAGGTAGAATCGTGGGAATCGCGGAGCTCCACAAAAACCCAATCTACAATGTCGTCGGCATCGGAAGCCGCATTAAAGACAGCGCTTGAATTCACGTTTTCACTCGCCGGTCCCATCGTCGGATTGAGCGATGCATAGGGAGAGGCCAACGGCAATAGACCTTTTACCCGCAGATCATCCCGCATCAACGGTCCGCTCACCCCGAACAGCGCCCCTTGCAGGTAAACTTTCGGCAACAGACTTAAAATGTCATCTACGGCGTTGACTGTAATGGTCACAGTAGCTGTATTGCTGAAAGACACCCCGTCAGATACGCGATACGTAAATACATCCGTCCCGTTGAAATTGGCCTTGGGTACATAAGTAAACGAGCCGTTAGGGTTCAACGTGAGCGTTCCGTTCGGCGTCGTTGTTACGACCGACACCGTCAATTGCGCCGCCGGTGTATCGGTATCGCTGTCATTGTTCAGGATACCGTTGACCGGTACATTCAGCGTCACATCTTCGTCGGTGGTATAAGCATTGTTTACGGCAATCGGCGGATCATTGACCGTTACCGTTACCGTCGCATTATCCGTCAAACCGGTAATGGTTTCCGTCAGCGTGTACACAATCGGGGTGGGATCAATTAAAAAATCCGGTTCCGGAGCAAAAGTGAGCAACCCGGTGGCCGGATCGTAGGTCCAAGTCCCTTCTCCCAATACCGTCAATATCGTTTGCGTACCGGCCAGTGCGGGGTTGAGATCCACAGTTACAAAAGTCGGCTGTGCCTGACTGCCGTCACTGAGTTTGTCATTGGTTAAAATGTTGATAATTACGTTGTTGCCCGGCACCGTCAGCGTCGGCGTAGTATCATCGTTGGCAATCGGATTCACCGGATTGTAAACGGCAGTAACAGTAGCATCACTAAACAGGGTAGTGGCATTCTCAATAAGACGGTACGTCAATGGAGTCGGGTCAATGGTAAATCCGGTTTCCGGATCAAAAGTTACTACGCCCGTGCCGACCGTGTAGGTCCATGTTCCTTCACCCGCTACGGTAAAGGTAGTTTGAATGCCGGCCAAAGCAGGATTCAGATCAACGGTTACTTTGGCAAGCGTGGCCGGACTGCCGTCGCTGAGTTTATCATTGGTCAACAAATTGACCGAAGCATTTACCCCCGGATTTACGGCTGCGATCACATCATTGACCGCCAAAGGCATCAATTGATTGTAGTGAGCAGTCACAATGGCATCGTCCGAAAGTGAAGTGGCGTTTTCGGTCAATACGTAGGTAATCGGGGTCGGGTCAATCGTAAACCCAACCTCCGGCGTGAACGTAATGAGCCCTGTACCGATATTATAGGTCCATGTTCCTTGGCCCGCCACTACAAACGTCGTTTGTGTTCCCGCGACTCCCGGATTCAGATCAACCGTTACTTTGTTGGCCGTAGCCGGGCTGCCGTCACTGAGTTTATCATTGGTTAAAGCGTTGATCGATGCGGGCACTCCCGGATTGACAATAGGAGTATCATCATCATTGGCCGTTGGATTTACCAAATTATACACCGCCCGAACGGTAGCGTCATCAAACAAGCCCGTAGCGTTTTCAATGAGGCGATATGTGAGTGGGGTCGGGTCAATGGTATAACCGGGCTCCGGCTGGAAAGAAATGATTCCCGAAGCCGGATAGTAGGTCCACAAACCCTGCCCTGCTACTGTGAGGGTCGTTTGAATACCGGCCGTCACTAAATCCATATCAACCGTTGTCTTACTGATTGTTGCCGGGCTGCCGTCACTCAATAAGTCATTGTTCAAGGCAATCACAGAAGCCAAGGTACCCGGATTGACCGCAGTTGTTACATCGTCATTGGCCGTCGGCGGTACTTGATTGTAAATCAGCGTAACCGTACCCACATCCGACAGCCCCGTCAAATTCTCAATTAATGTATATACCAGCGGTGTAGGACTAAGCACAAATCCCGGTTCAGGGTCGAAGGTGAGAACACCGGTAGCGGAGTCGTAAGTCCAAATACCTTGTCCCGGCAACACCAACGTTTCTTGGATACCGGCCGTAGCAGGATCTAAATCAACCGCCAAATCAACTGTGACCAAATTGGCCAATACAGGACTGTTATCACTCAAAAAGTCATTTGCCAAAATATTGACGGAAACCGTAGTCCCGGGTTGCACCGCTGCGGGATTATCGTTGTTGGCAATCGGCGGCAGGGCATTATAAGCCGCCGATACGGTAGCATCACTGAAAAGGCCGGTAGCGTTCTCGACCAAGCGATAATTGAGCGGTGCCGGGGCAATCGTATAGCCGGCAACCGGTGTGAAACTGACAATACCGGTCAGTGCATTGTACGACCACGTGCCTTGTCCCGCAATAGGATACGAGGTTTCAATCACCGGGGTAGCCGGATTCAGGTCAACGGTGACTTTGTTCAACGTAGCCGGGCTGTTATCACTTAATTTATCATTAGTTAAGAGATTCACCGAAGCTACTGCTCCGGGATTGACCGTCGGCGTAACATCACTGACGGCCAAAGGCGGCAATTGGTTATAGACCGCCCGAACGGTGGCTTCATCATACAGTGTTGTCAAATTTTCGATCAAACGGTAGGTAATCGGCGTCGGATCAACAGTAAACCCGGCCACCGGAGTAAAGCTGATAATGCCCGTCAGTGGCGCATAAGACCAAGTTCCTTCTCCGGTCACCGTAAAAGTGGTTTGAATACCGGCCGTTCCGGGATTCAGGTCCACCGTAACCAAACCGATCACTGCCGGACTGTTATCACTTAATTTATCATTGTCTAAAATATTCACCGAAGCGACACTGCCCGGATTTACGGCGGGAGTGACATCGTTCACGGCCGTAGGCGGCCGAACACTGAATACCGCCGTAATGACTGCATTATCGGTCAACCCCGTAGCGGTTTCCG
Source organism: Spirosomataceae bacterium (assembly GCA_046329125.1). GTDB lineage: Bacteria > Bacteroidota > Bacteroidia > Cytophagales > Spirosomataceae > Runella. The sequence goes on along the minus strand of JAXLVD010000008.1, from coordinate 305,591 downwards.
TCAATATATAAGTAATCGGCGTCGGACTGATCACAAAACCCGGATCGGGGTCAAAAGTAACCACTCCGGTAGCGGCGTTGTAAGTCCAAACCCCTTGTCCTGCCGCCGTATAGGTCGTTTGGACGCCCACCAAACTCGGATTCAGGTCTACCGATACCAATCCCGGCAATGCCTGACTGCCATCGCTCAAAGCATCATTGGCCAACACATCAATGTTGACATTCGTCCCCGGAAGCGTAACCGTTACCGGCGAATCATCATTGGCCGTGGGTGGCAACAGATTATAAACGGCTGTGACAGTAGCATCGTCAAAAAGATTAGTAGCTAACTCATACAACCGATACGTGAGCGGCGGCGGCGCTACGGTAAAACCGGGAACAGGAGTAAAAGTAATCAACCCGGAAGTAGGGTCATATTGCCATGTCCCTTTGCCGGCAACAGTGACACTGTTTTCTTCCCCGGGGGTAGCCGGATTCAAATCTACCGCCACTTTGCCGAGGGTAGCAGGGCTTCCGTCGCTCAACTTATCGTTGGTCAACAGATTGACGGAGGCTACAAAACCGGGATTTTCTGCCGGTGTAATGTCATTTATTGCATCCGGCGGCAGTTGATTGTACGTAACCGTTACTAAAGCTGTATTGGTCAAGCCTGTTGCGCTTTCGATCAGTGTATAAGTCAGAACAGTAGGATTAACAGTAAAGCCGGGTTCCGGATCAAAGGTAAGAGCGCCCGTAGCCGCGTTATACGCCCAAGTTCCCTGTCCTGCTACCACCAATATTTCCTGATTCCCTGCTAATGCGGCGTTCAGGTCCACACTCACCAAGGAGGGCTGCGCCGGGCTGCCGTCACTGAGCAAATCATTGCTCAAGATGGATAAGACAACATTCGTTCCCGGATTGGCAGGGGTTGGATTGGTATCGTCATTGGCAATGGGAGGCAATAAATTGTAATGAGCCGTTACGGTGGCATCGCTGAACAGATTCGTGGCATTTTCAATGAGGCGGTACGTCAACGGTGTAGGATCAATGGTAAAACCGGGATTAGGGGTAAAGCTTATCACACCCGTTGCCACAGTATAATTCCAAACGCCTTGACCCGACACAGTGTAAGTGGTTTGAATGCCGGCCAAGGAAGGATTCAAATCAACGGTTACTTTAGCAAGTGTTGCCGGACTGCCGTCACTGAGTTTATCATTGGCCAACAGATTGATTGAAGCTGTTACTCCGGGGTTGACCGCCGGAATCACATCATTGACGGCAGTTGGCATCAATTGATTATAATTCGCCGTGACGGTTGCGGTACTTACCAAACCTGTTGCATTTTCAATAAGAGTATAAACCAAAGGGGTTGGGTTGATTGTAAAACCGGGATCAGGATCAAACGTCAGTACCCCCGTAGCCGGCACGTACGTCCAGGTTCCTTCATTGGCTACGACCAACGTCGTTTGGACGCCGGCCGTACCGGCATTAAGGTCAACCGACACCAACGTCGGTAAAGCCGGACTGCCGTCACTGAGTTTATCATTGGTCAAAATATTGACGGAACTGTTTACGCCCGGATTTACTGCCGGAACTACATCATCTACCGCCTGCGGGGGCAATTGGTTATAAACGGCCGTGACGGTAGCATCGTCAAACAGATTGGTTGCATTTTCAATCAAGCGGTACGTGAGCGGGGCCGGGGCAATGGTATAGCCCGGGTCCGGATCAAAACTGATAAGCCCTGTGGCCGGGTAATAAGTCCAAACGCCTTGGCCTGCCGCCGTATAAGTGGTTTGAATACCGGCCAAGGCAGGGTTCAGATCAACGGTTACTTTGGCAAGCGTGGCCGGACTGCCGTCGCTGAGTTTATCATTGGTCAACAGATTTACCGAAGCCAACGTACCCGGATCAACCGCTGCGGTTACATCATCCACCGCGTTGGGAGGAACCTGATTGTAAGTGGCGATCACGGTAGCGATGTCAGACAAACCCGTTGAGTTTTCGTACAGCGTGTAGGCCAGCGGCGTAGGGTTTATGGTAAAACCGGGATCGGGATCAAACGTCAGTATTCCGGTGGCCGGGTCAAAGCTCCACGTTCCCTGTCCCGGCACAATGAGTGTAGGTTGCGTGCCGGCCAAACCGGGATCCAAATCTACCGAAACCAATGCCGGCAAAGCCGGACTGCCGTCGCTCAACAGGTCGTTGGCTAAAATATTAATGACAACATTGTTGCCCGGAGCCGCCGCTACGGGGTTATTATCATTTACAGCATCCGGATTCACTGCATTGTACGTAGCTGTGACAGTAGCTTCATCAAACAGATTGGTCGCATTTTCAATCAGGCGATAATCCAAGGGGGGTGGAGCAATCGTATAGCCCGCTACGGGTGTAAAACTAATCACTCCCGTAGCCACGGTATATACCCAATTCCCCTTTCCGGGAACGTTGTACGAAGTTTGAATCCCGGCAGTCAACGGGTCTATATCCACGGTTACTTTCGCCAAAGTAGCCGGGCTGCCGTCACTGAGCAGATCGTTGGTCAGCAGATTGACGGAGGCCGTAGCCCCCGGATTGACGGCCGGTGTCACATCATTGACCGCATTGGGCGGAAGTTGATTATAGTTAGCCGTTACAGTGGCATCACTGAACAAATTGGTGGCATTTTCAATGAGGCGATAGGTCAACGGGGTCGGGTTAACGGTAAAGCCCGGATCGGGGTCAAACGTGACCACCCCCGTAGCGGCCACATACGTCCATGTTCCTTGCCCTGCTACGGTAAAGGCGGTTTGAATGCCGGCCGTGCCGGGGTTTAAATCAACGGTTACTTTCGAGAGGGTCGCCGGACTGCCGTCACTCAACAGATCATTGGTCAGCAGATTGAACGAAGCATTCAATCCCGGATTCAGTGCCGCAATGACATCATTGACAGCCGTAGGGGGCAGTAAATTGTAAGGAGCCGTGATGGTCGCATCGTCGGTGAGCCCCGTCGAGATCTCAGTCAACGTGTAGGTGATAGGTGTCGGAGCAACGGTATAGCCGGCAATCGGCGTAAATGTAACTACTCCGGTACTCGGCGTGTAATTCCAAGTCCCCTGCCCCGGCACTACCAATGCGGTCTGAACTCCCGCCGTAGCTTGATCCAAATCGACCGTGACAAAAGGAGGCACCGGCGTGGTACTGTTGCTCAACAGGTCGTTGGCCAGTACATTGACCGAGGAAGTCGCTCCGGGGTTTACCGCCGTCGCAACGTCATTTTCGGCCACCGGCGGACAGGCAGCGTCCGGTCCCAGTTTGTCAACAAACTGTTCCCGAGGTGCAATATTCCCCCCGGCCGGCTGCCCGGAACGCGAATAAAAACTGGATTCGGTATTCAAGAAGTAGGCATTCATGGCCGCCGTAACATAGGCATCCCCTTTAGGTAAAATACCCACCGCACCGGCGCAGAAATTTCCCAAAAAAGTGAATAAGGCTACGGGGGTCCCGCTGACAAACGGTCCGTAATCGGTTTCTTCGTTGGTTTTTCCAATGGTATAATAACGGTAATTTTTGTCGTAGGTCTGACTGTTAAACGCCGGCTGCGTAACGGGGTCTCCCAATTTCAGCGGATTTTTCTCCCAAACCCCTTTCACATCCACAATGGACTGGATCACGAAATTGGACGGAACTTTAACCGTTACCTGAGCCGTAGCTCCGAATTCATTGGCGGCAGCATTATTGGCGTTCGGAGTACTGTATTGGGGAACTACCCAAACAGTATAGCGCGAAGTAGCCGGATCGTATGTGACCTTGTATCCTACCGTATTGGAAGATAACTGCCCGTAGGAAGTAAGCGAGGCCGCCATCGAAATCAACACTACCAATAATAGCTTCAAAATGGTAAAAACAGCTCTCATGGGAGTAAAGGTTTATTTGTTAAATTTTTGATTTACTGTTAGTTGGGCAATTGTTGTTGGATAATAAAATTGTTTTGAAGCAGGGTATTACCGGTATGGTTTTTAATAATATTCTGATAGATAAATTCGACATCGTTGCCCGTTCCGGCATAGATCACCGTACCGTTCATGTCCACATCCTCGGCGTAATAGCCGCTGAGTTGGTAGAAAGGAAGCAGCAGGGTTTGATTACCGGGAGCGCCCATGATTTTCATCCGAATGGCTTCGGGATCATTGCCGGTACCTTGGTAAACCACTTTGTTATCGGGAAGCGCATTACCCGCCCACAGGGCTTTCCCCTGCAATACATTTACCTGTGATTGGTGAATCGCTGACACTGCGATCACGTAAGTAGCCGTCGAGGATTTCCGAAAATCAACCGTAGTGCCGGTGGTAGTCATAGCAACGGGGTTGGCCGTCATTACCCCCAAATGATTTCGGTGGCGAACCGCAACGTAATAGGAAGTACCGTTCAACGCGATCAATTCCAGGGGAGAAATCCCATCTAATGCCACCACATCACCGTCTCGTTGCAGTAAAGCTGCCTGACTGATGAGCACCTGTGACGAATTGGCGGCATTCCGTAACTCCACAAATACCCAATCCACAATCGCATTTCGACCCGTTACGGTCAATACCGAAGCCGCTAAAGGCGAAGCGGTGACGGTCGGGTTCCAAGCGGTATAGGGGGAGTTTAAGGGAATCAATCCCTTGACTCTCAGATCGTCCCGCATTAAAGAATCGACCACCGTATTGGTCGGAGCATTGCTGTAGGTGACACTGTAAAGGCTGCCCTGCAAATACACCTTGGGAAGCAAGGAGAGAGGGTTCTCAATTTTGACCGTTACAAGGGCCGTATCGCAGACGGTCGGATTAGCTTTATCACATATTTGATAAATGAAGGTTTCGGTGCCGGATTGACCGGTACCCGCCGTATAAGTAAGCGTACCGTTGGCATTGATCACTGCCGTGCCTTTGGTAGGCGCCTGCGCAATAGTGATGTTCAGTGACCCCGCAGCCGGTACCACCGCATTCAGGGTATCATTGCTTAAAATGGAGTAGGTAGTATTCGCTCCGCGGGTCAATGTCCCTAAGTTATCCGGATTGGCCCGAATACAACTCGGACTCGTCACCGAGAGTGTATTGGAACATTGAGAGACAGAATTATTGGCGGTAATGGTAATATTGGTACCGAGCGGAACGGCACTGACAGTGTACAGATTACTTCCGTTGGAAACAACGGTGCCGGCCGTAGAAGTAAGGGTGGTAGTATTGGCAGAAGAAACAGAAACCGAATACGATCTTAAATTATTGGCACAGTTAGGGCCGCTCGTAATGGCCAAAACAGGGGCCGTCGGAATACTGTTGATGGTGACGGCCGTACCCAAGGTGACGCAGGTAGTGCTGCTTTGCAAGCGGGCGCGAGGCGTATAACTGCCCGGAGTCAATCCCGAAAAAGTACTGCCGGTTTGCCAAACGGCACCGTTGATACTGTATTCCAACGTACCGCTGCCCGTCGCATTGACCACAATCGTACCTGACTGAACCGCACAGGTAGGCTGCGTCACGGTCGAAGCGTTGACAACCGGCGCTACCGGTACAGCATTAATGGTGACGGCCGTACCCAAGGTGATGCAGGCAGGATTGCTTTGCAAACGGGCGCGGGGGGTATAGGTCCCCGGCAGTACCCCGGTAAAAGTGACACTCGTTTGCCAAGCCGTGCCGTTGATACTGTATTCCAAGGTACCGCTGCCGGTCGCACTCATGACGATTGTACCCGACGGAACCGCACAGGTGGGTTGCGTCACGGTCGAAGCATTTACGACAGGAGAGGAATTGACGGTGAGTGTCACTGCGGCACTGTTGGTACAGTTGGTGGTATTGTTGGTCACTTTAGCATACACGGTCGTACTGCCGCTTGTAAAGGCAGCAGGTGTCGCAATAGAGGCAGTTAAGGCCGCATTGCTGAACCAAGTGACGGTTACTCCCGAAGCTCCGCCCGTGACCGTGCTGTTCACGGAAGTAAGATTGAAAACAGAGGTCGTTCCGCCGGGAGCGGTCGAACATTGGACAATACTCGTCGCGGTGGCTGCGGGCTGGTCTACGGTCACTGTTTTGGTACACACATTGACGCAGGTATGCAAGGTAGTCGTGACCGATACCGTATAGGTACCGGCCGCTCCCGCTGTCACCGTAATACTTGACCCGGTGGTCCCACTTGTAATGGTGGCATTACCTGTCACAGTCCAGACGTACGATTCTGCCCCCGACGGGGCAGAAAATACCGTTCCCGCTGTTCCCGGACAAACAACACTTACGCCCGAAATGGTACAGGAAGACAGCACAGGGACTGTAGAGATAGTTACGTCATTTTGATTGCTGGTCCAAAAGGTATTGATCGTATTGGCATCTCCGAAATCATAATTATTCCATTTGTGGCAGGGCGTTGTACAACCCGTCACCACGTTGACTTTGGGTTCCCCTAAGCCGGAAACAGCATCGGTAATGTTGCTGTCATCGTATTTGAATTTGATGGTAAACCCCGGTGCCGGTGTCGGTCGGACGGGTGTTGCTGTAAAGCCGGCTGTCAGGTATTCTACATCATAGGCCGGGAAATGAACCGATCCCTGATAATACGTCAAATAGGCCGGAACAGCGTTGGCGGTATTGACGGTATTTCCCAAGCCGTCTTTTCCGTCCCAAGGAATACATCGTTTGAAAGGGGCCGTTTCACCGGAACCGGCCACCACCTCTTGGGCTAATAAAACATCGGCCGTACCGGCATCATAGATTCCCGCCCCGGAGGCCGAATTGAAATCCAACACGACCTGTACTTGTCCCGGCAAATTAGTAGAATAGGCCACACAGAGCCCACCGGTGGCACAATTGATGATATAAGGGGTAGAAGCAAAGGAACCGGCCTGTCCGGAAGGAAAGGACGTAATATCCGGGTCATTCAGAAAGAGTTTATACTCGGCCAAAGTGGCGTTGACATCTTTTTTGGATTTTCGATCGGCAAGCAAATCACCGGTACTGCCCGTTCCGCGCGAATTGAACGCCAAATTGAATCGAAAGCCGCGAAAGCCTGAATTATTAAAATTTACTCTGGTGACAAACCCATCTGACGAATATGTATAGATTTGCCCGTTAAAGGGACGGTCGTATACCCCGTAAGTAGGATCACTGCTGTTGATTGTAGGTGTTCGTAAACCCCACTTGGTCGAAAAAACTCTACCTTTTAAGGCCACAGGCGTCGCCGCCGTGGTTGCCACGGTAATATCCCAAAAGGGAATGTTGATCTCGGTGGTATTGGCTGTTGTTGAACTGGTGCTGAATTCTATATAATAATCACCGGCCACGGTGGGAGTAAAAGTAAACGGGGTATATCCGGTCAAAGCCCCAACGATATTCGAAGGCCCGGCGCTTGCTTTGGCCCAGTTTACGGTCAGAGCATTGACGGTGGTACTGCTGATGAGTTGCGGGCCGTAAACGACGGTACCGCTCGGGTTTTTGATGCGAAAATAATAGGCTCCGCCGTAGCTGCCGGCATCGTTGATCCACGTCGAGAAGCCTAAAAATACCTGCTCACTCGCGGGATTAATAATTCTGAAGTTTAAGCGGGAATCGGAGGGGCCATTGTACGCGGCAAAAGTACCGTATGTAGAACTGTTGATCAAAAGTGAGGTAATATCTGTCGAGTTAGGGGCCAATTCTTTAGTCCCTTCCGCATACACTGCCTGACAGATCAGCAAACATGAAAAACAATAGTATAGAATTCTTTTCATCATGGCATTACTTAAACTTTTTACCGGTTACCGACGAAACCCAAAAAGTCCGTTTCACGGAACACACCGACTAACTTCTTCTTAACACGTCACTTGGTCTTTTTTCAGGACAAAATCGTCCCTGATCGGTGCTTATCGGGAGCCGATTTTTGATTTTGCCGGAATGTTTCGGAGGATTTTCCTTTCACTGAAGAAAGGCCTAACCACCCTTTCCCTTTATAGGTTCATACAACACGAAGAAGTACTTTTCTTCCATAACGCAAGGGGTGTTTGTTAAATAGAAATAGATGCTCTTGAATTCATTCAAAAAGCAAACCAAAATCATTTAAACAAAGGAATTGAGAGAGAGAAAATTTACAAAATACACTAAATGAAGCAATAGAGAAGGAAAATAAAAACGGGGTAGCGTGTCTTGAGACCTATAAAAATGAAGCAGCGAGCCTCATTGCCTGTGGCACAAAAATCATGCCTTTGTTCTTAATGGGATATAATATGGCTGATTGGAATATATATTACCCTTCCTATGGTCTGCTGAAAACAAAAAACGGATGAAGACAAGGCTTCCATCCGTTTTTTACTTTTTGAAATTAATTTTTCAGCAAGTACGCGACGTAGTGGGAGTGACACTGCTTGCCAACCCTAAGTTGGGCTTACAGGTGTAAGTACCGCTTCCGCCTTGTACGTTACTCATTTGGGCGGAAGATAAAGCAACGATCTTATCCGTTTTCAGGGAGAGTTTTGTGATTTGCTTTTTCATGGGACTGTTATGTTGATGGTTAAAAATAAATGGATTGTGTTTTGTTTTCGGCTGTTTTGATGATACAAAGATGCAGCCTTCTAACGGGGCATTTCAATACGAACTTGTTTGTATTTTTTGAACAACAGTCATAAAAAAACAACAGCCCCCCTGACAAGAGTGGCTGCTGAAAAGAAGATCATTGCAGAGATCAGAGGCAAAAACAAGTATTTTTGCGAGTGTAAGGCACAACGCCTCCCTGAGCACTCTGAAGTTGATTTTTGGAAAGGGTTACAATCTTCTCCGTAGAAAAGGTCAATTTTTTTACCTGTTTTTTCATTACTGTAAGTGTTTCAATTAATTTGTTATTTTTCTGACGTATCTAATCGATTTCAATTAGTCATTGCACCAACAACGCGACTTCCCCGTTGTCTTCGTATCGGAGTATTTACCGCCGGCTACTGATTGGATTTGCTCTTTAGAAAGACTGACGATCTTGTCGGTTTTCAAGCTGATTTTGGATGTTTGCTTTTTCATGACTTGTTTTTTTGATGTTTGATTGTACCTACTCTTTACGTTTTTCGGTGTCCCCGTGTGTCGTTATTTCGGATCGCCGAAACGAACGATGCAAAGGTGGCAGACGGCAGAAACGTAAGAAAACTAAACCCGGCGAAACGTTTGAAATAAACAGTAAACCGCAGAAACCGAAAACTGAACGGTTTAATCTGCCTTTTATGCCTTTCAGGGCCGTAAACCAACGACTCAAAAAGTTATACACACCTAATGCACTGATTTTCAAAATCTTAAAATCTCAGTCACTGACAAGAAATTATCACGAAGTCACGAATTGTTTGTTATAACGTGAAATAATTCGTGCATTCGCGGCAAAACAAGGTCAATAACAAGGGAAGTAAAGCTCGTCTGCTTTTTTAGATTGTTTCACTGCGGCAGAGATAAAGCTTTCCCCTGAAGGAGGTCAACTCTGACTTGGCCGTATCTTGAGAGTGAAAACGGTTTAACCCACAGTTCCCTACGCCTTAGTTAGTAAAACCGACGCCTCAGTGCTTATTTTTAGCCCCTTCATGGGCAAATTTTTAGTTTTACCCTCTTAAAAAAATGGTAGATTTACACCAATTCTAACCTAAGCTGATGCTCAAATGTACACCCGTCTGACGCTTTTTTTCTGTTTCTTCCTATTGTATTGGGTACAGGAAAAGGCGTTTTCTCAATCGTCTGATATATCCTTTCAGCACCTGAGTCCGGAACAGGGGCTTCCGAGCCATTATGCTACAGGGATTGTTCAGGATACTTCCGGGTTCATTTGGGTAGGGACTTTGGCCGGCTTGACGCGCTACGACGGTGTTCGTTGTAAGGTTTACTATCACGACCGACAAGATCCCCACTCCCTTTCAGACATTATTGTTCGATCTGTGTTCCTGTCCAAAAACGGCGCTTTGTGGGTAGGAACACAGCATGGCTTCAACCGATTCGATTTTACCACCCAACGCTTTGAGCGCTTCCATTTCACGAAATTCAGCAAGCGTTCTGACTATATACGATGCATCGAAGAAGATGCTCAAGGCAACCTGTGGTTGGGCTCAGCCAACGGGCTCATTCGGTTTGACCCCAAAACCAAACAATCTGAACTTTTAAAGCTCCCGACCGATGCTTCCTCCCGAGCTTTGGTCTATTCGATCCGTACGTTGTTGACCGATGGTACTATCCTTTGGATCGGGACTGATATGGGACTGTATCGTTACAACCTCAAAAGCAAGTCTTTCCAAGTATTCTGCAAAAGCGATGAGTTAGGATGTATCCCCGACAACTCGGTATCTGCTTTGGTAAAACATCCCAAAACGGGCGAACTTCTTGTCGGCAATCGTAACGGCATGTTTTCTTCTCTCAATCTTGATTCCGAATATTTTTCAAGAATCGACATCAACGTCCGAGAATCCAGCGAAATCACTTGCCTGTTTTTTGACAAAAGCGGTAAACTTTGGGTCAGCACTCGCGGCGACGGTGTTTTCTGCTACAACGAAACCAAAAAGCAGTTTATCAATTACCAAAGCGACATCGGAAACCCTAACAGTCTGAGCTCTACTTATGTCAAAAATATTTTTCAAGACCGCTCCGGTGTGCTTTGGTTTACTACCTCTTATAAAGGGATAAGCCGTTTTAACCCTTATAACCAATCGTTTGCATCCCCTCTGAAAAACATTGCTTATAAACCGGTTTCGGCCAATGGGGCGGCAGTCAATCGTATTGCCATCGACAGTCAAAATAACCTTTGGCTGGCCTCCGATGACGGAATTTTGTGGGTAAATCAAAAAACAAACGAGCATAAAATTTACGGGCAAAATCCGGCAGCCCCCAATTCATTGGCCGACAACTCCGTCAACAGCATCATGGTAGACGCCAACGACCAAGTTTGGATCGGCACCCATACCCGCTTTCATCATTTAGATCCAAAAACGGGCAAAATAGAAAAATTTCCGTTTTTGCCCAATGAGGCCATGCCTTCACCCCCACCGCAAATTCCCCGCAATGACTTTTTGGCCGGCAATAACGTCTTTGATGTGATTGCCACAGGAGACGGGCGCCTGTATATCGGGACCGATGAGGGGCTCAATATTTTTGACCCGGAAACCAAAACTTTTGCTAACCGATTCAATAACGACAAAATTCGCCGCTTACCCCTGAATCGCTACAACAGTCTCTATGTAGACAGTAAGCACAATTTATGGGTAGGGTGCGGTGTAGATGAAGCCCTGTGCATTACCGCTGACCTATCGAAAGTAACCGCCTATCGCTATCAGGAAAGTAATCCGAGAAGTCTTCCCGACAACGGCGTGATGTCGTTTGCCGAGGATGCGAATGGAAATATATGGATGGGCACTGATTATGGTTTGGCGTACTTAGATGTGAAATCCCAACTTTTTACCAATTATTTTATACACCACGGTATTGCCAACAATTACGTATCTGCCCTGATACGCGTAGGAAATACAATATGGATGGGAACCGCCAACGGACTGACTCGCTACGATGCTCAACAAAAGAAGTTTGTTTCTTTCGGCAGAGCTGATAATCTCCAAGTCCTTTCTATTGAAACTAAATCCGTTGCGAAAGATACTGCCGGCTATTTGTATTTCGGCGGGTTGTACGGTTTAGTAAAATTTCATCCGGACCGGGTCAAAACCAATACGTTTGTTCCGCCCGTCACCATTACCTCTCTGCGGGTGTATGGGAAAGAGATGTTACCTTCCTTGGTTCACCCTTCCAATACGCCTATCAGTTTGGCTTACGATCAAAACGATTTGACGATTGATGCCGCCGCGCTCAGTTATGATCATTCCGAAAATAATCTTTATACTTTTTGGCTTGAAAATCTGGAGAAACAATGGAGCACCCCAAGCCGGCAATCGACTCTCAATTACTTGAATGTACCGCCCGGCGAGTACGTACTTCATGTCAAAGCCGCCAATAATGACGGCATTTGGAGTTCGGCGGATTATCGTCTGCCAATCACCATTCGTCCGCCTTTTTGGCAAACTTGGTGGTTTCGTACCTTACTCATACTCGCTATTGCCGGTGCAGGCTTTTATTTTTACCGACTGAGAGTTAATATCATCGAACATGAACACGCCACTGAGGTCAAACTTTTGGAAGAACAACGCACTCTGCAAAAACAACTTAATCAGGAACTGACTGAAAAACTCGACTACCGGGAAAAGTTTGAAAAAGCCCAATCACAACAGGCCGAGATCGAACGAAAAAGCATCCTTCTGGAACGAGAAAAACTCCTTTCCCGCTACCAAAATTTGGTCAATCAACTCAACCCGCACTTTTTATTTAACAGCTTGGCCGTGCTGGACAGCCTCATTTACAAAGACCACAAGCTCGCTTCCAAATACCTGCGCCAACTCACTAAGGTCTATCGCTATCTAATCGAAAACGACGACCATGAGACGGTCACTTTGGAGCAAGAGCTGCGTTTTGCCAAAGATTTTGTGAGTCTGTTGCAGATGCGCTACCACGACGGCTTGCATGTGGATATTCAGTTGGAAGAAACCCTCTATCAGAAAAAGGTAGTGCCGGTTACTTTTCAAAATCTGATTGAAAATGCCATCAAACACAATACCACCGCCTTAGAGGCCCCCCTATTGATTCACATTTACGAAGAGAACAATTATTTAATATTCAAAAACAATTTACAGAAACGTGCCTCGGTGAGTACTTCTAATAAAAAGGGACTCAAGGATTTCGAGGCATTGTACAGCTATTTGACCCATTTGCCTCTTAAAATCGAAGAAACCAACGCCCATTTTATCGTACATGTGCCCTTGATAAATTAACGGTTTATCGAAATATTGAGAAGGATTAAGTCTTTAAAATAACGGCTCAAACTGTTTTTTTTAGAGGACAGTTTGTTGCTTTTTAATTTTACTCAATTATCTTAAAAACGACCCTATTCCAATAATAGAAAAATGAACGACCAACAAAAAAAATTGATTCAAACCAGCTTTGCTCGTATCGTCCCGAAAGCGGAATACGCCGCCGGTGTGTTTTACGGTCATCTTTTTGAGATATTGCCCGAAGTAGAACCTCTATTTAAAAGCGATTTGAAAACGCAGGGAATCAAACTGTTTCAGGTCATCAGTTTTGCCGTTTGTTCCTTAGATAATTTGGACGAACTTCTTCCGATTTTACAAGATTTAGGACGACGCCATGTGAAGTACGGCACCCAACCTCAGCATTATGCTTACGTTGGTGAGTCATTGATATATACCTTGGAAAAGGTACTGAAAAAGGAATTTACCCCCGAAATCCGGCAGGCTTGGCTGGATTTGTACACGATGATGTCGGCAGCTATGATGGAAGCTGCCTATCAGGAAACCACTTGAACAAATGAAGTCACTCGCTAAAATATCAACCAAAAATCAGGAATTACCCGCAGTTTCGGCGAGTGATACACCCGACTATGAAAACAAAATTTCGGATGTAAAGTATCAAAACTTAGTCAGTCAGCTCAATCCGCACTTTCTCTTTAACAGCTTAGCTACTCTGGAGAGCCTCATTTACAGCGATCAACGCTTGGCTGTAAAATTTTTAAGCCGACTTACTCGAGTTTACCGTTATATTCTTACTACCCGCAATACCCCTTTGGTGACTTTAGCGGAAGAAATAAACTTTATTAAAGATTACGCCGAGTTGTTACAAACCCGCTTTGGGAAAGGTCTGTTCGTGACCATCAATGGATCCGGCAAATACAACGAAAAAAAGATAGTACCTGCCGTTTTACAAATTTTAGTGGAAAATGCCACCCGTCATAACAGCACTGACCCCGAATCACCGCTGATGGTTAAAATCCAAATCGAAGAAGGACGACTCAGCATAGAAAACAACCTTCAAAAAAAACAGATTTTAGAAGTACAGCGGCAGGAAGCCCTCAAAAGCTTATGCAGTTTATATACTTATTTTTCCGAAACACCTATTGAAATACAGGAAACCACGGAGACATTTCGTGTACTGTTACCCTTAATTTAATACTATACTCGTTCATACGTGCACTAATTTAACCTACATATCCAATGAAAGTCCTGATTGTTGAAGACGAAATTTTAATAGCCGAACAACTCCAACGAATGTTGAAAGATATAGCGCCGCAAGCCGAGGTGTTGGACGTGCTGCACAGTGTAAAAACGGCACGACGTTGGTTTATGCAAAACGCAGAACCCGATTTGTTGTTTATGGACATTCAACTTTCGGACGGCATCAGTTTCGACTTGTTCAACTATTTCGACATCAAATGCCCGATCATTTTTGCTACCGCTTACGACGAATATGCGATTAAGGCCTTCAAGGTCAACGGGATAGACTATTTACTGAAACCCATTGATGAAGAAGACCTGATTCGGGCGTTGGAGAAATTCAAAGCTTTACAAAAAAATACTCAGATCCCGGCAGAATTACTGCAAACGCTCGTGAATCACCCCGCGCAGAAGGGAAAAATGTACAAAGAAAAGCTGATCGTTCAGCACCGAAACACCTCCATTCCCATCAATTTGTCGGATGTGACGGTGTTTTATCTGGATCAGGTCATTTATGTGGTAACTACTGATGGCCAAAAGTACATTGCCGAGCAAAACACCTTGGATGAGATCGAGGACATTCTGAATCCGGCCGAATTTTTCAGAGCCGGTCGGCGACAGATCATCAATCAGCAAGCTATCGAAAGCTATAAAGGAGATACCTCCGGAAAGTTATACCTTAAATTGAGAAGTGCCCAAGTACCGGAAGTAGAGATAAGTCGCGAAAAAGCACCGGTATTTAAACGGTGGATTGACCGATAAGGGAAAAGCGGTAAGGTGAAAGTGCGAGTGTATAAAACGAAGAAGCCCTGAAGCATAAGACAAATTCTTGCTTCAGGGCTTCTTGTTTTGAATTTAACCTAAACTACGACTCACTTTTGACCGAACTGGCACCGGAGGTGCTTGAACGTACCGAAGCCGTTCCGCGATAACGGACACTGCTGGCCCCGCTGGCTTCTACCTCCAGTTTTCCGCTTACGCTGACTTTGATGCTGCTGGCTCCCGACACGTCCAAAAAGGCGTCTTTTACCTGAAAATCATAGGCTCTCAAAGAAGTAGCCCCCGAAATTTCTCCCTCGATACGATTGGCTGAGCCGATCAAATTGATAGTAGAAGCACCGGAAATATCCATAACAATAGACTGTGCTTTTACCTGAATCTCCGATTTGGAAGCCCCCGAAATATCCAGATCCAGTTTGTCTAAGTCAGTAAAGCCCGAGATTTTGGAAGTGGTAGCTCCGGAAAGATCCAACCCTTTCAGCGTAGGCATCGAGATTGTCACCGTCACCCGCTTCCGATTTCTTCCCCATCCGTGGGAGTCTTTGTAACGGACTCGGAGTTTACCGCCGTTTACATCGGCCTCCAAATCCTCAATATCCTGCTTCCGTCCTTCTACTTTTACCGAATGGCTGCCTTTGGTCACGTTGATTTCAAAAGCACTGCCGAGCGATAAGCGGTCAAAACCTTTTAAGTCAAAATTGCGCGTGATACGGTCATCGTCTTGTCGGGTTCGGTTTTCCGAAGAAAACGAACAGGCAACTAACAGAAAAACCCCCGCAAAAAAAGCCAAGGCAAAATGATGGGAAGATTTAGTTTTCATGATTTTTAAAATGTTTGTATGGTTTTTGGTGATAAGATGAAAAAGCAAAGCAATATGTTGCATGAAGAGACAGGTAATTTTTTTTGATTTTCCCTTTAATTATCAATCCTTGTCGGTTTACAACATTCCTCGTTTTTCAACAAACAGTGCGGCTGTGAATTTACTTTCTTTAAATCACTAACTTTCAACTTAGTATCAAATTGATAAATTCATTTGTACTATCCGAACCTATTTCGCGTTACATTTGCAATAAATTAAACCTATCAATTCAACTCCTCGTTTATCAAAACAATGAACCGCAGAACTTTTCTTCAATCCGGTGTCGGCCTGAGTGCTCTTACTTTAGTCGGAATAACTGCTGATGCCAAGTCCAAAGCCAAATCAGTAGGCTTGCAACTTTATACTCTCCGCGACGATATCCGAACCCAAGGTATCGAAAAAATATTGGCAGAAGTAGCCAAATTGGGCTACAAAGAAGTGGAAAATTTTGGCTACGGACAAGGTAAGTTTTTTGGTAAAACTCCCGCCGAGTACAGCAAAATTCTGAAAGACAACGGGCTGTCGGCAGTCAGCGGGCACTACATGACCGCGCGGGCGGGCGGCTCCGACGGATTAACCAAAAATTGGGAAAAAGTAATGGAAGACGGAGCGGCTATCGGTCAAAAATACGCTGTCATTGCTTACCTGATGGACAGTGAGCGCAAGGCCGATGATTACAAACAACTTTTCGATCTGCTCAATAAAGGCTCGGAAGTGGCCAAAAAAGCAGGACTAACGCTGGGCTATCACAACCACGATTTTGAATTTACCCAAAAAATAGACGGTGAAAAGCCCTACGACCTCATTCTGAAAAACACCTCGGTCATCATGGAGCCGGATCTGTTTTGGATGGTCAAAGCCGAAGAAAAACCGGCCGATTATTTCACTAAATACCCGGGCCGTTTCCCGCTTTGGCACGTCAAAGACATGGCCAACAGCCCGCAAAAAGAATTTGCCGAAGTAGGCACCGGCACCATTGATTTCGGTGATTTATTTACGCACGCCAAAAAAGCGGGCCTCAAACACTATTTTGTAGAGCAGGATGTTTGCAAGCGCCCGCCGCTGGAAAGTATCAAGATAAGTATTGATAACATTCAAAAATCCAAGTGGGGATAGTATCTAACCTCTTCCCAACCCCTCTTCTTTCAGGAAGAGGGGTTTATTTTACCCTTTTCCTTGTTTGAGAAGGGTAAAATAATCATTTCAATGTCAGTACATAACGCCCCCCTTTGTATTCGTAGGCAGCTACCTTTCCTTTGCCGGTATAGGCGATCTTAAATCCGTGATTTTCGAGTAAATAAACGGCGTCGCGCAACGACATACCCGTCAAATCAGGCATTTTGTTCGGATCGGAGTCCTGATTTTTCCATTCGATGCCGTTTTCCCCTTTTTGGGCTTCTACCCAACCGTTTACGTCCAGGGGTGACTCAATATCCATCTCTTCGGCTATCGTCCGCAAGTCGTCGGCCTGTCCGGCTCGCAACTGCTTTTGCATTTCGGAAGTTTTGTTTTTTTGTTTCTGAATCGGCGGGTGCATTTTAATATCATAACCGATGATACGGTCGGCTACTTCCTTAAATACCGGAGCCGCTACACTGCCCGCATACAACTGCTCCATACTGAACCCGCGCGGACTGTCTACTACGATCAAGCAACTGTAACGCGGTTGGTCGGCCGGGAAATACCCGATAAAAGAGGTATTGTAAAGTCCCTGTAAATAGCGCCCGTTGACCAATTTTTGGGCAGTACCGGTCTTCCCTGCAATTTTGTAATGTTCATTTTTGATGTTGGTTGCCGTACCGTGGTCTACTACCCCTTCCAACAAAAGCCGCGCTTTGCGCAACGAATTTTCGGAGGCAATGCGCTGCTCACTGCGAAAAGCCGGTATTTCTTGAATCAGTTCGTCAGCCTGTTTTATCTGTTTCACGATCATCGGGCGCACCCAATAGCCGTCGTTGGCAACGGCATTATAAAAGGCCAGCATTTGCAACGGGGTCAGTTCTGACTCATAACCATAACTCATGTAGGTAAGCGATGTTTTACTCCAACGTTTATCAGACGGAATACGAACGCGGGGCGCCGGCTCTCCTTTCATTTGGATTCCTGTCGGTTCGCGCAAATGAAACCGCTTGAGGTAACCTACGTATTTGTCGCCTTTTCCGTAAAAATAATCCTTCATGACCAAGTGTACGCCCACGTTGGATGACTTCTCAAATACCTGCTGCGCCGTAATACTTCCGTGCCCGATTCGCTTGGTATCTCGAATGACAGCCGTGTTGTATTTAGCCACGCCATTACCGGTGTGGTAGATTCGATTCAGAGGTAATCCTTCTTCAAAAGCAGCCAACATTGTAGGTAGCTTGAAAGTCGAACCGGGATTGCTCAATCCTGCTAAGGCATAGTTATACTTCTCAAAATAGCTGGAGTCAGCATTTCGGGAGAGATTGGCAATAGCACGAATTTCCCCTGTCGACACCTCCATTACTATTACACAACCATAAGCCGCTTTGTAGCGTTGGAGCGTATTGCGGAGCGCCGTTTCGGCAATATCCTGAAAGTTTACATCAATCGTAGTGTGTACGTCAAAACCGTTGACAGGTTGTAACCCTTCGTCATCTTCATTGGGCACAAAGGTTTGATCATCAAGAACTCGGAAAAGCCCTACACCGGGCGTCCCTGCCAAACGCTTATCAAAACTTGCTTCTAAACCGAACAGACCGCGTTTTGTCCTCTTATCCAGATCGCCGATAGTGCGTTCGGCCAAAGACCCGAAGGGATTGTAGCGCTCGTACGAAACGGTCAGTTTTCCGCCCCGGCTGCGACCGGTTGTAGCAAAACGCCGGAAGAAGGGCCAACCTTTCCACTGTACCGGTTTCTTTGTACTGTCTTCTTTATTAATTACAAATCCCTTAAAAGGCTGATTCAGCATCAGATTGTATTCGCGGTACGTGATTCTACGCTTCAATAATCGAATGTTGCGATTGCCCTTACGATCATTCTTTTCAAATTCATGACGGGCAAAAATCAAATCACGGCGGTATTCTTCGCGGGTACGTTGTCCGAAAGTACGGGCTAACAGAGTCGCGACCGAGTCCACCCGGCTGTAAAAATAAGCGCTGTCTGTCACGGTTGGGTCAATCGAAACTTCGTAATAAGGTAAAGAGGTGGCCATCAAACTCCCGTCGTTGGAATAGATATTGCCGCGCATGGCCTGAATGGTATCTACCCGTACGGTTCTCGACATGTATTCAATCCAAGGCTTTCCCTTGTATTTTTCGTAATGTTGAATGTAAAAAATACGATAGATGACGACAGCTCCTAACAGAATCAATCCTCCGGCCACGGTCCAAGAGCGACGGGAGATATCTTCACGAATGTTTTTGGGTCGGCTTAGCATGGGTATTCTTTAAAATGGCTGACTATTTACTGTCTACTACAATGCGTTGGGGCGTTTTGCGACTTTCTTTGAGTCCGAATTTTTCAACTTTCGGAGCCAACTCCGACTGTTTTCCCATTTTCATGTAGTTAGCTTTCAGGATGGTATAAGTTGCCCGCAAGTTGTTGACCTCTTCATTGGCTTTACGCAGGTTCCGCATTTGGCGCTCGGCATTGATGCGAAAAAAGACAACAATCAACCCCAACCCTAACAAAAACAAGGTACCGTCTAAGTACTTAATGGGAAATTGTTTGCCGCCTATCCATTTTTCAACATGAAACCACTGCCCCAACCAAGTCAGCACTTGGCTGTTGGTTTTGACGGTTTTCGGGGGACGTTTTTGCGCTTTCAGGACATTAACAGCCATATAGTTCAGTAGTGAGTAGTGAGTAGTTCGTAATCAGTATTTTAGAAAACCGGAATTGAAATACAGTTTTAAGGTGGATTTCAACAGATTCAAATGGCTGAATTACCATCAAAGGGCGAACCCCAAAATCTATTTTATGCACTTATTTAAAGCAATTATGCAGAGTTATGTTCTATTGGTTTTGAGGGATTTAACGGCACCGCACGGGTATTGCGACTGAAAATCAACCTAAAATCTAATAAATCCATTTGCATTATGACTCATCCCCTTACAACTTCTCCGCCACGCGCAGCTTGGCACTGCGGGCGCGGGAGTTTTGAGCAATTTCTTCGGCCGAGGCTTCAATGGGCTTGCGCGTCACTGACTGTAACGGTTTCAGGTCGTTGCCGAATAAGTCTTTTTCAACCTCTCCGTAAAACTTACCCTTCGCAATAAAGTTTTTCACCAACCGGTCTTCCAACGAATGATACGACATCACTACCAATCGTCCCCCCGGCTTCAACACTTCTGCCGACTGCGTTAAAAACTCCTGCAAAGCCCCCATTTCGTCGTTGACCTCAATGCGTAATGCCTGAAAAACCTGCGCAAAATACTTATTTTCTTTTCCCCGCGGCGCGTATCGTTGCAACGCCGCCTTCAAATCATTGACCGTTTCGATGGCCCGGTTGGTTCTTGCCGCTACTATGGCCTGCGCCGCCGTTTTGGCATTTTGTAATTCGCCGTACATCCCCAAGATGCGATGCAACTCCTCGGCAGAATAGGTCTCGATAAGGTCTCGGGCCGTAGTGCCCGACCGCTGATTCATGCGCATGTCTAAATTGGCTTCAAAACGCGTAGAAAAACCGCGTTCGGCTGTATCAAACTGATGCGACGATACTCCCAAATCCCCTAAGATACCGTCTGCCTGTTTAACGCCGTACAAACGAAGGTATTTTTGGAGGTGCCGAAAATTAGCATCAATAAATGTAAGTCGTTTATCGTCAATTGCCTGTGCATTGGCACGTGCGTCGGCATCCTGATCAAAAACCAACAAACGGCCCTTGTCGCCGAGTCGTTCTAAAACAGCTTTAGAGTGACCGCCGCCGCCGAAGGTAACATCTACATACACGCCGTCGGGTTGAATGGCCAAGCCTTCCAAACACGCTTCCAATAATACCGGATTATGATACATTTTTTTAGTCCACGGTCAACAGATAACAGTTCACATGACGTGAACTGCCGCAAAATTAACGAACTTGACGAAATGAGGGGCAGTGTCGAACAAATAACGGCCGACCAATAACAAAAATTAAATCAAGGGGCAGACGACAGCAGAAACTAACACGACAAAAATACGTAATTTCGGCAACCGACCGCCGAGGTTTTCTTTCTTTTTTTAAGGAATAAACGAAACAACAAACAATGACCCGAGCCTCGTCTTTAATAATCGCACCTGCCGCCACTCTTGGCACAAACTTTTAAGTAAATTCGCAATGCCGTCAGGACTAATACCCTGACGGTATGGACACTGCCCCAAGAGGGCAGGAACAATAATAATTGGGAAATCAAAGGAATGAAAGAATCAAAAGTCATTGCGGTATTTATCGGGTGTATTTTGGTCCTAATCATCACCTTCGTTTTCCATGTTTAAATCTAAACCCACCGATAAATCTGCTAAATACAGTTCACAGGAGGCGTGAGTGTCCCAATTTTATCAGTATCCGGTTGGTTTCTTTTTATAAAACATAAATTGGCAACGTTTTCACTTTTAAGGGCAAAAATCTCAAATAAAAACACCCACCCTTGTCCAATTTCTGAAAACTCATTTGTTATGGGGTGAATTTCAATCATCTGATAACCGTTAAAATCAACAAAAAATGGAAGAGTTCGTATTGATCATGAGACACCCCGACGGCAAAGAATTGGCCTCACCCGAACAAATGCAGCAATGGATGCAACAAACGATGGATTGGATCGGCGGGATTGCGGCCCAAAACAAGTTTGTGAGCGGCACGGGTTTACCCTTTGAAGATGCCCGAGTAGTACGCCCCAACAACGTAGTCACCAACGGGCCATTCGGAGAGATCAAAGAAACCATCGGCGGGTTCATCATCGTCAAAGCCGAGTCGGTGGAAGAGGCCGTAGAATTTGCCAAAGGCTGCCCCGTTTTGTTGGGCGAAGGCAACAGCATGGAAGTTCGAAAAATAGCGAAAGCCTGAGAAATTAAGCAAAAAACGAAAGCCTCTTTGCCGGTAGCAAAGAGGCTTTTTTCAACCATGGAGCAACCCGACCTGATACCGCATTTATTCAGAACAGAATTTCGGAAAATCACCGCCGTCCTTGCCAAACGATTTGGCATAGAACACCTTGCTGTGGCTGAGGATATCGCAAGTGAAACCTTCTTAGCAGCGCTCGAAACCTGGCCCTATCAAGGTATTCCTGCCAATCCAACCGCTTGGCTGTATTCGGTGGCCAAAAATAAAGCCAAAAACCACTTTTATCGTCAGTCTGTTTTTACGGAGAAGGTAGTACACCAATTAGTCGAATCGCCCTCCGAAACGGCGGAAATCGATTTGTCTGAAAAAAATATTTCGGACAGTCAACTGCAAATGCTGTTTGCGCTTTGTCACCCGACTATTTCAACCGAATCGCAAATAGGGCTTTCGCTTCGCCTCCTTTGCGGCTTCGGTATTGACGAAATTGCCAATGCGTTTTTAACCAATAAAGAAACCATTAACAAACGGCTGTTTCGGGCGCGGGAAAAGCTACGTACGGAAAAAATAAAAATTGAATTTCCCGACGAATCAGAGATCAATAAACGTCTGGATTCGGTACTGACCACGTTGTATCTGCTCTTTAACGAAGGTTATTATTCCGCAAGTCAAGACACCGTCTTGCGCAAAGACCTGTGTTTGGAGGCTATGCGGCTGACTTACTTATTACTTGAAAATGAGCAAACCAACCAACCCGCTGTCAATGCCCTGTCAGCATTGATGTGTTTTCATTCGTCCCGATTTGAAGCGCGTCATAATGAAAACGGAGAAATGATCCTTTACCATGACCAAGACGAAACTCGTTGGAATTATGAACTGATCGCCCAAGGCGCTTATTACCTCCGCAGAGCATCGCAGGGCAATCTTCTCCCGAAATATCACTTGGAAGCAAGCATTGCCTATTGGTTTACGGTCAAAACGGACACCGAAACAAAGTGGGCCACTGTGTTACAATTGTATAATCAATTGCTGATGGTACAGTACTCGCCCATTGCCGCTCTCAACCGAACCTATGCCCTCGCCAAGGTAAAAGGGAAGGCAGCAGCCATTGCCGAAGCCGAAAAATTGAACCTGTCGGACAATCCTTTTTACTTTTCTTTACTGGGCGAACTTTACAGAGACATGGACAATCAAAAAGCAAAATTGAATTTTCAAAAAGCGTTTTCTTTGGCCAAAACCAAAACCGATAAACAGGTTTTACAGAGGCAAATTGATACCATCGTTTAGGCTTTACAATATTTTTTTTACGTTTGATTTTCAATTGGTTAGCCTTTCATCAATCGTTTTCTCTCTCTTCATCCGCAACCCGGTCGTTTCTTCTTCCGTATTGATTCAAACTTTAAATCAACGGATGTTATGAAAAACTCTTTAAAACTCCTCCTGATCGGTCTCTTGTTTGTCTATTCATCTTGCACAAAAACCGACAGTACACCTGCCTTCGACGTCGCTTTGGGCCAAACTTCTTTAGGCCAAGTGCTTACGGGAGAAAACGGAAAAACGCTTTATTTTTTTACTTCGGACATTTCCGGACAATCACAATGCACAGGTAACTGCTTAACCAATTGGCCCGTTTTTTACAAAGAAAATCCCTCCTTAGGTACGAATTTAGTCGCCTCTGATTTTACCGCCATTACCCGTGCCGACGGTACTAAACAAACCGCCTACAAAGGTTGGCCGCTTTATTACTACGCAGCCGACACCAAAGCCGGTGACATCGGCGGCGAAAAAGTCGGCAACATTTGGTTTGTGGCCAAACCCGGCTATTCGCTGTTTTTTGCCAATGCCCAGTTGGTCGGCCATGACGGTCTGAATTATTTGAGCGATTATACAGTAGGGACCGGCAAAACTATCTATCTGGTAGATGCCGCCGGCAGAACACTCTACGGCTATGCCCCCGACAAGAAAAACACCAACACCTTCACCAAGTCAGATTTCAGCAATAATGCCGTATGGCCCGTTGCCGAAATTGCCGTGCCTACTGACTTACCCGGCAATCTTTCCGCAAGTGACTTCACGGTGATTGATGTTTTCGGCAAAAAGCAGTTGGTTTTCCGAGGCCATCCGCTTTATTATTTTGGACAGGACAATGCGGTCAAAGGAGCCAATAAAGGCATCAGCTTTCCCAAAGCCGGTGTTTGGCCGGTTTACAATTCTACCACCACACCGTTGCAGTAATTTTTTAAACAACCCTTTCTACCGCAAAATGCCGGTCACATCCTGTGATCGGCATTTTGCGTTTAGTGGTGTACCGTTCAATAAGTACGTTTAGTACCGATGACACATCGGTTACTTTTGAACCACCTCAATAAAAAGTTGCTGTCAACAACGATCAAAGTTGTCTTTTCAAAAAAAAGCCCAAAACCTTTCTCCTATCTGGGGAAAGACTTTGGGCTTGATGAGTTTTTCTGCAAACTATAAAATAAGAATCAGCAGTAAAATAATAATAATCAATGCCCCGAACGATATATAAACGCCATTGTAATCCCGCATGGCTTTTTTGATTTGTTTGACCTCTTTGCGAACTGCCTTTTTCTCAGGCTTGGTCATGTTTTCCGGATTCATGGCCTTCAATTCTTCCAAACGTTTCAGCATTTGTTGTTCTTTAGTGGAGGCAATGGCAGGAGGTAAAGTGTTTTCTGAAGTTGATCCGTCGGCGGCAAATCCGGTCAAGGTCATTCCTGTCGTCAATACGAGCATGAGCAACCCATTTTTCAGTAAAGTCTTCATAATTCTAATAGCGGTTAAAATGAGTGGAAAAAGAAAAACGGTAAAATACCGAGTTTAACTCCTAAAAAATCATACCGGATACACATTCTTGCTTGCCTGAATTCATCTAATTTTAATCAATTTCTGTTCTTCTCATAAAATTCGTTTAGAGAATCAATAGAAATTGAGCTTAAACCGTTTTATTGCAACATATTATCCGTAAGCACCATGAAAAAAGTTGAAGAATTTATCGTCAGAAAAAAAATTGTAGTGAAGGCTGAACCTTCTGTTGTGTGGGATGCACTCACCAACCCCAAAAAGACCCGAAAATATTTTTTTAACTGCGAAGTGTTTTCCGATTGGGAAAAGGGCAGTACCATTGTTTTCAGGGGACAAATGTTTCTTCTGAAGCAAATAGAAATGAAAGGGTTCATTCTTGAGATCATTCCGGAACAACTGCTGAAGTATTCTTTGCAAAACGGAACCGAGGAAGACAGTTTCTCTACCGTAACCGAAGTGCTCACCTACGAAAACGGCGAAACGACCTTGACCGTTACCGATGACGTTGGGCAGGGAGAAGGAGCTGACAAACGTTATAAACGATCGGCAAAAGCGTGGAATTCGGTCATAAAAGGACTGAAAGAATTGATAAAAAAAGAAACCGGTACTCTCTGACGGGGTATCTTTTTTTGTTGTCCCGTATTGCCCATTTGAAAAACGCGACAAGACGGGACAACCGAACTAACGAAGGAAAAGACAGGACTGCCGACAAAACCTCCGGTCGTATAGATAGCAGCGTGTCTGCAGAAACAGGTTATTCCTCTCCGCGTATTTTAAAAACAGTACCCTGCATGGTCTCATTTACCCGCAGTTGACAAGCCAAACGACTCTCGGCAGTAGCCGAAGGCAGCGTATCTAAAATATCCAACTCCGCATCGCTGATTGGCGGAAGGGCCTCTCCGCCGGCCAACACTTCTACGTGGCAGGTAGCACACAGAGCCATGCCGCCGCAGGTGGCCAAAATGTTGTATTCAGAAGCTTTCAATACTTCCATTAAACTGAGACCGATGCCTTCCGGAATCTCCAGCGTTTGACGCGCCCCGGCTCTGTCTTCCACCATAAATTCGATCATGACTAAAAAGCGTTTACGCCGTTGACAGTCGTATATTTAAAACTGAGGTGTTGATTAGGATAAACGTATTTGAAGGCACTTTGACACATCATAGCCGCCTCGTGAAAACCCGTCAGGATTAATTTGAGTTTGCCCGGATAGGTGTTGATGTCGCCGATGGCGTAAATGCGCGCTGCATTGGTGGAATAATCCAAAGTATCTACTTCAATGGCCGATTTGCTGATATTCAAGCCCCAATCAGCAATAGGCCCGAGTTTGGGACTCAGCCCGAAAAGCGGAATAAAGTAGTCGGAAGGTAAGGCATACGTCTGTTTATCTTTTCCCGCTACCACCACTTCTTTTAAGTGACCGTTGCCGTTCAAACTCACCACATTGGATTGCAAAATGAGATTAATTTTACCCTGCTCGGCCAAAGCAAATACTTTCTCGGCCGAATCGGGTGCTCCTCTGAAGGTATCGCTTCGGTGAATGAGCGTAGTCGATTGGGCAATGTCAGCCAAATAAGCCGTCCAATCCAAAGCAGAGTCGCCGCCGCCCGCAATAACGATGTCTTTCCCTCTGAATTTTTCGGGGTTTTTCACCATATAAGCTACTCCTTTCCCTTCAAAATGTTCCAATCCGGTAATTTCGGGCTTGCGCGGTTCGAAACAACCTAATCCCCCCGCAATCACAACTACCTGACAATGCACCACGGTCTTGTCGGAGGTAATGACGTGCAAAGAGCCGTCTTCGCGGCGTTCGATGCTCTCCACTCTCTCTCCTAAAGTGAAGCCGGGTTTGAAGGGGGCAATTTGCTGCATGAGGTTGTCAATCAACTCCTGTGCTTTGATGGTAGGATAACCGGGAATGTCGTAAATCGGCTTTTGGGGGTAAATCTCAGACAATTGCCCGCCGATTTGGGGCAAGGCGTCAATCAAATGGCAACGCATTTTTAGCAACCCCGCTTCAAACACGCTGAACAAGCCCACCGGTCCGGCACCGATGATGCCTATATCTGTTGTAATCATAACCTTTGGTAATTTTATTTTTGATTTAAAAAGCGAAGCCCTTACGACCGCAAAACTTTTTTCTTTGTTTTGGCAAAAATAAGCCCGGCCAATCGAACGTACTAATCATAAATATCT
Source organism: Spirosomataceae bacterium (assembly GCA_046329125.1). Lineage (GTDB taxonomy): Bacteria > Bacteroidota > Bacteroidia > Cytophagales > Spirosomataceae > Runella. The sequence continues at coordinate 278,910 of JAXLVD010000008.1, read as the reverse complement.
ATCCACTATTACCTAAAGTTATAAATACTCTACCCGTACCTGTAAAAAGAAACGAACCTGACTTATGTTTTGTCAAACCGCTACCGAATCATTTGTCCATTATCGGTGTTGGGTCACGCCCACTTGCGCACACCATTCCAACACCGGACAGGAAGAACAACGGGGCAATGTGCCGGTGCAAATGTGTTTACCGAAGGGCATCAGTAAACGATTGATCTCAATCCATTGGGCAACGGGTACTTTTTCTTCCAACTGCTTCAAGGTTTTTTCGGGCTGCCCGGCCTGCACGTATCCCCAACGATTGACCACCCGATGCACGTGAATATCGACACTGATAGCGGCCTGTCCGGCGGTTATGCCTAAGGCCAAATTAGCGCATTTAGGGCCTACGCCTTTGAGCGCCGTCAGGCGGTCATAATCAGCCGGAAGCTGTCCTTGATACTGCTCTGCGGCCGCTTTGGCAATGCCCAACAGAGTATAGGCCTTTTGATCGGGATAAGTAGCCCCATAGAGCAATTCAGTGAGTTGTTTCGGACTCAAACGCAGTAATTCCTCCGGGGTACGCGCTGCCGAAAAAAGACGGAGCGACACCGGAATCGTCGTTTCGTCAAGCGTACGAATCGAAATAATGCAGGAAATCAATTGTTCAAACAACGTATTGTATCCCCTTTCGGCCAATTCAAACATAGCTGCTTTAGGAAAAGCCCGAGTGGCTTCTTCAATTCGGGCCAGTACAAGAGATAAATCAAATGCCGATTTCATCCGCTGTCTTTCTATTTAATGTATTGCCAATCAACCCCTTAAATTATTATACCAATCCATTTTTATCGGCTTTTTATACCTACTCAAGGCGCTCTTTTCCCAGAATGTGCAAGACATACCCCGGATTTGTTTGTAGGGATTTGGTTGATTTTAGGTTAGTTTTGTCTGCCGATTCTTTGTGTTATCCTAACCGTCCATGATCAACCATGCCCATGAAACGACTCTTTTTTGCCGGTCTTCTTCACCTGCTGTTGTTGACCGGCTATGACCAAGCCAACGCCCAAACCGGTCCGGCAGGCCATGAGGCCAATGTACAAACCGTTCCGATCGGGGGCAATGCGTGGTTGCTCCGACCGGAAGATACCTCAGAAAAAATCACTCCGGAAGGGTTACTTCGTTGGACTCATCCCGGTACTGTTTGCCGAACGTACGTGCGGGTCAATCAGGCGGGACAGTTGAAGGTATCGGTCACCCTCAAAACCGACGGCGGACCCGGTAAGATCAACGTAACTGTCTTAGGAAAAACCGTGGAATTAACCCTTACCCCCAACACGACCAAAGAATATTTTGCAGGCGAATGGAGCGTCAAAGAAGGCTACGCTGTCGTTGATTTACAGGGAGTCTCCAAAACAGGGACTGATTTTGCCGCTATCCAAAACATCCGGGTGAGCGGAAGTGCCGTAAATGCCGAAACGGTGTTTGTAAAAGACAATACGGATCATTATTTCTATTGGGGCCGCCGAGGTCCGTCGGTCCATTTGAAATACACACTTCCGGTCAATGAGAAGATTGAGTGGTTTTATAACGAACTCACCGTTCCTGAAAAATCGGATGTGATCGGCTCATATTTTATGGCCAACGGGTTTGCCGAGGGCTATTTCGGTATACAGGTCAATTCCGCTGCGGAACGACGTATCCTATTTTCCGTATGGAGTCCGTTCAAAACCGACAACCCGAAGGCCATTCCCGACGATCAAAAAATTGTATTGCTTAAAAAAGGAGAAGGCGTCTATACCGGCGAATTCGGCAACGAGGGTGCCGGTGGCCAAAGTTATCTGAAATACAACTGGAAAGCGGGTCAAACGTACCGTTTCCTGTTGCAGGGGAAACCCGTTGCCGGCAATTGTACCGTTTACAGTGCTTATTTTTTTGCTCCGGAAGAAAATCAGTGGCGTCTTATCGCCGTTTTTAAACGCCCCACCACCTCGACCTATTTGAAATCGTTGCATTCTTTTCTGGAAAACTTCATCCCTGATACGGGCAATACGGGCAGACAGGGCTTGTACACGAATCAATGGATCTGTACTGCCAACGGTCAATGGAAAGAACTCACCGAAGCTAAATTCACCGGCGATGCCACCGCGCGCAAAAACTACCGAAAAGACTACGCCGGCGGAGTCACCAACGGTGCCTTTTACCTGCGCAATTGCGGCTTCTTCAACGATTTTGTTCCGCTTGACGGCACATTTCAGAGGAATGCCGTAAATAAAGCTCCTAACATTAACTTTTCTGCTTTGCCTTAATCAAAAGTGCTTGCCCGAATCACACATGTTGCAAAATAAAATCTGCCGAAACGTTGAGTTTGGTATGAACCGCTTTGATGAAGGGAATATCCGGTTTTTGCTTCCCGCTTAAAATGAGAGATAATTTGGCATCGCTTACTCCGAGTGTTTTTGCCAAATCTTTTTGTTTCAATTTCATCTCATACATTCGTAACTCAATCATGCCTTCCAATGTAGTAGGGGCGGGAATCGTGTACAGATTTTGCTCATACACTTGCGCTGCTAAGGCAAGGTTTCGCAGTTTTTCCTTTTCTTCCTTGTTAAGATTTCCTTCTCCTTGGTTCATCAAGTGCAGGATTTCCTCCATAATTCTTTCGTATTCCGTTTCATTAGTAATTTTCATAGCGTTAGTTTCTTTTAAATTGAACTGTTGCTGCATTGATCCGATCGTACTCCTGATGTGTCCCGACAAACAAAATATATACCGTACGAACATCAAAATGAATTAAAGCAATTAACCGATAGCGATTTCCCCTGATATTAAAAACATATCTATCGTTGCCCACTGCATCAACGGAATTAAAAACCGTTCTCAATTCATTAAAGTTGGCAAAATCGTTCTTTCCCATAATGGAGTACCAATTATTCAATGCATCTGAGGAATCTATGTACCTCTCACTAAATTCTCTGATTACTTTATAACTGATAACAACCATTTGATATGATTAGGAAATTTTATTTCAAAAGTATTATTTTTTTAGAAATTCTAAAATAAATACATAAAATCTAAAATTTTATTTACCTTTTCAACTTTGCCTTAGTAAAATGGTTGTGGCGACAGGTCTGTACCGAAGGTCTGACCTTACCGACTGCCGTCAGACTTTCGGTACAGACGTTATCACCAAAAATTATCAGAGAATCAAAAAATCTTTACCATTAATAGAAACAATCCGGGTCTATTGAAAAACTTTGCTTTATTTTTACAAGGTAAAATTTCATGGTTCAACTGTAATTTATAAGAAAATTGTCCGTGAGGACACGGACAATGGCGGTTGCCGTTGCTTATGTCCTCACAGGCAACCTTCTTCCCATACCAATCAAAGAAGAACCAATTTCCTTTGTTTGCTTTAATCCCACTTAACTGCACTTGCATCAACCCTTTTAAAAATTCGTATGAAAAAAACCGCTTTATTCTTCCTTTCTGCCTTTTTTACCTTTGAAAGCTTTTCCCAAGAGGTCATCCTGCGCGACCCTGCCATCAATAGTATGATTGCCGAGGTATCGCCCGACAGTTTACGCAGTCACATTGACAAATTGGTCAGTTTCGGCACGCGCCATACCATGAGTACTGTGACCGACCCCAAACGCGGCATCGGTGCCGCCCGACAGTGGGTACTCAGCCGTTTTAATGAATTTGCCAAACAATCGGGCGGGCGCATGACCGCCACCATCGATACCTGGACCCTCCAACCCGACGGGCGGCGCGTAGATGTGGCTCAGGAGATCGGTAATGTAATGGCAACGCTCAAGGGGACTGACCCTAACGACGACCGTATTTTCATGGTCAGCGGCCACATCGACAGCCGCGTGAGTGACGTCAGCAATCGCGAATCAGATGCTCCGGGAGCTAATGACGACGGAAGCGGCACCGCCGCTGTGATAGAATTGGCGCGGGTTATGAGCAAATCCTCTTTTCCGGCTACTATTATTTTTGTGGTCGTCAGCGGCGAAGAACAAGGTTTATTGGGTGCCAATCACTTGGCCGAACGCGCCGTGAATGAAAAATGGAACTTAGAAGCCTTGCTCAACAACGACATCATGGGCTCCAACCACAGCCCCGATACCCGTTTGATCGACAATACAAAATTGCGGGTTTTCAGCGAAGGATTGTCCGGGTTTGAAACCGACAAACGCGCCGCCGGTGTCCGCCAATACGGAGCCGAAAACGACGGCAAAGCTCGGACGTTGGCCCGGTATGTCAAAGAAATCGGCGAACGCTACGTCGATCATTTGGAAATAAAACTCATTTACCGCAACGACCGCTACCTGCGCGGCGGCGACCATACTCCCTTTGTCAATCGCGATTTTGCAGCGGTACGGATCACGGAAATGAACGAAAACTTCAACCATCAACACCAAGACCTCCGCACCGACAAAGGCATCGAATACGGCGATTATGCCAAACACATGGATTTTGAATATTTGCGCAAAAACACCTGTGTCAATTTAGCCACCTTGGCCAATTTGGCCAAAGCGCCGGCCATGCCGCAAAATGTAACGTTGGAAGCCCGCAACCTTACCAATTCCACCTCGCTTTTTTGGCAGGCACCCAAAGTCGGCAAAGTCAAAGGGTATTACGTGTTGATGCGAGAAACCCATTGGCCGTTTTGGCAAAAGAAATTTTTTACGGATAAAAACGGGCTGACGCTCCCCTATTCCAAAGACAATTATTTCTTTGCCGTACAGGCCGTGGGGGAGAATGGCCACGAAAGTTTGCCCGTATTACCGCGGCCGAGTATGCGTTAAAGAAAGATAAAAGGGAGAAAGTATCCCCCGACATCGAGTCTTCCGTTTCCGTTATTATTGTTTCATCCCTACGTTTTCCAATTAATTTCCTTAACTCTCTCAAACACAAATGAAAAAGACAACCCTTTTTGCTTTTCTGTTATGCTTTTCCTTTTGGGGGGCTTGGGCTCAAAACTTCCGCCCGGTGGACAAGAGTCCTATGGATGTTGCCTACTTCCCTGACCATTTTGCCCACGACCGCAAAGACGGTGAAAAAGCACTGGTACGGGTCATTTACAGCCGTCCTAACAAAAATGGCCGTGAAGTATTCGGAACATTAGTACCGTATGGCAAAGTATGGCGCACGGGAGCCAATGAAAATACCGAGATCAAGTTCTACCAAGATGCTACTATCCAGGGCAAAAAAATAAAAGCCGGGACCTATTCGCTTTTCAGCATTCCCGGCGAAAACGAATGGACGATCATCCTTAACAGCGATTTGGATTACTGGGGAGCCTTCAAATACAAGCCGGAAAACGACGTAGCCCGTTTTACCGTACCTTCCAAAAAATCAACGGATACTCCACTGGAGAACTTTTCTATTCATTTTCCTAAAGGCAATGACGCCGTCATGCGTTTAGGATGGGATAGTACCGTGGTAGAATTGCCTATAACTTTCTGATTTTCAGATTGCGGTACCATACCGTACTGCCCCAATCCTGCAACCCGATCAATCCTTTATAAACGCCCTGAGCAATCGGGGCGTTTTTCAATCCGCTGCCGGCCACGCGTTGCTTCCAATCGGCTCCGTTCAAGTCGTGTTCCTGTACTACAAAACCGTTAAGCGATACCGTCAGTTTATGCTTACGTACGGTAAAAACGACTTGGTTCCACTCCCCTACGGGGTTGATTTCCCGCATACGGGCATTAGCCACCCCGAAAAAGTCGCCGGCACGGTGCTTATTTTCGGCCGCTCCTTCGTAGATTCGGTCGTCCAATACCTGCAATTCCAAGCCCGTATCGTGCATATTTTTATACTGAGGGGCTTCTTTTACGAAAAAGAAAATACCGCTGTTGGCCAAAGAACTCACCTTCCAGTCAGCTTTAAATTCAAAATCACCCGTAATGGGGTCATTATGGACAATATCCCCACCGTTGGGGGCTTTGTTGCCCGCCCGGTTGGGGACGTGCAGTTTCAGGGCATCGCCCTCTATGATCCAAGCCGAGCCTACCTCCTTACCGCCATAAGCATGCCAACCGACCGTATTTTTTCCGTTAAAAAGCAATGTCCACCCTTCTTTCTTTTCCTGCGCTGAAAGGGTATTGGGGGCTTGAGCATAAGTAAAAACAAGGGAAGATACCCATACTAAGGAAAGCAAAGCAGTACGCATAAAGGCTGTCGGTTTAAGGTTGAGATACATACAAGCATTTTTCACCCACCTTTTACTTCATTTCACTAAAACTGCCCGCCGTTTCGTATTTCTTACGACCTTTGCAGCAATCATTCAACTTCCAAATTTCCCCGAAAATTCGTTATGTTTTCTGTTGTACAACTGCGCACATTTACCCAACACATATTTCAAAGCATCGGTTTTTCCGAATCGGATGCCGTTTTAGCCGCTACGGTTCTGATCTCGGCCGATCTGCGAGGAGTCGACTCCCACGGTATTGCCCGGTTGGCGGGCTACGTCCGCCTTTTCGACCACGGCCGACTCAATCCGACCCCCAACGTGCGTATTGTGCACGAAAGCCCGAGCACGGCGGTCGTTGACGGCGATGCCGGCGTGGGTTTGGTGGTAGGTCCGAAAACCATGGAAATCGTCATTGAAAAGGCAGAGAAAGTGGGCTCCGGATGGATCTCTGTCCAAAATTCCAACCACTTCGGGATTGCGGGTTACCATGCCATGTTGGCTTTAGAGCACGACATGATCGGGATGGCCATGACCAATGCCGCCCCCTTGGTAGCTCCTACGTTTTCATTAGAAAAAATGCTGGGCACCAACCCCATTGCTGTAGCTGTGCCGGCCAAGGAAGAACCTGCTTTTGTAGCCGACTTTGCCAGTACAGCTGCCGCTTACGGCAAATTTGAGATTCTTCAACGAAAAAATCTGCCGGCCCCGCTCGGATGGGCACAAGATGCTGCCGGCATGGTAACAACCGACGCCAATCCCATCAAGAACGGCGGGGCGCTGCTACCCCTCGGTTCTGACCGCGAACACGGCAGCCACAAAGGCTATGGGTTGGGTGCTATTGTGGATATATTCTCCGGCGTTTTGTCAGGAGCTAATTATGGGCCTTGGGTACCGCCTTTTGCTACGGCCGGTTTTATGGCTGCTGCTGAGGGAGTAGGCAAAGGTACCGGGCATTTCTTCGGAGCGATGCGTATTGACGGATTTCGCCCTGCCGATGAATTCAAAGCCCACATGGATAATTGGATACGGCGCTTCCGTTCGGCACAAGCTGTGGAAGGGAAACAAGTCCTCATCCCCGGAGATCCGGAGCGCGAACTCGAAGCCATTCGAACCAAAGAAGGCATTGCTCTTCTCCCTCCCGTTGTAGAATCGTTGGAAGTACTGGGTAAACGATTTGGGGTTGAATTATAATTAGATTTACGAATTCGGGCTGTGCGGACACAACCCGAGGCTAAAAACACAATTCAAGGCTAAATAACTTTGTCAAAGTTCAAAACTTTGACAAAGTTTCCGGAAAACCCCTCTCCTACTTATTCTTCGGTCAACCATTGATCGACGAAAATTGTACTTTGCCGGTCATTTCAGCAAAATCATTCGCATCTTCCATGAAATCGGCATTCCTGTTACTAATCTGTCTTTTTATAACTGCTTACACTTCCGTCGGACAAACCAACAATTACTTTCCGCAATTGACTAAACTCCGAATAGAGGGCGGCATGCGACCGGCTATTTTCGGATATGATAAAAGCGCAGTGAAGTTGATTCGCAAGAAAGCGATCCAATTACCCAAAAACGACCCGTGGTATTGCCCGGACCCGGACGCCCCCTGTTTTGAAAAAGTGGCGGCTTTCCAACATCCGCTTTTCAAAGATTCGCTGTACGTTCTTTTTTCGTTCGGACCGAGCGAAGACCCAAATTTTGCAGTGGGCACTAAAGAAGGAAAAATGCTCGGAAACATCAACGGGCTGGAATTTTATTTGACCAATAACAATACGTTTTACATAAATGGCCACACCAACAACCTCTTCAATAAAAAGCGCAAATTTGAGATCAGAAAAGATACTGTAACCGAAGTAATACAACCTTTCTACTACGTGGGTTTGCAATCCGTTACCCTCACCAATGTTGTTTTATACCAAAGCAAAACCGGACCGGAAACCGTAGCCTCGTTGCCCAAAGGATATAAGGTCGAAGTGGTTTTGGCAGAATACGGCAAACCGGATTTTGAGTTGGAAACTCATTTTTTAGTAAAGACCGACTACGGCTTAATGGGTTGGCTGCGGCTCAACCCAAACGATTCGCCCGATAAGATCATCAAAGGACTCTTCTTTGCGGGAGACTGAAACTATCCGCAATTATTGGCCAACAAACGCCAATTGAGTGCCTTTGGGATTGACGGATAAGCGCGTAATTTGTTTAATTCCCAAACTGCTCCAATCCGCCAGCAATTGCCAATCGGTATGGTATTTCGGATTCCATTGGTACAATTTGGCTCCCTGCGCCATCAACAGCGTCCCGTCGGGTACCCAAGCGCAATCTTCGCTTCCCGAAGGGGTCTGAATGAGTTTTTCAGTCTGTAAAGTGCTCATATCCAATGCCTCTACCTGCCATTCGGAAGCGGATAATTTATGCACAAAACTCACCGCTTTTTGCGACGGAATACGCAGTAAAGAACGACCTACATTGTTTGTGATGATTTGCCCTTGGCCGGTAGAAACGCGGGCAAGTTGCAGGGTATTAGGCTGCCCCAATACAAACAACACCAATGAATCAGCCCCGTACCAACAATGATACCCCACGGGTTTGATACTCGGCAATACCAACGTCGGTTGTTTACCCGTTGCCAAATCAAACTGCCAAAGTCGTTGCATTCCGTCAGGCTCTACCCGAATCACCGAGAAGTGCTTTCCGTCGGGCATGACCGTTGCCGAATACTCACTTTCCGTTGTTTTGGTCAATGTTGTGTTTGTTTTCTTTTCCAAATCATACGTCCAAATGTCCGTTTGCCCGTTGGCCTGTTGAGTATAAAGCAGTTTCTTTCCGTCAGGAGTAAACGAAGGCTGATTGTCGTACCCCGGTCGTTTGGTGACATTGACGGGCTTACCGACCGTCATAGCTCCTGCCTTCCCTTTCAAATCCGTCAGATAAATGTCGGTATCGGGTACTGTTGGGGTAAAGGCTTCCAAGACGCGTTTGACGATACCGTCCAACGCATTGTTTTCAATCCATCGTACGACCATTACCAACTCATGGTCCGGGTCCACGAACACGATGTTGGTGCCGTTGCCGACGTGGTAATACACGTTGGCCGACGCACTCGGCAGCGGTTTTTGGCCGGTGTTCAAAAACCAATTCATGTATCCGTAGGTCGGTTGCGCGGGGGTCGGCGTAGTGGCCTGTTTCACCCACTGTTCCGACAACAGTTGTTTCCCGTTCCAATTACCTCGATGCAGCGTTAATAACCCGAAACGGGCCATATCGTAAGCATTGATAAACATACCGCCTCCCCAATGCCCGCCGCCGCTTACCGATTGTACCGGCTGCCCGTCCAATACGATCCACGCGTTGCGGTAGCCTGTCCAACGCCACGTATTTGAGGCACCGATCGGGTCCATGATCTGTTCTTTCAGTACTTGCGGCAGCGGCTTGCGCCATACGCTCGCAGCCGCCAAAGCCAGCGCATTTACCCGCACGTCGTTGTACTCATACACACTGCCCGGGGCATTACGCGGGCGTGTAAGCCACTTGGAAGCATCTGCATCGGGGCGATCAGCCCAATCGGGTTTCCCCCACAGAGTTCCTTCCCAATCGGAGGTTTGACGCAGCATATTATCCCAGGTAATGCGGCGATTGTGGGGGGTATCAAAAAGATGTAACAACTCCGGTTTTCCAAAATCGTCAGCCGGACGCTGCACGGGTTGTCCGTACAGTTCGATGGGCGGCACATACGAAGCCACGGTGTCGTTAACACTCCGAATCAATCCTTTGTCTACGGCCACTCCCACTACGCTCGACAGAAAACTTTTGGTCACGCTGTGCGTAATATCGCACCGCGACGGTTCTCCCCATTGGGCAATGATGTAGCCTTTATAAACGATGATTCCCGTTTGGTCGCCGCGGTCATTGAACGGCCCGATGGCAAAGCCGAACGGTTCTTTGCCGAACGATTGGTAATGCGACTGCTCCATGCTCCGCGGATTTTTGGATTCTCCTGCTTTCGCGAAGGCAATCGCTTCCTGAATTTTGGCAGGGTTCAGCCCCATTTCGGCGGGTGTTTTTTCGGTCCAAGTATGCGCCGGCGGAAAATAAGGCGTTGACGGCTTTTGGCTGAAACCGGAAAAAAAAGCACCGAACACGAAGGAAATGAAAAAACTGAAGCGGGTAGAAAAACGCTGCATAAGGAAGGTTGCTAAATGAAGCACTAAAGCTACATTTTTTTGATTTCTATGGAAAGTTTCCTACCAATTTCATAAAAAAGGCTTGCAAGTTTTCACTTACAAGCCTTCGAAAGTACCCGGGGCCGGAGTCGAACCGGCACGGGAGTGACCCCATTGGTGTTTGAGACCAACGCGTCTACCGATTCCGCCACCCGGGCATCTCTTGGAAACGGGACTGCAAAAGTAGCGTCTGTTGGGGGAAATGCAAATTTTCAGCCAAAAATTTTCGCAAAAAAGTGACTATTCGTAGCGCAATGCCTCAATAGGGTCTAAGCGTGAGGCTTTTATGGCCGGATAAATTCCCGACATAATACCGACGGCCACGCACACTAAAATCCCCATCATCATCCAAAACCACGGAACAATGAAGCTGGCATTGGCGCTGATCACTTTTGAAATGAGATTACCTACGATAATACCGAGGATCAATCCGCCGATACCGCCCAGAATACAAACCACGATCGCTTCAATCAAAAACTGAAGGCGTATCAAGCGCGGCGTAGCCCCCAATGATTTCCGAATCCCGATTTCCCGGGTACGTTCTGTCACCGACACTAACATAATATTCATCAAAGCAATGGCTGCACCCAACAAGGTAATGATCCCGATGCCAAAACCACCGATGCGTAAATAGCCCGTTATCGATTCAAAATCTTTGGCCAAAGCATCCGCCCGTTCAATTTCGAAGGAATCCGGCTTACCGATCACATCCTTCCTCACCCGCCGCATGATGCCCCGTGCTTCTTCAATGATCAGTTCCTGATCTTCCATACTGTTGACCGAGGTTGTAATATCAAAGGTGAGTTCGCGGTTGGCGGCCAAGGCGCGTCCGTTTTCAAGGGGCACCAACAAGATTCGGTCATCGCCTCCGCCCGTCAGTGAGCCTTTTTTATCCAATACACCTACTACTTTGTATTGGTTACCCAACATAACGATCTCCTGATTGATGGGGTCGGTTTTGCCTTCAAACAATTTCTGTGCGATTTCCGAGCCGATAATGACGACATTCAGCCCGTTATCCAAGTCGGTTTGGGACAGGTTACGGCCGCTCATTAACTTATACCCTTTGATACTCATGTAATTTTCGTCAATACCGACGATACGGGCATTGGGATTTGTTTTTACCGAACGATATTTCACCTGAACCGCCCCCCGGATACTTGAGGAGATAGATACCTGCGCATTATAAGTGTCCCGTATCTCGCGTTTGTATTGGTTGGATTGGCGGTAGGTGATCGCGGGATAATCTTTGAACCGAACGCCTGAATTACGCCGCCGAAACGGTTGAGGACCGCGGATATCGAAGGTATTAGCCCCCAAATCTGCGAAGCTGTTATTGACCGAACTCTGCATCCCGTCGATTGCCGTCAGGATACCGACCAAGGAAGTAATCCCGATGGCAATAATAAGCGCAGTCAGCACCGTGCGCAGCATATTGGATTGGATGGAACGCAGTCCTTCACGGAAGTTTTCAAGAAGGTTCATAGTTTTGCAAAGGCAGATTTCAGGAGAGAGAAGGCAGAAGAGAAATTATTTTCAGGGCTGCTTCCGAATTCTATCTCTTCTCTCCGTTTTCTGCACGTTTTTTGTAGTATATTCGTTAGTACAAAAGTGATTCTGAAAATTTTAATCCACAAACCGATGAAGCGGTTCATCCTACCACTTATCATTTTTTTTGGCTTAGTTCGGGAAGCGACAGCTTCCAAAGTCCTGATTCCAATGGACGAATCCCAAAAAAATCATTTAAAAGCCTACGGATTGGCGTATTGGGTGTTACGTAATTATGATACTGAAATCGACTGGTTGCTCAACTATCGGGGAGGCAGTTTTATGTTGGATTGGAGTCAGCGAGTGGTCAATGAGTTGGTGATAAGAGGAATCAGTTATGATGTCATTTCTGACGCACAAAGCGCGGGTATTCTGAATGAGATTGCCCAGCCGGATGCCAACATGGACAATGTGAAACTGCATAAGGCCCCTAAAGTTGCCGTATATTCTCCCAAAACCAAACAGCCTTGGGATGACGCCGTGACGCTGGTCATGACCTATGCCGAAATTCCCTATGATATTGTGTATGACGACGAAGTGATGCAGGGAAAACTCGCCGAATACGATTGGCTGCACTTACACCACGAAGATTTTACGGGACAATACGGCAAATTTTTTCATTTCCGAGACTACCCTTGGTACCGCGCTCAAAAGCGGGAAGCCGAAGAAATTGCCGCCAAATGGGGCTTTTCCAAAGTATCCAAATTGAAATTGGCGGTTGCCAAAAAAGTACAGCAATACGTAGCGGGAGGTGGCTATATGTTTGCCATGTGTAACGCCACCGATACCTACGACGTAGCTTTGGCTGCCCAAAATACCGACATTGCCGATGTCCTTTACGACGGCGACGGTGTTGATCCGGGCGCGCAAAAGAAATTGGATTTCAGCCAAACGTTTGCTTTTCAAAATTTTCAGGTAGTGACCAACCCCTACGAAATTGAGTTTTCAACCGTGGACAGTCAACCCAATGAACGGGGGGTAAATGAGTCGAATGACTACTTTACCCTGTTTCAGTTTTCGGCCAAATGGGACCCCGTCCCCACCATGCTGACCCAAAATCACCACCAAATCATCAAAGGGTTTATGGGACAAACCACGGCTTTCAAAAAGCAATACATCAAACCCGAAGTGATCATTTTAGCCGAAAATCGCACGGCAGGAGAAGCCCGCTATATTCACAGCACTTTCGGGAAAGGCTTTTTTACTTTTTACGGTGGCCACGACCCCGAAGATTATCGCCACGAAATCAACGAAGAGCCGACCGATCTGAATTTGCATCCTAATTCTGCCGGGTATCGGTTGATTCTGAACAATATTCTTTTCCCGGCCGCCAAGAAGAAGAAATTAAAAACATAATACTAAACAGCAGAGCCGCAACATGTTGCGGCTCTGCTGTTTTTATTTACGGCCAAACGCCATTCTCATTTTTATTTCGGTCAGTTTGCGCTTAGTATCTAACGGAAAATCGCCCTTCATCATCCAATCATAATAGCTCGGTTCCTGCGTCAGTACGTCCACGACCCGCTTGCCGTTGTGTTTTCCGAAATTAATGATCTCCTCCCCTTTGGCATTATACGCCATCCGATTGGCAAAATCTACAATCTTGGTAGCGGTCAGGTTATGAAGTGCCTCCACATCGTTTTGAACCGGCTCAAACAACTCCCCTTTTTCATTCTTTATCTGAATACCCGCATAGCGTTCCACCTGAGCGCATAATACTTCAAACGTCGCTAAAGTATCGGCATAGGCACTGTGGGCATTTTCCAAATCTTTGCCACAGTAAAACTTATAAGCGGCCGACAAATTGCGGGGTTCCATCATGTGAAAAATCCGTTGAGCATCTACCAATTTGCGGTTTTTTATGTCAAAATCGACTTCGGCTCGCAAAAACTCCTCCACCAGCATCGGGACGTCGAAACGATTGGAATTGAAACCGGCCAAGTCGCATCCCACTAAAAACTGAGCCAATGTTTTCGCAAAATTTTTGAACGTAGGGCAGTCTTTGACGTCTTCGTCGTAGATACCGTGGATCAAGCTTGATTCCAACGGAATAGGAATGCCGGGATTGACGCGAAAGGTCTTACTTTCGATTTCGCCGTTGATCAGCGCTTTTACTACGCTGATTTCTACAATACGGTCTTTTTGAATATTAATACCCGTTGTTTCTAAGTCAAAAAACGCAAGGGGCTTTTTCAGTTTGAGGTTATGTGCCATTCAAGAGTCGAAAATGAATCCCCAAAATTAGCATTTATTCCAAAGGGATGCCTTCTTTTTCTAAATAGACGGGAATGTAATTGACAGGCAGCCCGTCCAATACTTCTTTGATGAGGTATTCGGGCACCTTGGTCGATCTTTTCGTTTTGGGAGGGATTGTCTGCACAGAAGCCATGACACTACGCTTTTTTTAGCAAATATAGGGAAATAGCAGTGAACCGGATTCTTCTTTTAAAACAGTCATGTTGAAACTGAAAAAAGAATCGTGAATGATAACACTCATAATTTGGAAAGAATAATGGGTAATTTAATCCGAATCCAAGAAAAAACAGTACATTTCCCGCAAACTAAACCTTTGACGGAAATGACCTTCGATTACATCATCATCGGTGCGGGCTCGGCCGGTTGTGTCTTGGCCAATCGCCTTTCAGCAGACCCGGCCCGCCGTGTTTTGCTGCTGGAAGCGGGTGGCCCTGATAAAAAAACGGAAATTCATATTCCCGCCGCTTATTCAAAACTCAATCGTACCGAAGTGGACTGGGGCTTTGAAACCGAACCGCAACCCCATGTCCTGAACCGAAAAATATACCTGCCGCGGGGAAAAGCCCTCGGCGGGAGCAGTTCGACCAACGCCATGGCCTACGTACGCGGTAACCGTGCCGACTACGATGAATGGGCCACGATAGGCAATCCGGGTTGGAGTTATGAGGAAGTACTGCCGTATTTCATCAAGTCAGAACACAACGAACAGATACACAATGCTTATCACGGGCAAGGCGGCCCCCTCAACATCACCTACGCTACGGGTTATCGGACGCCCGTGGCCGATGCCTTTGTCAAGGCGTGTGCGGAAAACGGCATTCCCGAAAATTCGGATTATAACGGGGCGGAACAGGCCGGAGCGAGTTTGTTTCAGTTTACCATCAAAGACCAAAAACGGTGGAGTACGGCCGCCGCATTTTTAAAACCCGCCTTAAAACGTCCTAACCTCAAAGTCATTACGTTTGCTCACACCACTCAAATCCTCCTTGAGCGGGACCGCGCCGTCGGCGTAGAATTTCTGACGGGCAAAAACACCACCGAAAAAGCGTTCGCGCAAAAAGAAGTGATCTTATCGGCGGGTTCGTTCAACTCCCCGCAAATCCTGATGCTGTCGGGTATCGGCGACAAAGACGAGCTGCAACGCCACGGGATCAACGCCAAAAAGCACTTGCCCGGCGTAGGCAAAAATCTGCAGGACCACCTGTTTACGGGCGTAAGTGCGTTGGCCACCATACCCACCGCCAATGACTATCTTTCAGTTTGGGGGCAAATCAAAGGATTGACCCAATATATTTTCTTAAAAAAAGGCCCTATGACCATCAGTCCCTTAGAGGCCAATGCTTTTTTGAAAATGCATACCGGCCCTGACCCCGTTGACTTTCAGTTTCATTTTGCTCCCGTCCACATGGGAAACGACGGGAAGGCCGATTTTTACAACATTGATACCTTTCCGCACACAAGCGGCTATACCATCCTGCCCACCCTCCTGAAGCCTAAAAGCGTAGGGCATGTAGGACTGCATTCTTCAGACCCGTTGGCAGCCCCTTTGATAGACCCGCGCTTTTTATCGGAAGAAGACGATTTGCTTACGTTACTGAAAGGAACTAAGAAAGCTTTGGAGATCATGGAGGCAAAGGCTTTCGGGCCTTTCCGCAAAGAAATTATCCTTCCGCTGCATCGCAGTTCCGACGAAGAATTGATTTTACACATTAAGACCTTGCTCGAAACGGTTTACCACCCCATCGGTACCTGCAAAATGGGCCATGATGAGATGGCGGTTGTAGACTGCAAACTGAAAGTGCAAGGCATTGAGGGTTTGCGCGTTGCCGATGCCTCAGTCATGCCGCGCATTATTGCCGGCAATACCAACGCCGCCTGTATTATGATCGGAGAAAAAGCGGCCGATCTGGTTTTGGAAGAAGGGTAAAGGAGAACCGTAAAATGTAAAACTGAAAAATGTAAAACCGTAAAAAACGGATAAACCGCAAAAGTGGCGATTAGGCTTACTTTTGCGGTTTATCCGTTTACTGCTTTTCGTTGATTGCTACGCCACCGCTATTTCACGAGCAAGCTCAACTAAGTCTTTATCGTTTACTTCTTTCTTAATGTCGGCCAGGTCTAAAAACTGCTTGTAGATTACGTCCAACGTAGGTTTATCAAAGGTATAACCCAACAATTCCAAACGGTGTTTCAATGCGTGGCGACCGCTGCGCGCTGTCAATACGATCATGGATTTATCAACTCCAACATCACCGGGGTTCATGATTTCGTAGTTGAGTGTATGTTTCAGGAACCCGTCTTGGTGAATACCGGATGAGTGGGCAAACGCGTTGCGCCCTACAATCGCCTTATTGGCCTGTACGGGCATACGCATCATTTTCGATACCAATTGGCTGGTAGGATACAGCAATTGCGTATTGATACCCGTTTCGTAACCTAATTCTTTATGTACTTTGAGTGCCATGACCACTTCTTCCAACGACGTATTTCCGGCACGTTCGCCGATACCGTTCAATGTCACTTCTACCTGACGCGCTCCGTTCATGATACCGGCCAGTGAATTGGCAGTAGCCAAACCAAGATCATTGTGACAGTGAATCGAAATCGTAGCTAAATGAGCATTGGATGTATTTTCAAAAATATACTTGATTTTATCGCCGTATTCGTTGGGTAAACAATAGCCCGTTGTATCCGGAATATTGACAACCGTAGCCCCCGCTTTGATTACTGACTCTACCAAATGGGCCAAAAACGCCACATCTGCTCGCCCCGCATCTTCGCAATAAAACTCCACATCTTCTACATAGCTCTTAGCATGTTTTACTGCCCCAATCGCCTGCTCCACGATTTTCTCACGGGTACTGTTAAATTTGTGCTGAATGTGAATGTCTGATGAACCCAATCCGGTATGAATCCTGCCGCGTTGAGCATACTGCAAGGCTTCACCTGCGGCGTCGATATCGCCTTTAACGGCCCGGGAAAGGGCACAGATAACGGGTTGACGTACGGCTTTGGAAATCTCTACCACGGAACGAAAATCACCCGGGCTTGAAACAGGGAACCCGGCCTCGATAATATCAACACCCAGTTTTTCGAGTTGTTGAGCAACGACAATTTTTTCTTCTGTTGTCAATTGGCACCCGGGCACTTGTTCGCCGTCGCGCAACGTGGTGTCGAAAATTTGGACTTTTTGGCTCATAAGTGTATAAAGAGAGGTTGATAATTATATTTCAACTTTTGGATTAGTTTTTCATAAAAAGACCCTTTCTCAACGCGAGAAAGGGTCTTTTTTGTTGCAAAGTTTCCCCTTCTCACACCGGCGTTGTGAGCAGAAGCAGGCTTTGAATATTATAGTTGGTACAAGTCATTTCGAGTTGCGAATTTTCGCTGTTCGCGTATTTCTACAACAAAAGTAGCGGAATAATTTATTCATGCAAAAAGTTTTGAAAAAAAATCTAAAGGCACTTGGCACGGAATTTTGCGGGAGTATCTGCCTTCGGTTCTGCTGATTATATGAGAAATAATTAGTTTTGTAAACCGCCCGCATAAATGACACCGATGCCCCAACTTCTTTTTTTACTTTTTTATTTGTTGCTGCTTATGCCGACCTCTTCTGCTCAAATAGCTCCTTTTAACCGGGAAGGTCACCGCGGGTGCCGGGGGTTAATGCCCGAAAACACCCTCCCCGCTTTTTTGAAAGCGTTAGATTTGGGAATGAATGTCCTTGAATTAGACGTGGTTATCTCCAAAGATCGTCAGGTGGTGGTTTCACATGACCCTTTCTTTCACCCTGATTTTTCGATTGCTCCGGACGGGAAGCCCGTTCCTAAAAGGCCGAAAATCAATTTGTACCAATTGGATTATGAGCAAATCAGGCAATATGATGTCGGCAGCAACGGACACCCTGACTTTCCGGAACAACAAAAACTTAAAACGCATAAGCCGTTGCTGCGGGAAGTGATTCAGGCAGCCGAGGCTCATCGGCAAAAACATCACCTCCCCCTGTTCTTATACAACATTGAGATCAAAAGCGAGGTCAGCGAATACGATGTATCTCAGCCGCAACCCGGTCCTTTTTGCGATTTGGTCTATGCCGACTTATCGTCAATGCTTCCAATGCTTTCGCCGGAACGCGTCATTATCCAAAGTTTTGATTTCAACATTTTGAAATATTGGAAACAACAAACCGATGCCGGCCGCTTCCCAAAAATGACATTGGCGGCTTTAGTAGCCAACTTGAAAGGGATTGAAAAAAATTTGGAGCATTTGGGGTTCAAACCGGATGTTTACAGTCCTTATTATCAGCTGCTGAATGCCGCCAAAGTACAACGGTTGCATGCCATGGGCATTTCGGTGATTCCTTGGACGGTCAATTCGACCAAAGAAATGAAGCATCTCATCGCCATGGGCGTAGACGGCATTATTACTGATTACCCCAACCGCGTTCCAAAATAGGATTTTGAAGTAGGATATAAGAAGTAAGAAGTCCGGCTTATGAAACAAGAAGCAAGGTTTCGGAGTTAAAATCTTGAAAACCAATTATTTACTCAATTTAATTTTTCTTATCTCTGACCTCCTGCTTCCTATCCTCTATTTCCAATTTCTTATTTCTTCCCTAAAGAATGATATAACCTGCATCGGATTAGTAAATCTTTCGTTGGTTTTCTTTATGTTTGAAAAAACAAATCTTTGCGCTAAGTGTCCTTGCTGAACGAAATAATGGTATTTTTTATGAAACGCCGTGCCGAACGCATTGAGCATTTCAAGGTTTATCCCGTGGAGGTTCAGCATCAGGTTTTTCATGAACTTATTGAAGCCGCCCGCTATACCGATTGGGGGAATAAATACCGATACGATACCATTCAAACCATTAAACAGTTTCAGGAAAGGGTTCCGATTTCAAGTTACGAGGAATTGTACCCGTCTATTGAGCGCGTGTTGCAAGGTGAACAAAATGTACTTTGGCCTTCTGATGTAGAGTGGTTTTCCAAATCATCGGGTACCACCAATGCCCGAAGCAAATACCTGCCCATTACTCCCGAATCACTGGAGGGATGTCATTATCGCGGTGGCCGGGATGTGATGACGCTGTATGCCCAAAATCGCCCCAATACCCTGGTTTTTGAAGGAAAAGGACTGTCTATTGGCGGAAGTCTGCACCAAAATCCGTTTCACGAAGAGGGCGGCATGGTAGGCGATGTGTCGGCAGTCATCATGCGAAATCTGCCGGCGTGGGCGGAGTTTCTGCGTACCCCTCCCATCGAAGTGGCCTTAATGGACAAATGGGAGGAAAAACTGACCAAAATGTCGGAAATCTGTGCGCAGGAAAATGTAACGAGTATTTTGGGAGTACCTACGTGGACCATTGTACTGCTCGACCGGATCATGGAAGAGCGAGGGGCCAAAAATATGTTGGAAATATGGCCGCAATTTGAAGTTTTCATCCACGGCGCCGTCGCTTTCCAGCCCTATCGAGAATTGTTCATGAAAAAGTACTTTCCGAGCGAGAAAGTCACTTACATGGAAACCTATAACGCGTCGGAAGGATTCTTTGCCCTACAGGACGACCTCGCCCATCCGGGAGAGATGCTGCTGATGTTGGATTACGGCATTTTTTACGAATTTGTACCGATGGAAGAATGGGATAAGCCCAATCCGCGGGCACTGACACTGGATGAAGTAGAGGTAGATAAAAACTACGCGTTGATCATTTCTACCAACAGCGGACTGTGGCGGTATCAAATCGGGGATACCATCAAATTTACCTCCAAATACCCGTTCCGCGTCAAAGTCAGCGGTCGTACCAAGCACTTTATCAATGCCTTTGGTGAAGAAGTAATTATTGAAAACGCCGATGTAGCCATCACCCACGCCTGCGAACAAACCGGGGCCGTGATCAATGACTACACGGCCGGGCCGGTTTACATGGACGGCGGCAACAAAGGGCGGCATGAGTGGATCATTGAATTCAGTCGCCTTCCCTCCGATTGGGAAATGTTTTGTGCTTTATTGGATACACGACTGCGTGAGGTCAACTCTGACTACGATGCCAAACGATACAAAGAATTAGCCCTTTTACCGCCGCTGATGCACAGCGTTCCGGCCGGCACTTTCTACGAGTGGATGGGCCGACGCGGAAAATTAGGCGGCCAAAACAAAGTACCTCGCCTGAGCAATTCCCGCGAATATTTGGAAGGCATCTTGGAAATGGTGTATCAACCAAAGTAGTTCACAGTCGCCAACAATTCCCCCCTTTGAAGGCCGAGGGCTAAAAAGGGCACCTTGAAAGGAAAAGTAACCTTTCATGTAAATATTAAGGCAAAACCTATAGATTTGGACAAATTTGCATCCGTTAACTAAAACCTAACATTATCATGTCAAAAACCACATTAATCGTCGTTGTTGTTCTTCTTCTTTTAGGCATGTATGGCTGCAGTACCTACAATGGCCTGGTCAGTAAGGATGAGACCGTCAATAGCGCTTGGGCCAATGTACAAAGCGCCTACCAACGTCGGGCAGATTTGATTCCTAACTTAGTCAATACGGTAAAAGGTGCCGCCGATTTTGAAAAAAGTACGCTGACAGCCGTGATTGAAGCGCGTGCCAAAGCCACTTCCATTCAGCTCAAACCGGATCAGTTGACTCCCGAGAACATTCAGAAATTTCAGGCGGCCCAAGAACAGTTGAGCGGTACCCTTTCGCGCTTATTGGTATCAGTAGAGCAATATCCGCAATTGAAAGCCAACCAAAACTTTTTGGAATTGCAGGCCCAATTGGAAGGAACCGAAAACCGAATCAAAGTAGAACGTGACCGTTTTAACGAAGTCGTTAAAGATTACAATCAATCCGTAAGGACATTCCCGGCCAATGTCTTTGCCGGCATGTTCGGCTTTAAGGCCAAAGGTTATTTTGAGGCTTCCCAAGCCGCCCAAACAGCGCCAACGGTGACATTTTAATGTTGGTAAGTTTGCGGTTTACGGCTAAAATGTTTTAACCGTAAACCGCAAATTGTAAACCGCAAACAGATCATGGAGCAACTCCTTTTCTCGGAAACCGAACAAAAAAGCGTCATTGAGGCCATTCGCACCGCCGAATTGGCTACGTCAGGCGAAATACGCGTCCATATCGAACAGAATTGCTCCGAAAACGATGTTTTGGAGCGGGCTAAACAAGTCTTTGCTGAATTGGGAATGCACCGCACTGAGTTAAAAAACGGCGTTTTATTTTACTTAGCCGTCAAAGACCGAAAATTTGCGGTATTGGGTGATCAAGGCATTGATGAGCGCGTCCCCGCTGATTTTTGGAACCGCATTCGGGATTTGATGCGGGGGCATTTTGCCAACCGAGAGTTTGCCGAAGGATTACGCAAAGGAATCGAACAAGCCGGCCAACAACTCAAAACGTATTTCCCGTATCAGGATAACGATACCAACGAGCTTTCAGACGATATTTCCTTTGGATAAGCCTATGATTTTGTTATCATCAGGCAATCGGTTCATTGTAAAGCTCGGTTCATTGTAAAGCAACGATAGCACCGATTTACTGTTACCCGATAACCGCAGCGGCGGGCCGCAATTAACTTTCTTCCCAATGCGTCAACTCCTTTTTACCCTATACTTTGCCCTTTTCACTTTCCGTATTTGGGCGCAGGATATTCCCGAACCGATGTCGCCCCGACGTTTGGTGAATGACTACGTAGGCATGCTCAATAATACCGAACGGGAAACGCTGGAACAAAAACTCCGTCGCTACAACGACTCTACTTCTACCCAAATCACGATCGTAGTTGTCAAAACTACCCAACCCTACCCACCCGGCGACTATGCTTTTGAATTGGGCCGACGCTGGGGTGTGGGTCAAAAAGACAAAGACAACGGGGTCGTACTGCTTTGGGCCACCGACGATCGTAAGATTTTTATTGCCACGGGGCGCGGTATGGAAGGGGCCCTTCCTGATGCTTTGGCCAAACGCATCATCTCAACGATCATTTCGCCCGAATTCAAAAATCAAATGTATTATCGCGGCTTGGACCGAGGCACGGATGAGATCATCAAATATGCGGCCGGGGAATACCAATCGGACGGCAGTGAAGGAGGCGGAGACGGCTTGTCGGCCATAGTCATCATTGTGTTGATCATTGTCATCATCATTGTCATCATTATTATCTCCCGCTCCAATCGCGGCGGAGGCGGTATGCGCAACCGAGGCGGCGGCTGGATTCCCTACACGACCTACTCAGGTTGGGGCAGTTCTTCGGGCAATTGGGGCGGCAGCAGCGGCGGAGGAGGCAGCAGTTTCGGCGGATTCGGCGGCGGCGATTTCGGCGGCGGCGGAGCCGGGGGGGATTATTAGGAATGACGATAGATGGCCGTAAAGCAAAAACACAAATTGATTGAAGCAGAAAACGCTTCACTCCAAATTCTCGAATTCCGACGCCTGAAAAAACATGAAAGTTCGCCCCTCTGCTTTACTCGTTGAGAATAACCACGTTTTATTACTGCGATACAACTACAGCGGTCAAAATGTTTTTGCGCTGCCCGGCGGTAATCCGGATCGGGGGGAAACATTGACGCAAGCAATTGAGCGCGAATTGAGGGAGGAGTTAGGTATCGAAGTGGAAATTCGAGCCGATATTTTTCACGGAGAGGTCATTCTTCCCGAACGAAAAGAAGATGTATTGCACTGCGTTTTTTTGGCGCAAATTGTAGCCGGCATTCCGATCCTGAACCCTAAAGAAACCACGGCCCTTGAATTGGTATGGAAACCGGCAGACGCTTTATCCGGTTTAAATTTATACCCTAACGCCGGTGAAGTGATTTACCGCTTTCTCACCGGAGACAGGGCCGCGTTAGGCTACATCGGGCGTATTGACCAGCCTTTCTTTGGTTAACAGAGAACCGACGATCATTCCTGCCAAACTTGCCCCCGTACCGTATAACAGCGCCGGAAAGGTCGTTTTCCAAACAAAAGCACAAAGCAACCATACGCCCAACCCCAATAACATCGAAGCCAAACAGCCTGCCGCATTGGCCCGTTTCCAATACAAGCCGAAGGTAAGCGGCACAAACAACGACACCAAACTGAACGCCGAGGACTCTCCGACCAACTCAAATATATCCTGACGGGATTGCGCCATCCAAATGGAGGCAAACGTAACGAATACCACCCCTCCCCGAATGATCAGCAGCAAACGGGTATCGGAAAGGCCGGGATAATAAGGTTTTACTAAATTTTCTCCCAAAACGGCCGCCGGGGCCAAAATAGCCCCGCTGCTCGTACTTAATAAAGCCGAGATCAACGCCCCGAAAAACAAAATCTGTATCCACAGCGGTGCATGTTGAAGCACCATATTGGGAATGATCAATGAAGTATCTTTCTGCATCAGTTCAGGGTATAATGTTTTGGCGGCCAACGCAATAAACAAAGGCAACAAAGCTACCGTCAAATACAGAACTCCCGCTAAAATCGACGATTTCACGGCCGTATCAGCATCTTTGGAAGCCATGACCCGCTGAAAAATATCCTGCTGAGGAATGGAACCCAATCCTACCGTGATCCATGCCGCCAAATACTCCGCATAACTTTGGAAGGTCATTTCTTTGGGAACAAAGCGAAAAAAATCAGCGGGTTGTTGAGCTGTGACCGGAGCTACGCCACCTGTCTTGCTGAACAAAATGACGGCCAAAATAATCAGCCCGAGAATGAGAATAATATTGTGCAAAAAGTCAGTAATTGAGACCGACCACATCCCCCCCATAAACGTATAGAACATCACCAACAACGCCCCGATCCAAATACCGGTACTTAAGGGCAGCCCGAAAACCACTTGCCCTACAATACCCATGGCCACAAATTGAGCAGCGATCCAGCCAAAATAAGACGGAATGATCATGATCGCCGATACAAACTCGGAGGTTCGGCCGAAACGCATCAGAAAAAAATCACAGAAGGTAATGATGTTCCAACGATAGAAGGTTCGCGCAAAAAATATCCCTACCAAAATCAGGCACAAAGCGGCCCCGAAAGGCTCTTCAATTACGTTCAGGAAACCGCCGTCAATAAACTCTTTCGGCGCTCCCATCATGGTTTCGGAGCCGAACCACGTGGCAAAAGTAACCATCGTGGCCAAGGCCATAGGCAGGCGTCGGCCCGCCAATACAAAATCCTGCGTATTATGGACTCGCCGGGAGGCCCAAAAACCTACCGCGACGTTGATTAAAAGATAGAGGCAAATAGCAAAAATGAGCATTGGGCAGGTCGGTTGAGGGTATTTTAATGAATTTGCTAACCTGAACTAAGTTTCGGAACTTTGTCTGAACAAACTTACATCCTAAACAATAGTGGCCAACGATTACGACAAAATTTTTAAGGAAAATATCGAAAGCCTTATTCCTTTTTTGGCACGAAAAGTATTAGGTATCGAAGCGGAGATATTAGTAGAACTTCCGGACGAAATTCAGTTAACCGTTGAACGAAAGCCTGATTTTTTGAAGAAAGTTATTCCTACTGACGGGGCCGAACCTTACTTGCTCCATCTTGAATTTCAAACGGCAGTGGATAAAGATATGCCTTATCGAATGTTGGAGTATTTTGCACTACTTCTGCGCAAATATCGTTTACCGGTCAAACAGTACGTTGTTTACTTAAACAGAGTCGGCAGTAAAAGCCCGATTTCAAAACACAATTTTACCGGTTGTCAGTTTGAATATAATCAACGGAGCCTTCAATTATTTGATTATGAGCTATTTTTAAACAGCACTTCGCCCGAAGAGGTGTTGTTGGCAATATTGGCAAATTTTAAAAACAGCTCCCCTGAGCTGGTAGCGCAACGAATTATTGCCAAACTTCAACAACTTGAACCCAATCATTTTCATTTAAGTCGTTATGCCAATCAGTTGGTAGTCCTGTCAGGAATTCGTAATTTAGACGAAACAACACTAAAAATTTTAGAAGATATGCCAATCACAAATATTTCACTCGAAGACTTCTATACCTACCGCAAAGGGATGGAAAAAGGAATAGAAAAAGGAATAGAAAAAGGAATGAAAAAAGGAATAGAGAAAAACCAAAAGGGAGTGGTTATCAATATGTTGCGCTCTCAATTGTTGACTATTGAACAAATTGCTGATTTGGCAGGAGTAGACCAAGCCTATGTTTTGAAAATCCAAACTGAACTACTCCCGAAATAGCGAAACTCCATTCCTATATGCAACGAGAACTACACCATTGGTACAGCCCGGCGCTCAACAAAAATATGGAAATCGCCGTTTACGGCCACTACGGATTTGCCCTGTTGATGATTCCGACTGCCGCCTCCGATTATTTGGAATACGAACGTTTCGGCTTAATCGACGCCATTTCCCAACCGATCAACGAAGGAAAAGTGAAGGTATTTTCCGTCAACAGTATCAATACGGAAAGTTGGCTCAATCAGCACATGAGCGGGCGCGATAAGGCCTTGCGCCACCATCTGTTCAATGAATATATTTTCAATGAAGTTGTCCCTTTTATCAAAAACAGTACCAGCCCGGAGACGCCGATTATCATCACCGGAGCCTCTTTCGGGGCTCTGCATTCAGCCAATTTGTTCTTTCGTCGCCCCGATTTGTTTACCGGGGTTATTGCCATGAGCGGATGTTATGACCTGACAGCTTATACCCACGGATATTACGACGACAATGTCTATTTCAACTCACCCGTGCATTATTTAAAAAACCTGACTGACGAAACCTATTTATCCAGGTATCGACAGAACAAACATATCCATATTGTGACCGGCTCCGGAAGCTACGAAGACCCGGATTCATCACGGTATTTGTCGTCTATTTTAAGTGCAACAAATATTCCGCACCATTTGGATGTTTGGGGACATGACATTCCCCACGATTGGCCCTCCTGGCACAAAATGTTGCCTTACTATTTGGAATCCAAATTCTGATATGCCTCAGATACAGTAAGAAAAAACAGTTGCAAGACTTTATAGAACTGTCGGCAACCTCTCTGCCGGTATTTACGTATAGTTGAGAAACAGACCCCTGCAAATCGTTCAAATACCCCATGAAAAGATTACTGTCAGTACTCGGTCTATTTTGTTTTTTTACGAATACAGTTCGCAGTCAACAGGTGGACTGCGCTAATATGGGCTTTGAAACAGGTACAGCTTTAGGGTGGGTACTGACAAGCGGTACCCTCTCGGCGGCGAATCAACGCGTAAACTACCTCAATGAGGTCATGCTGACGGTAGAAAACGGGCATTATGTCACAAGTTTATCGGATGGCAACGACCCGAAAATCGTGGATGAAAAGATTCCGATGGTCGCTCCGGGCAGCAAGCATTCTATACGTATCGGAAATACAACGCGAGGGGGAACTTTCGACCGCATTAAGACCTCGTTTATGGTCACTCCCGAAAACACCCTCTTTCAGTATCAATTTGCCGCGGTTCTTCAAAATGACAACACTCACAACGACTATCAAAAGCCGGGATTGACCATTCAAATCGAAGACAGTGACGGACAGCCTTTGACCTGTAATACGTTTGCCATTCAACTCCAACGCGGGGCTACGGTCGAAGGATTTAAGACGCAGGGAGATTTGGAATATAAAAATTGGACGACGGGTGCTATTGATTTACGAAACTACATCGGAAAAGTTATTAAAATTGAAGTAACCGCCCACGGCTGCACCGAACGGCGGCATTTCGGGTATGCTTATTTTGATGCTCAGTGCATAAAATCAGAGATCAAAGTAACGGCCTTCTGCCCGGATCCGCAAGGCTACATGACCCTGAAAGCTCCCGAAGGCTTTGAAACTTACACTTGGGATAATAATGAAAAAACCTCCTCGGTTCGGGTCCAAGCCAATTTAGGGGATGTGTATTCCGTCAAAATAGCTCCTTTAGACAAGTTGGATGAGTCCTGCCTGCTCCAACTGGATTATAAAATAAAATATTATAACGCCGATACCCTCATCAATGCTGTTTTGTGCGAAGGGGAAAGTTTTACGGTAGATAACAAAGTATATACCCAAAGCGGCACCTACGTCAACACCATCCGGCGAAGGGATGTGTGTGACAGTACCATCCGATTGAATTTGAAAATTATTCCCATTGCTCACCATACGCAGTCGTTCGTGATTTGCCAAGGGAAAAAAGTGACCGTTGGGGACTCCGTTTACTCAAAAACAGGGACCTACATCAATCATATTATTCTCCGTTCGGGTTGTGACAGTATCGTGACCACTCACCTATTAGTCGAAGATCTTCAATTTGAGGTGACAGGCGCTCCTCAAACCATTGTTGAAGGTGACAGTGTTCAATTGGCGGTAGCAGTGCAACCGGCCGGCAACAACAGTTTTCAGTGGAGCCCACCCAACGGGCTGTCATGTTCGACCTGTTCTGTTACGTGGGCGCACCCTTCCAAAACGACGGAATACACGGTTTTTATTAAGAATGCCAGCCAAGCCTGTCAAAAAAGCGATACAATAACCCTGTCTGTTTTACCCTGCAACATTTATATTCCTGACATTTTTTCCCCCAATAATGATCAACAGAATGATGTATTCTTTGTCTATGGCAATTCCTGCGCCAAGCAAATCAAGGAAATGACCGTTTATGACCGATGGGGAGAGGTAATTTACCACAAAGAGAATATTCCCTTCTCCGATCCGCAGCACGGTTGGGACGGGCGCTATTTAGGGAATATGGCCGGTACCGGGGTTTACACTTACAAAATATCAGTGGAGTTTCGCAACGGAAAATCGAACAGATACTCAGGAGCAATAACGTTACTCCGCTAAACCTTATTTCAGAAACACTGCTTTGCCCGTCATTTTGACACCTTCAGCCAAAGGCAGTTCATTTCCGTTTTTGCGAACACTCACCCGATATAAGTAGACACCCGCCGACAAGCCGGAGGTGCCGGTCCAAAGCCACTCATTCACTCCTACCCTCGGCACAAAATTGACCGATTTTACCATACGCCCCGTCATATCATAGAGGGTAATGGTTGCTTCGTCGGGAGTCTCTTTGCCCGAAACTGTAATATTGAAGCGTAAAAAATCGGTGAAAGGATTCGGGTTAGCTTCGGCTGCCACAACCCGTTGCTCATTCATGACCCGGAACGTAATTCGGTAGCTGCCGGTACGGTTAAGAGAAGCATCCGCCCCTTGTACCAACAGCGTATAGAGGCCGTCAGGCAATGTATTCGGACGGTATTCTACCTTAACCGTGTTTTGATTATCGGCCGGAGTAAATTTGATTAACGAATTGGAAAAAGCAATTCGCCGCAAGTTCGGAGAACCCGGATTTTGCAAAAACAGATCAATACCCACCGTATCTCGTTTAAATAAGAATCGGTTTTCATCCTTGATTTGGACGGTAATCACAGGATTTGCCGAAACAATTTCTCCGTCTTTGATACGATGCCCGTCAAACACAACGTCCAATACCGGAGGCAATCGGTCAGGCACTACCGTAAACGGAAGATTGACCACATTGTTAGTATAATTTTGTTCGGGTTGACGACGGGGGTTAAAATTTACCAACAAACGATTTTCCCCGGCTCTTCCTACTGTCGGGAGAGTAATGCTGTAGGCGATTTGCTGATCAGGAGCCAAACGGCCCATTGTTTTTTCAGTCACTGCGGGTGCCCCATTGGTACCGAAAACGGTCTGCTGTACTACGACTGAATCGCGAAACGCAGCATTGGAGATATTCTTAAAAGCTACATTGACCGTAAGCAATTCCCCCTCCTGCCGTTCAATAATCCCGTTAAGGTCAGACGAGGCACTACCTTCAGCTACAGGAGTATAGTTCACCAGCCAATTTTTCAACTGAGCCGGGTCTGTTACACTGACATCTGTATTATTCAGTTTCAAACGCAGTTTCAAAAACGGATAGCGGCTTGCGTCAATATTCCTCAAATCTATTTTTTCTAAAGTTTGGTTTTCCAACACTACCGTTTCTTTACCGCTGAGATCCACACCGATAATATCTGTTTTGGATAAAGTACCGGTAGTAGTCTTTACATTACTTACAGCATTTTGCCAACCGCCGGCCGGACCAATCAATGAAGAAATAATCTCCCCTTTACCGTAGGTACTTTTAATTACAAAATTATCCAACGTCAATGTACGAATGCTGGGCGCAATATCGGTCGGATCGGGCTTGATTTCAACGGCAGGTTTTTTAGCTCCTTTTTGAATAATCAGCATATAAGGGCTCTGCAATTGCGACAGGCTCGCATCGTTCAATCCCAGTTCTTTCAATTTAGCAATTTCGGAGGCCGGCCAAAAGTCAAAGCGAACATTATTCAGCGTCATTAATATGATCCAATCGCCGTCCGGAACAGCATCAATCCAACGGCTCAATAATTTGTCATTGATAATGTCCCGTTGGCGAATGGTATTCATGGCATAGGGCGGATTGCCGCAAGTAAGGCTCGGCATGACCGAGTATGCCTGCAAATTATCGCGATGAAGTGCCGTTACGACAATATTTGTTCCCGGATTATAACCGTCTACGGCATCAAATGTGGTACAGTTGCCGTCGGCTACCAACAAAATATCCCCGATCGAAAGTTGCGAAACTCGATACCCTTGATTAAAACCGCTTACGGAACCTCCTGCTGCCACGGCCTTTATCGAAGTAGTTACCGACTTATACGTCCAAGTCGGCTGCGAGGTAAGGGAGAAATGAATGTCAAGAGGTGTGGCTTTGGTCAATTGAGGTACTTGTCGCTGCGTCCATCCTTCTCCGCCTTTCGAAATGTACGTAAAGGAGCTTTCCGACCAAACATTATCATTGCCGGCCGGGCGGTCGGCATACCGAACGCGCCAATAATAGGTTGTACTGTCGCGACTGAGCAAGTCGGTTTTCCAAGCCGGTAACAGCGCGGAAGTAACGTTTTGAGTGCGTTTGAAAGGACTGTCAAAGCGGGCAGTGGTATCCAATTCGAAGGTATAATTTCGACTGCCTGTCTCAATTTGTTGGGCCACTAACTGAACCGCCGGCAAGTTGTTTTCGACGGTTGAAACAATCGCATACTCTGCCGGCAACAGCGGATACGCCCCCGCAGCCGGGAGGGTCACTTCCAAAGCGGCGGTATTGTTTGTCTTATTCATTTCCCCCAAGGTATTGTTTGGGTCAAGCTGTATCTCAAAGCGATTGAGTCCGCTTTGGCTGCGGTCGTGAGGAATCCGAAAGTGCAGCGTATCCTGATAAGCAACCGAAGGATATACAGCTTCAAACACCGCGACTGACCCATCGCGGCTTGTGCGTGAAAGACGCACCGGCAACGACTCAGGGCGATACAATCCCAAATTGGACACAATGAATCGTACTTCCAGAGAATCGTTTAAAGCACTGAAAACAGCTCCGTTTTTGCCGCTTACCGAAATACCCTGACTGTTGAGGGTATAATCGGGCTTTTTTGTCGGAAAAAGAATCACTGCCGGGTCGCCCTGTAAATTCATCTGCTGCGCATCGGCTTGATAAATAGGGTCATCGGGATATAATGCCAGCGTTTTTTGGGCTATTTGTCGGTGGATTTCCCCAAACGGACGATTGAAGTTGGTGCTGTCTCCCAGTAAGGTTTCATAAAAAGTACCCGCGTAATCTTTGAGCGAATAAACATAGGCCAAGTTGGAATGCGCCAAAAATAAAATAGCGCCGCGGTCTTTGGTACCGATCCAATCGACGGGATAAGTCAAATTATAGCCGAAAGTAAAATTGCCGGCCACACAACCGTTGGCAAATACCAACGGGTACTTTCCTTTGTTACGGTACCCCAAAATATCCTTAGAAACCATGCCTAAGTCAATATCGGTCACATCCAATGCCGAATGTCCGAATAAAGTAATGATACCGGCCCCTTCGTTGACCTCGTTGGAAATACCGACGTATTCTACGGCCTCATCCGTTTTTTTGGTGATAGTAGTGACTTTGGCTCCTAAATATTGCCGCACGGCTTTTTGCTTGTACGCTTCCATGATGTACAAGAACTGACCTTGTTCAAAAGAGCTCTTTCCTCCGCTTAAATGCAACACATTTTTTCGCCAAAGGGCATTCATCGGCGTGACCTCATGCTCCCGAACTTTCTCTAAGTAATTCAGTACTGCCTGCGGGTCTTCAGTCCAAAGTCGGCCCGTAGGTAAGGCAGGGATTAACATGGGTTGTCCTTTGAGTCCGTGCGAAAACAACATATCCGAACCGGGCCACCCAAACGTCGGTACCATATCCTTAATCCGCTGTTCGCGGCTGTTACGCAGGAAATCTACCTGTTGGGTTCGTCCGATGATGAATAAAAAACGCGGATTGCCTTTTTCAACCATAAATTCCACAAAGCGACGTACAGCCAAGGGACTGAATTCCCCATAATTGAATTGATTGACCAACAGATCCATTTCCACAGTCAACGTATCGTATTTCCCCCCGGCGACCGAAGCGCGATACCCGCCGAATTGCTTAGCTTCATTGGCTAAAATACGATGCGTGATGATAAGATAATTGGCTTTGGCCGGGTCAATATTGCGAAAGTTAACCCGCTGAATACTCGGTACCATCAACGGAGCACGGGTAGCCAAAAGTGTCCTTTCTGTGTTTGTACCGCGCACCACTGCTTTCAATGCGGCATTGTCAATCGTTACTCCGACACGACCTACATTGTTTTTATCCGTAATATCAAACAACCGAGTTGCCGCTGCCGCGTTGGTGATTTCAACGTACGAAACTGACGACGCATTGGTATTCAGATAAAAGTATTTCTGAGTCTTATTGAGCAGATCCAAGCGCTGCGGATAACGAAGACGGTAGTACGTAACACTGTACACATCTTCGGCTTGTTCCGGAAAAGCTCCGCGCGAAACAGTAGAGACAGAAATCCGATTACTGTCCAACGACACATCGGCAAAAGAAAGCTCCCGCTGCACCAACAGCGCATATTGATAATCGAAACGCACAGTATCTACCAAGCGATTAGCGGTCTGACCGCTGCCTGCTTTGATTTCAATAAAATGCGGTCGATGGTCTCGCCCCATCAGGTGGAGTTCCAACTGCGGCTTAACCCCCGTTCGTACGGGGTTTTCCAATTCAATTCTTCGTTGGTTGACTTTGTTTTTACCGATTTCCGGACCCGTCCAGCCTTCGCCGTAATCATAATAGGAATGTTGCGCTCCCTGCGACGCACCCAAAGGATACAGCAATCCTTCCGACATTCCTACATAATTGTAGCTCGCTATGTTGGAAAGCAATAAGTCTTCGCGATGATAGGCCTCGGGCTTAAGGTTTGAACTGTTGTTTTCCTGATAAAAAGACATACGTTTCCCCGCCTGACCATCCAAACGCCACGTCAGGAAATAAGCGGTAGTATCAGAGTAGAGATTGTAGAGTTTGTGCGGTTGGGCACTGTGAGGAATATAAAGCAGAGAATCTTGCGTGCCGTCGTTTCCTTCCCCGTAAAATTCAATAAAATCGGTATCATCAAACCGATTATCTGCTTCTCCCTGTACAAAAATGGCCTGTTCCTCCCCCCGAAAAAACAGCTGAACCGTCGTTGGGTTAACGGTATTTGTCGGAAATCCTGCCTGCTTTAACTCATTGACTGAAAGGCGATACAGTCCTTTTTGAGCAATCGGAATTTTGAAATAGGTCTGTTGAAAATTGATCCACTCATTGCCGAACCGTTGGGCTTGCAGTGAAAAAGCGGTAAAAACAAAACCTAAAACAATAAGGCATCTTCCGGCCCGCAGCCAAACTCTCATCAGAATTGATTTGCTGTGTAAAAGATGCAAGTTAGCCACTCACATAGGAAATGGCAAATTCTTTTCAAGCTATGCGATTGGTTCCTTGACTCAAGTAAAGGGGTGTTTTCCGAAAAATAGCCAATAAAATAGAACAATCGTTTCATTTTGTCCGAAAAAATTCCCGAGTAATGGGGATAAAAATCCACAATTGAATGTTTGGTTTCCTCATTTTTACTCGAAAAAGCCTGGGTATTGATTTTTACCGGCACCTCTATCGCAAACTGCCGTTTACTCCCTATGGAAGCCAAAAATCAAAAAGTCATTGATGTTCTGAATGAGCTGGTACGAATCAATAACGATCGTATCGCAGGGTATCATTTGGCTTCCCAAAACACCAAGGACCTCGACTTAGAACAGCTCTTCACAAGCATGCTCAATGAAAGTGTCAACTTCGCCGAAACTTTGGAAGCATACATTCAGGAAATGGGTGGAAAACCTACCGGCAGCGGCACCACTAAAGGAAAAATTCATCAAGTTTGGTTGAATGTGAAAGCTGCCATCGTAGGAAACGACCGCGTTGGCTTACTTTCCTCTTGCGAATTTGGCGATAAAGCGGCGGTTGAAGCTTACCAAGCGGCCGTCAAAGTCAAAGAGATGGAACAGAACGAAGAAATAAGCGGAGTCCTGCTGCGACAACAGGCCAATATAGAGAGTTCTCTTAAAATCATTCAAGCGCTGAACCCTCGTACCAAAAGTACGCAGGCAGAAATGAAAGCCCTAAAATTGATTCAGCCCTCCCCTTAAATGCCCGGATAATGCGCCGATAAAAAATAAGTCTGTGTTAACTCAGTTATTATGAAGAATTCTATACTTACTTACTCCGAAAGCGAACTTATCGGCCGATTACTGAAGCAAGACCGACAAGCCTTCAACTATTTGTACGACAATTATTCAGCGGCCCTTTACGGCATTATCATCAAAATCGTTGTCAGAGAAGAAGCTGCGCAGGATTTACTTCAGGAAATTTTCATTAAAATCTGGATTAATCTTTCGAGATACGATGCCGAAAAAGGGCGTTTTTTTACATGGATGCTCAACATCGCCCGCAACAGTTCGATTGATTATCTGCGCGGACAAAGAGCCGAGTTTATGGACCTTGATTTGGCTGCGTACCGCATAGAAAGCAACCAAAAAGTATTCCATTTTGTCGAAAATAATGAACTGCGTGAATTGGTATCACGCCTTAAAAACGACCAAAAAACCATTATCGAAATGGTCTATTGGGAAGGATTTACGCAAATTGAAATTGCTCATCGGTTAAAACTGCCGTTGGGTACAGTCAAATCCCGCATTCGTTTGGCCGTGAAAACGTTGCGGTTTTATTTGTCTAATCAACCGGCTTATGCCTCCCGCCCTCTAAGTCGGTAAGCCGTTTTTATTGACCGAATTTGATTTCGTCCCGCAGTTTATTTGGATTGATCTCTCTCAGATTTTTCTTCTCCTCTTCCGTTTCTGAATGCTCATCGCTTCAGGCATTCCAAAAAAGCGTCCCTTTCTTTGTGAAAGACAATTTTTACTTTTCATAAAAAATGTTATGCTTGCAGAGTATTTTTTGTAAAAAAATTGTTTGTTTTGTAACCGAGAACACAATCGGTCAAACACACAAACAAAGAAACAACCTTAACACATGAACGCATATATTGTAGCAGGATACCGTACCGCCGTGGGAAAAGCACCCAAAGGGGCGTTTCGTTTTACGCGCCCGGACGATCTCGGTGCCGAAGTCATTAAGCATTTGATGACGCAACTTCCTCAATTAGACCCCGCCCGGGTAGATGATCTTATTGTAGGCAATGCTGTTCCGGAAGCCGAGCAGGGTATGCAAATTGCCCGTTATATTGCCTTATTATCGCTGCCTAAAAGTGTACCCGGGTTTACCATCAATCGCTATTGCGGCTCAGGAGTAGAGGCTATTGCCTTAGCCGCGGCCAAAATCAATGCCGGTATGGCCGATTGTATCGTAGCCGGCGGGGTAGAGTCTATGTCGTTGGTACCGACTACGGGCTGGAAAACCGCCTTAAATTACGAAATAGCTAAAGAGCATGCCGATTATTACGTAGGTATGGGGTTAACTGCCGAGCAGGTAGCCAATCAATTCAAGATCAGCCGGGAAGAACAGGACGCTTTTGCTTTAGCCTCGCACCAAAAAGCCTTAGCGGCTCAACAAGAGGGTAAATTCGACGGTGAAATTGTGCCGATTACCGTCAAAGAAACTTTTTTTGACGGTAATTCCGGCAAAAAGAAAACCAAAGAATATATCGTCAACAAAGACGAAGGGCCGCGGGCAGATACTACGCTTGAGGCCTTAAATAAATTGAAGCCCGTTTTTGCCGCGGGTGGCAGTGTGACGGCCGGCAACTCTTCTCAGACCTCCGACGGGGCTGCCTTTGTAGTGGTTATGTCAGAGAAGATGGTCAATGAACTGAATCTCAAACCCGTTGCCCGTATGATGTCGTATGCCTCTGCCGGAGTAGAACCGCGCATTATGGGTATCGGACCCGTAGCAGCTATTCCCATTGCGCTGAAACAGGCCGGCCTTACATTGAATGACATTGACCAAATCGAACTCAATGAAGCTTTTGCGGCACAGGCGTTGGCGGTTATTAAGGAATTGGATATTGACCGAACAAAATTAAATCCCAACGGAGGTGCTATTGCGCTCGGACATGCGCTCGGGTCTACGGGTGCTCGCTTATCGGTGCAACTGTTCAATGAAATGCGTCGTCGTCAGCAGAAATACGGCATGGTCACCGCCTGTGTCGGGGGTGGGCAAGGCGTAGCGGGCATTTATGAATTTTTAAATTAGTCGTACGACAAAAGCAGCCTGACGGACTTGGAAAGTTTCAAAAACTTTCCAAGTCTTTTATTTTATATCAAATCGGTAAGGTACCTACCGGCAACAAGCCGCTTATTAACTTGCTTACTTACTGTTTGCCAACTCCCTTAATCTCTCGCTGCCGCAATCACAGATATCTCTACATTGACATCCTTCGGTAAACGGGATACTTCTACCGTTTCGCGCGCCGGATAATGGCTGCTGAAAAAATGCCCGTACACTTCGTTGACCTTGCCGAAGTTGGTCATATCTTTCAAAAAGATACTGCTCTTGATAATATGGTGGTAATTCAGACCTGCTTCTTTCAGAATAGCCCCGATATTGAGCATCACTTGACGGGCTTCCTGTTCGATGTTATCGGTGACTAAGTCGCCGGTGGACGGATCAATGGCAATTTGACCCGACACGAACAACAAATCGCCTACCATTACTGCCTGAGAATAAGGCCCGATTGGAGCAGGGGCCGCTGTGGTAAAGATATTTTTTTTAGGCATGGGGATAAAGGAAAAGGATGAAAATAATTTTTTGCAGACCATAGTCCACGGTCGATAGTCCATAGTTACTTATTAATACCATAGACTATCAACTGTAGACTATTACTCCAATTCTCTCAAATACATTTGAATGGTATTTTCAAGGCCATAATACAGCGCATCGCAGATAAGCGCATGCCCGATGGACACTTCGTCTAAATAAGGCACCATTCGATTGAAATAACGCAGATTTTCCAAACTCAGATCATGGCCGGCGTTTATTCCCAGCCCTACTTTATGAGCCGTCTTAGCAGCACGAACATAAGGAGCGACCGCTTTTTCGCGATTGGCCGCGTAATGAGCCGCATAAGGCTCGGTGTATAGTTCTACCCGATCGGCACCGCATTCTTTGGCCCCTTCCACCATCTTTTCCTCCGGATCCACAAACACCGAAACCCGAATGCCTTCAGTCTTGAAAATTTGCACCAAGTCTGTCAACCTTGCGCGGTGAGTAACGGTGTCCCAACCTGCATTGGACGTAATCGCTCCGAGTGCGTCAGGCACAAGCGTGACCTGAGCGGGTTTGGTCTTAAGTACCAATTCAATGAACTTTCCTTCGGTAGGATTGCCTTCGATGTTGAATTCGGTGGTGACCACTTCTTTGAGATCCAATACATCCCCGTAACGGATATGACGTTCGTCGGGACGCGGATGTACCGTAATGCCCTGTGCCCCGAAATTTTCGCAGTCAATGGCCGTTTTCACCACATTGGGATTATTGCCGCCGCGCGAATTGCGTAAGGTGGCTATTTTATTGATGTTTACACTGAGACGAGTCATTTTTCAGTTGGTGTGTCAGAGACATTCAGTACCTTTTCTACGGTTTAATCTTCTAACTTTTTAAATTTCATACCGGTTTCAAAGGTATTCGGAAATCCGGTTTCACACAATTTTTTATTCAGAATCTTGACATTCTCAGTTTTTGGCTATCTTTCGATAAATTATTTCTTCATCTAACAATTTTAATAGCTTTGAACGAGAACTATCAACGGTGGTATTCACCGACGTTGGGACGGGATATTGAGATGCAGGTCTTTGGGCATTGGGGCTATCCTATCTTACTTTTCCCGACCTCCATGGGGCGGTATCATCAGAACAAAGACTTCGGACTCACCGACTCCGTACGGTGGTTTGTCGAAAGCGGCAAAATAAAACTGTATTGCATCGACAGCATCGACAAAGACAGTTGGTATGCCAAGCATTTGCATCCGTCCGCTCGGGTACACAACCACGGCGTTTATGATCGCTTTCTCAATGATGAGCTTGTCCCGGCGATTCGCCACGAAACCAACGTGGACAAAATTGCCGTAGCCGGATGCAGTTTCGGCGGCTATCACGCCCTCAATTTTGCTTTCAAACACCCCGATAAAGTAGCCTATGTGTTCAGCATGAGCGGTGCCTTCGACATCCGCAGTTTTTTGGAAGGCTACAACGACGACACTGTTTATTTCAACAATCCGGTCGATTTTATGCAAAACGAAGAGGGCTGGAAATACAATCACATGAAAATCGTTTTAGGCACTTCGGAGTGGGATATATGCCTCAATGACAACGTAAGAATGTCGCAAATCCTGAAAGCCAAAGGCATTCATCATTGGTTGGACATTCGAGGTTGGGAAAAACACGATTGGCCGCTTTGGAATCAGATGTTTCCGGAGTACATCGGACAAATGGGATTATAAAAAGCTCCATTCCCCAACAGGAGCTTACAACTAACCATAAAACTCCCCCATCGGGGGTGGGGGCTATGACAAAAATCATGAAAAAAGTAGGAATTTTACACGGCATGGAAAATACATTCCCGCAAGCATTTGTGGAGCGGGTCAATCAATTGGACGGCAAAGACGTCGTAGCCGAGCCGGTGCTCATTGATCGCGTCGTGCAGGGCGAAGCTACTGACTACGCCGTTATCATTGACCGCATTTCGCAGGATGTTCCTTTTTATCGGGCTTACCTCAAAAATGCGGCCCTCTGCGGTACCGCCGTGATCAACAATCCGTTTTGGTGGAGCGCCGATGAGAAGTTTTTTAACAATGCCTTAGCCGTTAAATTGGGAGTACCGGTACCGAATACGGTATTGATGCCGTCAAAAGAACGCCCGACGGATACTTCCGAAACCTCTTTCCGAAACCTCAAAATGCCGATGGCTTGGGGCGAAATGTTTGAGTACGTAGGCTTCCCGGCCTACATGAAGCCGCACGCCGGCGGAGGCTGGAAAAGTGTCTATAAAATCCACGACATGGACGACCTTTGGCACAAACACAGCGAAACTGAACAATTGGTGATGCTGTTGCAAAGCGAGGTGACTTTCGAAGACTATTATCGTTGCTACTGCCTCGGCGGCAAATACGTCCATATCATGCCCTACGAGCCGCGCAATCCACATCATCTGCGCTACGCCACCCAACCCAAAACCACCGGCGAAGCACACAAAAAATTGATCGCGACCATTACCGACTACGTATTGAAGCTGAATCATGCGTTAGGCTATGACTTTAATACGGTCGAGTTTGCCGTACATAACGGCGTTCCTTATGCCATTGATTTCTGTAATCCGGCCCCTGATGCCGATATTCATTCGGTTGGGCAGGAAAACTTTGACTGGATCGTGGAAAATGCGGCGAAAATGGCCATCGAAAAAGCCAAAGCCCACAAAGACGGGCAAACCAATCTGACTTGGGGAACCTTTGTTCGCAATTCGGCGATGAACTTGCCTATCAGCAACTTAGCTAAAGACGACGTTGCTCCTGCCGAAGAAAAACCGAAAAAGGCAGCTCCGAAAGCCAAAGCGGAAGAGCCGGCCAAAAAATCTTCAAAGAAAAAATAAGCCGATCGATCACAGTTTACAGGTCCTCTTAAGGAGCCTGTAAACTGCCTTTTATTTACCGTAAACTGCCGAAAAATTCATGCACAAGTTTACTATCGGAATTGAGGAAGAATTCCAAACCATAGACCCCGAAACCCGCGCGTTGCGCTCTCACATGTCCAAAATTGTAGAGGATGGCAAAATCATTCTCAAAGAAAGAGTTACGGCCGAAATGCACCAAGCTGTGGTCGAAGTGGGAACCAACATTTGCACTAATATTCAGGAAGCACATCAGGAAGTGACTTACCTGCGAAAAATGATCATTGATTTGGCCGCTCAGCAAAACCTTAAAATTGCGGCCGCCGGTACTCATCCTTTTTCGGATTGGCAGGATCAATTGATTACCCCTAACGAACGCTACGACAAACTCATCGACGAAATGCGAGACGTTGCCCGCGGCAACCTGATCTTCGGTCTGCACGTGCACATCGGCATTCCCGATCGCGATACCGGCGTAAAACTCCTCAATTCGTTGACTTATTTTTTACCGCATATCTACGCCCTCTCTACCAACTCTCCCTTCTGGTGCGGGCGTAATACGGGCTTCAAATCTTACCGATCTAAAGTATTCGACAAATTTCCGCGTACGGGGATTCCCGAATATTTTGAAACGGCCCACGATTACGACGATTATGTTAACCTGCTCATCAAAACGGGCTGTATCGACAACGGCAAGAAGATATGGTGGGACATGCGGCTGCACCCGTTCTACAATACCATCGAGTACCGCGTTTGTGACATCCCTATGCGGGCCGAAGAAACCATCTGTTTGGCCGCCTTGATGCAGGCATTGGTCGTGAAGATCTATAAATTGATGAGCAAAAACCTCAATTTCCAGCACTATCGCAAGATCCTCATCAACGAAAACAAATGGCGTGCGGCCCGCTACGGCATCCACGGCAAACTCATTGACTTCGGCCGCAAAGAAGAAGTGCCTTACTATACTCTTGCTCAAGAACTCCTCGAATTTGTGGACGATGTCATTGATGATCTCGGCAGCCGTAAAGAAGTAGAATACATCCATAAGATTTTAGAAATGGGTACCGGCGCCGACCGTCAGTTGGCGGTGTGGGAATCCACCAAAGATTTGAGTCGAGTGGTGGATTATATTGTCGAAGAAACGGCTTATGGGTTGTAGGAATATGCCGTAAAAACAAACTTTCATGAAGGGCTGTGGAGACATGGCCCTTTGAAGAGTAAAACAATGTAAAATCTCAAAGAGTGAACCAATGTACGAAAGCTATCTGTAAATCAATCTATTGTTGTAAAGCAAATTTTCACTCAATAGACTTACTATAAGTTGATTATCAGTAGATTAAAAAAAGGAAAACGGATTTTATGAATGCCGGCAGCACGGACGGTTCGCCCCTGCGATTTGCACTGATTTTGAGTAAATTGTGTATTTATCCGTGAAAATCCGCGTTGGCACATCCGTTCCATCCGTGTTCTATTGCAATTAAAAACCATAAGTCATCGACAGTCAGTACATAGTATATCTAATAACATAAAAGAAAAAAAGAAGATAATAAAATGGAGAGAAAAAGAACGCATTCATGGAATAACCCATTAGAAACTGCCGAAAAAGTTAAATCAATGTCAGGGCTTGATTTTCTCAAAAAAATCTTGAAAGGCGACTCACCTTCGCTTGCATCTCCAATAGAAACTACCTTAGATTTTCACCTGTCAGAATTAGAAAATGGCAAAGCCGTATTTGTATTTGAACCTCAAGAATTTCATTATAATCCAATTGGCAGTGTGCATGGTGGAGTAATCTCCACTATGTTAGATTCCGCTATGGGTTGTACAATTCAATCGGCATTACCCCATGGTACATCCTACACAACATTAGAACTTAAAGTCAATTTTCTAAGACCGGTAACAAAAACTTGTGGACAAATGAAGGCAACAGGTAAAATCATACATTTAGGAAGAAAAACAGCTTTAGTAGAAGCTAACCTTAAAGATGATTCAGGTAAAGTTTATGCACACGGGGTTTCAACGTGTATGATTTTTCAAGTTTAGCAGCTACTGTTTGCTCCGGTTGTGGGCAGGCTGAGGGAACCGGGATTAGAGTAAGCTACGTTGTTCGGGGTATTCTGAAAGACAACTCCGAACCAAATATAACAAGAATGTTTATAACATGGTAAGTGCCAATCCATCTACTTAATAACCTTCCAAACCCTTTTTCCCGGGTTACAAAAGAGCCTATTTCCGGTAAAACATTGAATAATTTCATCAGTGAAAAGCGAAAACCCTCCTTTTTGCGTTGTTGAATGAATGATTCATCTAATATTTGCGCCATGAAGAAAGCTATTCTTTTCCTATCGTTACTTTTTGCTTTTTCCTGTAAAGAAGACCAACCCGCTCCTGTCGCTACTCCCGCCTGCAACATCGGCAGCGAAACGGGTGTCAACAATGCTTACAAATTGGAATATGCCTACAATGCCACCGGCTTGCCCGAAGGAGTGACGATTTCGGTCAAAGACAACGCAAGCGGACAGTTGAAGCCGGTAGCCACGCCTAAATATACCTATGAAAACAACCGGCTGGTGAAAGTCACCGACGGTGACGTAGAAGAAAAATGGGAATACAATGCCAAGGGCTTCCTATCTCGTCTGACCGTAGTCAAAACACCGGAAGCCGCCTATCTGAATTATACCTTGAATTTCGAGACCGACGCCAACGGTCGCATTACCAAAGTGACGGACTCAAAGGGCGTACAAACCACTGTGAAACGCGACAGCCAAGGGAATATTACCGAAACCCTGACCACTAATACAAGCACCAATCAGGAAATCTACCGTATTGTATTGAGCGGTTACGACAACAAAAAATCATTGTACGATTCCTTCAAAGGCTGGTCGTTCAGCGTCTTAGGCTATTATGCCGACTACATCAAGTTTCCGCTGTTTACTGCCGGTGCCGGTGGCAATGCCACCAAACGAACCGAATACGAAGCCGGAAAAGCCGTTACGGAAATTTCGTACACCTACACCTACGCTTCTACGGGTTTTCCGCTGACAGAACAATCCCTTACCAAATTTTTAGACGGTTCAGGCATTGCGACCTACAGTAAGACGTTTACGTATATAGATTGTAAGTAGGAACCTTAGTACATTTTCCACCCCCTTCCCACCATCGGATAACATTTCCGGATTTTTCTTGCAAAGACAAGAAGATTCATAGCTTGTATTGCTATGGCTTAAAAGTCCATTCGGGCTATTTTTAAAATCTATGGGCAGGCCAGATGTTAACAGTAAATTCTTCCAAGCCGCCCAACCAGGCTATTTTAACTGACTGTCAGACAGTTACAAAAATCAAACATTTGGAAAATATCATTCTTATTTTTACATTTGTCGAGATGCCCTTTTCAGGATATTGAGCCCTGCTTCCGTGGACATTGTTAAACCCTAATCCATGGTCTTTAAAACCGTGGCCTCATATTCCGCAGGCCACCACTTCCAATGATAAACTTTCTAAAACGCCCGCTTCTGTGTAGTTTTGCTTCATGGAAGAATACAATGAAAATAGCAGGTTCATCTCAATTTTGTCAGACTTATGGCTTCAAAGTAACTTTTGGTAATGAATCTGATACGCGATTTTTGAAAAGGGCTTTACAGGCACTAATCAGTTTGCCCGTAGCTATCAAAGAAGTTACTTTTATTCAGAATGAGATGAAAGGGCTGACCATTGATAGCCGCAGCGGCATTTATGACATTGCCTGTACGGGTGAAAACAACCATCATTTTATCGTAGAAATGCAGTTGAGCGAGTACCCCGAGTTCATCCAACGAATGAAGTTTTATGCTCTTTATCGCTTTAATACCTTTGTAAAGAAAGGAAAATACACTTTTGAGAATTTGCCTAAAATTTACTGCATCGGCATTTTGGCAAACAACATTTTCTCAACTATTGCTGATTATCACAATATTGCCGTTTTGAGAAACGCAAAAGGAGAACTAATAGACGATCAAATGGCGTTTATCACATTGGAGTTGGAAAAATTCAAACTGAGCGAAAATGAGTGTAAAACTGATTTGGAAAAACTGACATTTACGATGAATAATTTAGATACCCTCACTGAACCTACCCAATTCCCTAAGTTTTGGGACGAAGATTGGCTAAACATAGCCATTCAAGAGTTGGATACCAAGTTAATGACTCCCGAGCAGCGTTTGGCTTATGAAATGACTGTTTCGGCAAATGCCTTAGCTATAAAGAATGAAAATAAGAAGATTGAGGAAGCCAAGTTGTCTGAAAAAACCAAGGCAGTAAGAAACCTGCTGAAATTGGGGGTTCTTACTCACA
Source organism: Spirosomataceae bacterium (assembly GCA_046329125.1). GTDB lineage: Bacteria > Bacteroidota > Bacteroidia > Cytophagales > Spirosomataceae > Runella. The sequence continues at coordinate 235,364 of JAXLVD010000008.1, read as the reverse complement.
AACAAATTGCTGATACGATTGGAGTGAGTGAAGATTTTGTTTTTCAGCTTTCGGCCAACAAGTAGTTTTTGAACTTTAGGAAGGAAATTGAGTCCTGCTTTCGTGGACATTGTTAAGCCCTTTACCCTTTTAACTATCCATCAAATGAAACAGCTATTCACCTTACTTATCTTGGCATCCTTCCTTTTTCCCTCATGTAAAACCGGTATCAGTAACCAAAAAACAAAAACAGGGATGACCACCGAAACTGAAAACAGTACGAGCAACCTTACCCTTGCCGCCGTGGAAAGGTTCAATGCCGCCTTCAATCGTCACGATGTGGAGGCAGTGATGAAAGAAATGACCGAAGATTGCATTTTTGAGAACACCAATCCGGCCCCGGATGGCGCCCGTTTAGTAGGAGCTGAAGCGGTAAGGGCGTATTGGACAAAGTTCTTTGCCAATAACCCGGACGCCGTTTTTGAATCAGAGGACGTATTTGCCTCGGGCGACCGCTGCGTGGTCCGATGGATCTACCGCAAAACCAAAGACGGAAAGCCTTGGCATTTGCGCGGCGTGGATGTGTTTAAAGTCCGAGACGGAAAGGTGGCAGAGAAACTGGCTTATGTAAAAGGGTAATAGATATTTCGTGCAACAAGCTACAACTCCTCTTGTATCTTGGCGGCAATCTCTGCCAATTCCTCCTGCGTCATTTTCAGCTTATTATTGAAATTCATATCCGCCATGCTGTTCATCGGGATGAGGTGGACGTGAGCATGCGGCACTTCCAGCCCTATGACTGCTACGCCGATGCGCTTGCAAGGAATAGCCTTTTCGACGGCCGCGGCGATTTGTTTTGAAAATTGCATTAAGCCGGTATAGAGCGCGTCGTCTAAGTCAAAGACATAGTCCACTTCTTTTTTGGGAATAACGAGCGTGTGCCCGGGTGCGCAGGGGAATACATCCAAAAAGGCCAAAAAATCTTCTGTTTCGGCAATTTTATGACACGGAATCTCGCCGTTGACAATGCGGGTGAATATAGAAGCCATAGTAAGGTAAAAGTTAAGAGGTAAAAGTGTAAAGAGGCGCTCACGCGATTTCATTCTTCCCGAAACCACCGGGTACTCCGAAAGACGCCGCCAAATTACAAATTTGTATAAATCTAAGTTTGCTTTTCCAACAGAAAACCACTAATTTTGCGCTCTGATTTTCAGAAGGGTAGCTTTCTCTGCGCGTATCCGCCTAATTTTGAGGCAAATCGGCTCGCACGAACTTCTTTCCTGATTTTTTATAACAAGCAATTTAGACTTAACAGATTCAATAACAATCACAAAAACCATGGCACGTGATTTAAAATTCACAAGAAACATTGGGATTGCTGCTCACATTGATGCGGGTAAAACCACCACAACGGAGCGGATTCTTTATTACGCCGGGGTAAGCCACAAAATCGGGGAGGTACACGATGGTGCCGCTACGATGGACTGGATGGCCCAGGAACAAGAGCGCGGTATCACGATCACGTCGGCAGCGACGACCGTAGATTGGAAGTGGAGAGATAACAAATACCACATCAACATCATTGACACCCCCGGTCACGTGGACTTTACCGTAGAGGTAAACCGTTCATTGCGTGTATTAGACGGGCTTGTGTTTTTGTTCAGTGCCGTAGACGGGGTGGAACCTCAATCAGAAACCAACTGGCGTTTGGCCAACAATTATAACGTAGCTCGTTTGGGCTTCGTCAATAAAATGGACCGCTCAGGAGCTGACTTCCTGAACGTATGTACCCAAGTAAAAGAAATGTTGGGCAGCTATGCGGTACCTTTGCAATTGCCGATCGGTGCTGAAGATAATTTCAAAGGGGTAGTTGATTTGATCAACAACCGCGGTATGATCTGGAATGAGCATGACAAAGGCATGACCTACGAAATCGTACCTATTCCGGACGACATGGTGGAAGAAGCCGCAGAGTGGCGTGAAAAACTCCTCGAAGCCGTTGCCGAATACGACGAGACGTTGATGGAAAAGTACTTCGAAGATCCGGATTCGATCACCGAAGATGAAATTTTGACTGCATTACGTGCGGCTGTGATTGATATGAAGATCGTTCCGATGTTGTGCGGTTCTTCGTTCAAAAACAAAGGGGTGCAAACGATGCTTGACTATGTGATGGCGTTGTTGCCCTCACCACTGGACAAAGAAAGCATCAAAGGAACCAATCCCGACACCGGTGCCGAAATCTCTCGTAAACCAAGCATTGACGAGCCTTTCTCGGCCTTGGCGTTTAAAATCGCTACCGACCCTTACGTAGGTCGTCTATGCTTTATTCGTGCTTATTCAGGAGTGTTGGAAGCCGGTTCTTACGTCTTGAACAACCGTTCGGAAAACAAAGAGCGTATTTCACGTATCTTCCAGATGCACGCCAACAAGCAAAATGCGATTGAGCGTTTGGAAGCGGGTGACATTGGGGCGGTAGTAGGGTTTAAAGACATCAAAACAGGAGATACCCTTTCTGATGAGAAAAACCCGATCATTCTTGAATCCATGATCTTCCCTGATCCGGTAATCGGATACGCGATCGAACCGAAGAAAACAGCTGACCAGGATAACTTCTCGAAAGCTATCGGTAAATTGATCGAAGAAGATCCAACGCTTCAGGTAGAATCCAATGAAGAGACCGGTCAGACCATCATCAAAGGAATGGGTGAGCTTCACTTAGAGATCATCATCGACCGTATGCGTCGTGAGTTCAAAGTAGAAGTCAACCAAGGAGCGCCCCAAGTTGCTTACAAAGAAGCACTTACTAAAAACTTCGAACACCGTGAAGTTTATAAGAAACAAACGGGTGGTCGCGGTAAATTTGCCGATATCGTCTTCGAAATCGGGCCGCGCGACGACAATAAAGAAGGCGAAGAAGTTAAAAAAGGCCTGCAGTTTGTCAATGAAGTCGTCGGTGGTGCTATTCCTCGCGAATTTATCCAACCGGTACAAAAAGGATTCGAAGCAGCAATGGTGAACGGTCCGTTGGCAGGTTATCAGATCGAAAGCATGAAAGTGCGTTTGTTCCACGGTTCTTACCACGACGTTGACTCCGATTCATTGTCTTTCGAATTGGCTGCGAAGTTAGGTTTCAAAGAAGCCGCTCGTCAAGCCGGCCCGAAATTGTTGGAGCCGATCATGGCGGTAGAAGTTTTGACACCTGACGAATACACCGGTCCGATCACGGGTGATTTGAACCGTCGTCGCGGTATCATGAAAGGGATGGACACCCGCGCCGGTTCTCAGGTTATCAAAGCCGATGTACCTCTGTCAGAGTTGTTCGGTTACGTAACTGACTTGCGGACGATGTCTTCCGGTCGTGCTACGGCCAACTTGACCTTCTCGCACTATGAGTTCTTGCCACAAAACTTGGCGGAGACTGTCATCGCGAAGTCAAAAGGATAGTTTAATTTACGGTTTGTAGTTTAGTGTTTACGGTTATTCACAATAAACTGTAAACCACAAACAATAAACCTTAAACATAAAAATATTTCCCTTCGGAGTAAATGGCTCTTTCGTTGGGAATTTATTAAACAAACCGGAGCCAATCCATTACAATGAACCAAAAGATTCGTATCAAGCTGAAGTCATTTGACCACAATTTGGTAGACAAATCAGCCGACCGCATCGTGAAAGCGGTGAAATCAACGGGAGCTGTCGTAAGCGGCCCTATTCCGTTGCCGACTGAAAAGCAAATTTACACCGTGCTGCGTTCACCCCACGTGAACAAAAAATCGCGGGAGCAGTTTCAACTTTGCACCTACAAGCGTCTGATCGACATTCACTCGTCCAGCGCAAAAACGGTAGATGCCCTGATGAAACTCGAATTGCCAAGTGGCGTTGATGTTGAAATCAAAGTTTAATTACATTGGGTTTCCTATTTACAAAGCCGACTTCGAAAGAGGTCGGCTTTTGTTTTTAGTGGATTTTATTCCTCACCATCTTCTTCTGAACATGAGTTATTTAAACAAAATGTAGATTTTTTTGCCCATCAAAATATATTTCCAAAATAGTGGTATAACCATTTTCTAATTCTAAAGCAATTCAATACTTTAGACAAAAAAACCACACTTTTTATGGAAAATATACAACAAATCACTCGTTGGGCCGGGCATCACCGGGTACTGATCCGTTTTTTTGTATTGCCGATTGCCTTTTACTTTTTCGGGCGCATGGCCTTTATTTTGGGCGGCGAACTGTATTATTGGAATTATGATATTCCTGAAACAGTGGTTTACGGCTTAACAGCGATCATGATCACGGCGGCTTGGTTTTATCCCAAGCACCCCCGACAAGTTATTTACCAACTGTATTGGAAGATAAAAGGGTTGGAATTTACAGTGTGCTTAGCTTCTTTTTTCCTATGGGTGTACATTGGCCATCAAACCGTTCAGTATTTTGACCCACTTATCACACCGATCTCAACCTCTACTCTCCCCTTGCCTATTCATCTGACAGCCTTTTCTTCTTCTGAAAACACTGTGACTTCGGAAAGTGAAACCAAAACCTTACCCCAAAAGGTCAAACGGAGCTTTTTCAATTACTTTAAAAATTCCACACGGCTCATTAAAGCGAAAAGCCGATTGATGCCCAAAAGCGATCGAATGCCCGTAGCTCTGGGCGTTATTTTGGGAGCCATCGGCATTGCCGCCGGGATTGTCGTCTTGGTTTGCGGCATTCAATGCGGAGGTGCTTCGGGCAGTGTAGCATTGGGAGTCATCGGCGGCTTAGCGCTCATCGGTTTAGGGATATGGGCCTTGGTAGCGGCTTTTAAACCGGATACCGCCAAATAGATATTATGTCCTTTTTACCAAGAAAGGCTGCGCACAAAGCGTGGCCTTTTTTATTGGAACCCGGTCACCAAATCGCTTCCCGTCACATTTGCCCCATTTTTTCATCGGTTCATACCATTTTCGGCATCGGCTTTTGCGGTTGAGATAATTTTAGGGAGTAATTGTAACCCACCCCTCCTCGTTTATAACCATGCTTGCTGCTTATCTCAAAATCGCTCGCGGCAACCTAACCAAAAACAAGGTTTCTTCTGCTATTCATATCGCCGGACTTACCATCGGGATAACGTCCTGCTTGATCATCTTTCTTATCGCCGATTTTGAGCTGAACCATGATACTTTTCATGCTGACGGTGATCGCATTTATCGAATTGTGTGTCACCGTCAAAGTTTGGGTCGAGAAAGCGATATGGGCTACGTACCTTCACCCCTTCCGGTTCAGCTGAAGCAGTACATCAACGGCTTGGACGATGCGGCCGGGTTTTATAATTACTACGCCAAGGTGAGTATCTCTGCATCCGGCGGCAAAACCACTGATTTTCCGATGCCTTCCCGCGAATCGGCCTCCCCGATCGTAGTGGCCCAACCCGACTATTTTTCTATTTTTCAATATAATTGGTTGGTTGGAAATAAAACTACCGCTCTTTCTGAGCCCCATAAAGTCGTGATCACCGACCGAGAAGCGCGTAAATATTTTGGCGATGCACCGTTGGAGCATCTGCCGGGTCGGGAAATTATTTTCAATGACTCTTTGCATTTGACCGTTTCGGGCATCGTACAAGCTTGGGACAATTACAGCGATTTTAACTTCAGCCATTTTATTTCTTTTGCGACGGTCGAACACAGCTTTCTGAAAAATGACATTGACTTGAACAATTGGGGAACGTGGGATTTTTATTCCCAAGCTTTTGTCAAACTCTCCGAAAAAAGCAGCCCTGAACAAATTGAGGCCCAATTTCCGCTATTGATCAAGGACCGGTTTCGGTTAGACGAAACCATGAAGGTTCAATTAAAACTGCAACCGCTTCACGATATTCATTTCAACGCGGCCTATTCGGATGCGTATGCTCGCAAGGTCAGTCGGTCAACGCTTTACGGATTGATGGTGATCGCGGCTTTTATCTTGCTTATGGCCGCCGTCAATTACATCAATTTATCCACGGCGCAGGCCGTTCAACGCGCCAAAGAGGCCGGTGTTCGAAAAGTATTGGGAAGTACCCATAGGGGGCTTATTTATCAATTTCTCGGCGAAACGGCCCTCCTTACCCTAATCGCTGTTTTGCTCTCCGTATTTTTAGTATTTCCGGTCTTATCTCTTTTCCGGTCATTTCTTCCCGTAGGGCTTGGCCTGTCTCCTTTTCGCTTATCGGTTTGGGTCTTTTTTGGCGGTATTTTCCTCTTGACCTCTCTCTCAGCAGGTTTCTATCCGGCCAAAATCGTAGCGGCAACACTGCCGGCAGAGAGTTTGAAAGGAGGCTATACCTCCGGGACTCAAAAAAGCTATTTCCGGAAAGGACTGATCGTATTTCAATTCAGTATTTCGTTGATTTTCATGATGGCCACGTTGGTAGTTGGAAAGCAAATCCGTTATTTACTCAACAAAGAGTTGGGTTTTGCCAAAGAGGCCATTTTGACGGTAAAACTCCCCGCAGAGCAAAATGAATTGGCCACCAAAAAACATTTTACTGAGCAACTGCGCCAATTGCCGGCCATCAGCGGCGTGAGTTTGCACCGAGACACGCCGTTGGCCTCTCGCCACGGCAGCACCACTATCAAACGAATAGGCGTTGCCGTTCCGGAAATCAGCGCGGCTTTTGAATTCACTGATGAACACTACCTCTCGCTTTATGAAATCAAATTGTTGGCCGGACGGTCTCTTTCTCTCGCCGATACGATCAAAGAATTTGTTATCAATGCGTTTTGCGCTAAGGCCCTGGGCTTTCGCACGCCGGCAGAAGCCATCGGGCAGCCCGTACAGGTAGGCATTGCCGGTAAAACGGGGGCCATTGTAGGGGTGGTGCACGATTTCCATGCGCAATCTTTGCACGAGACCATTCAACCGTTTTTTATGACAACCCAAGCCGGTGCCTTCCGTACGGTAAGCCTCCGATTGGCCCCGACCGACAAAGCTGATCCTAATATAGCAAAAACAGTGGACGATGTACATAGAATCTACCGCGCCCTCTACCCCGATGCGGCTTTTGACTATCGATTTTTTGACGATACGGTGGCGTCTTTTTACGAAGAAGAACAAAAAACAGCCCGGTTGATCAACGTAGCCATGATCATTGCTATTTTTATCTCGTGCATCGGTTTGTACGGTATGTCTGCATTTATTGCGCAGCAACGCACCAAAGAGATCGGGATTCGTAAAGTGTTGGGTGCTTCGGTGGCTCAAATCACGGTGCTGCTCTCGCAGGATTTTATTTGGTTGACGGGGATAGCGTTGGTCATTGCCTCACCCATCGCGGGTTATTTCCTTACGGAATGGCTGATGAACTACCCCTACCGTACTGAGTTAAATGGGTGGATTTTTGCGGCAGCCGGCCTCATTACGGCAGTAATTACCCTGCTCACAGTCAGTTATCAGTCTATCCGCATGGCGCTGATGAACCCTGTTGAATCCTTGCGGACAGAGTAATATCGGAAAATATAAACAAACTACGGAATGAAGCAAACGTATTGGTTTTTAGGCCCTATAGCGGTTGTCCTTCTTGTTTATCTTATAAGTGACTATTTTCATTTTAACCGCTATTTCTGTAAACCTATCTTAATTGAAGCCTTAGGTTATGAAATCAGATTTCCGCAGACGTTAGAAGAAAGTATCCGAAAATATGACATAAAAGAACACAATAAGTCTGTAAATGATACTATCATCACGGCCTACACCTATCCTTACGATGATAAAGATCGCTTTTTGTTCTATTCTAAAGATTCGAACCAAGCCGAAAGTATTTACAGTTTAAATTTTTCGATCAACAATAGTTCTCCAAAGGAAACAGAGGATTTAATGAGGAAATTCTCCGAAACGTATCAAACTACCTTTCAAAAAACAGAAAACACGCGTTACGGAAAGAAGGATACTTTTTATTATTATCAAGCAGAGATAAATGGATGTATCAGTGTCATTGTCAATATCAACGATTACAGTCCTTTACCGGTAAGCCAAGCAAAAAACAAGTTATACATCAGTTTTCTTTACTTATTGAACTCCGGAGAAGTTCAGTCGGCAGCCATGAATTACGGGATCGTGGATAAAAGTCCTTACGGTATCTGATTTTTAAAACAGTTCCTATTTGCGCCCCTTCACCTCCTTTAACAGCGTTTCCAACTCCTTCAACTTTTCCGGGTGCGTTTCGGCTACATTATTTTTCTCGCCAATGTCTTTGGCCAAATGGTAGAGTTGCGGTTGCGGGTCGTTGCCGAGCTCGGTATTGGTTGGCACACTCATTTTGGCTCCTTTGCTCGGCTCAATGTATTTCCAATCACCTTTGATGATGGAAAATGTACCGGCGTGTTCTATTACGTAGTCGCGGCCTTTTTTGTCTTTACCTAATAGCGCCGCTAAGTAGTCTTTGGTATCGGGTGCAGTAGAAGTATCAAAGGTTTGGTTGGTTAATGCCGCAAAGGAGGCCAATAAATCAATTTGGCTGAACAAGGCATGGGAAACACCCGCTTTCACCTGCCCGGGCCAACGCACGATGAACGGTACGCGGGTGCCGGCATCAAAGGCACTGTACTTGCCTCCGCGCAACGCACCGGCAGGGGTATGGCCGTTAAGGAGTTCAACGTCCAGATCTTGGTAGCCGTCGTCTGCCACAGGGCCGTTGTCACTCGAAAATACAATGAGCGTGTTTTTACTAAGATTCAGTAGGTCAAGGGCTTGCATGACTTGGCCTACGCTCCAGTCCAACTGAAGAATCACATCACCGCGCGGGCCCATGCCGCTTTTCCCCACAAACCGTTGATGCGGAACGCGGGGAACGTGAATGTCTTGGGTAGAGAAATACAAAAAGAAAGGCTCGGTTTGGTGTTTTTCAATGAATGAAACGGCTTTTTGGGTAAAAATGTCGGCCATGTCTTCGTCTTTCCAACGGGCCGATTTTCCGCCCGTCATGTAGCCGATGCGGCCAATGCCATTCACAATCGTAAAATCATACCCGTACCGGGTTTGCGTCAGGCGTATTTGCCCGTGAGCATGGAGTAGCGGGAAGGGGTACAGGTAGCGGAAGGGGTATGCGTATTGGTAAAGCGCAGGCCTCCTTTTGCCGGTTTGTCGATGTTGGAGGTCTTCACTTTTTTGGCCCCTTAACAACTCAGATCACCATAGCCCGGATCATCCGCGTAAATGATAATAACATCAGGTTTAACAGTTTGGCAAAAAGCGGAAAGGGTCATTAGGGTGAATACTCCCAACAGGCAAATGAATTTATTCATGATACAGCAGCAGATAAGAGAGGTAAAAATAAGAAAATCGTATCGAGAAAGAAGAAGTAAACGGATTCATCCCAAAAAGCGCCTTGGTCGGCCCTGTTTTTAACCGCTCTTGTACTCCTCAACTACCTCAAAATAAATTCTTTTCTACCTTTACCTCCTATTAACGCGGGTTTTTATAACTTTCCGCCTCTTATCCTACAGTTTCTCATTTAATTTACATACAAACTTACTCACTACTGTGGCTGAAGAATCTCAAAAAAGTAAGAAGGGTGGTTGGCTGCGCGATTTAGCGGGCGTTTTTGTGGTCATGGACGAGACCAAAACGGAAGAAAAACCGACGCCGCCCTCTCCCTCTTCGTCTCAACCGGCTTCGTTTGCCGGCAAGAATGCGGCACCGACCATCACGGCTCCCGTTTTCACACCGCCTGCTTCCAACGATTTTGTAGAAGATCTGCGCAATCGCTTTCGGAAAATACTGGAAGATAAAAATCAACCCGGGTTTGATTTTTACGAGTTTTCGCTGATGCTGCTTCGTACCAGCAACAGTCCCTCCGTAGAGCACTTTAAAACAGCTTATGAAGGAGCCAAACTACTGAATCCCAACTGCAATCAGCAGTTTTTGTTGGACTCTGCCAATTTCTATAAAAACGAGTTGCAAAAAGCTTTTGAGGCAACAGTGAGTGCCGGCGAACAAAAGAAAACCGCGTTGAATGCCGAAAAAGAGAAAGAACAGAAGCAGTTGAACAACGAAGCAGCGAACATCGAACAGCAATTGACCAAATTGAAGCAGGAAATTGCCAATCTGGAAAAGATGCAAGCCGAAAAAATAGCCGCCCTCAACGGAATTGACGCTAAGTTTACGGATAAGTTTGTGGAGATTGAGCAAAAAATACAAGCCACTGTCCTAGCCAAAGAGGGCGTTGCCAACGAAATGGCCCTGATTGAAAACGGGATTAAGCAATATATCTCTTCTTAATAATTGACAGTGCCTTAACCACACTCTGTCAAACTGCCTAAAATCAACCTTAACTATTACAAAAATGAAATTAACAGGTGCAGGAAAAATTGCCATCATCTTATTGTTAGCCTTGGGAGCGGGTGCTTTGTATTACTATTTTGGGCCTGAGCTGAAAATTGCGGAATCCAAAAACGTTTCCACCATCGACGTTCAAAACGACAATGTCAACGTGACGACCACGTCGGCTAAAATGGATTTACCTTCTGAAAATGCTTCCACCGCCGGCAAGCCTCTCGTCAATATTTCCGGGTATGCGTGGAATGCTCAATCAGGTATCATTGCGGCCAATGGCGGGCCTAAAACAACGGCGGGTTCACTGATGGAAAAGAACGGTATCAATCTCTCGTTAACCCGTCAGGATTGGCTGTCGGAACTCCGGAACAATCAAATGAAATTCATTGAATCCTTTGACACCGGTAAGGACTTCCCGACCGACGGCAGCGCCGGTATCATGATCATGGGAGACGGGGCCCCTTTCTATATTTCTTCTACCCAACAGGCGTTGGATGAAAAGTACGGCAAAGGAAAATATAACCTGAAAATCGTAGGGGCGCTGGGAAAATCAGTGGGGGAAGATAAACTCATCGGGCCGGTGGCTTGGAAGCTCAACCCACAGTCGGCCAAAGGTGCTTATATAGCAACGGTGATTGGCGACGGTGACTGGGTAATAGCGGTCAACTGGGCGGCTATCAATGGCATAAAGGTCAATCCCGACCCCAACACCTACGACCCGGAAGCGCTTAATTTTAAAGCGGCTAAAAACGATGACTTCGTGGAAGCGGCTAAAGAGTTTATCACTTCTCAAAAGCAAGGATTGGAATATGAACTGAAAGTGGTGAAGAACGGTAAGCCAACGGGCGAAACCATCAAGAAAAAAATTGACGGTTGCTCGACTTGGACTCCGGCGGATAAAATGATCTTTGATGAACTGTCGGGCGTAACAGACGTTATTTCGACGAAGGAATTCAACAATCAGATGCCTTGTGTGCTTATTATGCCCGACGAGTGGTGTAAAAAACATCCCGAAGTAGTAACAGGTATTTTGAAAGCCTCTTTGGAAGCCGGCAATCAAATCAAGCAGTACGACGAATGGGGCAAGTTTGCATCCGGTGCCGTAGCCAAAACGTTTGCCTCCGAAACCCCTGAATTTTGGAATAAATTGTTTAAAGGATATGCTGAGACCAAAAACGGCTTGCCGATTAATGTCGGGGGCTCACAGGTAATGAACTTGGCTGATAATAAAATGTATTTCGGTTTGAAAGAAGGAGAATCCTCCCGTTACGAAAAAGTATACAACCAAGTATCTAACTACCTGAAAGACCTGAACCCGGCCGGTTTTAATGATAACGTAAAGGCTATCACCTCTTATGCCAATGTCATGAATTTATCGTATCTGTCCGGCATCACGGGTATTGATGAAGGAACAGCCACTACGGCCAACTATGACCGTACGGCCTCTTCTTTGGTAGGTAAAGGTTCTTGGCAGATCAACTTTGCCACAGGTAATGCCGATATTATGGCGAGTTCCTATAAAACTTTACAGACAATTCTGAACCTGTTGGTAGAAGCCGAAAGCGGCAAAATCGAAGTATATGGACATACTGACAATACCGGCAATGCCGCCGCAAACGATGCGCTTTCGCAAGAGCGGGCCAAAGCAGTAAAAGCATGGCTTAAATCCCGCGGTATCCCGGAAAATCGTTTTCAGGCCGTACAGGGCAAGGGGCAAAGCGATCCGGTCGAAGATAATACTACCGCTGAGGGCCGCGCCAAAAACCGTCGTGTAGAGATTGTCGTTAAAAATTAGGAATGAGAAGCCTGAAGTGAGGAGAGCTTCTGCTTTCTTCACTCCAGCCCCCCTGACTCCTCCCTTAAATTTATGCTGAAAAAAATAATAACTCCGTTTGAGGTATTAAAATCTCCTCACAATCTCGCCCTTGTTGCTTTTTGGTTAGTGATAGTTATCGGCTTTTGGTACTTGTCAACAACCGGCCAAAAACACCTGCTTCCTTCTCCCCAATCGGTTTTAAAAGGGTTGGGAGAAGAATACCAAGAAGGGCTGGTTCCGCACATCATGAGCAGCTTGAGTCTTTGTGCACAAGCTACTTTTTGGGCATTGTTGGTTAGCCTGCCATTGGCTTATCTTTCGACCCTGCCCCTGTTTTACCCTGTCATTCAAGGTATCAGCAAATTTCGCTATCTCCCTCTTACGGGTATTACTTTCTATTTGGCTACCTCTCCGCTTATCAGTTCCGGGCGCTCCATGCAGGTCAGCGTATTGGTAATATTTATGTCGGTTTATTTTGTCACTTCCCTTTTGAGCGTGATTGCCGATATTCCGGAAGAAGAATTTGATCACGCCCGCAGCCTCAAAATGAGCCGTTGGGAAGTACTTTGGCACGTTATCATTCGCGGACGGATTGATTATGCCATTGAGATCTTACGTCAAAATCTCGCTATCGTTTGGATGATGCTCGTCACAGTGGAAAGCATTGTGATGTCGGCCGGAGGGTTAGGGACTATCATCAAAAATGCCGATCGCTATGCTAACCACGGTCGTATTTTCGCCGCTCAATTGGTCATTTTATTGATCGGAATCTTGCTGGATTATCTCCTATCCGAATTGCGTTATTCTTTTCCTTACGTCAATCGTACGCAGAAGTAAATACCCGGTTTTTTATATCCTTTAGGCTGACATTTATTTAACGGGCAAGATACCCGTACCATAATTGCATGAAACACGAATATAAATTGGCCGGAACGGTATTGTTGGTAGACAACGTCTCCGTCACGATCGGCGATAAACCCATCATTGAAAATATTACGATGGAAGAGCATGATGTAGTTCGTGACGGACACAGCCAAGGGCAAATGATTGCCGTGGTCGGTCGTTCCGGACGGGGAAAATCTACCTTGTTCAAAGCCATTACCGGATTACGAAAACCCAACCAAGGCCGCATCCTGATTCCGAGCGATGAAGCCAACAAGCCGATTGAAGTAAGGGAAGGCGATGTTGGGTTTGTTGATCAGAAATACACTTTATTTCGTCATTTAACGCTCTATCATCAACTCAAATTAGCGGCCAAAAAAGGGAATATCCCAGAGGGAGAAATTCACGGTCGGGTCATGGACTTGCTTTCAAAATGGGGATTGGAAAAAGCCAAAGATCAATACCCTTGCCACTGTTCGGGAGGACAACGTCAGCGGGCCGCTATTCTGTCACAAATCCTTTCTTCCGGGTATTTTTTAGTATTGGACGAGCCTTTTTCGGGGTTGGATGTGGGCAATGTGGAAGATGTAAAATCCATGCTCCGCTTGGTCAATGCTTCTCACGAATTGAGTACTATTATTTTCTCCACTCATGATATTGAGTTAGCCGTGGAGTTGGCCGATAAAATTTACGTTCTTGGTTTTCCTTCCCAAGACAAACACGTAGGTACCATTGTCAGCGCTTTTGACCTTAAAGCATTGGGGTTAGCTTGGCAAACCTTCGGCAAAGATCATATTGATTTGGTACACGACATAAAAAAGAAGATATTAGCGAGTTAACTGAACTGACATTCACCAACCAAACACGACTATGAATCTGACAGGTGCAGGCAAAATCGCCTTAATTTTAGTAATAGCCGCAGCGCTCGGGGCCGGTTATTACTTTTTCGGGCCGAATCCCGATAAAGACAAAGCGGCTACCGAAATGTCGACGAAATCGCCCGAAGGCGGTCCGGCAAGTTCATCAGAAAATGTAGCCTCCGACGACAACACGGCAAGCAGTGAATCATCCGCCACTGATACGCAAAGCGGGCCATTTTCCTACACCGCTCCTGAACCCGTTGACGGTACTTTGAAAGGAGTCGTCGAGTTGGGTGCCAGCGGCTTTAACTCGTTTGTTGTGAACATTGATAAAGACAAAAACTGGAAACTCGAAAAAGCGGAATTCGGCAACAGCATGGTCATTGAAAACATGGCGTCTGATTATGATATCCGCGTGGGACTGAAAAAATACATCAGCGGCATGATCGACTTGGGAGTGAACGGCAAAAATATTCACTTTGTCGTAAGTTCCGGGGCACAAAAAGCGGAAGTCACCCAAAAAATCATCAAAGTATTGAAAGACATGGGGTACATGGTCAATACCGTCACTCCCGAATTGGAGGGTACGTTGGGTCTGAAATGTGCATTGCCGGAGGCATACGTCAACAAAGGCTTCTTTGTTGACATCGGTTCCGGCAATACCAAAATCGCTTGGTCGGAAGGCGGTTACGCGAAAAGTTTGGAAACCTACGGGGCAAAATACTACGAAAACGGGGTCAGCGCCGATGCGGTTTACGAAGAAGCCGGGGCCAAAGCCAAACAAGTGCCTACCTCCAAACGGGAAATTTGTTTCATCATCGGGGGAGTACCTTTTGATTTAGCCAAAGAGCACCGCAGCGGCAAAGAAAGATACACGGTACTGAAAGCCCCCGACGCCTATAAAATGGAGAAGGCCAAAACTAAAGCCGGCGGCAACATTTACAAAGCCATTGCCGATGCGACCGGTTGTAAGCAGTTTGTCTTTGACTGGGACGCCAATTTTACGATCGGTTTTCTTTTAGGACTGAAATAATATCAGTGCGCAATCCGGGTCAGACGTTCCGTCAGACCAAAAACATTTTCAAAATACAATTTTCAATGGCCGACAGGGGTTGCAACAAACGCAACCTTTCATCAGACCAACACAAAAAAGCCTTTGATCTTTGATTAAAGGCTTCTTTGTTTTTGCTTAGATTTTACCCGGTCTCCCCTTTTATTATAAAACTCCCAAAGATCATTGATATGACTATACAAAGGCTGTTTCTTTTCATTCCGATTCTTTTTTCAAGTGTGCTATACGCCCAAAAGTCGACCACGAAACCCAATGTTATCTACATTTACGCCGATGATCTCGGCTACGGCGAACTGGGCTGCTATGGTCAAAAAAAGATAAAAACCCCCAATTTGGATCGCTTGGCGGCGGCCGGAATGCGTTTTACCCAGCATTATTCCTCAGCCCCTGTTTGTGCGCCTTCGCGTTGCGGACTCCTGACGGGTCGGCATACCGGTCATACCTACATCAGAGGAAATTATGAATTAGGTGGTTTTGAAGATGAGAAAGAGGGCGGTCAAATGCCGCTCAATGAAGGGGCTTTCACGTTGGGGCATCTTTTTCAGAAAGCGGGTTATAAAACGGGGGCAATCGGCAAATGGGGCATGGGAATGGCCAATACGACAGGCAACCCCAATCACCAGGGCTTTGATTTCTTCTATGGACTGCTTTGCCAAAAACAATCGCATAATTTTTACCCGACCCACCTTTGGAAAAACGGAGAAAAAGTATCGCTCAACAATCCGTTTATCCGCGTGCATCAGCCCATGGCGGAGGGCGACGAAAACTATGCCTATTACGTTGGGAAAGACTACGCGATTGATAAAATGACGGAAGAAGCAACGGGGTTTATTACGGAAAACAAAAACAAACCTTTTTTCTTGTATCTGCCATACACCCTGCCTCACCTGTCGCTCCAAGCCCCGGCCGAGGCGGTGAAAGAGTACATCGGGCAATTTGAAGAAAAACCCTATCGCGGTCAGGGAGGATATGCCTCCACACGTTATCCCTCTTCGACTTATGCCGCTATGATTACCTATTTGGACAAACAGGTGGGTCTCATTTGGGACTTGGTAAAAAAACAGGGACTGGAAGAAAATACAATCATCCTGTTTTCGAGCGATAACGGTGCCACGTTTGTCAAACACGTAGATACTCCGTTTTTTGAAAGTGTGGGTAAATTGCGCGGCCTCAAAATGGAAGTGTACGAAGGCGGCATTCGTATCCCGATGATTGCCTATTGGAAAAATAAAATCAAAGCCGGACAAACGACCGATCATATTTCGGCACAGTACGATGTTATGGCGACTTTTGCCGAGTTGCTGAATGTAAAACCGGCCTATCCTACCGACGGAATCTCTTTTTTACCTACGCTGCTCAACAAAAATACCCAAAAACAACACGATTATCTGTATTTTGAATACCCCGAAAACGGAGGCCAACTGGCCATTCGGAAAGGGGATTGGAAGGGAGTAAAACGAAACGTAAAAAGCAAAGCCGGAGCCGCTTGGGAAATCTATCATCTAAAAGACGACCTCAGTGAACGCAATAATCTGGCTGCCGCTCACCCCGAACTCGCCAAAGAATTTGATGAGATTGTCAAACGAGAACACCGTCCTTCCCACGTACAGGACTGGGAGTTTGTGGATCCGAAATTTGAAGTAAAGAAGTAATTTTTTAACCGCCAAGAACGCGATGACTGCTTTGCGGTTATCCTTTCCTATTCAAAAATGAAAAAGATACTATTATTTTCAGGTACGCTGCTGCTTGTAGCTCTTTTCTCAGCTTTTCAATTTTTAAACGTTGAAAAAGCACCCAACGCCACTCAACCCAATATCGTTTTGATCTTCATGGACGACATGGGCTACGGGGATCTGAGTTGTTACGGCGCTTTGCAATACCGTACTCCCCATCTCGACAAATTGGCAGCCGAAGGGATTCGTTTTACTAATTTTTTGGCGGCCCAAGCCGTTTGCAGCGCCTCACGTGCTGCCTTGATGACGGGTTGTTACCCCAATCGGGTCGGTATTTCGGGCGCATTGATGCCCCATGCCAAAGTAGGCTTACACCCCGACGAAACCACCGTGGCGGAATTATTAAAAGAAAAGGGGTACGCTACAGGGATATTCGGCAAATGGCACTTGGGCGACCGTCCCGAGTTTTTACCTACCCGGCAGGGCTTTGACGAATACGTCGGACTCCCCTACTCCAACGATATGTGGCCCGTTGATTATGACGGTAAGCCCATTACGGAAGCTTCCAATAATCGCAAAAAAAGCTTTCCGTTTTTACCTTTATTACACAACACCGATACACTTCAGGAGATCAGGACCTTAGAGGATCAGGCCAAATTAACGGGTATTTATACCGAAAAGGCCGTGAGTTTTATCAATAAGCACAAGAAAAGCCCCTTTTTCCTTTATCTGCCTCATTCGATGCCTCACGTCCCGATTGCGGCGTCGGCTCAATTTAAAGGCAAAAGCAAACAGGGTACCTACGGCGATGTATTGATGGAAATTGATTGGTCGGTGGGTCAAATCATGAAAGCCCTCAAAGACAATGGGTTGGACAAAAACACCGTTGTTATTTTCACCAGCGACAACGGCCCTTGGCTGAATTACGGCAATCATGCCGGGTCATCGGGCGGATTGCGCGAAGGCAAAGGAACCAGTTTTGAAGGAGGACAGCGCGTTCCGTGTCTTGTTCGCTGGAAAGGTGTCACTCCCGAAGGGCTGATTTGTAATAAATTGACTTCTACCATTGATCTGCTGCCGACTATCGCCAACATCTGCGGCACCAAACTCCCCGGTAAAAAGATTGACGGAGTGGATATTTTACCGCTTTTGAAAGG
This sequence comes from Spirosomataceae bacterium, assembly GCA_046329125.1. GTDB lineage: Bacteria > Bacteroidota > Bacteroidia > Cytophagales > Spirosomataceae > Runella. The sequence goes on along the minus strand of JAXLVD010000008.1, from coordinate 217,626 downwards.
GGACACAGAAGCTGCTCCGCGTAAATACTTTTATTACTACTACCGTCGTAATAACCTGGAAGCTGTTCGTCGTGACGACTGGAAACTGGTCTTGCCGCACGAAGGCCGCAGCTATGAAAATCAACTGCCCGGCAATGATGGTTTCCCCGGCAAAGCCCCCGAAAACATCCCGGTCTCGTTGGCACTGTATGACCTCCGCCGCGACCCGGCCGAACGCTACGACGTCAAAGAAGCTTATCCCGATATTTTGGCCGAACTTCAAAAAGTAGCCGAAGAAGCCCGTGAGGATTTGGGAGACGATCTAACCAAACGCACGGGAAAAAACGTGCGAATGAGCGGTATGATAAAGTAGGCATTTGATTTAAAATTAAAGTATAGTTTGAAAAAAGCTTTACGATTTTCAAACTATACTTTAAAAATCGTAATGGTATTGTCTTTTTGCCCGGTTGGTTAGCGTTTTAAACACACAACTCTGCCGGTTCGCGTCACAGGCGCAAACCAATTGAAAATGATTAGTTTTGCGACGGAAGCAAATCCAACCCCGAATGAAACAAAACCTGAAAAAATATTGGCCGCATATCGCTGCCGGTGCGGGAGTATTAGCCCTCATCGGCGCTGTCGTGTTCTATCAATTTCGTCAAAAAGAGGAGCCTCAAACCGCCTTTGCGCCTGATTCGAGTATTTATTCCAAGAAAAACTATACCAACCTTATTCTCGACAGTACCGGGTTGGTTACTTTTTTTCGAACCCATTTGATTGCCGACAGCATTCAGAAAGAGGTCAGTGAATTTTACCGAAAAAGAGCGTATCAATACGCTTGGTTCAGCGAAAATACCCTGACCAATGCCGCTCTCAGTTATAACAGTCAACGCGAATCCTACATCAGTGATTTTGCCGACAGCAGCCTCTATAATGCCGAAATAGACTCGCTGCTCTCCGAAGCAAAAACTTTGGGTAAAACGTTTTTGGCAGACCCACTACGCGTACAGCAATTAGAACTCCTGCTCACCGCCTCTTTTTTCAATTATACCAACAAAGCCTTTACCGGAACGGTCAAAAATCCGATAGACTTGGAATGGTACATTCCCCGAAAAAAGAAAGATTACTTAGCCTTGCTCGACACTTTGGTTTCGGCCAAGGGAAATCCCATCCAAGAGCCTGTCAATCGCTATTATACCTTACTGAAAGATAAACTGCGGCTTTATCGAACGATTGAAAAACAGGGCGGTTGGGGCAGCATTGAACTTCCCAAAAAAGCGTTGAAAAAAGAAGATACCGACTCTTCGCTCATTGAGGTGAAGAAAATATTGGTGATGCTGGGCGATCTGAAAGGCTTTGACAGTACGGCCGTCTTTACGGATTCACTGACTACTGCGGTCAAACGTTTTCAACATCGGATGGGATTGGTCGAAAACGGCAAAATAGACGCCAAAACCGCTACCGAGATTAATCGACCGGTCAGTTTCCGAATTCGGCAGATCATGCTCAATATGGAACGTCTGCGTTGGGTACCGGCCGAAATCGAACCCGAAATGCTGTTGGTCAATATTCCCGAATTTAAACTGCACGTTTTTGAGAACGGCCGGCAGTCGTGGATGACCAATGTGGTGGTAGGAAAAGAAGCGACCAAAACGAGCATTTTCAAAGGAAATCTCTCCTATATCGTCCTGAATCCTTATTGGGTAGTGACAAATAACATAATCAATAACGAGATTTTGCCCAAACTGAAACGCAACCCCGGCTATCTGGCCCGCAACAACATGGAAGTAGTATCGGGCGACAAAGTACTGAATCCGAATTCTATCAAGTGGAGTTCTTACACGAAAAACATTCCGTACACTATCCGACAAAAGCCGGGACCGGCCAACTCGCTGGGAAAAGTAAAATTCCTGTTTCCAAACAACTACAGCATTTACCTTCACGATACCCCTTCCAAAAATCTGTTTGGCGAATCCAGTCGTGCGTTCAGTCACGGGTGTATCCGCGTGTCGGAGCCCGAACGCCTGGCTTTACACCTTCTGAGAAATAACCCGGCTTGGGACGAAGAAAAACTGGAGAGTGTGTGGGCTACCCAAAAGGAAAAATGGATCACGGTGCGTCCTTCCGTACCGGTCTATATTGTGTATTTTACGGCTTGGGTAGACTACACGGGGCAGTTGAATTTCCGAAATGACCTGTATGGTCTGGACAAAACACTGGCCGCTGAAATTTTCGGGGAAGACAAAACGATTTTGTAGGCAAATTTTTTCAGCTTCAAAATGGCCGAAAACTTAAAAAAAGCAGTTATGCGGAACAAAGAACCGCTAAATGCCGTTTGGAAAAAACCCCTGATTAAACGCTGCCGCAACGGGTACAGGCCGGCCTGAACGCCGGCAAAGGCGGATTTTAGAGCATAAATACAACCCACATGTCAGAGATTTCTTGCGGCGTTGATTTCGGAACGTCAAACTCTACTATTGCTTTTTACCGTGACAATCACCTCACGTTAGTTCCTGTGGAAGAGAATTATACTACCATTCCAAGTGCCATTTTCTTTGAACGCATCGACAACACCCCGCTTTACGGGCGGGAAGCGGTAAACCTGTTTCTCGAACGAAACAAGGGGCGTTTTATGCGCAGTTTGAAGCGCGTTTTGGGAACCTCTATCATGAAACAAGGCACGCTGGTCAATGGCAGTCCCATGAACTTCAGTCGAATTATCGGTCAGTTTATCCGGCATCTCAAAGATAAAGCTGAAGTGACAGCCGGACAGCCCATTGAGCAGGTGGTGATGGGGCGACCGGTGTATTTTATGGATAACAACCCTTTGGGTAATAAAAACGCCCAAGAAGAACTTCACAGCATTGCCCGGAATGTAGGGTTCAAATACATAGATTTTCAATTTGAACCCATCGCGGCTGCTTTTGCCCATGAGGTACATGTCACGGGCGAAAAATTGGCACTCGTTGTAGACATCGGTGGGGGTACGTCTGATTTCACCGTGATTCGCCTATCCCAAAAATACCTGAATAAGCCGGATCGCAGCGGTGATATTCTGGCCAATACCGGCGTTCGCATCGGGGGGAATGATTTTGACAAAGACTTGAGTTTGACCGGCTTTATGCCCGAATTGGGCTATCGAAGCACCTACGGTGAGAAAAACCTGCCGATTCCGCTTAAATACTACTACGATCTGTCGGAGTGGAGCAAGGTCAATGCCCTTTATACTCCCAAAAACTTGATGCAGGTGCAGCAATATTTGGGAGAGTCGCACGATAAGACACGCCTCTCGCGGCTATGGAAAATCCTTGAACAGGAAAGCGGGCATGTTTTGTTGGGAACGGTCGAAGAAGCAAAAATCGCTTTGACGTACCGAGACAGTTACGCAGCTTCCCTCGACTTTTTGGAGCAGGGTTGTACTGTTGAAACCTCGAAAGATTCATTTGAAGGTGCCATTGCCAACGAGGTTGAGCAAATTGCAGCCTCCGCCCTGCAATGTGTCTTGGAAGCCGGCGTCACTCCCCAAGCCATTGATTTGATCATTTTGACGGGAGGCTCCACCGAAATTCCGGCAGTACAGCTCAAGTTCAAAGAGTTGTTTCCCAACGGAGAGATTTCGGAAGAAAACAAACTCGACAGCGTAGGTATCGGCCTGGCCTATGACAGCAAACGTAAGTTTTTGGAAGGGGTAACTTCCGGTCTGTAACCGATTGTGATTTAAGCTAATCGGGATTTCAAATCCCGATTCAGCTGGCTTTCGGATTTGAAATCCGAAAGAGCGGAGGGCTCCGACAGTATAACTAACCAAGTGTGACAACAAAAAGCCGTCGTGCAATCAAATCACACGGCGGCTTTTCACTATTTTCTTCTATCACTAAGGCAGCATAAACACCGCGTTCGCAAACAACAATTTGCCATTGTACCAAAACCCGCGGAACAAGGGGTCGTTAGCCATGTAAACGATCTTGCCGCGGCCTACTTCTTCCACGCCGTAGAATAGCGCATTTTGCAGCTTTTCCTTGACATTTTTACCCGTAAATCCGGCAATATAGCCTTCTTTTTCTTTCTTCAAATAGCCTACATTCCATCCGTCTTTCAGGAATTCGTAGTTGTAGGTATTGTTGACCAAAGCAAAGAAATGATCCGGAAAACCAAACGCCAAGGGGTGGGTATTGTCCAATTTGATCTTATAAATACTGCCGGGGCTATCATCCGATACCGACTCGCGCTCGCGGTTGGCATAGACTTTCAGGCTATCGGCAGTGATTTTCTTATCTGCCTTTTTAGAATCATCTTTTTTGTTTTTCAAGCCAAAGCCTTCTTTATCAGCCAATAAACTTGTTGCATTTTCCATCAAAATCAGACGACCGCCGCCGCGCAGCCACTCCCGCAAGGCAGGGAACTGACTCTCACGCAGGAGATTAGCGCCGAAACCGGTCGGGATAATGAGAACGTCTAACTTAGCAAAAGGAATACCGGCCCCAAAACGACTGTTCGGATCAATCAGCGTAATCGGGTAGTTGAGTTCCTGATCGAAAAAGTGCCATACCTCCCCTACGGTAGTCATGGACGTGCCGTCTCCGGCGACCAAACCCACCCGCGGAGTAGCTTTAAGATTGAATACGTAGTCGGAGCCGAAATCGGAGCCTTTGGTGGCACCGCCACCTTCGGTTGAGGTAAGAATGACTCCCGTTTTTGCTGCTTCCGTTTGCACGATTTTATCAAAAGCATCCCCCAATCCTTCATTACCGGCTCGTGTGATGATCAACGTTCCGGGAGCATAAGTTTTGCCACCGATTTCAAACGTTTTTTCAGCTGCTCTTGCCCGAACCTTTTGTTTGGAGATCGCGGCTAAGAACTTAGCATCTTCGGCCGATTTCCAATTGACCAAATACGCGTAAGGCTTCCCGCTGATTGCGGGTTGCTGATTGTTGATTGCTGATTGGGCACTTGGCGTCAGCCGCTCTTTCACACCATACGCTTTGGCTCCGAACGCCAACGGCACACACCACGACGTAATATCGTAGGTAACGGAATCTTCCAGCATGGGCTTGGTTTCAAACAAAATCTTCAACAAATTGGATTTAGACTGGTAAGCACTGATAACCAAGTCACCCGCTTCTGCCCGGAAAGGTTCGTCCTTCTGGCTCAGGTAATTATACCCGGTCAAGGCTCTTGCCTCATTGGCGTATCCGTAACGAATCCGATTTTTATCCAACAATTCTTTCAAGGCTTTAACTCGACCTTCATCGCCCGCGGTTTTGACCACGTACGATTTATAGATTCCGACCGGGTTGTTTTGGTTGCGGTCATAAAACTTAATGAATTCATCCACTACCTTGCCCGAACGGTCCGCGATCGCTTCCATGGTGGCAATGCTTGCCGCCGCCACGTGCGCTACCCGGTCAGTCAGGCGCAGTGTGTCTCCCTCGTCGGCGCGGTCGTAAGCCAAGCCGGCAATACCGCCGCCCCCTTGCTCGTAGGTCATAGCAATGGCTCCGTTGTAGGTAGGCCACGTATCTCCGTAGCTGGGATAAAGTAGGTCAAAGCGTTCGTGGGTGTAGTAGAGCCAATGGTTACGGTCAAAATAGCGTTTGTTGTACGTTCCTACGACCTCCTGCATCTCGCGCTGCCACGGGGTAATGTCTTCGTGATAAGGCTTGGCCGACGGGGCAAAATAGTAAGGGCTGTTGGGTCCCATTTCGTGAAAATCACCGTGAACGTGCGGCATCCAATCATGATACGCCGTAATTAATTGACGGGTGATTTCCTGCGTTTGCCAAGCCCAATCGCGGTTGGGGTCAAATAAATAATGGGTGTAACGACCGCCCGGCCAAGGCTCTCCGTGTTCCCAAGCCGAGGTATTGGCATTGGGTGAGGCCCCGATTTTTTGATTGTACCAGTTGACGTAGCGGTCATGGCCGTCGGGATTGAGGCAAGGCGCCAAAATCACCACCGTATTTTTTAAAATTTTGTCCGCAACCGTACCGCCGGCCAACAATTCATGCAATACTTTGGGGAAAGCCGCTGAGTTGGTTGCCTCATTCCCGTGAACGTTATAGCTCATCCACACAAACGCCGGTCGGGTTTTTGACGTTGGCTGACCGGCCATCATGCCGATACTTTTCAGGTGATCGGTACGGATCTGCTCCAGATTGCGCATATTTTCTTCCGAACTGATGACCATCATGATCAGCGGTCGCTTTTCGTAGGTTTGGCCATAAGTCATCATTTTTACTTTGGCGGGTACCTGTTTGGCGGCATGTTCGGCGTATTGATACAGGCGATGGGTCGGCACCATTTGTTCGCCCGGAGCAAATCCGAAAAATTGAGCAGGAGTTTGAAGTTGGGCTAAGGATTGAAGGCTTAAGAATAATCCTGTCAAAAATAAAGCAGGTTTTCGCATTTGGTTTCGGTTGAGATGAATAGGGTTTTGTAAAGAATCGAATGTCAAAAATAAGTAAACTTTACTCATGCTGTAAATTTAATGGACAAGCCCGAAAGAAAAAGCGATGTATGTGCTTTTAGTTAAAACAAATCTCTTTCTTCTCTTATGGAATCTCGTCGTGATTTTCTTCGTAAAGTAGGCGCTTCAGCACTGACTTTACCCTTAGTTTCCAATAGCAATGCCGACGACGCCTATACCCTGCCGGCCGACGGCAAAACACTCGGCGTGGCGCTTGTCGGTTTGGGCAGTTATGCCGAACGCGTAGCCCGTGCCATGAAAGATTGTAAGTTGGCCAAACTCGTGGGCGGTGTCACGGGAACGCCCGCCAAAATTGACAAATGGTCGTCGCAATTCGGGGTGGATAAGGCCCATTTCTACGATTATAAGGATTTTGAAAAAATAAAAGATAACCCCAACATTGATGCGGTATACATTACCCTGCCCAATTCGATGCACCACGAGTACACACTGCGGGCAGCGAAGATGGGCAAACATGTCATTTGTGAAAAACCGATGAGTGTGAGCGTCAAACAAGCCGAAGAAATGATTGCGGCCTGTAAGAAAGCCAATGTCAAACTGTACATCGGCTACCGGCTGCATTTTGAGCCGTATACCCGCGAACTGATCCGGATGCGGAAAGCCGGCGAATTGGGAAAGATCATGCACGTCAATACCTACGACGGTTTTAAGAGCGGAGACCCGAATCAGTGGCGTCTCAAAAAAGCCCTCGCGGGAGGAGGTGCGCTGATGGACGTAGGTATCTATTGCATCAACGGCGCCCGCTACGCTACGGGCGAAGAGCCTATTTGGGTGTCGGCCGAAGAAGCCAAAACCGACCCGGTGAAGTTTAAGGAAGTAGACGAAACCATCACTTTCCAAATGGGCTTTCCGAGCGGGGCGATTGCTTCCTGCGGTACTACCTACAATTTCAATAATTTTGAACGACTCTACGTCATCGGCGAAAAAGGCTTTGTGGATCTCAGTCCGGCTTTTGGCTATGGCCCTATCAAAGGCCGCACCAACAAAGGCGAAATGAGTTGGGACACCACCAAAATGCACCAAACCTGGCAGATGGACGGTTTGGCCGACTGTATTCTCAACGGCACCCCCGATCCGAATATGACCGGCGAAGAGGGTCTGAAAGATATGAAAGTGATTGAGGCTATTTATAAATCCATTGCCGCCGGCGGGAAAAAGGTAAATGTATAGGATGTAAAGTCAAAAACGGAGATGAAAGCGACTTGCTTTAACAGTAAGCCTTTTTGAGTCTAACGCTATCGAATAATTTATAAAACCCGCTCCGAATCGGAGCGGGTTTTTCCTTTTTATGGACACCCGGCACAAAATTACACGTCTTTGTCCCTATTTTAACCGTTGATTTATTAGAGACAACGGACCTTTGCTTCATCAATTCATTTGTTTTTTCCTCAACTGATAAAAATGTATGAAGGTCTGTTCTTTAGTCCCTTGCTCGCAATTACTTCTTTATTTTGTGCTTTTCAGTCAACTAACTGCTAAAGCACAGCCGGAAGTGTATTATTCAAAACCTGATAAAATTGAGAATGGCTATTGGCTTCTGAAAACCGATGTGGAATTTTATGGTACACGCATCCAATTTTATTCAGCAGACAGTCAACTGGTCTATCAGGAAGCATTACCCAACCGATTTATCGTACTGAATTCAAAAAATATTCGTCGTTTGGATCAAACTTTAGCACGTTTGCTGGATAACCAATTAGTAGTCAGTTCGGTATTTACTTCAAAGTTACCTTTTGAACCAACAATCCGTAGAAATACCGGAAAATCAACCCAATTACTTACAGAAGACTCAACTAACTCAGTAGAAACATCATTTAATGCCCGTTTTCTTACGCCTTTAAATCAACCGAAAATCCACTTACTACTGGCCAATCCTACGGCTGAACGGCTGACGATAAATATTATTTCATCCGAAAACACCACTGTCTATCAGCACATAACACACCTGGAAACCAGCCGCCATCACCTGAATTTTGAGGGTATGCCACCGGGAACGTATCAAATTTGGATTAAAAGTGCAACGCAGCAAACGCACCGTTCCGTAGTACTGAGCTATGGGCAAGACCGAGTAACAGTCCATTTAAAAGAGCCGTTTCCTGCTTCGAAATACATTACACTCTCGAAATGACAGGGCGCTTGAGTAGGCAATTAAAATTAATCAATATGAAACGAAGAACATTTATTAAAAACTCGTCGCTGGCTGTTTTCAGCATCAGTACATTCGGTGTTTTGAGCCGAAACGGTGAACACTTTGAAGGAAATACGCCAACGACCACGGATATTCTTGGCCCATTTTACAGGCCTAACGCACCGCTCAGAACTAACCTTAGACTTCCTAATTCAAACGGAAAACCGATTGTGTTAAAGGGAACTGTTTGTAAAGAAGACGGAAAGACACCTATCCATAACGCTTTGGTTGAAATCTGGCACTGTGATGAACATGAGGTGTATGACAATACCTCAGACGAATATAAATACCGGGGTGGGCAAAAAACGAAAACTAACGGAAAGTATGAGTTCGCATCCATTTTACCCGTTCCTTATAAAGCTACCCCAACCGATGAATCTTCCTGGCGTCCCGCTCATATACACATGAGAGTATCGGTACCCAATCAACAGGACTTAATCACTCAAATCTATTTTAAAGAGAGTAAGTATATTGATACCGACCAATGGGCTTCTGCTCCTCAAGCTATCAACAGAATTTTAGCCATCTCCAAGAACAAATCAGGAGAGAGCGAAATCATTTTCAATGTAATTATGAGCAAGGAAATCCCTCTTGATACAAAGGTATATGACACTGTGACCGGACTGTATAATGTGGGGGAGAATAATTTTATTGAGTTCACTCAAAACGACGACTTGTTATTTATTAAACGAAACGGTCAGCTTATGGGTGCTTTAAAATACAAGGGCAATAATGCCTTTGAGGGTGGGATAGGGTTTCCAAAGGCAACTTTCGAAGTGCTTGAAGACGGTGGTGTGAAAGTCATAGTGGTGACTGCAAGTAAAACGTATAACGGTACCAAATTTTTAAAGTATAGCCGATAAAGAGCTTTGAATACCTTGAAATAAGACATAAAAATTTTAATGTTAGATAAAATAAGTAAACCCTGCAGTCCTTTTCGACACCCCCTCGTTTGAGGGGGTAAGGGCATTTCTGAAATGGATAATTATTTTTTTGATTTCAGTTGAAAATCAGTAATTTACTAACAGAATTATCCGGTCGCCACAAGCCTATGTATCTCTTTCGTTTGTTCCTCCTTTTGTTAGGCCTCAGCTCGCTGTTACCTGTTTATAGTCAGCAGGTCAAAGCCTATTTTGAACAATTGACGACAGTGGATGGCTTGCCTGAAAACTCAGTGCATGCCCTATTACAAGACCGTTTTGGATTTATGTGGCTGGGTACCGTCAATGGCCTGGTGCGCTATGATGGGGTCAATATGACCGCATTTGATGCCAAAATGCCTTATGGACTGAACAATCTGCCAATCAGGTGTCTGTACGAAGACCGTCAAGGCGACATTTGGGTTGGCGGTTTGGGAGGAGTATATCGCTACGAACAAAAAACGCAAAAATTTTTCAGTTATTCGCCCCAAGGGGCAGAGGCTTTCACCCCTAAAGATATTATCTATTCGGTTCGTCAAGATAAAACCGGGCAGTTTTGGGTTATTTACCAAAAATCATCTGAAGGCATTCGAGCGCTATGCCGTTTTGACCCCAAAACCAACGCGTGGATACAGTATCGCCACCAACCGGGCAATGCCCAAAGTTTGGTATTCAACAATATCTCAGTGATCAGTGCGACAGGGGTTGAACGTCATGGTTGGTGGGAAGACGCACAAGGCGGGATTTGGGTAGTTACGCGCAACGGAACCAATATGGATGCTGAATCAGCCCTCCACCGGTATGACCGAATTCATGACCGCTTCATTCCCTACCTCCCTAAAGGTATTTTTGCTGCTGACCCCGGGTTTCGGCACATTAAATGGGTGCATTTTGATCGGCAAAAGATGATGTGGTTGTGTACCTACAACAATGGTCTCTTTCGGATCAATCCTGTTTCAAATAAAATTATTTCACACTATCGTCACGAGTCGGGCAATCCGCATAGTCTTTTGTGTGATACTTTGCGGACGGCCTACGAAGACCGTACCGGTTTTTTGTGGTTGTCTTCCCGACAGGGCTTAGACCGCCTTGACCCCAAAACCGGCATTTTTACTCATTTTCTTTACGACCCCAACAACATTCATTCGCCCCATGATAAAACGTTGGATGCCGTTGGGGAAACGGCCAACGGTCACATCTGGTTTCTGACTACCGTCGGCGGCCTGGATGAATACAACCCCAAAACGAAGCAATTTACCCGTTATCTTTCTCATACCGGTCAAGTAGGGGGGGTAGTAGGACGGAGATACCCGTCTTTTCTGATTGACCGAACGGATCTGATTTGGGCAGGAACCGGGGCTAATTTCGGAAATATAGACGGCAATGGATTGAATAAACAAAGCCGAATGACTCGGTTCATTCCTTTTCATTATAGCACCTTCGAAGATAAGGAACCCAATGCCCCTCCCAGCACAGTGGTCTATGAAGCTCCTTCTGACTCAACAATTCGCTGGATCGGTACAACAAAAGGATTGGCTCGTTACAATAAAACAACGGGAAAAACTACCTTTTACGCGCTTGATTTAACAAACCCTTACACAGAAGGTTCCGGTCGAATCACTGTCTTGGCAGAAGACGCCAAAAGAAATTTTTGGGTAGGAACTACCAATGGGGTGTATTTAATGGACCGCTATCGGGGCACCTTTGTCCACCTTTCTCCCGGCGGAGCCAATACAGCCAATAAACTTATTTCCTCTTTACTGACAGCCTCTGATGGCACCCTGTGGATCGGGACGAATATGGGATTGGATCAATATAACCCTGAAACAAAACAATTTGCTCATTATTATAAAGCAGACACCACCTACCATCCCGAATTGTTTCGCTTTTTTTCGGCCATCAATACGCCGCAACGCTCCGCAGGAATTGTCCGGCATTCCGCAGTCCAAGTGTATCAAACACAGACGTTTACTCTTCAGTCTCCTACTTTGGCAGCCGTCTCGGCCATGGGTAATATCGGACCCAATATCAAAAATGAGTACGGATGGATCACCGATGCGAAAGGAAAAACAATTTGGGAAATGAACTATGAGCGAACACGCACGGCCGGTTCAACCTTATGGGATTACAATCGCCTTCAAGTCGAAACGCTCCGACTGCCCGCAGGCACCTACACACTTCATTACAAAAGTCAAGGAGGGATAGGGGTAGGAATCAATGCTCACCTCTATGCTTCTTCCACTTTTTACCACCCGGAGCTTTGGGGGATTCAGGTAGTGCGGATTACCGTGGATGAAGCGAAAACCCTCAACCGTTTGGCAAAAAAATGGGTTTATAGCGGTTTGTCTTCCTCAACGGTCCTCTCTTTGCATCAAGATAAAAAAGGAGGGATTTGGATTGGCAACAACAGCCGCCGGCTGGATTATTTAAATCCCAAAACAGGGAAATTTACCCATTATGAGGCCCATTCAGAGCGGTTACGGGCTGTCTCTTCCATCCACGAAGACCCGCAAGGCAATCTTTGGTTGAGCGATTTACTGAACGGCCTGTTTTGTTTTAACCCCCGTTCGAGGAAATTTAAACATTACAGTATTAAAAACGGACTTTCTCATAACAGTGTAATGGACATTCTGGCGGATAATCACGGGTATTTGTGGTTAAGCACCTACCGAGGAGTTTGCCGGTTTGACCCAAAAACCCAACAATTTCGAACGTTTACCGAAACACACGGATTAAAAGGAATGATCTTTCGCTACCCTTCCTTTAAAGATGCCAAAGGTCAACTGTTTTTTCTCAGTCAACAGGGAATCAACACCCTTACCGACGGTCAATTTTATGACGACCCCTACCCTCCGCAAACAGTGTTGACCGACATTGACATTTTCAACCGAAAAGTACCTATCGGCCCTGATAAACCGCTGTCAGAACCCGCTTACATGGCCGAAAAAATAACCTTGCCGCATGACCAAAATGACTTAACTTTTCACTTTTCCGCCCTCTATTTCAACCGAGCCGCAGAATGTCAATATGCTGTTAAGCTGGAACCTTACGACAAAGATTGGGTGCAAATAGGAACAGAGCGGCAGGTTCGTTATTTGGCCTTAACTCCCGGACACTATACATTTCGAGTCAAAGCGGCTAATGCCGATGGTCTTTGGAATACGAAAGCTGTTTCGATCCAAGTGATTATAGTGCCCCCTTGGTGGGTTGCGTGGTGGGCTTTCCTTATATATGCGTTGGCATCAGCAGGAATGATTTTAGGATTTATTCGCTATCGGGTCAAGCAATTGAAGCTGCGTCAGGAGGTTGAATTTAAACATCGGGAAACTGAACGACTCCAAGCCGTGGATGAAATGAAAACTCGTTTTTTCACCAATATTACTCATGAATTCCGAACACCCCTATCACTGATTATCGGCCCGACCGAAAAACTGTTGCTTGATCAAACCCTTTCCGCCGCTTTCCGACAATCTTTAAATACGGTCCAACGAAATGCCCGACAATTGTTGCACCTTATCAATCAACTGTTGGACTTGTCAAAATTGGAAGCAGGCAGTATGCCGGTTACGGAGTTCCGCGGCGACATCATGGAGTTTATGAATCAACAGTTGGAATTGATTCGTTCTATGGCTGAAGATAAACAAATAGACCTTCATTTGACCTCAAACGGACTGAGTGGCGAATACTTGTTTGATGCCGCCAAGTGGGAACGCATTTTGAGCAACCTCCTTACAAATGCGATCAAATTTACTCCGCCTAAAGGTACCGTCAATATAAGCGTACGAACTATCTCCGAAAAATGGACAGAACTGAGCGTGAGCGATACCGGCATAGGTATCGCTCCGGATAAATTGCCGCATGTGTTTGACCGTTTCTATCAGGCAGATGATTCAAAAACTCGTTCTAACTCCGGTACCGGTATTGGACTGGCTTTAGTCCGGGAACTGACCGAATTAATGGAGGGACAGGTCCGAATCAGCAGCGAGCTGAACAAAGGCACGCAGGTCAGTGTACGACTGCCGGCCGAAAAAGTGACAATTGCTTCAGGTTCGGTTGGCGCTGATTACTTACATAAGGAATCCGAAAAAGTGTTACCTCTTCTTTCGAATCCGGCAATCACGGAAGTCGTTTCTGCTCCGCGGGTTATTTTAGTTGTTGAAGATCACGACGAATTACGGGCATTTATTCGGGAATCTCTTTCCCCGGAATTTCAGGTAATGACGGCAACCAATGGAGAAGAGGGATGGACATTAACACAACAGGAATTGCCGGATATCGTTATTTCCGACCTCATGATGCCTGTGATGGACGGCTACGAACTTTGTCAACGTATCAAAACAAACCCAAACACCGACCATATCGCTGTTGTAATGCTCACGGCCCGTTCCTCCCCTGAATATCGTATGGAAGGATTTTTGCAGGGAGCTGATGATTATTTGGTCAAACCTTTCAACAGTCAGGAATTACAGGTCAGAATTCACAATCGAATTGCCCACCGCCAAAAACTGCAAGCCTACTACGCCCATCAGTTGTCGCAACCGGAGATCGGTCAGAAAACTGCCTCCGACCCTTTTTTGGAAAAAATATACCGATTGCTTGAAGATCATTTGGATGATTCCTCCTTCGGCGTAGATGAGTTAGCAATAGGTTTAGCCATGAGTCGCCGAACACTGCATCGAAAACTAAACTCATTGCTCAATCTGCCGGCAAGCGACCTCATTCAACAGTACCGTTTGAAACGAGCCGCAGAATTGCTCTCAGCCGGGCAACCTGTATCCCAAACAGCCTATCAGGTAGGATTTGAAAGCCCTCAATATTTCGCCAAAACATTCAAAGCGCTGTATCACCTTACTCCCACCGAATTTATTCATCAGGCCAAAGCTTGATGCAATTCAGTTGTATTTTTTCCGGCTTTCCCGGCTGCTTCAACCGCAGAGGTCAGCCTATTCCGAACCTAAGGTATTTCCTTTCGGAGCCACATACTATTCGACGGCCTCTTTTTGTTGGTCTGTATCCTTAAGAACCTCTTCCTGTCCGTAGGGCCACTTCGGTATTTCTTCACCGGTAGTGTCATTAATGTTGGCATCCTCTTGATTCTTAGCTTTTTCATCGCCGGGCCCCTGTTCCGAATCGTCAGAGATGGGCAACGTATCTATAATGGGTGAATTTTGCATAACTGATTGTTTTTATGGCGATTACTGTTCTTCTTTAGGTGTATCTGCACGCGTAAAAAATCCGTTCCGGGTTTCCTGCAAACGGCATCAGCCGAACTCTCACTAACCATTTCGGGCAGTTTATTACCCCGCTTGTAGAAAATTGAGGCAGTCGTTTTCAACTTTTCCTACCGGAATGGCTTTTTTTCCACTAAGGGCAAATATCTCAACACCAACTCCTCAAAATGGCCTTTATAGTTAATCAAGTACCTATTTTTTAACAAATCAAGTGATCATGAACATTTTAAAAAACACGCCACCGCCTTTGGAGACCGGCAGAGATTTGTTGGTAAAAGGCCTGCATCGTCGTTCATTTCTTAAATGGGCAGGAGGAGCTGCGACGGTTACGTCGCTCATTTTGACGGGTTGTAAAGAAGATGATCCGGATGTCACGACAGGGGATGTGAATTTGGGAACGGGAGATTTTGCGGTACTCAATTATGCGTACGCCTTAGAACAGTTGGAAGCTGCTTTTTATGCAAGGGTCATCGAATCTCAGTATTCGGGGATCACTGCTGATGAAACATCGTTGCTTACTGACATACGTGACCATGAAATTGCCCACCGTGAGTTTTTCAAGGCGGCTTTGGGGACTAATGCCATCGGTGGATTAACCGTTGATTTCAGTTCTATTGATTTCGGCAAGCGCGAAAGCGTACTGAATGCCGCCAAAACGTTTGAAGATTTGGGCGTAGCTGCCTATAATGGGGCCGGTAAGTTTATTACCTCCCCGGATTATTTGACCTTGGCAGGTAAAATTGTTTCCGTAGAAGCGCGTCATGCAGCTTACATCCGCGATTTGTTAAGTAACGGTACTTTTGCCGATAATACGGTAGTAGACAGCAACGGCCTTGAAATGTCTAAAGAACCGACCGCGGTTCTGCAAGCAGCGGCCCCTTTTATTAAAAATACAATCAACGCCGGAGGATTGGCATAAACCACTGACAGTCATGGACTTTCTGAAAATATTAAATCTGATCGAAGAGCGGGATCCTGAGATGCACGAGCGTCTGAACACTCGCCGTCAAGCCCTGCGCGATTTTGCGGATTTGGGCAAAAAATTAACGGCGGCTGCAGTACCGGTAGCCGTAGGGAGTATGTTCCAAAAGGCCTACGGTCAAGCCACCGTCAACGTAGTGGATGTATTGAACTATGCGCTGACGCTCGAATACCTGGAGTATCGTTTTTACGAAAAAGCATTGGCTACCTCAGGCTTGATTCCGACGGGTGCCCCTACGGGTGCTATCACCACGATCATGAACCATGAAAAAGCGCACGTTGATTTTTTAAAACAAGCCATCACGGGGGCCGGGGGCACACCGGTAGCCGAACCGAAGTTTGATTTTTCCGGCGGTAAAGGTACCGGCAGCGGCCCGTTTAAGGATGCCTTCAGCAGTTATCCTTTCTTCTTGGCCGTAGCCCAATCGCTGGAAGATACAGGCGTACGGGCTTACAAAGGGCAAGCCCCCAATTTGGTCAAACAAAATACTGTATTGACCGCCGCTCTCAATATTCACTCAGTGGAAGCGCGCCATGCCGCTCATATTCGTCAAATGCGAAGAGGTCAAGGTGCAGCTACGCTGAAACCTTGGATTACCGGCAAAGACAGCGGTATTGATAACTCCTTAGTTCAGGCGATTTATGACGGCGAAGAAAATACCACCCAAGGCGGCGTGAATATCACGACCCTCGGCGGAGTTTCGGCCAATGCCGCCACCGAGGCTTTTGATGAACCGTTGACCAAAGATCAGGTATTGGCAGTTGCCGGTTTGTTTTTGGCTTCATAAACCATCCATTCTCCATATATACAATTAAAAAAAGGAGGCCGCAAAGCCTCCTTTTCGGTTATGTACCATCTTCAAGAATCTCATTAATTCACCGAAAACTTCACCCCGCCCATCGTTTCAATCTGTTCAAAAGTTTTCGTAAAAAACACTAAACTGTTTTATAAAAAGCCTCCCTTTTAAAAGACAGAAAACCTTCTGCTGACAAGTCTTCATCTAATTCCTCCCAATGAATCCAAGCCCCTCCTTCCCATAGCTCGTAATTTGTTCTCTGCGCATCAGTAGCTTGCTTTAAGCGCGGAAACCAAACCAGCGGCATTCCCACTACGCGGCCATCATTCAATTCAGCAAAAATGCGTGAATCATCAAACCATATCCTTGTTGCAGTAATTTCCATAAAAGTCATCTGATTTTAACCAAAATACTCATTCCAACGAAGCTCAATTAAATCTTCATTTTCTTCAATCAAGCCTTCGGCAATTTTTAAATCTTTGTTTTTCATCCCTTTATTCTCCACTAATTGCACAGGTTTAAGTGTAAATTTAGCCGTTCCATCACTATTTCTGACATGTATATGAATGGGAAGATGTTCATTACTGAAAAAGAAAAAACGAATTCCCATAAATCTAAAAATTTCCGGCATTGGATAGCTAAAAATTAATGTTTAAAAAAAATTTAATTCACCGAAAACGTCACGCCTCCCATTTTTTCAAGCTGCTTGAAAAATTCGTTGGTAGGTGCTACGCGGTGCATACGTGACTGTAACTTCACTTCGGTACGGGAGAGGTGGTCAAACACCGAAACCGTGAGGGTACAATTGCCCGGGTAGGCTTGTACAGCTTCGTTTAGCTTAGATACCAAGGTGCCGTCGAGCAATTCCAAATCCAGTTTCAGGCGAATTTCTTTCGTCAGTTTTTCACGTACTTCGCTCAGCAGTTGCATCGACGTGATTTTAAACTCAAATTGGTCTTCGGCTTTCCAGCGGTTTTGGATCTTTCCTTTTACAAACAGGAAATGACCTGTTTGGATATACGCCGAAAATTTCACAAAATCTTCCCCGAACAGCGCCATTTCCATCGAACCCGCATAGTCTTCCAATTTGAAAATACAGAAGGGATTGCCCGTTTTGGTAGTACGAATCTGAAAACTGCTCACAATTCCTCCGACGGTTACGTCTTTACCGAACAGCAACGGTTTACCGCCGATCTCTACGTTGACCGGTCCGGCGTCCGCTTCGTCGTCGTCATTGGTTTCAGCCAATTCGGCCGTAGCCATGACTCGGTCTAAAGTACAAGTACAAAAGTTGTCCAGTTCGAGACGGAACATATCCAGCGGATGCCCTGAAATATAAAACCCTACCACATCTTTCTCGTAGCGGAGGCGCTCAATATCCCCCCAACGCTCTATCACCGGCGCTTTGGGCTTCACAATATCGGCACCGCCACCGCCAAAACTGCCGAACAGCGATGCTTGCGCATTGGACTTGTCTGCTTGAACGGCATTGGCATATTTACTCAATTTTTCAATCAGATTTTGTTGTTCACCGTCAATCGTTGCAAAGTACTGCGCCCGGTGAAAGTCCTCAAACAAATCAAATGCTCCTGCATACGCCAACGATTCAATGGTTTTCTTGTTGACCGTACGCAGGTTGACCCGCGTCATGAAGTCGAATATATCTTTGTACGGACCATTTTTGTCGCGCTCTTCAATGATGCTTTCTACCGCAGCATCGCCCGTACCTTTGATACCGCCCAATCCGAAACGAATTTCACCGCGTTTGTTGACCCCAAAACGCCGCTCTGATTCGTTGACATCAGGACCGAGTACCCGCAAACCGATAGCTTTACATTCTTCCAAAAAGAAAGTAATTTTTTCGATATTCCCCAACGAACTCGTCAT
The DNA here is from genome assembly GCA_046329125.1 of Spirosomataceae bacterium. Classification (GTDB taxonomy): domain Bacteria; phylum Bacteroidota; class Bacteroidia; order Cytophagales; family Spirosomataceae; genus Runella. The sequence continues at coordinate 199,156 of JAXLVD010000008.1, read as the reverse complement.
TACCGCCGCCATGTATTCGGCCGGGTAGTGAGCTTTGAGGTAAGCCGTTTGGTAAGCAACGAACGCGTAGCAGGTGGAGTGTGATTTGTTAAAGGCATACGACGCAAACGCCTCCCAGTCGGTCCAGACCTTGTCCAGTTTCTTTTCATCGAGATTTTTCTTCTTTCCTCCTTCGATGAACTTACTCTTCATTTTGTTCAGGACCTCGATCTGCTTTTTCCCCATGGCCTTCCGCAACACGTCGGCGTCGCCCTTGGTAAAACCCGCCATTTTCTGCGAAAGAAGCATAATTTGTTCCTGATAGGTACAATTGTGAAGGATAATATTATTTCCTACAAAATTGTGAATTCCCGCTACGGTGATGTCGTATACCTTCTCAACACCAACGGGTTTAATTTCGACTATTTCTTCCCATCTTACATTCAACCGACGAGAGGTATGTTCGAGAGGAAGTTTTTGTGTCAACGGCAAAACGGCATTTCGGCTGATACGAGGGTATTTTTCGATTTTATGAGGGAGAAGATGCTGACGGTCAAAGCCGTATTTTTCCATCAAACCGCGTCCCGAACCTTTCCAAACCTGCCCGAGTTCATCCAGAAACAATTGCCGTGAAATGGAATCATGTACTTCATTTCCCGTCAATTTAACATCTTTCATTTCTTTGATAACCAAATGCGGGGCGATTATTTCGGCAAACGATTTAAAGTTATAAACCGTTACCTGATAAGCGGTCATTGGTTGATTACGGCGGTTATTAAAGTAATGCGATTTGTACGTAATACTATGAATGCCAAGGCGTAAAAGCAGGGTTTTAACATCGTTGGCCAAGCGTGGAGAGATGGTTTTGAAATGGCAAAGGTCGTGGGAAATATGTCCGTCGCAATCCCAAAGAGAAGCCAAAAAGAAGGCAATTGCTTCTTCTGTAAGCCCAAAAACAAACTCAGGGACAAATTTTTCATCGGAGCGACATCCTCCCTTCATCGTTTTCAGCCCCCATTCGCGCAATTGGGCTACCAACGAGTTGGTCTCATGGTAATGCGTTTTATCAGTACCTGCCACCATGACACGAGTTACCTCCCGTACCTGTTGTAAAGTGCGAGTCTCCACGCGTTCAAATGCGTTCAAGCTATCTGTATAGGCTTCAATAAGTTCCGGTGACTTTGAAACAAAATCTGCCGTAGCCCCGCAGCCGCTTAACGAGCCGTCTGCCAGAATATAGGCCAATACCCGCAATTTGTCGCGATTGTATTCCCGTTCCTTTTCGACCGATAATTTACGCGGGGTAGCAATAACACTTCCTGCACTCAATTCTCCTGCTTTACGCCAGCCGGCTTCGGTCAATACCTGATGGTCGGCAGTCAGTTTGACCTTACTCCCGCTTTTTAATATCAGCTCCAATACCTCTTTTTCACCGTTACATACCCAATGAGTAATCGGGGCATTTTCCGGCTCTAAATTTTCATTCACTCCCTGTACCCAAAAGTCTCCGACTCGATTTTGGAGGTGTTCAATACGTACCCTTTCTCCGGTCTTAGCATCGTGAATGAGCGTATCTCCAGTGACACAAATCCCGTAGGTATCCGCCAAATATTCTTCCATTTCGGGCAGGTCGTACTCTACTTTTTCGCGACCGTGTTTTCGATTGATGTAGTTTGGAATATAAGCAATCGGGCCGGGGCGATAGAGGGCGTTCATGGCGATCAAATCTCCGAAACGGTCGGGTTTCAGTTCGCGCATGTACTTTTTCATTCCATCGGATTCAAATTGGAATACCGCATTGGTATCACCGCGTTGAAACAATTCATAAACTTTGGGGTCGTCGAGCGGAATGTAGTCAATATCAATTTTCACGCCGTGGTTTGCCTCAATCATGCGCAGGGCTTCTTTGATGATGGTGAGATTTCGCAGTCCCAAAAAGTCCATCTTAATAACGCCGGCATCTTCGATAATCTTTCCTTCGTATTGCGTGATCAACAATTCCGATTCTTTCGACGTACTGACCGGAATCAGGTTGGTCAGATCCTCAGGGGCAATGATGATTCCCGCCGCGTGAATACCTACGTTACGTACCGTACCTTCCAACTTTTGGGCCTCTTTCAACACTTTGGCGGTCAGGTCGGTCCCTTTGAGCATTTCGCGCAGCTTTTTCAGGTTTTCGACCTCATCCGGCGTAATGACCTCGGCCATTTTTTCAATGGGCACGTTGAATACCTTGTTCAGGTTCATGTTGTACGTCGGCTTATCCGGCACCAACTTTACCACCGCGTTGGCTTCTGCTAACGGCAGGTCCATCACCCGTGCCACGTCTTTGATGGACGATTTGGCCGCCATGGTACCATACGTAATGATCTGCGCTACCTGATTTTTACCGTATTTCTGCACTACATAATCAATCACTTTCTGGCGACCTTCGTCGTCGAAGTCCGTATCAATATCGGGCATGGAGATACGGTCAGGATTCAGAAAACGCTCAAACAGCAGATCGTACTTGATAGGATCAATATTGGTAATACCGATGGCATACGCCACTGCACTCCCCGCTGCCGAACCGCGTCCGGGCCCGATGAGCACGCCCATCTCGCGACCCGCCTGAATGAAGTCAGCCACAATGAGGAAGTACCCGGGAAAACCCATGTTTTTGATGGTATTCAACTCAAAGTTGAGGCGGTCTTCCACTTCAGGAGTAATCTCTTTGTATTTCTGTTTTGCTCCTTCAAAGGTCCAGTGTTTGAGAAATTCCCACTGATTGAGCACGTCGGCAGTAAGTTCTTTCATACGACCGTTGAAATCAATCATCTGCGAGACACTGTGCTTTCTAAACTCTTCCGGAATCGGGAAGTTGGGCAGCAGAATGTCCCGATTAAGCTTCAACAACTCTACCTTGTCAACGATTTCCTGCGTATTGTCCAGCGATTCGGGAAGGTCGTTGAACGTTTTGAGCATTTCGTTTTTCGTTTTGAAATAAAACTCATCGTTGAAAAAGGCAAAACGCGTGCCTTTGGGCATCGGATTTTCGTCATCAAAATCCTTATTGGTGGGCGTCGCCTGTTTGTCGCCGGTGTTGACACACAACAAAATATCGTGGGCATTGGCATCGTCCTGCTCCACATAGTGACTGTCGTTGGAGCATATCACCTTGACATTAAACTCTTTGGCGTATTTGAGCAGGGCTTCGTTGGCAATAATCTGGTCGCGAATCCCGTGTCGCTGGATTTCAACATAGTAATCATCACCAAACAAATCCAACCACCATTTGAACTCCTGCCTTCCGGCTTCTTCTCCTTTTTTAATGATGGCCTGCGGTACACTGGCCCCAATACAGCAAGTAGTGGCAATCAGTCCTTTGTGGTATTTTACCAACAGTTCTTTATCAATACGCGGATACTTACCGTACATCCCTTCAATAAAACCCAAGGAGCAGAGTTTGGCCAGATTGCGGTAGCCTTCGGCATTTTTGGCCAACAGCAGTTGGTGCCGACGCACGTCTTTTTGTTCCTTAGTAAACTGTTTTTTGTGGCGGTCTTCCACCAAATAAAATTCACAACCCACAATGGGCTTGATGCCTGTTTTGTGGCCCTCGGCCACGAATTCAAACACACCGAACATATTGCCGTGGTCGGTGATGGCAATAGCGGGCATCTCATCGGCTTTGGCTTTTTTAAACAGCTTCTTAATATCAGCCGCGCCGTCGAGCAGGGAGTATTGGGTATGGCAGTGAAGGTGAGAAAATTGCATGTTGGGGTATCAATCAATGTTTTTTACAATCTAAATAAATATTCTCAAACTGTCAGCAGGACCGTCGAGCAGCGAGTATTGGGCTCGGACAGCAGCGGTTGACCGTCGACGTTTCGGTGGCAGTGAAGGTGGGAAAATTGCATCTTAACTTGAAATGTAGTTTAAGAGGGAAATCAGGAAATGATTAAGCGCCAAGTATCAACATTAGAAACTTCGAGAGATAGCTTAACTTTTACAGCATGATGAATAAACTCTGACTCTCGACCTCTGATTATATTATTCTTTAAGCCAATAGGTATATCCATGTTCAACAGTTTGAAGACTTTATCAGTTAAATCTGTAAAAATTGACTTTGCCTTCTCTTCATAGTCCGAATTATGGACATTTAGTACAATTTTTAATTCTTCTACAGTTAATTCATCCTTAGACTCTAAGTAAATAGCTAAGTTATTATGAATAGTATATTTTGTCTTAATGCCCTCAAGAGTATATTCATTCTTAGGACTAAGCATATCATTATCATCGTTAATTTCAAAGTAATTACTTAATGAATACCAACGTGGAGAGTCCCAATACACATCTTTTTTCCATTGTGACAACTTTCCAATACCAAGCTGTCCTAATAATTGAACTAAATCTTTGGGAGTATTTGAAATAGGATTTTTCTTAAAATTCGCTTGTAAAGATACTGTAGAACTCTTGTCGAGAATTGCCCCTTTTTTCCTTAGCTTTTTTAGAACAGAGTCTACTATTTTATCTATTGTCACAGTACGAAGATCAAGATAGCCAATTGTTAGAGGAATTCCTTGAATTTGAGTGTCATCTAATCTAACCGGAAGAATATATTCTTCATTTGCACGAAATGCTCTTGCAAAAGCACTTTTGATCTCATGCCTGGGCCACATTTTCTTCGCATAATTACTTGATATTAAAGGAAGAAAAAATAATGATTGATTTTCATAAATATCTGAAAAGTAAACATAGGCATCTTTGCCCCAAATTTCGTCTTGATAATCATAATCATAAAATACTTTAACTCCGTTAGAGTTTAATAAAGTAACTATTTGTTCTGCTATCCCTCTATCTTCTCCTGCAAATGAGATTGCTACGTGGATTGGGTATTCCATGGATTTTAATATATTTATAGTATTTCACGCCACTGCGAACCCCGTATCAGGCCGAACCACCGGCGCACGAAAACCCAATACGATGTCTTCTTTGGGTACACCGGCTTCCAATAATGATTCGGCAATGACGAGGTCCGTGCCATCGTGATGCAGCCATATTTTACCGGCAGGAGTCACTTCTAAGTGGAGCATAGCTCCGTACATACGCCGTTCGTTTCGCCAATCATTCTGATACAATAAAAACTGACCGTGGCTTTCATCCACTATCAATTGTACCTTAATGGGATTGGAAGCCGTTTCAAAAGATTTAACAATATCATCCATCAAATCTAAAACAACTGATTTGTAGTATGTTAGCTTATCCATTTTTCGATTTTTTCTTCTTGAACGTGATAAACAATGATTTTAAGGCCGAATCTTTCAATTACTTTTTGAGTAAGCGGTTCTTCAAAAAGTGTATCGTATATGTCAAGCGGTACTGCTAAAAACAAAATACGTTCAGGTTGCGTTTCTTCGATTGCTAATTGATAATAATTAAATTGGCCCAACGCCTTGTAAAATTCGTGTATTTCAGACAGGCCAATGAAGCTTTTAATCGCACCGGCGACTCGGCTCGACGGCTATTTTCAAATTAGCCTTTTCTGCTCCAATTAACCGCTCCGCGCCTAAGTCAATCTGCACTGTTCTTTTGAAAGTAGGAATATATAAGGGGTCATCTGTTATAATCCAACCTTCCGTAATTAAGGCATTCTTTACAAGTTGATGGTATTTGTCTTTGGCCATAGTTGATAATTTAATAACAAAAATCAAAGTTAGGCATTTTTACCGTTTATTCAGACCAACGTTTACCTCGCTGCCATCATTTCGGGTTTGCCATCAGCCACGGCGTTTGCAAGACCAAAGTGGCTCGTTTTTGGAGAACGCTGTAGTTGATTTTATCCGCCGAATCGGAAGGTTGGTGATAGTCGGGGTGCTCACCGTCCATAAAAAAGGCGATGGCAATGCCGTGTTTGGCAAAATTGTAATGGTCAGAGCAGTATTAGAGTTTACCGGGCGCTGTATTGGCAAAGGTCAATGCCAACAACAGGAGGCAAACAAAAATGAAAACAGCCCTTTTTATCGGGCTTGCCCCCACTCATCTTCCCCTACTTTTTCCTAAATTTGGCTGAAACTCAACTTTACTTCTACATGACCCGAATTGTAGTAGCAGACGACCACCCGGTCGTACTCGGCGGACTCCGACTGATGTTTGAAAATATGACCGGCTTCGTATTGGCCGGCGAAGCCTCCTCTCTGAAAGAAACACTGACTGTCTGCGAAAATCTCCGCCCCGATATTCTGGTTCTTGATTTAAATTTTGACGGAAAAAGCAGCCTTGAGCTTGTACCGGAACTTCGGTCTCGATTTAATTCGTTAAAAATTTTGGTTTTTTCGGCCTATCATTCTTCCGGGCTGGTCAAAAAAGCATTGGAAGCCGGGGTGCAAGGCTATTTATTAAAAGATGCCTCCAAAACCGAATGGGCAGAAGCATTGGAAATGCTCATTCAGGGGAAAAATTATCTCAGCAGGCAAGTTGCCGCGGGAGCTTTCAAAGCAGATGCCTTTCAAAATTCCGATTTTCAACAACTCAATAACCTTTCGGAACGTGAGAAAAAAATCATTCAATTAATTGCCGACGGACTGCCGGAAGAGAAAATTGCCGATGCGCTTTTTATCAGTAAACATACGGTACATACTCATAAGAAAAACATTTTCAAGAAGTTGCAGCTTCATACCAATGCCGACTTGGTAAAGTTTGCTTATGAAAACGGCTTGAAATAGTGGCAACGTTGCCATGCCAACGTTGCAATGCAACGTCGCTACAGGGTGACTTTGTGTTTCATGCCTTTGGGCTGTCGAATCGCACTGAAGGTTCCGTTAAGCAACTGTACCCGCGCCCGAATATTTTGCAGTCCGATGCCATCACTTTCTCCGCCGTTTTCATAACCGACCCCGTCATCCAAAACTTCTAAGTTCAATGTGTGATCTACCTGAAATAAACGCAGGGTTGCCTGATGCGCTTTGGAATGTTTTACAATATTATTCAACAGTTCCAAGGCAATTTGATAGAGCATTTGAGCAACCAACGGTTGTACCTGTTCACTGTCTACTTCCTCATTTTCAAAAGACAATACCAAATCGGGCTGACCGGACTGCACATAATTCACCAATTCTTCCAGAGCTTCAACTAAACCGTATCGTTCCAACATAACAGGAGACAACGCATGCGAAAAACGGCGTACATCCTGCCCCACATCACCCAATGCTTCCACTAAACGATTGGCTTCTTTGCTGTGTCCGTTGAGTTTTTCGGCCAGCATCGAAAGACGCAGCCGAATATTGGCTAATGAAAGACTGATACCGTCGTGCAGTTCCTGCGACAGACGTTTGCGTTCAATGATCTGCCCTTCAAATAATCGAATCGCATTCTGTTGGCGTTGCTCGGCCAGTTCGGCAGACATCTGCGCGTTGAGTTGATAAATATTCTTGAAGCGATTGGCCAGCAAAAACGACATAATTACCGTCTCAATGGCATTGGTCATGAGCGGCATATTTTGAGTGAGATAATTTTCGGGCAGATACCCGGCAAATACGAAAAGGGTAGTCATTCCGCCCAACAGCAGCATCGAATTACCCAAGGTAAACCAAAGACTTTCGAGTTTATGATCACGGAAGTAAAAGAATAACCCAATGAGAGGAACCGTAACCAGCTGGATAAAAACCAGAAGGTTGGTGAGTTTCATAAAAACCAATAACCAACTTCCCTCGTAATAAACGGGGTTATACCAATATTGTTTGACAAGACCTAATGCGGGATTTTGCGACCAAAGCCACAGCAAAAGCAGTCCAAAAATGCTCAACAATAATCTTACATAAAAGTAAATGTAGCGGTGGGTATGCGCCAGATCAAAAAACTTACTCGTAAAAAGAAGCAAAAAACTATAAAACAAAATTGCAGCAGTAGGGCGAGCTGCACTGGTCCACCAAGTAGATTCGCTCCAAAACAACTGAAACCCTAAGCCCGTATGCGCCACCAGAAAAAGCCCGATCCCGATCGTATAAATCCAAAAATAAAAGGTAAGTTTTTGGCGAAAAAAAAGAAACACCAAGCCACTGACAATGCTATACAAAACGGCAATTCCCAGCAGAAATCCCCAAAAAAGGTACAACGTATATTCATTGGCAGAAAAATAGCTTTTTTCCCAAAGTTTCAGCGGAATCTGTAACTGTTCTCCGTGCTTATCGACCCATAAATAATAAGTGGCGGAAGTTCCGGGCAACAGCCGAATAGGAAATAAAAAATGGGGATGACGAATCGGGCGTTGTGCAAAAGGGAAATGATCGCCGGTCAACATACCGGTACTTATCCTGTCTCCTGATACGGTAAAAAGCTGCAATTTGTTGATGTGCGGATTCTCTACCTCCAGTATCAAATCGTGCGGTATCGAATCAGAATTGGTCAATCTGAAACGCACCCAATAATAACTGTTCGTAAATCCCGGATTGATAAAAGGCTGGCTGTTAGGAACAAAAGGCTGTTTTTCGGCTGAAACATCCTGAATTTTCAATTGTTTCGAAGCATCCTCCAATAACTCCGTCTGTCGGCTCAACGTGGCTTCCTTAAACCCTGCGCCTACTTGTATAGAGGTCTGCGCCTGAAGCGTAAAAACCATCATAATAAAGCATACTAACAGCAAATAAGTAAAGTAGGGCCTTGCCATCGGTAGGGTAAATTTTATGCCAATATACAAAAAATACCCTCTAAAGGGTATTGAAGCGGTGAGTTTTGTCAGGGTAACTTTGCTTTTAAAACTACATCCCATGAAACGTTTCTATTTGATCTTGCTCATACTGTCGGCAAGCGGAATTTTCATCAAAACCTCGGCCCAAAAAGCAGATGAAATTATCAGCAGTTATACGGGAGCTAATGCCACGGGCTACCTGCAACCTTTGGCGGATGTCCTGACCTCTACCTTCAACACCGGGCATATTCACAAAACATCCGTTGACAGCGGCTTTCATCTTTATTTAGGGGTTTCGGCCTTCTCCACGTGGATTTTGGACGATAAAACCCGCTACTTTACCGGCGTTACCGAAGCACCTTTTACCCCCGAACAAAGCGCCCGTATCCCAACCATTTTAGGACCGCGCCAACTCGTCACAGTCAATGGCCTCAACGGCACTTCTTACAGTTTCCCGGCCGGTTTAGGCATCAAAAGCGTGATATTGGCCGTACCGCAACTCACTATCGGCAGCATTTTAGGGACGGAGTTCAATGCCCGCTTTTTCGCTTACGATTTCGGCGGCGATTTCGGTAAACTTCAATTTTTGGGAGGCGGCGCCCGACATGACATCGGTCGCTATTTCGTAAAAGATACCCGCCTAAAGATTTCGGCTGAGTATTGCTTTCAAAAACTTTCCGTAGGCAATTATTCTGACCTTACTCTCCACAAAATAGGGGTATATGCCGGTCATCAATGGAAATTATTTCATTACTACGGCTATGTGGGTTATCAAAAAGGGGCGATGAACATTGATTACGCCGGTTCTACAGATGCTTCTCCCGTTCATGTACCGCTGAGCAACAAAAATCCGGTGCTACTTGCAGCCGGCATGGGGGTTAGGCTTTGGATCTTCCGATTGAATGTTCATGGCAGTTTTACTCGCCCCGTAGTTGTAGGGGCAAGTTTGGGTTTCAGCTTTTAGCATTCAAATCTACTTATCGGGTCCAATCTCTTCATTCAATTCTGCTAACATGAAAAAGATTTTCTATTTATGTCTTCTTACTTTTTCTACGCTCAGCTATTCTCAATCGGTCGGTTTGTCCAAATCCATCTATGCTCCCGGCGAGCGAATTGTGGTAAATTTTTCAGGATTCCCGGGCAATACTAAGGATTGGATCAGTATTGCTCAACCCGGCAGTGCCGAAGACAAATACATCGTGTGGGAATATACCAACGGGAACCGAAGCGGCTCCATAAGTTTTAACGGACTTGCTTACGGAGATTATGAAATTCGGGGGTATTATAACAATGAAGGAATTGTCAGAACACGGATATCTTTCAAAGTGGGCAATGCCGATCAAAATCTTTCTGCCAAAACGTTAGTACGTACTTATAGAAAAAATGAAAAAATCACGGTACAATTCTCGGGATTTCCCGGCAATGCGAAAGACTGGATAAGCTTGGCCCAACCCGGCAGCGCCGATGATAAGTACATTGTATGGCAATATACCGAAGGAAGACAAAGCGGCACGATGGAATTTGCCGGCTTGTCCGAGGGCGAATATGAAGTACGCTCTTATTTTAATAATGAAAGCACCATCCGCTCGAGGTATGCTTTTACGGTAGGAGCAGTCACCGGTTCAACCAACCGCCCGGGAAGACCGGGGCGTTTTTGCAATAAAGAATTGAGTATGTTTTATGCCGGAGTGTACGGTCTTGGGTTAAGTTGGGGCCGATTGGGCTCGGATGTCATAGCTCCGGGCACAATCACCGACGTTCAGGCAACGTTGACCACTACCATCACTGCCCTGAACACCATCATTTGTTTGGATTTTGATGTGAGTAAAATCAGGAACTATTCCGTCCGATTGCCCGGTATGTCAAGAGTACAGGCAGTCAATGAAATTGATTTATTGATTAAAGACATTTTGGGGTCTATTCAGCGTGCCAATGTCACCTGCGACGGTGGTGCCGGGTTAGCTTCTTTGTATTCCACAGGTATTCATTTAGGTGCTTCTCAGGCCATTTGCAATACGTTTGTTTGTCGGACCATTCCGCCGGATTGGCAAAATAATTTGCGTAATCATTTAAGCTTGGTCAGTCGGGGAATCGCCGAGTACAGTGCCTGTATTCCGGGGGTCAGTCCTTCCTTGGTCAGTACGGTGGATGTCGGTTCACCCAACGCTTACATCCCCTTTTCTACGATTGTCGGTATTCATATCCAAGTGTTGTGGAGTGTTTCTTTATCCTCCTGCTGCTGTAGTTGCAGATAACTCAAATGTTGAACTTAACAGTAAAAAACCATGAAAAATCTTCTGTTGTATTTATTCCTATTCTGTTTCACCATGCAGCAAGCGTGTATTCCTTCTGTATTTAAAAAAGTAAAGGTTACCCGGACCGTTACTAAACCCATTAACCTGAATTATTCCATCAATCAGGTCGGCAACTTTCAGACTTACCAATTGATTGACAGTCGGGATATTACCAACCTGTTTGACCCTGAAAACAACCGCGTATCAAGTGCCACCATCGAAAAGATGGATATTCACGGCGCAAGTATCGGGGCCAAAGTGCTTCCGGCCAATACCGCTACGCAGGTCATTCTGAGTGCCGATGTAATCAGCGGGGCATTACTCGATAAAGTGAATCCGCTGCTTAACAAAACAAAAACTATTTCCATTTCAAATGGTGGAGGACTGGATTTAGAAAATGCGATAGGCAACGCCATCGGTACTACGGAAGATGTAGCCCTTCATAACGCCATTTCAATTTTAAATGCTACCGGGGCTGTTGAATTACAAAAAATCCTAAAGGAAAATTTAAGCGGTATTAACCGAGGCGGATTAAGCATTCGACTGAACGGTACTGTTCCGAACGGCCGTTTAGTGATGAGCCTGACCATTCAAATCGCTGCCTCTATTACCTATACCCGTTGCGAATCTATACTGGTTTCCGACATGAGAAATGTGGATGATGAGTGTATCTGAGCCGTCTGTACTAAAGAGCAACTCATCGGCAAACCATAACGTTGACTTTTTTCTGAAGTAGGAAAATGCGGTATATATCAAGCAAATCACCTAAATCTGACTAACTTTTCCCATTGAGAATCAGAATATCAATTTCAGCAGTAATTAGGAAATAAAAAATAGCTGTTTCTTCTGAAAATTGCACAAAAGCGATACAAAATCAGCAATTTACTAAGACGTACTTTGGGTAAATGGGGGAGGTTCTGCTATATTTGCGCGAATTTTTCGGAACTTTCAACCAATATCCTAATTACAACGCATGAATAATATCGTTTATCTCGTTCCTGCATTTGGTATCTTGGGGCTGCTGTACACTGCCTGGCGTTTCAGTTGGGTGTCGAATCAGCCTACCGGTGATGCAAACATGCAAAAACTCTCGGGTTATATTGCCGATGGTGCTATCGCCTTTTTAAAAGCCGAATGGAAAATTTTAGCTTATTTCGCTATTCCTACGGCCATTTTATTATTTTGGTTAGGTTCTGACGAAGGTACACCGGAACACCCCATTCATTCTTCTCCTCTCATTGCCGTTGCGTTTTTGATCGGTGCAGTATTTTCGGCTACGGCGGGTTATATCGGCATGAAAGTCGCTACCAAAGCTAACGTTCGTACCGCACAAGCTGCCCGTACCTCTCTGGCCAAAGCCCTTGAAGTATCATTCACGGGCGGTTCCGTCATGGGTATGGGAGTTGCCGGTTTGGCAGTGTTGGGCTTAGGCGGTTTGTTCATTATTTTTTATAATGTTTTTGCGGCAGGACAACCCCTGACATCCGATGAAATGAAAACCGCTATCGAAGTATTAGCCGGTTTCTCGTTAGGTGCAGAGTCGATCGCGCTTTTCGCTCGTGTAGGGGGCGGTATCTATACCAAAGCCGCTGACGTAGGTGCCGACTTAGTAGGTAAAGTAGAAGCCGGTATTCCGGAAGACGACGTGCGTAACCCCGCCACTATTGCCGATAACGTAGGGGATAACGTGGGTGACGTAGCCGGTATGGGTGCCGACTTATTCGGTTCCTACGTAGCTACTATCTTAGCTACCATGGTACTGGGTCAGGAAATCAATGTAACTGACAACTTCGGCGGCTTCTCGCCCGTATTGCTTCCAATGCTTATTGCGGGTGTAGGTTTGTTGGCCTCTTTGGTGTCTACCTTCTTTGTACGTATCAACAGCGAAACCGCTTCGGTACAAAACGCTTTGAACATCGGCAACTGGGCTTCGATCATCATTACGTTTGTGGCTTCCTACTTTCTGGTGAAAAATATTTTACCCGAAACCTTGAATCTCCGCGGTTTTGAATTCACTTCCAACGGCGTTTTTCTGGCCATTGTGGTAGGATTGGTTGTGGGTGCCTTGATGTCGTACATCACTGAATATTACACAGCAATGGGCAAGCGCCCCGTTAACTCTATCATCGAAAAATCAGGTACGGGACACGCGACCAACATCATCGGCGGTTTGGCCGTAGGGATGGAATCTACCGTATTGCCTATTATTGTATTGGCAGCGGGTATCATCCTTTCTTACAAATTTGCCGGTCTCTACGGCGTATCGATTGCCGCCGCCGGTATGATGGCCACTACGGCCATGCAGTTGGCGATTGACGCTTTCGGCCCGATCGCTGACAACGCAGGCGGTATTGCCGAAATGTCACAATTGCCCTCAGAAGTACGCGGACGTACTGATAACTTGGATGCTGTCGGTAACACCACCGCCGCTACCGGCAAAGGGTTTGCCATTGCTTCTGCGGCCTTGACTTCATTGGCGTTGTTTGCGGCTTTCGTAGGAATTGCGGGCATTACCCAAATTGACATTTACAAAGCTGACGTTTTAGCCGGTTTGTTCATCGGTGGTATGATTCCGTTTATTTTCAGCGCGTTGGCTATTTCAGCAGTAGGGAAAGCCGCCATGGAAATGGTGAACGAAGTACGCCGTCAGTTCCGTGAAATTCCGGGTATTATGGAGTACAAAACCGAGCCTGAATATGAAAAGTGTGTAGCAATCTCTACTGAAGCCTCTATAAAGCAAATGATCTTACCCGGTGCTATTGCACTTATTACACCGGTATTGGTAGGCTTTACAATGGGCCCTGAAGTGTTGGGTGGTGTATTGGCCGGGGTAACGGTATCAGGTGTATTGATGGGAATGTTCCAATCCAACGCCGGCGGTGCTTGGGACAATGCTAAAAAATCCTTTGAGAAAGGCGTAGTGATCAATGGCGAAACCTTCTACAAAAAATCTGAGCCGCACAAAGCCTCTGTCACGGGAGATACCGTAGGTGACCCGTTCAAGGATACTTCCGGTCCTTCTATGAACATCTTGATTAAGTTGATGTCGATTGTGTCTTTGGTGATTGCTCCCTATATTGCTGTAGATGGCGGTCACGACCATACTTCCATGAAAGCGCAGGAAGCTAAGGTTATTAAAGTAGAGTCACCTGCCACTCTACAAACAACCGTTGCTCAGTTGAAATAAAACAAGTATAAAAAGTTACGCTGATTTTCAAATCAGCGTTGTAACATTGATCAAACAGTGCTGTTGCTATGAGCAACAGCACTGTTTTTTTATGAATGCAGCGAATAAATAGGTATTGAGTCTCAATCTTTGATTGACATTTATTATCATTCAAGACGCATTCTACTCCCCTCTCTGTACTTCCCGTACAGCTCCCGCACTCATCATTCTGTTTTTTAGCGTTTTTATGTACTTTTGTCGAATTAATTTTTGTCTTCTGATTTGACCTACCAATGAATTATATAAAAGCTTTTGCCCCGGCAACCGTGGCCAACGTCGCCTGTGGGTTTGATATTTTCGGCTTTGCTCTCGACGAACCCGGTGATATTGTAGAATTGCGCAAACGCGACGAGCCGGGGGTGATTATCAAAGACATCATCGGCGATGAAGGGCGCCTTCCCCGCGAACCCGAACGCAATGCCGTTTCGGTGGTGATGCTTAAGTTTCTCCAACACATTGGTTCTACCCAAGGAATAGAGGTTACCCTACACAAAAATATGCCTTTGGGCAGTGGTATGGGCTCCAGTTCGGCCAGTTCGGTAGTCGGCATTTTTGCCATCAATGAACTGCTGGGACGACCGCTGACGCAACGCGAACTGTTGCCTTTTGCTATGGAAGGCGAACGCATCGCCTGCGGGGCTGCTCACGCCGACAACGTCGGACCATCGCTTTTGGGCGGGTTTGTCGTCATTCGCAGTTATTCGCCGTTGGACGTATTTAAGGTCAAAGTACCGGATGAATTGTATTGTACGTTGGTGCATCCTGATGTAGAAGTCAATACCAAAGATGCCCGTTACATCTTACGCAACGAAGTCTCGCTCAAAAATACTATCTCTCAAATGGGTAATGTGGCGGGACTCATCGCCGGACTGATGCAGGAAGATTACGATTTGGTCAGTCGCTCCATGGTGGATGTGATCATCGAACCGGTGCGCTCTATTCTGATTCCCGAATTCGATCACGTAAAACAGGCCGCGCTCGACAACGGAGCCTTAGGGTGCAGTATTTCGGGAGCAGGGCCTTCGATGTTTGCGCTCAGTCGAGGTCGCAGCACAGCCGAACGGGTTGCCGAAGCCATGAGCGAAGCCTTCGGCAGCGTGGGCATTACCACGAAGAGCTATGTCTCACAAATCAATCAACAAGGCCCGAAGGTATTGGCCACTGCATAAAACGAAATATCATGCTTTCCTCAAAACTCAAGACCGTCTTTTTATTACTAATTGTCTCACCAACGGTTTTTGCACAATCGCTCAAAAAACTACCCGAAGCTCGGTTCTCCAAAACAGAGGCAGAAATGCACTTGCGTTTTTTGGCTTCTGACGAACTGCAGGGGCGTCGCACGGGCGAGCAGGGCAACTTAGTGGCGGCTCGTTACTTAGCGGAGCAATTCAGAGCGTTAGGCATCAAACCGGCCCCGGGCCAAACCGATTATCTCCAACCGGTCCCGTTTGTGATCCAAAAAGCGGCCAAAGAAGGTATATTGATTGCCAACAATGATACCTTACATTCTAACAAAGAGTTTGTGATCTTGGGAGGCGGCCCGGCCAATTTCAGCGCTGAAACGGTCTTTGCGGGGTATGGTTTAGCCAACGACTACAAAAGCGATGTCAAAGGAAAGATCGTAGTAGTACAGGTAGGTACTCCCGACGCCAAAACACCGCAGGAGATTTTTGCCGCTTCCAATGAGAAACGCCAATTGGCCACCGAAAAAGGAGCGGCATTACTGATTGAATTGTTTACGGCTCAAATTCCGTGGAACTTTGCGTCCCGCTATTTCGGCAATGAAAAACTAAGTTTGGACAACGGGACAAGTACGGGTGTAACGCACGTGTGGGTAAACGGCCAACAAAAAAAATACGCAGATCTGTTCAAAAGCGGGGCATCGTCGGCTACGTTTCAAACGACAGGCCGTGAGCAGAAAAATATCAGATCTTATAACGTGGCCGGTATCATTGAAGGCACCGACCCGGTCCTTAAAAATGAATACATTGTTGTATCGGCCCACTTTGACCACGTCGGAACAGGTAAACAGGGCGGCGGCGCCTACACGACCGCCGACAGTATTTTCAACGGCGCCCGCGACAATGCTTTCGGAACAACGGCTATGTTGACCGCTGCCAAAACATTATCGCTTATGCCGGCCAAACGTTCGATATTGTTGCTGGGCTACACGGCGGAAGAAGTAGGTTTGTTGGGCAGTAAGTATTATGCCGATCATCCGTTAATACCGCTCAAACAATGCGTTTTTAACCTTAACAGCGACGGTGCCGGAGTAAGTGACAAAACCATTGTCTCCGTTATCGGTTTGAACCGCACTAATTGCAAACCCGAGATCGAAGCTGCCTGCAAAGCGTTCGGATTGGACGTTTTTGCTGACCCGGCTCCCGAACAAAATCTGTTTGACCGTTCGGACAATGTCAATTTAGCCGCCAAAGGTATTCCGGCCCCTGATTTTGCCCCGGGTTTACGCAGTTTTGACGCCGAAATCGCTAAATATTATCACCAGGCCACCGATAATCCGGAATCTGTGGACTTTGATTATCTGCTCAAATTCTGCCAATCGTTTGCCTACACGGCTCGGTTGATCGCTAATAAATCTGAACGCCCTTATTGGATACCGGGCGATAAATACGAACCCGCAGCGAAGGTATTGTATGGAAAATAGCTGATTGTTTTTTATTAATTTTGTTAAAAATCATATTCATTTATGAAAGCAGTCGACCAATTGCCGCTTAATGAAGTTCAACTCAGCCTTCTCAGGATGTTTGCACGCCCTATGTCAGAAGAACAACTATTGAAAATAAGGAGAGCACTTGTTCAGTTTTTATCCGATGAATTAGATAATGAAGTTGAGAAAGTTGCTATACAAAAAAATATCACTGAAAAAGATTATAATAAACTTCGTAATCAACATCAACGTACTCCTAAAAAATGAGAGTTGTTATTGATACGAATGTCTTGCGCACTACAATTAAAAAAGGGAATTTTGAACGATTTATTTATGATGCTTTCAAAGCTGAAGTTTTTGAATGGGTAGTAAGTACAGAAATTTTAAATGAATATCACGAAAAATTAACTGAATTTTATTCGTCCGAAACCGCAGATTTGATCCTGAATATCCTGATGGCTGCTCCTAATGTAATTCTTGTCGAGCCTGCCTTTCGTTGGAATCTCATTAGTGAAGATCCGGACGATAATAAGTTCTCTGATTTAGCTATTTCTACAAATGCTTATTGTTTGGTAAGCTATGATCGCCACTTCAATATCTTCAAAGGAATTTCTTTCCCAAAGCTTAAAGTCGTTAAACCGAAAGAATTTAAAAAAATAATCAATTGGCCTTAGTGCTGTTATTTCTTCATGATTCGTAAAGCTGTTATACCCGCCGCAGGTTTAGGCACTCGCTTCTTACCTGCCACTAAATCTCAACCCAAGGAAATGCTCCCCATTATCGACACGCCGACCATTCAATACGTGGTGCAGGAAGCGGTCGATTCAGGGATTGAAGACATCCTCATCATTACCGGTCGCGGTAAACGCGCCATCGAAGATCATTTTGATCGCAATGTGGAATTGGAAGCCAAATTGGAAGAAAAAAAAGACGAGCTGCTGTGGAATGAAATGCGCCGTCTGTCTGACATGGCCAATATTCATTACGTACGTCAACGCGAAACCAACGGCCTCGGCGATGCGATCTACTACGCTAAACAACACGTCGGGAATGAGCCCTTTGCCGTACTTTTAGGCGATACGATCATGGATTCGGTCATTCCGGTCACGCAGCAACTGATTGATACCTACGAGCAATACCAAAGCACGGTCATTGCGGTAGAGACTGTTCCGCGCGAGAAGGTCAATCGCTACGGAATTGTAGGCGGAACCGCTTTAAGCGATACCATTATGCAACTGGATGCCCTGATCGAAAAACCCTCCATCGAATCGGCACCTTCTAATTTAGCCATTGCCGGACGCTACATTCTCTCTCCCGAGATATTCACGGCCATTGAACAAACCGGCAAAGGGAAAGGCGGTGAAATTCAATTGACGGACTCCTTCCAAATTTTGCTGCGTCGCGAAAATATCTACGCCCACCGCATCGAAGGAGAACGCCATGACATTGGTAATAAGCTGGACTTTCTGAAAACGACGGTCAAATTTGCCCTCAAACGCAAAGAATTCTCCAAGCCGTTTTTGAAATTTCTGAAAGAAACATTAGCGGAATACGAGAGTAAATAACATGTTATCCGTTAACCGTTATCTGTTAATCGTACCATCGGATAACAGATAACGATTAACTTTTAACAATCTTTCTATGCCTAACTTACTCCTGATTGATGATGAAGTCAAACTCCGCGGACTGCTGAAACGTATTTTGGAGTTGGAAGGCTATCATGTGAGTGAAGCGGGCGATGCCCAAAGTGCTTTTAAACTGTTGGAAAAGCAGGACATTCAGGTAGTGGTATGCGATGTCAAACTTCCGGATGCCTACGGCGTTGAACTGACCCAACGTATCAAAATCGCTTTCCCGACCGTCGAAGTTATCCTACTTACGGCTTACGGCACCATTGCAGACGGGGTACAAGCGGTTAAAAACGGAGCATTTGATTACCTGACCAAAGGCGATGACAACGACCGCATCGTGCCGCTTGTTGCAAAGGCTGTCGAAAAAGCTGAACTTCAACAGAAAGTCAAACGACTGGAAGAAAAAGTAAGTCAGAAATTCGGGTTCGGGAGTATCATCGGTCATTCTAAATCCATCACGGAGGCCATCCATTTGGCCCGAAAAGTCGCCGTTACTGATACCACGGTGTTGCTTTTGGGGGAGACCGGCACCGGAAAAGAGGTGTTTGCCCAAGCTGTTCATCAGGAAAGCCCCCGTCGCGAAAAGCCTTTCGTGGCGCTCAATTGCAGTGCGTTCAGCCGCGAGATTTTAGAAAGTGAATTATTCGGTCACCGGGCCGGCGCCTTTACCGGCGCCATGAAAGACAAAAAAGGATTATTGGAAGAAGCTCACAGCGGCACTTTGTTTCTGGACGAAATCGGCGAAATGAGTTTGGAACTCCAGGCAAAACTCCTGCGGGTACTGGAAACCAATACCTTCTACAAAGTCGGTGATACGAAACCCACCCAAGTCAATGTTCGTTTTATTGCCGCTACCAACCGTGATCTGCGACACGAAACTGAAAATCAGCATTTTCGCTTAGACCTCTACTATCGTTTGTCGGTCTTTGAGATCCACCTTCCCGCTTTATACCAACGCCCCGACGATATTCCGTTACTGGCGGCGCATTTTACTCGCGTCTATGCCGAAAAAATGAATCGCCCTACTCCTGCGCTGTCACCGGCCTTTTTAGAAAAATTGCTACAACATTCGTGGAAAGGTAACATACGCGAATTGAAGAATATCATAGAAAGGGCCGTAATTTTAGCCACTGAACCGATACTAACCCCGCTGGAATTGCCTTTTGAAATGCAATGGGGCGTTGCTAATCTCACTCAAAGTGTGGCTACCCTGGCCGAAATGGAAAAACAACACATTCAACGAATGCTTCACCATACCCAAGGCAATAAAACCGAAACCGCTCGTCTCTTAGGCATCGGTTTGACTACATTGTATCGAAAAATAGAAGAATACACCCTGTAGAGAGGCACTATTTTGCCTCTGCCGGCTCATAAAAATGTATCAGTCAGGAGAGCCGTAAAATGTGACGGCTCTCCTGCCAAAATGAAAAATGACCCTTCCAAAACGGAAGGGTTTTTTTATTGACTAATATTTACAATTCAACTCCAACTACTTCACGGTCAGCAGTTTAACATTTTTCTATCGAAACCGGTACACCTTTGGCATAATCAGTCGCGTCACTTTAAACACTGTTTGATTATGGTTATGCTCCTGTGTCTTTTGCTTCTCGGTATCGGATGTTTCGCTTTGCTTTTTACTGCCGTCCGCTTTTTTGAAAAAATCTAACCGCTTCCCCGATGTTCACCCTATTGTTCATTCTATCGCTGCTCGTTTTCGGCTATTTGATTTATGTTCTGTTAAAGCCTGAAAAATTTTAGCCCCCTACTTGCCCCCTGAAAGAGTCTATCGTATCACATAAAAATTGCTGATTTAGACCCTTGCAGAGCGACAAAATAACTATTAATCCTCCACAATTATGTTACAGGAAATTCTCGGAGTCGCTTTCATTTTTGTCCTTACGGTCTTATCAGCGTTGCCTTTAGGTCGCTACATTGCTAAGGTATATTCAGGGCAACCTACGTGGTCGGATTTTATGGCACCGATTGAAAATTTTATCTACAAAGTGTGTCGTATCAATCCCAAAAAGGAAATGACATGGCAAGAACACTTAGTCGTCCTTTTGACCATCAATTGTATCTGGTTTTTTTGGATGATGTTTGTATTGATGAATCAAGGATGGCTGCCGTTAAATCCCGACGGAAACCCTTCTATGAGCGCGGATTTGGCCTTCAATACAGCTATTTCTTTTTTGGTCAACTGCAATTTACAACACTACTCGGGCGAAACCGGAGCCACTTACTTTTCGCAAATGGCCGGTTTGATGTACATGCAATTTGTCACCGCCGGTACCGGTATGGCTGCCGGAGCCGTGGTGTTTAAGGCGATGAAACCTCTCCCTTCCGAAGGAAGTCAAAAAGCCTCTCCCTTGGAGGGGAGAGGTTTGGAGAAGGGTTTAGGCAATTTTTATGTGTATTTTCTGAAATCATGTACGCGCATTTTACTGCCTGTTTCGCTGATAGCCGCTATCTTATTGGCTTACAACGGCACTCCTATGAATTGGGAAGGAAAAGCCAACATAGTGACTTTAGAAGGAGATTCGATACAAGTCTCACGCGGTCCGGCAGCGGCAATGATCGCCATTAAACAGGCCGGTACCAACGGTGGCGGCTATTACGGCGCTAACTCTGCGCATCCGCTCGAAAATCCTGATTATTTTACCAATATGGTGGAGAATATTCTGATCATTCTCCTTCCGATTGCCTTTGTGTTTGCCTTAGGATTCTATCTGAATCGAAAAAAATTGGCATGGATGATCTTTGGAGTAATGACAGTCGGGGTTTTCCTTCTGTTAGGCATCTCCATGTATTTTGAGCTACGGGGAAATCCGGCCCTTGACAAAATGGGCCTTAATCAATCATTGGGCAGCACGGAGGGCAAAGAAATGCGCTTCGGCTCGGCTGCTTCGGCCTTTTGGGGGATTACCACTACCACAACCTCCAACGGTTCGGTCAATGCCATGCACGACAGCATGACGCCGCTTTCAGGAGCGATGCAATTATTGGATATGATGATCAATGCCCTCTACGGCGGGGTGGGGGTGGGTTTTCTCAACTTCTACATTTTTATCATTATTGCCGTCTTTATTTCCGGGTTGATGGTAGGACGAACTCCGGAGCTTTTGGGCAAAAAAATTGAGGCTAAAGAAATGAAGATCGCAACGCTGGTGGCGCTGCTTCATACTTTCCTGATTCTAACTTTTACGGCCCTCTCAAGCTATGTACTCAACAGCGATAAAAGCCTCTCTTGGCTCAGCAATCCAAGCTTTCATGGATTTTCGGAAATGCTCTACGAATATACCTCGTCTTCTGCCAACAACGGTTCCGGATTTGAAGGACTTGCCGACAACCTTCCTTTTTGGAACATTACCTGCGGTATTGTATTGATTTTGAGTCGTTACCTTCCCATCATCGGGCCGGTGGCCATCGCGGGTATTTTGGCCAATAAAAAGTACATACCCGAATCAGCAGGCACGCTCCAAACGGATACCGCTACCTTTGGCTTTATGGTGTTTGCCGTAATTTTTATTATCGCTGCACTGTCATTCTTTCCCGCCTTGGCTTTAGGGCCGTTGGCTGAGTTTTTTACGTTGCGTTAAGTTAGGTAAGTAGAGATGAAAGCCAACACTTTTGCAATAGTCATTGGCTCGGAGGGTAGTACATTGGTCTCAGTACCTACATGTTTGTGAAAAGGGGAGGTTGAAAGATGAGGGTAATCGTGGGCATTATCCCAACGAATAATCAACGAATTATCCGGTCTTTGCCATTGATAGGCGTAATCTATTTTATCTTCAGAAAAAACAGTTACCTCTTTTACGTACAAAATACTGCTGTCAATCAACTCCATTTTAAACTTGATGATATGGATTCTGGGAGTCAAAATTTCTTTGATCAGAATAGCTGATACGGTGATTTTCTTAAAAGCTGTTACATCAGGTAAAGGCATTATCAGTCTAAAGTCTTTAATTTATTTTCAACCAATGCAATCGCTTTCAGACACGCTCTCCATTCCATTTCATCATCTTCTTTCTCAAATAAGCCAAACTGAGTAATTGAATCAAACTTTTCTGAAAATGACTGAAAATTCATTCCATACTTATTTTCAAATTCAGTTACTTCTTGTTGATATACACCCATTTCAAGACGTAAAGCTTCTTTTGCTTTTTCTAAAGCAAAGGCATCAACTGATTCATATCCTAATTCTTGAATAGCGGCAGTCAGTGCATCAAGTTGCTGAATAGACATTGTTCAACTATTTTTTTCAAAATTACGAAAAATATGAAACGTTCTCAATCTGCTTCTCTCCTTCAGGGAGATATGGTTAAAACTGCGCTGAAAGCATCATTTGTCAAATTAAACCCTGCTGTTCTGTACCGCAATCCCGTTATGTTTACCGTCGAACTCGGAACCGCCATCATGTTGTTGGTCTGCGTTCGGGTAGGTTTCGGGAAGGATACCACACAAGGGAGCTTGACCTATAACTTGTTGGTGTTTAGCGTCTTATTACTTACATTGCTGTTCGCCAATTTTGCTGAAGCCTTGGCCGAAGCTCGCGGTAAAGCACAAGCCGACAACCTCCGCAAAACCCGTGAAGAGACCCCGGCTAAAGTCATTCGGCCGGTGGGTAGGCTTACGATCAATGAGCTGCAGATTATCCCCTCCTCTCAGTTGGAAAAAGGCGATATCTTTATCTGCGAAGCCGGTGATATTATTCCTTCCGACGGCGAAATCATCTCAGGCTTAGCCACTATTGACGAATCGGCGATTACGGGCGAATCAGCACCCGTGATTCGAGAGGCCGGGGGCGACAAATCATCGGTTACGGGTGGTACCAAAGTACTTTCGGACCATATCAAAGTCAAAGTAACAACGCAACCCGGCGAGAGTTTTCTGGATAAAATGATTGCGTTGGTAGAAGGAGCATCCCGCCAAAAAACCCCGAACGAAATTGCGCTGACGATTTTGTTGGCCGGTTTTACGCTTATTTTTGTGATTGTGTGTGTTTCCCTGAAGCCCTTTGCCGATTATGCCGCGGCGCCTATTCCCATCTCAGCTTTCATTTCGTTGTTTGTTTGTCTGATTCCGACTACCATCGGAGGTCTCCTCTCTGCTATCGGTATAGCGGGTATGGACCGTGCTTTGCGGGCTAACGTCATCACGAAATCGGGGAAAGCGGTCGAAACAGCCGGCGATATCGACACGCTGTTACTGGACAAAACCGGCACAATTACCATCGGTAATCGGAAAGCCACTCATTTTTGGCCGGCGTACGGGGTAAGCCAAACTCAGTTTGAAACAGCCGCTCTGTATTCTTCCTTGGCCGATGATACCCCTGAGGGCAAATCCATCGTAGAGTTAGCCGGCCCCCTAACCCCCAATGGGGGAATAAACATCCCTTCATTGGGGGTTAGGGGGCAATATATTCCATTTACCGCCGAAACCCGTTTATCAGGTATCAACTTACCCAAAAACATTCGGATTCGGAAGGGTGCGCAGGACGCCATCCGAACGTTGGTGGAGCAAGCCGGTAACGAGTTTCCCAAAGACACTGCCGACAAAGTCAAAGAAATCGCTTCCAACGGCGGCACTCCCTTAGTGGTTTCGGAAAACAGCAAAGTTCTCGGAGTCATTGAACTTCAGGACGTGATCAAGCCGGGTATTCAGGAGCGTTTTGAGCGATTACGGAAGATGGGCGTCAAAACAGTGATGGTCACGGGCGATAATCCGCTCACAGCCAAGTACATTGCCAACGCAGCCGGTGTTGATGATTTCATAGCCGAAGCGAAGCCGGAAGATAAAATGAATTATATCCGGGCCGAACAAGCCAACGGAAAATTGGTAGCCATGATGGGCGACGGAACCAATGATGCCCCTGCCTTAGCCCAAGCTGACGTAGGGGTAGCTATGAACAGCGGTACGCAAGCTGCTAAAGAAGCCGGTAACATGGTGGATTTGGACAATGATCCGACCAAACTCATTGAGATTGTAGAAATCGGCAAGCAGTTACTCATGACCCGCGGTACACTTACTACTTTTTCCATTGCCAACGACGTAGCCAAGTATTTTGCCATTGTTCCGGCCTTGTTTATGACTTCCATTCCGGCCTTACAGTCGCTCAATATCATGCAGTTGAGCAGTCCGGAGAGTGCCATTTTATCCGCCGTGATTTTCAACGCCCTTATTATTCCGCTGTTGATTCCGTTGGCCTTAAAAGGCGTTGTGTATAAACCCATCGGGGCAAGCGCACTGTTGCGTCGCAATCTGCTGATTTACGGTTTAGGCGGTTTGATTGTTCCTTTCATTGGCATTAAACTTATTGATTTGGCAGTGGGGCGTCTGTTTTAACCCAAGATACCGGCTACTCATAACCAAGATCCGGTTTTCTCTCAATGCAAAAAATACAGAACACAATTTTTCTTTACTAAAATGAAAACACACCTCGTTCCCGCTCTTCTGATGACACTTTCAACGTTTTTCATGTTATCCGTCATCTACCCTCTGCTAGTTTGGGGAGCTGCCCAATTTGCTCCGGAAAACGGTCGCGGCGAAACCGTTTCTGTCAACGGAAAAGTCGTCGGTTTTGTCAAAGTAGGTCAATCCTTTACGTCAGATAAATACTTTCAGTCGCGTCCGTCGGCGGTAGAGTATAACGCGGCCGGTTCAGGCGGCTCCAACAAAGGGCCCTCCAATCCTGACTATTTAGCCCAAGTACAGGCCCGAATCGACACATTTTTAGTCCACAATCCTACGGTTCAACCATCAGACATTCCGTCGGAGCTTGTTACAGCTTCGGGCAGCGGGCTTGATCCTCATCTGTCCTCCCAAGGTGCCGAAGTTCAGGTAGCCCGAATTGCAAAAATCAGAAAGTTGCCCCCTGAAAAGGTCAAAGAATTGGTAAAAAGGCATACCGAAGGGCCCTTTTTAGGCTTATTCGGACCCTCAAAAGTGAATGTCTTGGCATTGAATATCGCTTTAGATAACTTGTAACCGCATAGGCTTACTCAATGCCTCCTTCGATAGGTAATCTATGTACCTATGTGATTGCCGAAATCAGACAGTATCATGAAAAAGTTAGGAATTGTTGCACTTGCGTGGGGGCTGTCAACCACTTTATGGGCCCAAACCGCCGATTCTACCTCAAAGCTTACTTTGAGCGGTTATGCAGAAGCTTACTACAGCTATGATTTTAACCAACCGGCCAATAATGACCGACCAACGTTTATGTATAGCCATAATCGTCATAATGAATTCAATATCAATTTGGGCTTTATCAAAGTCGCTTACGCCGACGAACAGGTTCGCGGAAACGTAGCTCTGATGGTGGGCACCTATGCCAATGCTAATTTGGCGGCTGAACCGGCTACATTACGCACTATTTACGAAGCCAATGTCGGCGTAAAAATCGCTAAAACAAAAAATGTATGGCTGGATGCCGGTGTTTTTGCCTCTCATATCGGTTTTGAGAGCGCCGTTTCTAAAGATTGTTGGACCCTCACCCGCAGCCTGATAGCCGACAATTCGCCCTATTACGAAACAGGGGCCAAAATTTCGTTTACTTCCGACAACGGGCAATGGTTTTTGTCGGGATTGGTCCTGAACGGTTGGCAACAAATGCGACGTACCGACGGAAATACCCCTTTAGCGGCAGGCACCCAAATCACGTTTAAACCCGGCAGCCGAGTTACGCTCAATTCAAGTACTTTTTGGGGAAGCCGCCCTGATAACTCCAATCGAAATCGTTTTTTTCATAATCTGTACGGTATTTTTCAACTGAGTGAACGATGGGGCTTTGTGGCTGATTTTGATTACGGAGCAGACCAACAAATGACCGGCTCTGCTCAATATGACAAATGGAGCGGTTTAGCGGGAATTTTACGGTTTCAGACCGGGCCTAAGGTCGCTTTTGCGGGACGTCTGGAACATTACACTGACAAAAAGGGATTACTTATTTCTACGGCTTCTCCCAACGGTTTCCGCACCGCCGGATATTCGCTGAATTTTGATTATTTCCCTACTACTCGTGTATTATGGCGTCTTGAGGCTCGGCATTTACAAAGTCGAGAAGCGATTTTTGAAAAAAAAGGGAAATTAACGAATGGAAATTTTGCCATAACCACTTCTTTGTCTGTTCGTTTTTAAAGAAGAGAATTAAACGTACGAAACAAAGCTGATGGCCAATCTCACCGAACAAAATGCGCAGTATTTTCTTGACCTCATCAAAAAATCGCGACGGGGTAAATTTAAGATATACATCGGCATGAGTGCCGGTGTCGGAAAAACCTACCGTATGTTGCAGGAAGGTCATTCCTTGCTGCGAAATAATGTAGACATTCAAATCGGTTTTGTAGAAACACACCGCCGCCCTGATACGCATTTGCTCGCTCAGGGGCTGCCGGTCATTCCGCTTCGCAAATTATTTTATCGCGGTAAAGAATTGGAAGAAATGGACTTACAGGCCATTCTTAATCTTCATCCGGAAGTGGTACTTGTAGACGAATTGGCGCATACCAATATACAGGGTTCCAAAAATGAAAAACGTTGGCAGGATGTTTTGGATATTTTGAACGCCGGTATCAATGTGATTTCGGCCGTAAATATTCAACACCTGGAAAGTCTGAACGATGAAGTCTTTCGAATTACCGGCATCGAAGTCAAAGAGACGGTACCCGACAACCTGCTGCGACAAGCAGATGAAGTGGTCAACATTGACCTGACAGCCGACGAGCTCATTGCTCGATTAAAAGAGGGAAAAATCTACGATAGTTCGAAAATTGAAACGGCCCTGAAGCATTTTTTTCAAGCCGAGAAAATTCTTCAATTAAGAGAATTGGCACTGAAAGAAGTGGCCTCGCAAGTAGAACGAAAAGTAGAAACGCAACTTCCTAAAAATGCAGGACTGCGTCCGGAGCGTTTTTTGGCCTGCATCAGTTCCAATCATAAGATGGCAAAAAAAATAGTCCGTAAAACTTCCCGTTTGGCGGGTTATTACCAAGGAAAGTGGTACCTTTTATACGTTCAAACCTCGCGAGAGGCAACGGACAAAATCGGCTTGGCCGCCCAAAGGCACTTACTCAACCATTTTAAATTGGCCACGGAATCAGGCGGTGAAGTAATACGGGTCAGAAGTAATGAAGTAGCTCGAACCATTGTGGAAACAGCCCGAAAGCACAGTATCACTACGGTGTGTATCGGTAAACCGCACGTCGGTTTTTGGAACAATTTGACGGGCAATTCCCTATTTTTCAAACTTTTACAAGAAGTATCCGATACCGATATTGATTTAGTAGTGATCAGTTAACTTTAACTATTCCTTTTTCTTTTCCCGGAGAAGGCAACGGTCATGCAATTAAAAACCAAACTTCGTTTAGCGCTCAGTTTCCTGTTTGCGGTCATCCTCTTACTGGGAGGTTTAGGCTCATGGTACCTCAAAAAACTTTCGGGTGAAACGCAGGAAATTCTGAAAGATAACTACATCTCGCTCGAATACGTCCGCGATATGCGCAATGCCATCGACGAGCGAACGTGGAAAAATGAGGATCTGCTTACGTTTGAAAAAAATCTCCGGAAACAGGAGCAAAATTTGACCGAAGTCGGCGAGGCTGAGGCGGTACAATTGCTTCGCCGTCATTTCAATGCGTTTCTTCCGGAACGTGACAGTACGCGAATACCGCTCATCAGCCAACAATTGTCCAAAATCGCCGATATGAACATGCAGGCCATTGTCCGTAAAAACGAGCAGGTCAAAAAAACAGCCGATGAGGTCTATTCTTACATGGTGCTTATGGCCACCGTGTGCGCTTTAGTTGCGTTTTCATTTATCATCAATTTTCCGCGTTACATTGCCGAACCCGTGCAACAATTAACGGCGGGATTACGGGAAATTACCGCCAAAAACTACGAATTACGACTCAGTATCGACCGAAAAGACGAATTGGGAGAAATGGCGCAGGCATTTAACCAAATGGCGCAAAAACTGGACGAATACGAACACAGCAGCCTGGCGCGTGTTCTGTTTGAAAAACGTCGTACCGAAACTGTGATCAATCAGATGAACGACGCGATCATCGGCTTAGATGAGAACTATCGTCTGCTGTTTATCAACTCTGTTGCGTCTGAAATGTTGGGAATCGCCCCTGCCCGGATCATCGGTCAGTACGCCCCGGATGTAGCCCTCAAAAATGATCTGTTGCGCACCTTACTTAACGAAGAAATGACGGCAAAACCGTTGAAGATATTTGCCAACGAACGGGAAAGTTACTTTACCAAAGATACGTTTGAAGTAAAAAATGAAGAACAGCACCTCGGCAAAGTCATCGTACTCAAAAACATAACCCCTTTTCATGACCTTGATCAAGCCAAAACCAATTTTATTGCTACCATTTCCCACGAATTGAAAACACCGATCTCAGGGATCAAAATGAGCCTTAAATTGTTGGAGGACCAACGAATAGGCAAGCTGAACGACGAACAGAAAGCTCTGTTGACTCACATTCGGGAAGACAGTCAGCGCCTGCTCAACATTACGGGCGAACTGCTTGACCTATCGCAAGTGGAAACAGGCAATATCCAACTGAACTTTAAAGCTGTCCAACCCCAAGAAATCGTTGAAGCAGCTACCGAAGCATTGCGTTTTGCCGCAGAACAAAAGCAGATTGATTTTCAAATCCGGTTACCGTCTGCTCTCCCTCTTATTTCAGCTGACCCCGACAAAACGACTTGGGTGCTGATGAATTTTCTATCTAATGCCATTCGTCACAGTTCCGAAAACTCAGCTATTGAGGTGTCTGCTCAACTTGATAAAGACCCACGTTATGTAATGTTTTCGGTGCAGGATTTCGGGAAAGGGATTGAAGAGAAATATCAACAACGCATCTTTGACCGCTATTTTCAGGTCCCTACCAACGGGCACGAGAAAAACGGGACTGGGCTTGGCCATTTCCAAAGAATTTATTGAAGCCCAAAAGGGGGAAATCGGGGTAGAAAGTGAATTAGGAAGCGGCAGCCGCTTTTGGTTTCGACTGGCGACTGCCTCCGGAACTGCGTGAGTGTTGTTAAAAACAGAACCCTCATCAGGGTTTGTCTTTCGCCCTATTTCCGCAATTGACGGAGAGCAGCTAAGTGCGAAAACAGAACCACCGGTACTACAAAACCCGGCAGCCAAATGAAGGTTGACTTCAGCACTCCGACGTTAGGTTGTTCAAAATTCAATTGCTGCCACTGAAACGGAGCCGATAAAACCGCAGTGGCGACGATATTGATCAACAACCCTAAGGCGAGGATATTCCACCATAACAAAAGGTGAGGCAATTGTTGCTTCCGTCGGAAAGTCATAAACACCAACAAAGGCGCTGTCAACCCGGCTAATATATCCCAATTTCTTCCTTCAAACGTCATCATTTGGGGAATTTGGCGGGCCAAAAACAAGGCATACAAAAGAAGCTCTACTCCCACTCGAACGGTGTGTATCCAAGTTAACGACTGCAACGACAGTTGATCAATAAAGCGGCGGCCTTTTTCGCTAATAAACAGAAATGTAATAAAAAGCAGCGGAGGAAGAACCGCCGCTAAAAAGGGCGGAGGAACGGTGTTTACTTTCAGAAAAAACGACTGTTCGGCTAAAAAATAAAGAAAGCTCAGCCATAAAGCATATACTGCTAAAATAACGGGTGTTTTTTTGCGGGATACAGGGCGAATCAAATAATAGAGCCCAAACAGCAGTAAAAGAACCAACAGAGCAAACAGTACCGTAAGGTGAACGGGAATCGGTATCGGCAGAAAGCGTAAATCGGGTTGCATGGTTCGTTTCGTTTAAAGTCGGGTGATGGTACCCGTTCGCAAAGTAACCGCGGCTTTTCTTCCTGATCTACCGAAAAATGGGTTCTGAAAAACGACCGGTACCTATTTCGCGTACGACCGGTCAGACCGTAGCAGCTGCCGACAGCCACTTTCTGAACTCAGCACTGCGATAGCGACTTACGACTACCTGTTCCGTCACTTCCTGTTGATGCAATGCCGGGGTCAGTGACACGGTCAACTTGCGATTGGTCTCTTCTCTCACGGCTTTGACCGCGCCCAAACCCGCTGTAATTTGCCGACTCAATGAAAAAAAGTAATCGTCGGGCAGTTTTTCCGTCAGTGAATGAAGGGATTGGTAACGGGTAGTGAGTTTAGTTCCGTCCGTTTTTACCAACAATACAATTCCCCCGGTAGAATAAAAGTACGCGATTTCTTCGGGCTTCAATATCAGTTGTCCACTGCTTGTTTCCACCCGAATCAGCGGCAGAACAGGCGGCGAAGAAGTTCTTTTTTTCTCCTGTTCCTCCGCAATCGCTGTTTTATGCGATTTTTCCCAATAAATCGTCCGCATTAAATACAGAGCAATAAAAGTTCCGTTCACAATGGTGGCAATAGCCGCACAAACTACCGCCCCCGTCATCAGCAAAGAAACTGACGGCCAACGCCCCAAATACAATCGCTGAGCCATAGGAAAGACGCTCAAAAAGGTAAGCAACGTTGCCGTTCCGTTGAGCAACACTTGCTGCCCGATACGTCGCTTAGGGTTGACCTGAAACGGCAGGCGACCATCCATCCATAAAAACAAGCGGACATTTACTTCCCAACAGGAAAGCATCACAGTAACTACGGTCAAAAAATAAGGAGTAGGAAAATGATAAGCCGCTTGCCAAGGAAATTGTTTGGCAAAAACCACATGAGACGCAACCAAAGCAGCCAACGGAACAGCAATAAGGCGGGCTGTCCAATCTTGCGTTAGTGAAAATATCCTTTCCATTTCCCTTATTTGGCAAGGCTCGAAAGCTGATTACATTGCTTCCGGTTCATCAAAATCCTTATAAACCAGCCCTATTTCTTTCCGAACTGCGTCAAGCAGCGATATGAGGTTCATACTGTCTGCCAATGTCCAACTGCTGCTTTCCAACTTGCCGGCGGTCAAACAGGCATTAACTTCTTCAATCTCGTACTGATACCCCCACGTAGGTCGCTCAAACGTAAATGTCTCGGTTGTTTCATCCTCATACGTGACCGTCAAAGACTTACTTTCGTGCCAGCGAGAAGCCAGAGCGATGTGCCCTTTCTCGCCGTAGATAAACGCCTCGCAAGGCGTATTGGCCATGAAGGTGCAATCCAGAAAAGCAAATTTTTCGTCAGCATACGTCAGCGTCATTCCCGTTGACTCATCTACTTTGGTTTCTCCAAAAATAGCCTGTGCCGTGATTTTGGTCGGTTTCCCCAAAATCAGATAGGATAAAAACAACGGATAAATACCAATGTCCAACAATGCTCCGCCGCCCAGCTCTTTATTAAACGTACGCCGATTGACGTCATAAGGAGCTTTAAAGCCAAAATCTGCTTTAATCCCCAATACCTTTCCGATAGCACCCGATTGAATGATCTCCAGGGCTTTAAGTGTGGTCGGCAAAAATCTTGTCCACAAAGCTTCCATCAAAAATACATTGCCGCTGCGGGCTGCGTGGATCATCTCACTTACTTGCGCCGTATTCATCGCAAAGGGTTTTTCGCACAATACCGCCACCCCGGCATTCAGACACAACAAGGTATGTTCAAAATGACCGACGTGCGGAGAGGCAATGTACACCGCATCCAATTCGGGGCAGGTAATGATCTCTTCATAACTGCCATAGACATAGGCAGCTCCGTATTCACGGGCAAACAGTTGGGCCCTTCCCAAGTCTCGGGAAGCTACCGCTGTCAATTTGGCGTCAGCTACGTGCTTCAGATCCTGCGCAAATTTATGGGCAATGCGCCCCGGTCCGATAATTCCCCAGCGTATCATAGAAATGTCAGTAGTTTTGAGTTTAGACAAAGAAACACTTAGCCAAGGACAAATTCCAAATAATTCGCCGAATTAATCACGGCAGTACTCGCTACGGAGTAGTTTTCAGTAAAAGTAAGCGAAAATTTAGCTTTTTGTACGGGATTCCACTTAAACTCGTAGGCATTAAATTTCCCGTTTTCTTCTTCTACATAGTCTATTTCCTGCCGTTGTGAAGTTCGCCAAAAAAAGGAATTTACTTGTTTTTGAGCATAATGCAGGCACTTAAGTCGCTCACTTACCAAAAAATTCTCCCACAATGCTCCCGTATCCGTCCTTAAATTTAACGGGTTATAATTTTTAATAAGCGCATTCCGAATTCCGTTATCATAAAAATAGATTTTACGACTCTTTGCGATCTCATTACGCACATTTCGATTCAGTGCTCTTAATCGAAATACTACAAAAGCTTTTTCTAACAAATCAATATACCGTACTACAGTAGCTTGGTCAATCTTCAACAGCAGGGCTAATTCATGGTAGGAAACCTCTGACCCTACTTGTAATGCCAATGCTTCCAAAAGTGCCTGAATCACTTCTGCTTTTCTTACATCCTGATACGTAAAAATATCTTTGTACAAATAGCTGTCGCAAATATTTCGCAGCAAGATATCTTCCTCTCCCGGATTTAAAACCACTTCGGGATATTGACCGTATATCAGACGTCGCTCCAACAAACGTTTCTCTTCCAAAGCACTGTTATGATTCACTAACTCTTCTGTGGAAAAAGGAAACAAATGAAAGTCAAATTTTCTTCCGGTAAGCGGTTCCTGTATTTCATTGGCTAACTCCAAGGCCGAAGAGCCCGTCACCAATACCTGACGGTCCGGCAGACTATCTACCAACAATTTGAGAGTAAGGCCGATATTCTTAACCCGTTGGGCTTCATCAATCAGTACCAACTCAGCATTTCCCAACAATGACTTTATCTCTGTAGAGGTAGGGTTGGTCAATTGTTGACGAATATCCGGTTCGTCGCAATTGAGCCATACGGTTTTACCTTCATATTGCTGTTGTATAGCTCGCAGCAGGGTGGTTTTACCCACTTGCCGAGGTCCTGTTAAAATAACTGCTTTCCCTTTTTTCAACCGTTGTTGAAGTAGCGGCATCAAACGCCGTTGTATCATTTTTATATATTTTCAGGATTATAATCCAAAATTATTATAATTAAAATAGATTACAATCTGTAAAAATGATATTTTTTTGCTATTTAAGCAGAAATTGATGCTTCTTTAAAAATATACTTTCTATTAAAGAATTACAGCTTAGGGAACATATTCTAAACCAATAAATACAGAAGCGCCTACCCTTCCCGTCGCTTCTTATACGCTTTGGCAAATAAAAACAGGAGTATTCCAAAAGCCAAGACGCCGCCGAAAGCGTAAAGGAAATTGAGCGTATCTCTTAGCACGGCAAGCAAGACAATACTGACCAGAAAGAGCGTAGGAAGCTCATTGAGAAGACGAAACCCGAAGGAACCGAAAGCACTTTCGCCTTTTTCCAGTCGGAGCATGATGCGTTTACACCAAAGGTGATAAACCGTAAGCAGAATCAAAAGCGTAAACTTTACGTGAAACCAACCCATTTGCCAATAGCCGGGATTGAGAAAAGTCATCGAAAGCCCACAGGCCCACGTAATCATCATGGCGGGATTACAGATGATCTTGTAAGCTCGGTTTTCCATGAGCTTGTATTGCTCTTTAAAGGCCTGCCGCAGCGGTTCGGGCTTTTGTTCGGCTTCGGCGTGATACACAAAGATGCGTACCAAATAAAAAAGCCCTCCAAACCAGGCGACAGCACCCACGATATGAAAGGCTTTGAAGTAGAAAAGTGTCATTGAAAAAGAGGGTATCCGTTAATCGTTATCCGTATATTTGGATATGCCTAAATCATGCATACCTATAATCTGATCACGATTAACGGTTAACTGATAACGTCCTAAATGATTATCCGACAATCAATTTTTGGCCTTTACGTACGGTATTCCCGCGCAGGCGATTTATTTTTTTGAGGCGACTGACGTTGATGCCGTACCGCTCGGCAATGGTCGAAAGGGTGTCACCCGATTGTACACGGTGATAACGCATCTTTATCTTCCCGGTAGCTTTGGCCGGAGTCAAGTTCGCCAAGGCCGTCTTGCTCGACTCTTTGTAAATCACCAGTTTCTTTCCGCGCATGACGGTATTGCTGCGCATGTGATTCCAACGTTTGAGATCGTAGGTATCTACGCCATAACGACCGGCAATCTTTCCGAGTGTCTCTCCATGACGAACCGTATGGTACAACTTTTTCGATTTTCGGGCAATAATGGCCTCCGGGTCATCATTTTCTTCACCGGCCGCTACCAAACCTCCTACTTTTTTGATAGCTAAGGCGCTGTCAGAATCCACCTCCTCATTAGAAGCCAAAACAGCCTTTGTATGAAAAGGAGATTTAGCGGCCGAATCCCAAATGGCCAACCGATTTTCTTGCAAATACTCAGTATGATGGCTCGGTATTCGAAGTACGTAATCTTTGACATAAGGAGGTAATTCCGTATTAATCAACTGCGGATTCAGCTTATAGATTTCGTCAAATGTGATGTTACTCAATTTGGCAAACGTATGCAGATTAAAATACCCCGAAATTTGAATAGTGTCGGAAAGCATTGGATAATCCGGAGTTTCGGCAAAAATACCGTGATCGGCATGGTAATGCATCATGTAGGTAATGGCCACAAACTGCGGCACATAATGGCGGGTTTGTTTAGGCAGAAAATTATAAATCCCCCAAAACGAATGTGACCCCGAACGCCGAATCGCTCTTTTTACGTTCCCCGGGCCTACGTTGTAAGCCGCCAAGGCCATTTCCCAGTCCCCAAAGGCATTGTGCAACCTTTTCAAATAACGACAGGCCGCTTCTGTAGATTTAACAGGATCAAAACGCTCATCAATATAATCGTCCTGCTTCATACCGTATTCACGTCCGGTAGCCGGCATAAACTGCCATAACCCACCCGCACCGGCGTAAGAAATAATTCGCGGATTCAACCCCGACTCAATCAGCGACAGGAATTTCAATTCCCGAGGCATGTCATACTTTTCGAGCATTTGCTCATAGAGCGGAAAAAACAAATGCATCTGTTCCAGCATTCGTTTTACGAAAGCGGGTTTTCGATAAATAAAGTACTCCACAAATTGATGTGTTACTTTATGATAACGCAATGGAATGATATTCTCCAACTTCGCCAAGCGCTCTCTCACCAACGCCTCCGATACCGTTGAGTCTGCTACGACTTCAAATGGTACCAATTCTTCTTCACTGCCGACTTCTGTTTCCACCTCCTGCGTACGGGCATACTCGGTGGGTCCAAGCCAAAAAATACCCGACAATAACCCTACGCTCACAATTCGCTTCAATTCCATCATTGTGTTGATTTTTCTCTTTAGGTTTTACATTTTCATTAAGGTTCAATGGCTAAATTAATAGGAAAACGTATGCTTCATTAAAACGGAGAATTTACTCCGACCGCTGTTCCTTCCAGTATATATTTAGAAACGGCTAACAGTTCCGCTTCGCCAAAAGGCTTTCCCATCAATTGCAATCCCATCGGCAGTCCCTGTGCATCAGTACCGTTAGGTATTGATATGGCCGGATTTCCCACAACGTTGGCCTGAACCGTAAAAATATCGGCCAAATACATTTGCAAGGGATCTTCGGTTTTATCACCGATCGGAAAAGCAGTGGTGGGCGTGGTCGGCATCAACAAAAAATCGTACTTTTCTAAAATTCGGTCCGTTTGCTCTTTTACCAAACGCCTCACTTTCTGGGCCTTTGTATAGTAAGCATCATAATAGCTGGCACTTAACACAAACGTACCGAGCATGATGCGCCGCTTTACTTCTGCTCCAAATCCTTCACTGCGCGATTTTTTGTACAAAGACATCAAATCGTCCGCCTTACTGCTTCGATGTCCGTAACGAACCCCGTCAAATCGCGAAAGATTTGAACTTGATTCAGCCGTTGTCAGAATGTAATAAGTAGGTAACAGAAAAGGTAATAACTCAAAATCTACTGCTTCTACCGTATGTCCCAGCTCCCGCAGCCAATCCAATTTAGCCAGTACAGCCTGCTTGATCTCGGGCTGCAACGCTTCGCTTTCTACCCCTTCGCGCAGGTATCCGATGCGTAAAGGAGCCGAGGAGTTTGTTTCTGTCAATGAAGAATAAGCCGGTACGGGTTGCTGAGAAACGGTACTGTCGAAAGCGTCAGCCCCGGCCATAATCTCAAGCAGCAAAGCGGCATCTTCCACACATTTGGTAATAGGGCCGATACAATCGAAAGAAGAACCGTAGGCAATCAATCCCCAACGCGATACCCGCCCGTAGGTAGGTTTTAAACCCACCAACCCGCAAAAGGCCGCGGGCTGTCGTACCGAACCGCCCGTATCGGAGCCCAAAGAAGCCAAACACATATCCGCCTGCACCGCTACGGCCGAGCCCCCCGATGAACCGCCCGGTACCCGTGAAATATCGGCCGCATTGCGTACAACACCGAAAGCCGAATTTTCATTGGATGATCCCATGGCAAACTCATCGCAATTTTGACGACCGATGATGATGGCATCTTCGTCCAAAATCCGCTGTACTGCCGTTGCTGTAAACTGAGAGACAAATCCGTCTAAAATGTTACTTCCTGCTTGCAGACCGTGGTCTTTATAGCACAATACATCTTTGATACCCAATACCAATCCGGCCAATCGCCCTGCTGTACCTGCGGCTATTTTTTGATCTATTTCTCCTGCCCGACGGCGTGCCTCTTCCTCATAGACTGCCACAAAGGCATTCAGCACGGGGTTTTTCTCTTCAATGTTTTTCAAATAATACGCCACCAACTGACGGCACGAAACCGTTCCGGCACGTAAATCTGCTTGTACTTCATTTAGAGAATTATAATTATGACTCACAATCAAGGGGTTACGGTCAACAGCGTTGACATTAAAGTAGGAATGGTACAAAATAAAAAATCGGCAGTAGTGATGATACTACTGCTGATTTTGATAAAACAACCGAAAGAAATGAGCGATTTGCTATTTACTCACATCATCCAGCCCTTTTTCTATATTTTCTTTTACTTCTTTAGAAGCCTCTTTGAACTCACGAATGCCTTTTCCTAAACCTTTCATCAGTTCAGGAATTTTTTTCGCTCCGAAAAGCAACAATACGATAAGACCGATCAAAAGGATTTCCTGTCCTCCTAAGCCCATAATTAAAAAAATTGAAAGAATATTCATTGGAAAACTCAGTTAGTGTTTATTTTTTCTGTTGCCGAGACCATTGGCCGGGGGCAACAATTGTTTATTACTTCTATAAAACGAAACAAGGCTATACATTTACCTTACTGTCCGTCAATTTTAACCTTATTTTAAAGATGTGTCTGCAAAATTAACAACTATTCCTCAGATTATCAGTCAATGGAAACAGTATTTCGTTCGGTATCCCATTGGCGAAACTTCTCTAAGTCATCCGCAACGGCATTAAAAAGCCACACTACCAAGGCAATATCATCAGTAAATCCTATGATAGGCAACAGATCGGGAATCACATCAATGGGTGAAAGAAAGTACACCAAAACGGCGATAATTCGGGTCAGTGTTTTCCACGGCACGGCTCGGTACTCACCTTTGGCATAGGCTTTCAACAGACGAGCCAATAAAGCGATTTTTTCGCGCAAAGCGTCATAACCGGCCCCTTTCAAAGCATTGGTCTTATTGAGTACATCGCGCAAAAGTTGCATCAAGCTACCCGTGTTACGGGCATAACGACCGGCTTTTCCGGTAGCACTTTTGAAAAAAACGGATTTCAACACCCGTATTAAGATGTTATCTGATGTAGATGCAGAGGGCATTTGTTCAATCAAAATTAATAATTGGAAGTTTTCATGAGCTTACGCATTATTAACGTAAAACCCGGCAAAAAGATTTGCGAAGGGTAAAATATCTATCTTCCACTCCTATACCCAACCCTCGCGAATACAAAGTTGGTGGATATGCTCATAATGGTGTTCGCTGTGCCAAGCATACAGGGCAACGACCTGATGCAAAGGAAAAGTCAGTTTTGATTCCGGATGAAAGTAGGTACGCTCCAAATCTCGTTCTGTCAGCGAATTCAACAGCATTACCCAGCGTAAGTGCAGGTATTTCAGTAATTGAAGCGACCAATCTACCGGTGCCGCTTTTCCGTCGGCAAACTCTGCCCATAGCCCTTCTTCGTAAGGCTTTATGGTAGAATTTTCTTCCGTCAGAGCCCATTTGAAGCGAAGATAAGCATTCATGTGGCTGTCAGCAATGTGGTGAACTGTTTGGAGAACCGTCCAGCCTCCCGGACGGTAGGGGGTTTCCAATTGATCGTTTGTCAATACGTTGACAATATTAAAAAGTTTAGAGGGCAAAGCACTGATGGTCTGAATCTGTGCTGTGGTTTCGGCTTTACTGTAGGTTTTACCGAATTCAAAACGGCCGATGGGGTATTTTAAATTTTCCATTATCTTCCAAAATCATCTTGTACGCGAACAATGTCTTCCTCATCAGAAGGATTTTCGGGATCGGTATGTTGCCAAATCTCCGCCAATACCCCCCACTGCGCTAAGCCTACCAAACGGTGTCGTTCTCCTTGGCGCAGTGTGATCAACTCACCGGGCTGATACGTTTTGATGTCTGTTTCTTCATCCGTATCGCTCATAACTACCCCAACAGTTCCTGAGATTACGCGCCATATTTCCGCACGACGATGATGGTACTGCCACGAAAGACGCTTTTCAGGTGCTACTACCAATATTTTCGGACTGAGTTTTTGGGTAATCTGAATCGCCGACAACTCTACCATCGGAAAGTAGACAGCGGCAAACTGAGGCGTTTGTGATTCATCCAATACAAAAAAACCGCCCCAAGGGCGAGTTTGATCCTGATTTACCACTCTGAAACCGGCCTGTTCCAATTGAACAGCGATTTGTTCAAAGATTTCTGATTTGGCGGGAATAGTCTTGTCCATGCAAATTGTTTGTGTAAGTCGTAAAATTAGGAAAAATCTTGTAAAGTAATCTCCGTATTTTTGCCCGAATCTCAAAAACCCCTTATGTCATTTCAACAACTGAAAATTACCCTTTTACCGGAAAAGAAACTCTATTTTGCGTCTGATTTTCACCTTGGAGCCCCCAATCACACCGAGAGTTTAAAACGGGAACGTCGTTTGGTCAGTTGGTTAGATTCTATTCGACACGATGCCCAAATGATTTATTTAGTTGGCGATTTATTTGATTTCTGGTATGAACATAAACGAGTCGTCCCGCGAGGCTTCGTACGATTTTTGGGGAAATTAGGGGAACTGACCGATGCAGGCATTGAAATCATCGCCTTTCCCGGCAATCATGATATGTGGATGGCGGGTTATTTTGAACAAGAACTCAACATAAAAACATTTCGAAGGCCGTTAGAACTAATCGTACATCCACCTTCATCAACGGCTCAACCTTCCGACCGTGCCCCCTTGAGTGAAATAAGCTTTTTTATCAATCACGGAGATGGATTGGGGCCGGGAGACTACTCTTATAAACTGCTTCAGAAAGTCTTTGAAAGCAAATTGGCTCGGTGGTCATTCGGCAATTTGATGCACCCGGATTGGGCTTTGTGGTTGGGGCAATCTTGGGCGAACCACAGTTGGAAAAAACACGAAAAAGAAGGGCAACCGGAGTTTTTAGGCGAAGAAAAAGAATGGTTGTTGCTCTACGCCAAAGAGGAAGAAAACAAAAAACATCGCGACTTTTACATCTTCGGACATCGTCACATCGAACTGGATTATGCTCTCAATGACCGGAGTCGCATGATTATTCTGGGCGATTGGATCAATTACAATACGTATGCTGTATTTGACGGAAAAACGATGACTATGAAAAATTATGCCATATTCCCGACCAAAACCTAACTACCGGCTGCATCCCAATCAATTATCTTTCTTCAAAATATCCTGCCGGGTAATATTTTCACGAGGAGATTGCTTCAAAATTTCTCGGTATTCTTTCTTTTTCAAGTCGCCGTTTTTAACCGACTTCAGAAAATTGGCCCAAGCAAACGGATTCAAGAAAGGCATCGTAGTAGTAAAACTACGATTAGCCGGGTTTTCCCGTCCGAATATCTGTTGATCCATAAAGTTACGATAATTGCCCGCGGCGCTCATCGGTGTAGCGGCGGCCATTTGCATTAACAGTTCCTGGCGAGTATTTCTTTCTAAGTTTTCCCGTTCAAACTCATCGGGCAATTTCATGGCAACAAATGCCTTTTTAAATTCTTCTTCCGTAGCATAGGGGTATACTTTTACTTCAGCCAGTGTTTTGATATCTTCTTTCATCAAAATAATGGCGGAATAGGATTCCTCCATGTGGCGTTTCGGAATCACATGGTATTGCTTCTGATACCCTAAATAACTGAAAACGACACTATCCCCCGGGAAAACCGGCAACGCAAAATACCCCGCTTCGTCAGCCAGTGTACCGCGCCCCGCTCTTGGAATAAAAATATAGGCTTTCCCCAAGGTTTGAGTACCTTTTACGCCTACTACCCGCCCCGTAAACATAATGCTTTTCACTTGGCCTTGTGCCCGCACTTCCTGCGAAACAAAGGCTCCAAACATCAAAATTATGGCTAAAGTAAGGAGATTGTATGTAATTTTTTGTTGCATGATTGCTTGTAAAATTGCAGCTACCGGTGTCTGCCTTATTCAGTCTAACGATATTACTTACGAAAAAATTTTAACAAATGTCACAATAAAGGGCGTAGAAAGTAACAAGCCGTCAAAACGATCTAAAAACCCTCCGTGACCGGGAATAGTGCTGCCCGAATCTTTAATCGCAATACTGCGTTTAAAAAGCGATTCTACAAGATCCCCTAATGTGCCCGAAACCACCATTAATCCGCCGATACAATACCACTCCCAAGGACGATGAGATTCGAAATAAATCCCTAAAGCAAAGGCCACTAAAGCCGCGAACAGAGCTCCTCCGGCAGCTCCTTCCCACGATTTTTTAGGAGAAACCCGTTCAAACAGTTTTCGTCGTCCGAAATAAGTACCGGCAAAATAAGCCCCGATGTCAGTTGCCCAAAGCAATAAAAGACAGCCTAAGACGATCTCATAATTGTAGGTACCGCCACGCAAGGCCAAAACACTCAAAAGTGAAAAAGGAATGGCTACGTAAATAATACCCAAAAATGTAAAAGCAATATTTTGAAAAGGCTTAAGGTCGCGCTTTTTGTAAAGTTTAATAAAAAAGATCATCGTGACCAATGGACTTATCAGAAAGTAATTCTGAAAACTGACGACTTCTTTTTCAATCAGGAATGTGATCACATTAATAAAGACCCCACACATTGTACCGTAATAGGTCAGCGGTTGATTTCCGTCGAGACCGAGAAGCTTATAAAACTCCAGCTGTGTCAATATACTGATTCCGCAAAAGAGAAGGAGGAAGGTCCATTCATTGTACAAAATCGCGGATAAAATAATAGCTACCCCAAAAATAGCCGCAATAATACGTTGTTGAAGATTGGAAAGGTTATTCAAAGCAGATTTCATTCATGACGATAGTTTTGGCAATAATGGCATCTGATACCGGAACATACAATTCGCACTTCCCAAAATGATAATTACTGTCCTGTTTATTAATAATTACTGCCGTAATCTCCTGTTGCTCTAAGTAGTCCCGAACAATTTCGGCACGGTGCGGAAAGCCGGTTTCAAAGATTTTTTCCCAATTATCCAATACCATTCTTTGTTGAGGCGCTACGTTGGGTAATCATTTTCAAATTAAGAAGCAAACCGGCAGTTAATGCCAATGAAACCAAAGCTCCTATCCACGAAACTGAAGAAGCCGACTTCTCTACACTATAATCAATTACCCGATGATGAGACAAAAATACAATGACTACAATCGCCGCATTATTTATAAAATGAGCAAAAATCGGGGTCCACAAATTGCGGGTCCAAGCATACATGTATCCCAACATAGCTCCCAAAAGCACTCGCGGTACAAATCCGTAAAATTGCAAGTGAGTGGCACTGAATAAGACTGCCGTAGCCCAGATGGAGAAATGCATATCCCCGATTTTATGAAAAATTTTCCGTTGGATAATGCCCCTGAAAAGTACTTCTTCACCGATTGCCGGAATAACGGCAATGACCGTTAAAGCTACCAGCAACTCAAGGCCGGAATGGAAATCGGTCAAAAATCGTGTCATAGCGGCTACTTCGTCTTCTTTGCGTCGCATCCATTCTTCCAGACGGGAAAAGCCTTGCGGCAAGTGAAGATTACCGTTCCATTCAATAATCCAACTGTTGAACGGCATAAAAGCAATCATGATCAGCAGAGAAATGGCGAGAATTAAATAGGAAGGTAAAGGCCGACGCACAAATTCTTCCACTCGGTGCTGTTCTGACCAGCGCCAATAGATTACCCCCGGAATCAGAAACGTAAAAGGGTGAGAAATACCCTGTAACAACATCAAATACCACCAGGAATTGGGGTATTGTTGCGGGTTCTGAAGCATTTTGGCTACATCTTCCAAACCGATTTCCCCTTGCGGCATGTGCAAGGCGATAATTGCTGCCATCGCCAAAAGATTTCCCAATGACATTCCCAACAATACCAAACCAAGCAGCAACATCATATTGCGCCAAGGAGGGCGTTGAGGTACACTGTGTACAATATCAGAATGAATCTCTTCCACGGGTTGGGTACAATAATCTAACACAAATATAACATTCCCTGCAAAATTATGAGAACTAACTGCATTCCCGCATTAAAATTAAGGAGGCATTCTTTTCTTTTAATAAGGCTCAATGCCTAATCTGTCAATTTGTCTCCTAAATCAAACAGGCTTTTGGGGTTGCCAAAAGCCTGTTATTTGATAAATATTAACTGATCAAAGCGTCCGTTTGACTTCTTTCATCTCAAAACTTTCCACAATATCCCCAATTTGAATATCATTTAAACCTTTGATACTGAGACCGAATTCAAAACCTGACTTAACCTCGTTAACATCGTCCTTATAACGTTTCAACTGTGAAATCTCTCCTTCGTGAACTACAATGAAATCCCGAATTACCCGAACTTTGTTATTACGTTTAATGATACCGTCGGTTACGTAAGAACCGGCAACGGTGCCGATTTTACTGATCTTAAACACTTCGCGCACCTCGGCATTTCCGACGATTACTTCTTCCATGGTCGGCTCCAACATACCTAACATAGCGTCTTTGACCTCGTTGATGGCGTCGTAAATGACGGAGTAAAGACGTATCTCAATTTGTTCCTGTTCTGCCAATTTCTTAGCATTATTGGAAGGTCTTACTTGGAATCCAACGATAATCGCATCCGATGCAATGGCTAAGTTGACATCTGATTCCGCAATCTGACCGACGGCCTTATTAATGATATTGACCTGAACCTCTTCCGTTGACAGTTTAAGCAAAGAGTCCGATAAGGCTTCTACCGAACCGTCCACGTCACCTTTCACGATAACATTCAATTCCTTAAAGGTTCCGATGGCCTTACGACGACCGATCTCTTCCAGGGTAATGTGCTTACGGGTCCGGATTGTTTGCTCACGCATGATCTGCTCACGCTTGTTAGCTATTTCGCGAGCTTCCCGTTCGCTTTCCATTGCATTAAACTTATCTCCCGCTTGAGGTGCTCCGTTCAATCCTAAAAGTTGTACGGGGGTAGAGGGCCCGGCTACTTTAAGACGAGCTCCGGTGGCGTCAAACATGGCTTTTACACGGCCATAGTGCGCTCCTGCCAATATAGTATCCCCGACTTTCAGCGTTCCTGTCTGAACTAAGATCGTTGCTAAGTAACCACGTCCTTTGTCCAAAGAAGCTTCAATGACTGTACCGGAAGCACGACGGTCAGGATTTGCTTTTAATTCAAGCAAGTCGGCCTCAAGCAATACTTTTTCGAGCAAATCCGGAATACCTACTCCCGACTTAGATGAAATTTCCTGGGTTTGGTATTTTCCGCCCCATTCTTCCACCAAAATATTCATGTTGGCCAAACCTTCACGAATTTTTTCCGTGTTGGCCCCCGGTTTATCAATTTTACTGAACGCAAATACAATCGGGCTGCCGGCATTTTGAGCATGGTTGATTGCTTCGCGCGTTTGAGGCATGATCGAATCGTCTGCCGCAATTACAATAATAACGACATCGGTTACTTTGGCACCGCGGGCACGCATCGCCGTAAAGGCTTCGTGACCCGGCGTATCTAAGAAAGTAATGCGACGACCGCCATCCGTTTTCACACTGTAAGCACCGATGTGTTGGGTAATTCCCCCGGCTTCGCCTGCCGCCACACGTGTACGACGAATGTAGTCAAGCAATGAGGTTTTACCGTGGTCAACGTGACCCATGATGGTGACGATCGGAGCGCGTTCGATTAAATCTTCTTCGTCATCTTCTTCCACAGCGACATCGCCCTGAATTTCTTCTTCGGCGGAAATGAACGAAACTTCATAGTCAAAT
Source organism: Spirosomataceae bacterium (assembly GCA_046329125.1). Lineage (GTDB taxonomy): Bacteria > Bacteroidota > Bacteroidia > Cytophagales > Spirosomataceae > Runella. Next base: position 154,299 of record JAXLVD010000008.1, on the reverse strand, counting down.
TCATCCGCAATAAGCGTGATACTTTCGGCATCAAGGCGTTGATTGATAGAAACAAACATTCCCATACTCAAACACACCGAGATCACCTCCTGTACCGATACATCCATCAGCGAGGCAAGTTCGTTGGCCGAAATAAACTCCGTTACTTTCAGTACTTTGGCATCTTCCTGCTCCTGCATCAAACGCCCTTCTTCCGCTTCCGCACGTACTTTACGGCGTTCGCGGCGCTTATCCGCCCCAAAATTTTTACCCCTTGTTCCTCCGCTCAAACGAGCATTGGTAGCCTTAATAGATTCGGCTACTTCTTTTTCGGTAATCTCATCTTTTCGATCACGGCGGTTGTTATTTCCGCCCTTCTTATTACCTCCGGTCGTTACAGGCGGTTTTTTAGCATTAGCATTATTAGAGTTAGCGGCAGGTGTGGTCGCAGATGTCGCCGGAGTTCCGGTGGCCGGTTTTACATTGTTGCCGTCACGAGGGGCATTCCTGTTATCTCCGGGTCTCGCATTATCTCCCTGTCTTGGCCCCTTGTTGGCCGGAGCGTTCTCTGTTACCTTTTCTCCTTTACGAACGCGCTTACGTTTACGCTTTTTATCTTTATCTCGATTATTGGCCCCGCTATCACTATTTCGACGCTCCGTAGGGAGTTCAATTTTACCTAAAATCGTTAACCCTTTCAAAGGATCTGCTTTGGCTTCAATCAATTGAGGCTCTTCCTCCGGCTCCGGTGCAGGCACCTCTTTCGGCGGTTCAGGTCTGTTATTCCGGACCGGTGTAACCGACTGCTGCGATGGCGGCGGCTGGGGAGGTCTATTAGTGTGCGGCTGATGTCTGAAGTTTTCATCTCTGCGAACATGTACAGGCCTCGTCTCACTTACTTCAGGTTTGTTTTCAGCAATAGGTTCTTCTTTCGGCGCTGCTTTAGGGGCCTCTGTCGGTGCTGTCATCTCCTCCTTCGCCAAGGCAGGGGCTTGCTTTTCTATAACTTTTGGAAGTTCCGGTTCTGCCACGGGTTTGGGGGCTTCTTCGACTGCTTTGCTTTCGGGCTTAGGTTCGGGTTTCACAACCGGTGGCTCAGTAACAGGGGCTACTGCAATAGGCTCGACGTGAACCTCCTTAGGAGGTATGACTGTTTCAGGCGACTCCGTTCTTTTCTCTTCTACTACCGGCTTAGGGGTTTCTGTCGGTTTAGAAACCGGCGGCGGGGTTACTGCTTTCGGAGCGTCTAAATCAATTTTTCCAACTACTTTTAACCCTACAGGTGGCGATGTTTCCACATGTTCAGGTTCTTTGGCTACCGGTTCAGGTTGGATTTCAGACACGATAGGTTTAGCAGCGGCGGCTGATTGTGACGTACGAAAATAGAGTACAGGACTATCATCAGTCTTAGGCTGCGGTGTGGCCGGTGTTTCTTCTTTTTTGGGCGAACCGCCGCCCAACAACGCATCCGCTTTAAACTCCTTCGCCAGAAATTCAAGCTGCTCTGCGTTTAATTTTGTATTTGGATTGTTGTCTACCTTATATCCTTTTGCTACCAAAATACTCGCTACCGCAACGTGATTGCGGTTGAGTATTCGAGCCGCTTGGCTAAGGCGCATACTTTTTTCTTCCGACATATTGGAAATGATTCGTACCGAAGTACGGGTTATTGGTTATTCGTTATTTTTGGAAAAACCTTGAAAATTAGTCCAAAGATACGGATTTATTTATCAACTATGGATATATAAATAGCTAACGGGATACGGAATCCTGACAGCAGCTGACATTTTGAATTCGTCGGTTCTTTTTACTCAAACTCCCGGCGCAAAATTTCCAAGATTTCTTCCACTGTTTCTTCTTCGAGATCCGTCCGGCGGATCAGCTCTTCTTTACTGATGCTGATGACCTGTTTGGCAGTATCTAAACCGATTTTACGGAACTCTTCGATCATCCACTCATCAATTTCATCCGTAAATTCGCTCAAATCAACGTCTTCCTCGTCTTCCTGACCTTCCACGTCACGGAATACGTCTATTTCCATTCCCACCAAACGTCCTGCCAATTTGATATTTTGACCTCCTTTTCCAATGGCCAACGATACTTGATCGGGTTTCAAATAGACAGACACTCGTTTTGCCTCACGGTCTATTACCATTGACGTGATTTTGGCGGGACTCAAGGCTCGTTGAATCAACAATTCGAGATTTTCGGTATAGTTGATCACATCAATATTTTCGTTATTCAACTCCCGAACAATCGTATGAATCCGGGAACCTTTCATACCGACACAAGCGCCTACGGGGTCGATACGGTCATCGTAGGATTCTACTGCGACTTTTGCCCGTTCGCCGGGTTCACGTACAATTTTACGAATATTGATCAGACCGTCGTAGATTTCAGGAATCTCGGTTTCAAACAATCGTTCCAAAAACACAGGTGACGTACGCGAAAGGGTGATTCGCGGTGTACCGTTGTTGAGTTCTACTTTATGAATGACTACCTTGACCGGCTCGCCTTTCCGATACTTATCTTTGAAAATTTGTTCCTGCTTCGGTAAGACCAGCTCGTTTCCTTCCGTATCTAAACAAATAATCTCATTTTTGAGTATTTGGTACACGTCTACGTTCAGAAGATCGCCTACCATGTCTTTGTATTTAAAATACAACAGCTCTTTCTCTAAATCTTTGATTTTTTGAATCAAAGTTTGGCGAGCCGTTTGTACCATACGTCGACCGAAGTCCTCCAGTTTTACTTCTTCGGCAACTTCTTCACCTACTTCAAAGTCATCCTGAATTTTATGGGCTTCCGACAAAGGAATTTTATCAGGTTCCCAAATATCTTCTGAATTATCATCTACAATCTCACGCGTACGCCACATTTCCAAATCACCGCTATCGGGGTTGATAATGACGTCAAAGTTGGTATCTGTCCCATATTTTTTACGAATCATTGTGCGAAAAACTTCCTCCAGGACTTTGATGATCGTCGGACGATCAATGTTTTTGGAGCGAGCAAACTCAGCAAACGATTCTATCAATACTACACTATCCATTTTCTTACGAAAGAGTTAACAGTTATTTGATTAGTAGTTATTAATACATTAAATGAACAAAGTACCCGTTTTCATACGGGATATAAAGATAGATGACTGTTTCGCACAACACTGACGGCTTTCTGAAGTTGCCGAAACTCATATCCGAAAACAGGCTTAATTCCTAAAATTTGATTTGTACTTCTGCTTTTGCAATATCCGAATAAGCAAAAATCAATTCGGCCGGGGGAGTGTCTTTTTTCTTTTTTTTCAGCTCTTCCATCAATACAAATCCCTCCTCCGAAGCTGACAGCAATTGTCCTTGCTTTTCCATGCCGTCTTTTAATATAACCCTTAACGTACGTCCGATGTTTTTACGAAACTGACGCGGCATGGCTAACGGATAATCTACCCCCGGCGACGAGACTTCAAGCGTATAAGCGTGCGGAATCAGGCCCTCTGCTTCAATCAAATCATCGAGTTTTCGACTGATTTCGGCACACTCATCGATACTGATTCCGGCATCACTGTCGATCAATACAGTTACTTTCTGTCTGATTTTGGAAGGAGATACCTGCAGTTCAACCATGAAATATTTGTCGTCTTCCAAAAGAGTTGAAAGCAACTCCATGATTTTATCTCGTACGTTCATTTTTTTGCAACAAAAAAGGGGATTCGCTTCCCCTCAAGTACCATCATCATAAATTGCAATGCAAAGATAGTTGATTTTTACTAACTTAGCAAGGTTACTATGAACATAATCCGTATGCCTCAGCATTTTGTCGTTTATGAACACAGCCGGGTTCTTAAGATTTCGAGCAAAAGTGAATTCAAAAACAGAAACGAGGAAGCGGATATTTTTGTTCCGAAAACTGTTTTTGAGTTGCTTAAACAACAGACCTTTACGTCAGAGGCAGACACTGTTCTTCAATTTTCGGTGAGGAAAGGGGAAGAGCAGATACGATTCAAAAACTATATCGGGATTCTTCAATTAGCCGACGGCAGTCGGTTTGAAGTATTACCTAAGATTGCTCAAGACAGGGATGTGCCTACGGCCCGAAGAAGTTTCCTGAAAATGCTCCGCCAGCTTCCCGAAGCGCCCTTCAAAAGTCTGTCAACGGCGGCTTTGAGTGCGGTTTCTTTGCCCGTTTGGGAAATATTTATTACTGCTTTCATTGAAGAAATGGAGCAAATAGCCCGACAAGGGATTCAAAAAGCATATCAAACCGTAGAAAATGAAGAGACATTTGTGCGTGGAAAATGGTTACCTCATCGCCAAAACGCAATACGCCCGGAGCTTCTTTTTACTGAACATGACCTGTTTACCTCCGACATTTTACCGAACCGTCTCTTAAAAACGTGTGTCTTAGCCTTGTTCAAACAGAGCAGGCATTTATCAAATCAAATTAAACTGAGGCAGTTACGATTTATTATGGAGGGGGTTCAGGCATCCGTTGATTTCAGGTCTGATTTCAATCTGTTACAACTTCCTGACCGACGCTTTGACCGATACACCCGAGTTTTGCAGTGGGCTAAAATCTTACTTAATCAACAATCTTGGGCAGGCGGGGGTTACTGTGTCAACGAGTCACTGTTGTTTCCGGCGGAGCGATTATTTGAAAATTACGTAGCGCGAGGTTGTCGAAATTATTTAGCGGAATGGGAGGTCATTTACCAAGACAGTCTTCATTTTTTAGTAGAAGAACACGCCGGTCAGCGCCGCTTCGGACTGCGGCCTGACTTGGTGATTCGCCGGGGAAACAAAACGGTGGTTTTGGATGTAAAATGGAAACGAATTGAGCCTCATTTACCTAATTACGGCATTGAGCAATCGGATCTGTACCAGCTTTATGCCTACGGGCGCAAGTACCATACGGATGAACTTTTATTGATTTATCCCGCCCACGAAACATTTCAAACCCCACTCCTGCCCTTTCATTTTGACAATCAATTAAAACTCACTATCCTTCCCTTCGATCTGACGCAGTCTTGGGAAAGCGAAATCAAAAAGATTGAAGCCTCCTGCCGTTAAAAAAGGGCGATGTCAAAACAATCATTTCTCGCTGTTTACCAACAAAAACCCCTGCCTGTTCCCACAATAGGCAGGGGTTTAGAATATTCAGTTTGTTTAAGCATTCAAAGCACGATTGCCCGTAGCGGCCAAACACGCTTCTTTAAATGCCTCTGTATAGGTGGGGTGCGCGTGTGACATGCGACTGACGTCTTCCGCAGAGGCACGGTATTCCATAGCAACTACGGCCTCTGCTATCATATCCGCTGCTCGCGGCCCGATAATATGCGCTCCCAGTATTTCGTCGGTATCTTTATGCGCCAATACTTTCACCGTTCCGTCAATATCCATACTGGCGCGGGCGCGACCGAGGGCTTTGAAAGGGAATGAACCTGCCTTATACGGAATTCCTTTGGTTTTGAGTTCATCTTCGGTATATCCTACCCCGGCTACCTCAGGCCAAGTATAGACTACATTTGGAATCAGCAGGTAATTGATATGCGGTTTTTGTCCGGCAATGGTTTCGGCGACAAATACTCCTTCTTCTTCGGCTTTATGGGCTAACATAGCGCCCCGAATCACGTCTCCGATCGCGTAGATGTTAGGTACTTTGGTTTGAAGAGTATGCTCATCTATCTCCATCTTACCGCGAGCATCCGCCGCTAAACCGGCATTTTCAAGTGCCAATCCATCAGTATAAGGACGACGCCCGACACTCATCAGGCAATAATCACCGGTAAAAGTAACCACCTCGCCCTTGGGATTTTCGGCAGTGATGACAACTTCCTCTCCGGTATTTTCCACCGTTTTTACTTTATGGCTGAAATAAAAATCAGCGCCTAATTTTTTTACCGTACGAAGCAGTTCTTTGCCCATGGTAGCGTCCATGGTAGGAATCATGGCCGGGGCGTATTCGATAAAAGTAACTTTGGCGCCGATTCTCGCATACACCGAACCCAACTCTGCCCCAATCACCCCCGCGCCGATCACGATAAGGTGTTTCGGGATTTCCTGAAGGGTAAGGGCTTCGGTAGAAGTAATGATCCGTTTTTTATCAATGACAACTCCCGGCAGAGAAGAAGGCTTAGAACCCGTAGCAATCACTACGTTTTTGCCCGTGATCATCTCAATATCTCCTCCTTCTTTGGTCACTTTGACCGTGTTTTTATCCACAAAAGAGCCCATCCCTTGGTAGACATCGATTTTGTTTTTCTTCATCAAAAACTCGACGCCTTTGCACACTTGATTGACCACTTCAGCCTTACGGGCTATCATTTGAGTCAAGTCCACTTTCAGGTTTTCGAGTTTGATACCGTGTTCGGCAAAACTGTGAGCGGCATTGTAATAATGCTCTGAAGAATCGAGCAATGCTTTGGAAGGAATACAGCCTACGTTAAGGCAGGTTCCGCCGAGGGTTTTATATTTTTCGATAATGGCCGTTTTCAAGCCTAATTGGGCACAACGAATAGCGCAAATGTAGCCTCCCGGCCCGGAACCGATTACGATGACGTCGTATTGCATATCTAATTGATTACTGTTTTTATCTTTTAAAAATCAAAACGATTTCAGTAGTTTTAGAACCACTGTCAAAGAAACCAACTTCTTTATTTTCCACCCCAAAACTTGATACTAACTCCCATCCCTCATCCCCATAAGCATTGAGTTTTTCGGGCAATTTATCCAAATAGTTGGTTCGAATTATAACTTGAAAGTATTCCCATTTCATCGCTTTTATAAAAAAAGGGCCGCGATATGTCGAGCCCTTTCCAACAATTTCTTTATACTTCCAACAACAACCGTGTCGGGTCTTCCAAAATCTGTTTTACCCGCACCAAGAAACTGACCGAATCGCGGCCGTCGATGATGCGGTGGTCGTAGCTGAGGGCTACGTACATAATAGGCCGAATAACGATTTCCCCGTTGACCACTACCGGGCGCTCTACGATATTGTGCATTCCCAAAATAGCCGATTGAGGAGCATTGATGATCGGTGTGGAAAGCATCGAACCGAAAATACCTCCGTTGGTGATCGTGAAAGTTCCGCCCTGCATTTGATCAATCGTCAACTTATTGTCGCGGGCCAAACCTGCCAAACGAATGATCTCTTTCTCAATTTCAGAGAAGGTCATTTGCTCCGCACGACGCACCACAGGTACTACCAAGCCTCTATCTGTTGAAACCGCAATAGAAATATCCGCACTGTCATTGTAGACGATTTCATCGCCGTCGATGTACGCATTCACCACGGGGAAATCTTTCAGCGCCACGGCACAGGCTTTGGTAAAGAAAGACATGAAGCCTAATCCTACACCATGCTTTTCTTTAAACTTATCTTTGTATTTAGCGCGCAAATCCATAATCGGCTTCATATCTACCTCATTGAAGGTAGTCAACATAGCCGTTTCGTTTTTGACCGCCACCAGGCGACGGGCAATAGTCTTACGCAATGAAGTCATTTTGACCCGACGTTGACCGGGTTTCGCCGCAGCCGGTTGAGGGGCAGGAGTGGCGGCCGGTGCGGGGCTTGGCGATGGAGTACTTGCTGCGGGTGTCGGAGTAGCTACCGTGGCTTTCTCGGCATCTTCTTTAGTGATTCTCCCCCCTACTCCGCTTCCGGAAACGGCTGAAGCTTCAATACCCTTTTCTGCCAAAATCTTGGCCGCAGCCGGTGAAGGATGCCCTGCCGCATAGCTTGCCGACGACGAATCCTGTTGAACGGTGGCCGGTTCAGCCGAAGGCTGTTGGCCATTTACCACTGCCGGCTGAGCAACAACCCCTCCGACTTCAATCCGGCAAATGACGGCACCAATGGGCAAAGTGGCCCCGGTATCGGCCACAATACGCAGCGTACCGGCAGCTTCGGCGGGAAGCTCAAAAGTAGCTTTATCCGATTCCAATTCACAAAGCACTTCATCCAATTGAACGGTATCGCCGTCTTTTTTATTCCAATTGGCAATCGTTACCTCCGTTACAGATTCACCTACGGTAGGCACCTTCATCTCTACTACTTTGGCAGCAGCCGACGTAGCTACGGGTGCCGCAGCAGCAGCAACCGGAGTCGGCGCAGCTGCCGGAGCCGCGGGGGCAGGAGTGGCTACGCCGTTTGCAGTAGCCTCGACCGTACAGATCAGTCCTCCGATCGGCAATACATCTCCTTCCTGCGCCTTAATGTGCAATACGCCATCGGCTTCAGAAACAACTTCAAAAGAGGCTTTATCTGAATCCAGACTGCATATTACTTCGTCTCGTTTCACACTTTCGCCGTCTTTTTTTACCCAAGAACCGATCGTTACTTCAGTGATAGATTCTCCTACGGCAGGTACTTTTATTTCGATTTGTGACATGTTTCTGTTATTCGTTAATCGTTATTTGAAGTTTAATTGTTAAAGATTTTATTTACAAATAACAACAAACAACCTATTAAGTGATCAATTTAGTGTTATAGCTGAAAAGCCTGTTCAATAAGTTCGGTTTGCTCTTTGGCGTGTATCTTCATGTAACCCGTGGCCGGAGAAGCACTTGCCTTGCGAGCCATTACTTTGTCTAAACCGATCTCAGGGAATTCGCGCAAAATATACGACCAATAACCCATATTTTCGGGTTCTTCCTGTACCCAAATCACTTCTGCTTTTTTATACTGTGCCAAATGGGCCTCCACTTGCTTTTTAGGGAACGGATGCAACTGCTCAATCCGAATAATTGCCACGTCTTTACGTCCGTCTTTTTGTTGTTTATCCAACAACTCCCAATACAGTTTACCCGTACACAACAACACTCTTTTTACCTTCTTGGGTTCAGCAAAGGTATCTCCGATGGTCTCCTGAAAACGAGTACCTTCGGCAAAATCGCTCATGGGCGATACCGCCGACGGACTGCGCAGCATGGATTTAGGCGACATGACTATGCAAGGCTTACGGAAAGGCAGTGCCAATTGCCGACGCATCATGTGAAACAGGTTGGCCGGAGTAGTAATGTTACATACATACATATTGTACTCTGCCGATAAAATCAGGAAACGCTCCGGACGGGCACTGGAGTGTTCGGGCCCTTGGCCTTCGTAACCATGCGGTAAAAGCAGCACCAAGCCGTTCATCGCATTCCACTTCGATTCGGTAGCTGCAATGAATTGATCAATCATGATTTGGGCCCCGTTGGCAAAATCGCCGAATTGTGCTTCCCAAATCACCAACGCGTGCGGATTGGCCATGGCGTAGCCGTATTCAAAACCCATTACCCCGTATTCAGACAGCAATGAGTTATAGATTTCAAATTTACCTTGCCCTTCGCCGACAAAAGCCAAACTGTTGTGGTTAGCATTGGTTTCGGCTTCGTGCAATACGGCATGACGATGCGAGAAAGTCCCCCGCTGTACATCCTGACCGGTCATACGCACTATTTTTCCTTCAGCTAACAGTGATCCATAGGCCAAAAGCTCTCCCGCCGACCAATTGAAAGGCTTCTCGCCGGCAAAGATCTGCTTGCGTTCTTCGATTACCTTTTCGATTTGCTTCAATACCTTAAAGCCTTCCGGCAGAGAGGAAAGCGCTCTTCCTACTTTCTCAATGACCTCAGCGGAAATACCCGTTGCCGGTGATTCTTCAAAATCGTCCGGTACTGACCGTCGCAATTCTGCCCAATCACGCTCAAGTTTCGGTCTTTCGTACGGAAGTTGTTTTTGTTTTACTTTTTGCAATAAGTCCTGCAATTCCCCTTCCAGTTCCGCGCGCATTTGGTCGGCAATTTGCCCGTCCAATTCCCCGCGTTCGGTCAGTACTTTCAAATACAGATCGCGTCCGTTGAGTTGCTGCGAAATTTTATTATACATGGTTGGCTGCGTAAAACGCGGCTCATCCGATTCGTTATGGCCGTATTTGCGGTAGCAAACCATATCCACAAACACATCCCTATTGAATTCCTGACGAAACTCAATAGCAACCTTCATTACAAAAGCAACAGCTTCAGGATCATTACCGTTGACGTGAAAAATAGGGGCATCTACAATTCTGGCAATATCTGAGCAGTAGATCGACGACCGGTCATCTTCGTGGTCGGTGGTAAAACCGATTTGGTTATTAATGACAAAATGAAGCGTACCGCCGGTGTAATAGGCGGGCAGGTTTGACATTTGTGTTACTTCATAGACAATTCCCTGACCGGCTACCGCCGCATCACCGTGAATCAAAATCGGAAGAACAGGGTCATATTTGTCCTGTCCTTCAATATGATTATAGTGGGTATCAGCACGGGCACGCACATACCCGACCACGGCCGGATTAACCGCTTCCAAATGCGACGGGTTCGCCATCAGTTTAAGACTTACCCGATTTCCTTCGGGTGTCTCGATCTGGCACTCGTAGCCCATGTGGTATTTTACGTCGCCATCGCTGTATTCGTCCAAAACCACGTTTTCTTCAAATTCATTGAAGACCTGTTCGTAAGGTTTTTGCATGATGTTGGTGAGTACATTCAGGCGGCCGCGGTGAGCCATGCCCATTACTACTTCTTCCACACCCAATTCGGCCCCGCGATTGATGACCACGTCCAAGGCGGGAATAGTTGCTTCTCCTCCTTCCAACGAAAAGCGCTTTTTGCCCAGAAATTTGGTATGCAAAAAGTTTTCAAAGGTAACGGCATCGTTCAGTTTTTCGAGGATGCGTTTTTTCTGCTCAATGGTAGGGCTGAAATTGAGGTATTCGTTCTCAATCTTTTTCCGCAACCAACTTTTAACACGACGATCGCGAATGTATTGGTATTCAAATCCGATCTTACCCGTATATACTTTTTGAAGTGCATCCACGATCTCCTTGAGGGTGGCCGGTTTGCCGAATACCTCAATTCCAGCCTCAAATACCGTATTCAGATCGCTTTCCGACAAATTAAAATCTTTCAATTCCAACTCGGGAAAACGATTTTTACGAGGGCCGAGCGGGTTGGTTTGTGAAGCCAAATGCCCGCGTTGGCGGTATCCTCTGATGAGGTGTACCACCTCCATTTCTTTGCGAGTATGGTTGGCCGAAACGGGCTTTTCGGCCGAAACTGTGCCGTTTCCGTTTACTTTAGGTTTGTTTTCTCCGTATTTGAGTGAAAATTCAAAACCTTCAAAAAATCGTTGCCAGCTCAGATCCACCGAGTCGGGTTGTTGTTGGAATTTTTGGTACAGCTCCTCTATGTACGCTGCTTCCGAATTCGCTATATATGAGTATTTTTCCATTTGAAAACCACTTAGTTTCAGTCGGGCAAAGTTAGCTTATGAATTTGTAATATATTGCAAAAATCGTATAGTTTTAGCAAAAATCTACTCCGACCGGGGATTAGGTTGCAGCGTAAAAACGATTTCGTGCACGCCCTTACCTACCCCCGAAAGATTGGTAGTTTGCCCGTTGAAATCCTCTACCCGGCGTGAATTGTAGGTATAACCGATGCGAATATTCTTGGAAAAATCATACGACAGCAGTCCCTGTACGTACGTAGTGGATCCCAACCGCACCGAAACCCCGGCCATAAACCGTTCTTTATAGTGCATGAGCGTGTTCAGATCTATCCTTACTTTCCCGGTTTCGGGCTTGGTAATCAATATAGACGGCGTCAATCGGAGTTCGTCCGAAACATCGGTTTTCAGGCCCAACTGCACAAACACAGGGCGTTGATAATTGAGCAAACCGCTGGTATTATTATAGCCGTATTGCTGTTTGAGGATTTCGGGCATGGATACTCCTCCGAAAAATGCGGTACTCTGATAGTAGATACCTACCCCCGCACTCGCCATGGCTTTGTTGATACTGCCGCCCGCATTGAGTACGTCGCGCGAAGGTAAAACATTGATACCGCCCAAAGCCCCGACCGAAATTTTTTGGTCATCGGAAATGTTAAAAATATAACTCATACTGCCGAATATGGCCGTATTGTAGGTCATCCGGTCATTGAGTCCCTGCAAACCCAAGCCTACTTTGCCTTTGCCTACGGTACCGTCCATTGCAAACGACTGGGTAATCGGTAAGCTTTGCACTCCCGGGATCACTTGCCGACGAAGGATGGCATTAAAATAAAAGTTTTCGCGGATACCCGTAGCGGCAGGATTGATCGCCAACGGATTGACGAGGTACTGGGAATACTGTACTTCGCGTTGGGCAAAGGAAGCGGTAGTAATAAGCAGTAAGCAATAAGCAATAAGTAACGGAGCAGCAAAAGATGACAGGTAATGATTTATGTGTTTCATACAGGTTGCGTTAATTCTTTTCTGAACGCAAAAGAAAGCAGGAATCTTGCCAAACACAACAAAAAAAGCAGAAGTCCCGGCGAACTTCTGCTTTCTCTCCATTTTCATTTTTTATTTCCCCCGTTTCCTGGTTCAGGAGATTCCTTTTATTTTTTCTGTGCGTCGCTATGTTGTGCCGATGCCCATAGCCATTTACCGTCTTGTTCTACAAAAACGTACGTGATCAGTTCGTCATATTGCCGAGTATGACCGCTCGTAACTCGTTTCGCGAGTCTTGTAGAGTGTCCTGTTACAATAGCAGTATTGCCGTATTGCCTGATTTTTAAATCAGCATTCGTACGGTTTTCCATTACCGCATTTTGACAAATAGCAATGGTCCTTTTTAAGTCAAGTATTTCACCGGTTGTTCCTACAAACACAAAATCGGGATCTGTTTCCGTTTGAAGGCATTTAACAGGGTTTTTGTCAAAAGACTCGGTGAAAGCCGCAAATGTTTTTTCGTTAAAAGTTTGGGCAGAAGCAAGGAAGCTTACCAGTGAGAAAAAGGAAATAAGACTCAGATTTTTCATTGTACCATTGTTTTTAAAAAGTGATAGAATGTACGCTCCGTACTTAGAGTGAGCCAAATTTCACGTCAAAAAAACAATTACTTCTGCCCTTTTTTCCCAAATGCGACAATAAGTTTCCCAAATGCGGCAATTTCCCTTTCAATGAAAAGACGTTTTGAAACACATTGGCTTATAAGCCGCTTCACGGAATCTGTAATCGCCGCAGCAATTCCGCTTTGGCTGTTCTGGACACGCCGATTTCTGAGCCATCCTGCAAAATGACCGAACCGCCCTCTCCTCTGATATATCGCTCTACATAATTCAGGTTGACGGTGTGCGATTTGTGAATGCGAAAGAAAGGTGGTTCAGGTAAAACGTCGTCAAAATCACCGATAGGACGGGAGGCAATGATTTTCTTTCCATTGGAAAGATGAAATCCGGCATAGCTGCGCATGGCTTCGATGTACATAATATCAGACAATGGCAACAGAATAACTCCTTCGATGGTTGGGATAGAGACTTTCCGAATCAAATCCCGTTCCGTTTGGATGGATTGAATGAGTGTTTCCAAACGCTGTGCTACTTCGACGGGATTTTCAGTAACATTCGCATTGGGTCTGATATTTAACAGATGATTGTGCTTTTCTACCAATAGCTCATAGTCTGCCGACTGTTTAAGGAGCAAATCTTGAGCCGAACGGGCTTGTTCGCGAATCTCATACACCCGATCGGCCAAGGCAAAAGCTAAAAATATAGCTTCTGCTATGGAACCGAAATTGATAGCGTAATTATCAACGGAGAAAGAAGCAAAGGCAGGAATTACATTGGTAGCAAAAAGGACAGTCATGATCACCGTACACAAATAAATGGTCCAGCCCATGAGATAAAAACGAGCGGTCTTGTGTTTTTTGAAATAGGCGAACCAAGCAACTGCCCAAAGGCTTAGATAAGTCGTGAAATTAAAAAATTGGGCAAGTTTGTTATCAAGTACGACAAAACCCAGTAGCTGCACAACCAAAACACCGAGATAACCAATCACTAAGGCTTTTAAATAGACATGAAAGCGAGGCAATAAGTTACGGGTATTCAGAAAGTACATCGTAAAAATACAGGCGGGAATGAGCGACGCCCCCACGTGAATGTTGGAGTCCTTGTTCATAAACAGAAAATCTTTCCATAAGTAAGCAAAACCCAAACCTGAGAAATACAAAAAGTAATAAAGCGACCCCAATTGAAAAATACTATACCATAAGAAAGGGATATCTCGGCTGTAGAAGTAAATGACTAAATTGTAGATGATTAGAATGAAATAGATACCAAAGCAGAAAAGAAAGATTCGCTCATCACGGCTGACAAACGCCTCAATGACCTCTCTTGTACCGATATAATTGGAGAAATAAAGCGTGCGATTGCCTTTTACAGAAAAATAAAGCGTCTTAGGAGTCTTGCCAAGGTGGAAGTTAATTTTGTGAATGGGTAGGGATCGGTTCTCAAAAGGGCGCAAAATGCCGCTTGGCGGATAGGCTTGCACCTGTCCGTCAGCATTGACTGCATAAAGGTCTAAGTATTGAACAATCGGAACGACGTTGAGAACGTATAAATCTTCCTCAGTTTTGTTCTCCATTCGAAATCGTACCCAAAAGCGAGATTCCGAATTTCCTAAATTAAGCCTACCCGTTTGAGACGGTATAAATACACTATCGGGCATCTTCATTACCTGTTGAATACTCCATTTGCTTTCAGCATCTTCCAAAACAGCCGCAAAAGCACTGGTTTCTAAATACTTGCTTGTATTTTTATACACTAACGTTGGTGTATCTTGCCAAGCAAATAAGGAATGCGCAAACAAAGAAAACAGTAACGAGAAGGATAACAGACGCATAAATGACATGTTGATAATCTCTCACTTCTGTCTCAATATTAGCAAAAGTTTAGGAGAAGGCAGGAATCATTGCCGACTTTAACCGACAGAACGGCACGAGTGTTAAACGTAACAAAAAAGCGGAAGTCCTTTCGAACGTCTGCTTTTTGCACCACTTTCTTGATTTCAGTAAGAGCAGAGCTCTTTTAATACACCCTCATCTCATGGGTAAAGGGCTGATTGTCGGCAGTGAGGCCGTTGACAGTTACGTAGTAGTACACTCCTTTGGGCAACACAAATCGAATCACGGCTTCGCCCTGCGGGGATAAAATGACGGCAGGTTGCCAAAAAAAGAGTTTTCCTTCATTCATCGCCACCGACGGAGCAGCCCCCCTATTCGCACTCACCCGTTTTGTTACTACATTGATGGCTCCGTTTTTGCCTCTCGCCCCCAACAATGAATTGGCACTCTTAATGACTTCGATCCGCTCTACTTCACTGACAGGAAGGGCATTGAAATTTTGTAACGTGCCGAAAGGAATACCGTCCAGTAAAAAAAGCGGCTCATCGTCGGCGGAGCCGGTGGCACGCAAACTGTACCCTCCCCCTCTGATTCGGATACCTTTTCGGCTGAAACCGGCATTATCGGTTGTTTCAAAAATATCCAAGCCGGGTACTTTGTGCTGCAAGGCCGTCATGACGTTGCCGGAAATAATATCTTTCAGGTCTTTGCTTTCCACGACATAGTCTATCTTTCCCAATAAAGTATGGGTGGACTTTTTCGATTGTTTTACTTTGATCTTGACCTCTTCGAGCATAATTGCTTTTTTGTCCACATTGATTCGGGAGGTGTCGGCGGAGGAACCGGAAGCAACCAACGTATCCGGGCGAGGAGACACAGGTGAAGCATCTTCGATCACTGCTACCGACAATCGACCGCTTGCGGGGCTTCCGTCCGGTTGCTTTACCTGAATTCGAAACACCGCAGTATCTCCTGCAAAAGCGTGTTTGACCGAAACCAAAGGAAGAGGCACCACTTCTAAGGCACTGAGTACGGGCGATTCGGGAGTATTTTTAGGCAAAAACAACCGCCAATTGTCATTTTCGGGCAAGGGATCGGGTTCATAGTCTAAGGGCAACAGGTCGGCAATGCGCCGTTCGGCAATGTCACCGGCCCATTCGTTGGCATCTGCATTGAAAAGCAAACCCGACGTGGTGACTTCCGTCTTTCCGCCTTTGATTCGCAACCATGACACCGGAAAAGGTGCATCCTGATAAGTATCTATTCGAGAAATATGATTGATATGCAACACCTCTATTTCATTGCGAAGGACAATTTCTCTCGACAACGGAAATTTGCCCATTCGAACGACCGCGGTATCGTTCAACGGAAATAAACGTTTCCCCAATTGCGGGCTGAGATGCGAAAAGGTCGTTTTTTCGTGATAAGACGGATTGACCTCATAGACCGCAAACCCTTCCGATTTGAGGCGCTTTTGGGCCAATGCTTTTAAGAAATGACGCTCTGAACCTTCGTAGGCATATCGACGATTTTCTTCCCAATTCTTTTGTTGTTTTTCATCGGCAGCTTTCATTATTTCGAACCTTGCCAAGCCCGCAAAGTTACTGCGTATAGTGGATACCGTAAATCGCTGTAATTCAAAAAATACCTTATAGCCCAATGCTTTGTTTTCCACTTCAAGCGGGGTGGGAGCAGCGGCTGAAAACTCGGTCGCGTCGCCTTCAAAATCAAGTACCCACGGATTCAGGATCTTGACCGATCGGGCATTTTCACCGGTTCCCACAAAGGCCTTTTCAAATTTTTTGTATTGTTTTAGCCACATCGGGTCCCGCTTCCCCTTTACGGCTACTTCGTTGATCGTTTGCGGTGAGGGATCCAACAATACCTCCCAAAACAGGGTATCGTTCTTGCTGAATTCAATGGTTTTTCGAAAAGTAACGTAGCCTAACGCCGAAACTACGAGTTCGAAGTTTGCTCCGGGATGGGGAGCCGCTCCGTATTTCAGGCGGTATCGACCCCATTCATCCGTCTCGGTAGCTTTGGCCGTATTATTGATAAAAACAGCGGCGTAAGGTACGGCCTCCCCGGTTTTTGCGTCGGTTACTCTTCCTGCCAGAATGTGTTGTCCTGTAACTTTCAAAGTCGTCATCAGAAGCAGCAACGTTAGCCATGTGCCTTTGAAAGTTTTCATGGAGTTTGGGGACTTTTCCATAAAGATAGGCATCTTTTCGGAACCTTATCGAATAGCGGTAAAAAACAAAAAAGGCAGAAGGTTATGCAACCTCTGCCTTTCATTGGAAACCTTTCAAACATTTATTCTACAAACTCAAAATCTTGATCTCAGTACGGCGATTTTGTTGGTGTTCTTCTTCCGTACAAGGTGTTTTGTCGTTGCATTTATTAACCAATTGGCTTTCCCCATAACCCGCTGCAATGATGCGCTTGGCATTAACCCCCTGCTTCACGATGTAGGCTACGGCCGCTTTGGCACGCTTGGTAGAGAGTGTTTTGTTGTACTTGGCGGAAGAACGGCTATCGGTATGCGAGCCAAACTCGATCTTCATTTTCGGATACTTATTCATCAACGTTACCAATTTTTCCAATTCGGGGGCGGCGTCACTGCGAATATCCCATTTGTTGAGATCGTAGTAAATATTATCAATCTTGATGACATCGCCTTTTTCAAACATGGTGATATTGGCTTCGGAAGTTTCCCCGCCTTTGACTTTGCTGCCCATCGTTCCCAAGTTGTCTTTCAGGGCTTCGATAGAATAATCGCAACCGCTCGGTACTTCAAATTTATAACTTCCGTTTTCATCGGTGACAGATTCCTGCACTGAGCCGTCGCACTCGTTATGCAACAATACTTTTACGCCCGGAATTGGTTTGCGGTCTTTTTGGGTATTGACCAAACCGCGCAGCGTAAATGTTTTGACCGGTGCAGCTTTCGGTTTTACCTTTTCCAAAGGGATTTCCAATTTAATCACCTCAGAAATATCCAAATCTTTGGTAGTGAATCGCAGTGAATTGTTAAGGTAGCCTTCATTAGAAGCCCTGAAGATAAAATCCATGTCTGCATCAAGGCATAAGCGCATCGCTCCTTCTCCGTCGGTGTTGAGGGTCTTCACTTCAGGGTCACTCTCATCCTTATTGACAATCTCTACAGGGACATTGGCGAGCGGTGCTTTGGTTTGGGCATCAATTACATTGACGATCAAGTCCTGACAGGGATTCATCGGGCCGGTACGCTCAAATCGGAAGAGATCGTCGTCGGCACCGCCGCGGCGGCGATTGCTGCTGAAAAAGCCGCTTTTGCGCTCTCCGTCGGTGATGATTCCGAAATCGTCTTTCACCGAATTGATAGGGGTACCTAAGTTTCGTGGTTTTTTAGCCATGACACCCTCAATCAGCTTGGCGTAAAACATATCCAAACCACCCAAACCGGGAAGACCGTCGGAAGAAAAATAAAGGTTGCCTGTTTCATCCACAAAAGGAAACATTTCATTGCCTTTGCTGTTGACGGAAGGCCCTAAATTGACCGGGGTTGACCAGTTATTATTTTCAAATTTACTTACGTAGATGTCCGTTCCGCCAAAACCTCCCGGCATATCCGATACAAAATACAGCAACTTGTCGTCTTTGGACAGGGAAGGATGCCCCACCGAATATTCATCGCTGTTGAAAGGCAATTCTTTCAACTTGCCCCATTCGGTGCCTGACCATTCGGCCGAATACAGTTTTAATTTATTGATTCCGTCTTTACTTGTTTTATACTTTCCGTCGAGGTAGTTATTACGGGTAAAGAGCATTTTTTGTCCGTCTTTAAAAAACGCTACCGGTCCTTCGTGGTATTTTGAGTTGAGGGTTTTACCCATGTTTTGGGACTCGATCTTTGCGTTTTGTAAGGGGTCGGCAGCGGTTCCGTTAGTGGCTTTGTACTCGCCCGGGATTTGAGAATCGTTGGCCGTAGGGGCAGTATATTCATCGGTTCCCAATAAATAGACACCTTTGGCCCGGGCGGTTTTACTACCCGCGGAAGAACCCCCGATGCGACTGGTTTTGGCTGAATTAACCACCGACAGGTCGGGTATTTCGTACAAATCCAAAAAAGCCGTTTGATTCCAACCATAAACTCGTTTGACGTTCAGACCTTCATTGCGGGCTGATACAAACACCAATCCTTTCTTATAATAGGTAGGGCTGAATTCGGCGCGATTCGTATTGATATTATCTAAAGCTTCTACTGTATAAGCCGCTGCGTTTTTTGACAGTTTTTCAACGTTTGAATAGAGTTTTATAAATTCTTTACCGCGCAGATCTTCCTGTTGAGCCAAGTTATAACGCTCATACATTTCTTTGGCTTCGTCGTATTTACCGTTGCCGGCCAAAGCCTGCGCATAATACAAGTAGGTATTTGATTGATTACGAGGAATGGTTTTTCCTTCGCCCAACAACAGGCGAAATACCCGTTCGGCGTTGGGGGTGTCTCTGAGTTGATGGTAGCTGTGGCCTAACTTTATCAGCGTGTTGACTTTTACGGTATCTTTCAGATTATCCTTCAACGCCTGTTCATAAAGTTCTGCGGCTTTGCTGTAAGCCATCATTGCATATTGGCGATTGGCCTGACTGAGATAGGTCTGCGCCGACACCTCCGCTACTCCGAGACCTATGACCAATAATGCCGAAATAATAAATGTCTTCATGTTCCAAAATAGTTGGGTAAAGAAAAAGGTATACTCTCCCTTTTAGGCGTATTAAAACCTTCATGAAGAATATACCTTTGACAATAGTAAAAAATAAACCCTTAGAAATAACGAGGTGTAAGGATCTTGCTCTTGCTGAATCCGAACTCGTAACGCAGCATGATCTCGTGAGTCGGAATGTTCAGGAATTTACGGTTTTCATTGAGGTTGTTCCGCGTCCAGTCATAAGAATAGCCTAAACGAAACTGATCAGACAATTGCAATTCGATCATTCCGACGAGTGCGTCTCCTTTCAATACATTTCCGTCGATCTCCTGAATCTTACCGGCATAGGTCGAGAAACGATTATGACGATAAGACATCCCGAAAGCAATACGATCGTTAAACCAAAGGTTCAAGTTTCCGTCGAGCGAAACCCCGGCCCCGTTGACATAACGGGCCATCATGGAAGGTTTGAGTTTGACGTTGTTGCGTCCGACCACAAAACCGGCGATCGCATAATAATGGCGACGTACTTTGGCGCGTTGGTCGTTGTCGTAATCGTTCAGGTTGTTCTCAATCAAATAAGGCACCGAAATCCCCAAATAAGAACGGTCGTTGCTGATGTAAATCCCCGTTCCGAAGTTGGGCAGAATCTTAGAGACGTTGCTGGCAAAAGCGGGGTCAGCCAAATTATTCCCGAGATTCGCTTTCGCCAAATCCCAGCGGAAGCTCATGGCGCCTCCCTGCAAACCTAATGCCAAAGTCGAGCGCTCACCCAATTTAATTCGAAACGCGTAAGAGAGCATAGCACCGGTCCAGTTTTCAAGACCGATCTGATCGTTGAATAATTGGAGTCCCAGCCCTACTCGCTCCCGATTAACGGGCATGTCAATGCTGAACGTGGCGGTTTGCGGCGCTCCGGTCATACCGCCCCATTGGTTGCGGTAGAGGGCGGTGGCGCTTAAAACATCGCGGCTGCCGGCATAAGCGGGATTCAGAGCCATCATGTTAAACATGTACTGCGAGAACAATTTGTCCTGCTGGGCTCGGACTTTACTGCTGCTGATCAAAGCGATCAGCAGCAGTAACATCGTGCACTTTTGTTTGATGAGATTGGTCATCGTGATTAGCGGTTAATGGTCATAAAGCGACTTACTTTCTTAATTTCCCCGCCGTTTTGGTCTTGCAGAATCACATTGTAGAAATAGGTTCCTGCAGGTACTCCTTGGTTGTTGGTGGCTACACCTACGTTAGCTCCACCCTCCCAATCGTTTTGATAATCGTTGTTGCGATATACCAAATTCATCCAGCGGTTGTATATTTCAAGAACAATCTTCGTGCCGGATGGATGACGAATCACAAATTTATCGTTGATTCCGTCAGCGTTTGGAGAGAAACCTTCAGGGACAAACAAGCCGCCGTCAGATGGAATCACAATCGGAGTAAATTCGGCTTCTGTCAGGCTTGTCGGATCATTGTCACCGTTCAGATCAGGATTCAAACCATTGGTTGAAAGATCTGCTACAGTGTTCTGACCGGCTAAGGCTGAGCCGCTTACGCGATTGAGATACGGGGTCAATCGTCCGTCGGTTACTACATTAATCGTAAAGAACAACGAGTCGGTACGTCCGCCTGCCAATCGGCTTTGTTCTGCCAATAAGAGATTTACGTCGCGGTCGCCATCAAAGTCAGGGTTGATACGCAGGCTGCTGGAATCGTTGGCCGTTGGTGTACCTACTAACTGATAGCTTGAGCCGGTCAGCGAGCTGTACACTTTGGTCAATGAATCTTTCACCTGAACGTTGGTCAACACACCTGCACCGTAGTTTTTCAGGATGACACGGTAAGTAATGTTCATACTGCCGTCTCCTTTACGCAGGGTGTCTTTGATAGACATTGCCAATCCGAGTAAGCCTTTGCCCGGTGTTGAGTTAAGCGATACCGGCGTAGATTCGCTGTTGTTGCGAGGATCTAAGTCATTGTCAGGGTCCACATTGTCCCCTGTCGTTGAAGTATCGGCTGCTGCTACACCATCTTGGGTCAAACCTGTACCGATAGCGATGTTATAGAACTTCGTTACGGAATCCGGATTGTAAAGCGACACAATTACCGCTAAGTTGATACTGCGAGTGGCTCCTTTCGGCAATGTGCTGAGCGAGTCAACCAATAAGTTGGTAAGGAGTCCCTGACCGGTGTAGCTTGAATCTACAGTCAATCCGGCATCTGCCGTTACCAAAGGTTTACCGACAATCGCTGCTTTAGAGCCGAAGGTGAGTCCCAAGTCATCTTTCACCTGAATTTTATTCAAGTCACTTGTACCAAGGTTAGTTACACTGATGGTATAAGGAATCTTGAACTTACCGTCACCAACCACGATTGGAGTACCGGCTGATTTAGACAGACCGATCAACGCACTTGGCAAATCGAAGCGTACCGGTGTCGAGTTGTCCACAGGGGCATTGACGACAGTGCCTTTGTTGGATGCATCTTTCACGGTAGTACCGCTTGCCTCACCCGAAGCCACTACACTGCCCTGGAACGGTCCGACGTTGCCGTTTGGCTTGATATTCACAGTTACCCAAACTGCCTCCTCAGCACCTACTGCCAACGTACCGCCTGTCAGGATATTCTTGTCAGAAGTTCCGTTATAAGCAGCATTCGGTGCCAACGTGCTTCCGCTGTTGACGGTTGGTGCCCCTACTACAGTGAAGGTAGCCGGCGCTGCAATATGACCGGTAATACTATCGGCAATTGCTACATTGGTCAACGGAACGTTACCCACGTTTTTCACAGTGATCTTATAGGTCACATCGTAGCTTGTCGAGTCACCGTCGCCTTTCTTCACGATATTATCTACCGCTAAGGCTACACCGATAGCAGGGGTCACAGTACCGTCGCTTACGGCAATACTTACCGAAGATTGGTTGTCAGAACTGTTAGGATCTACCTGATCTGCGTAAGTGATGGCAGCATTGTTGGTTACTTGATTACCCGGTTTCTTCGCTTTGGCAACGACCGTTAAGGTATCGCTGCTGCCTGCGCTCAAGGAAGCAATCCGTGTTTTCAGAATTCCGTTGCTGTTGGTCATGCCTGAAGTGGAAACCACTTCCATTTCAGCCGGCATGATGTCGCGAACGTCTACGTTGGTTGCATTGTGCGGCCCGTTGTTGGTTACTACGATCTTGTACGTTACGTTTTCACCTACCAACGCCACGGCTTTATCAGCTGTTTTGTTGATGCTCAAATCGGAGCGGAGAGTATCCGTAGCACAGTCGAAGATTTTCACTTCAATCGCCGCCGGCGCACTGTAGCAACCGTCTTTCTTGTAAACCACATAGTAAGTACCGGCACCTACCGCTTCAGGAGTACCGACCAAGCAAGTACATGCTAACTGTGCTGCTGATCTGAACTGAACGGTGTAGTTGCTGCTGCCTTCGAGTGCCGATGTCAAATCTACCGTAGTACTTGGGCAAGTATTACGCAGGTTTTTCACGATTGGCGTAGGAAGCGCTTTCACCACAACTGTAATGTAAGCGGAAGGTACTGAGCAGCAGCGTTTGGCATCTACCAAAGCGTAAGAGTAAGTACCCGGTTCAGTCACGTTCCACTCTCTGATACCGTCAGAGGCAGGGAATAATACTTTACCGTCCTTAAACCATTTCACTTGATAATCCTGTTCGCTGGCTTTCAGTTTTACGGTATCGCCTTGGCAGATAGTGATCGTTTGTGGCAATGTATCTGCTTTGAGTGTACCGTTTACGATGATTTGAGGTCTGAACTTGATACCTTCAAATACGAGTTTCAACTCATCCTTACCGGCCACACAATTGCCACTGCCATCGGGATCGTTGGTGGTTAGGGTGAGGATAACCTCACCCTTAATCAAATCTTCCAACGATGGATAGTAAGTAGCATCGAGTGCTAAAGGATTGCTGAATTTACCGGTTCCGTTAGTAGTCCACATGGCGCTTGTCGCTACACCACCGATTTTGCCGTCGAGTTTGTACTCAAGGGCTGCACAGATAGAGGCATCTGCGCCGGCATCAGCCGTAGCCGGGTTGGTTTCACAAGGCGTTGTTTCACAAGACGAAATCAGCACGTGAATCGCAGCTCCGTCGCTGTAGCATCCGGTAGTTGAGCGGAAGAAGGCGTAATAAGTACCGCTTACTCCCACTGCTGACGGATTTTCTACTTTTGGCGAGCTTGGCGTATTTCCTTCGTGGAATTCAAGCACTAAGCCCGAAGCCGCTGAGTAGTTTTTCACCGCCGATGCCAGATCGACCGTTTTCACAGGACAAACATTGGCGATGCTTATTACTTCAGGTGTTGTTACTTTCGGTGCTACGGTCACATTTACTGTGTTAGAGGCTACGCTCTTACAAGCCGCATTATTGCAGCAGTAAGCCACGTAGATCGTGCTGGCTGCAGGAACGATCGTGATCGAACTTCCGATTTGGCCATTTGACCACTGAATGTAACCTGAACAAGCAGTAACTGCTGTCAAAGTAACTGATTCCCCGAAGCACAGATTGGTTTTCGATGCTTGGATAGTCGGTGCGGCAGGTACGCCAACCACAATGGTCAACGGTGCTGATGCTCCGCTTTCACACTCACCTACTTTACACTTAGCCGCATAAGTAGTTGTTGTTTCAGGAGTTACTGTGATCGTAGCGCCGGTGGCTCCGTTTGACCAAGTAATTGTTCCTTCGCAACCCGACGCTGTTAAGCTGACGGTTTCTCCTTTACAGATTGATGTATTTGAGCAAAGCAGCGTTGGTGCGTACACTTTCGTTACCACTACAGTCACTGCATTCGAGGCATCGCTGGTGCAATCACCTTTCTTACATACAGCCGTGTAGGTAGTAGTACCCAACGGTGTTACGGTGATGCTGCTGCCTGTGGCCCCGTTAGACCAGTTGATTTCACCACCTTCACAACCGGTTGCAGAGAGGGTTACGCTACCGCCTTCGCAGATAACGGCCGCACTTGCTGCAATAGCAGGGGCTTTGCAGGTAATTACTTTCACAGTCACCGGTACAGAAGCAGCACTGGTACAAGCACCTACTTTACATACGGCAGTATATGACGTGGTTTCGGTCGGAGTTACCACAATGCTTGCGCCTGAGGCTCCGTTTGACCAAGTGATTTCGCCGTCGCAACCGGTAGCCGTCAGCACTGACTGTTCACCCAATTGAATCACTGAAGGAGCAGCTGACACCGTTGGCGGCGTTACAGGGTACACTTTGATAGTGTAATTCGCTGACACAGGGCTTGAGCAATCCCCTACTTTACAGATAGCTGTATAAGTAGTAGTTACAGTAGGATAAACCACGATTGCCGGGCCTGTCTCTCCTGTTGACCAATGTACTGTACCTGCGCAGTTGTTCACTTGCAGTGTGACACTTTCACCCGGACAGACTTTATCCGTGCTGCAAATAACGACCGGTTTCTCAGGAGCAGGTACTACTGTAACTGTAGCTGAGGCCGGAGCGCTTTCACACTTACCGACTGTACATTTTGCCGTGAAGGTAGTCGTTGCATTAACCACTGCCTCAATGCTTGTACCTGTGGCGCCGGTGTTCCAAGTAATGGTACCGCCCTCGCAACCGGCAGCCGTTAATTTCACGGTGCTGCCTGCACAAACATTAGATGATGGACTTACCGTAATTGTCGGCGGTGTTGAAACATTGCCAACTGTTACCGTTGCATAAGCCGGTGCGCTGTCGCACTTGCCGTTTACGCGGCACGATACCGAATAAGTCGTTGTCGTAGTCGGAGCTACGGTGATGGTTGCTACCCCTGTGGCACCGGTGCTCCATACATAAGTACCTGTGCAACCTGAGGCTTTCAGCGTAGTGCTGTCGCCGGCACAGATGCTTGGCTTATGTACATAAACAGTAGGTGCAGGTCCGGCAGTAGTCACCGTGATCTTCACTTTATTTGATTTAGGACTTTCGCAAGTTCCTACTTTACATACCGCAGTGTATTCAGTAGTAGCCGCAGGGCTTACTGTGATACTTGCTCCGGTGGCGCCGTTTGACCAAACAATCGTGCCTTCGCAAGAACCTCCGGCTGTCAGCGTAGTGCTTTGACCGGCACAAATCAAGGTTGGCTCAGCAGAGATAGTCGGTGCTACCGGGTTGCCCACTGTGATAGTCACAGGAGCTGACGGAGCGCTTTCACACTTACCGAGTTTACAAGTAGCCGTGTAAGTAGTGGTTGCCGCAGGACTCACTACGATACTTGCGCCTGTCTGACCGC
This sequence comes from Spirosomataceae bacterium, assembly GCA_046329125.1. Classification (GTDB taxonomy): domain Bacteria; phylum Bacteroidota; class Bacteroidia; order Cytophagales; family Spirosomataceae; genus Runella. The sequence continues at coordinate 128,685 of JAXLVD010000008.1, read as the reverse complement.
TTGACCAAGTCACGATGCCTTCACAACCTGCGGCTGTCAGCGTGATGCTGCCACCGTTACAGATCGTTGTTGATGGACTTGCGGTTACAGTCGGTGCCGTAACAGGAATCACCTTGATGGTGTAATCTTTCGATCTTGCTTTGCAACCTCCGTTGTTACATACTGCCCAATAGGTAGTAGTGGCAGTCGGATAAACGACAATGGCAGGGCCGGTTTCACCCGTTGACCATTCTACAGTACCGGCACAGTTAGTTACCTGAAGCGTTACACTTTCACCCGGACAAACTTTGTCAGTACTGCAAATGACTTCAGGAGCAGGGCCGCCCGGCGTAACATCAATTGTTACAGTGGCAGGATTGCTCTTACAGTAACCGATCTTACAGTAAGCAGAGTAAGTAGTGGTTGCTGCCGGTGTTGCGGTAATTTGAGCACCGGTGGCACCCGTATTCCATACAATTGTACCGGCGCAGTTAGCAGCCGTCAATGTAACTGTGCTGCCTGCACAAATCGTTGTCGAAGGACTCACTGTGATGGTCGGTGTCGTCGGTGTATTTACGTAAATCGTAATTGAGTTCGACGGACCGCTTTCACAGCCATTTTTCTTACATACAGCCGCGTAAGTAGTGGTTTCGGTTGGCTTCACTACAATGCTTGCGCCTGAAGCTCCGTTTGACCACCATATCACACCGCCTTGACAGCCGATAGCATGGATTGTAGTGCTGTCACCCGGACAAATGTTCGTAGTGGCGCAAGCCAGAATCGGAGGTTCCGGTTTGATACAATCTACTTTAATGGTCACCCGTGAGGTGTCATTACCGGCTTTGGTAGGATCGTTGTTCGGTCCTTTTACAATTGCTGTATTAGTAATTGTACCGATAGCATTGATCTTAGCACGAATCTCTAACGTACGGTTAGCCCCTACTGCCAAGTTGCCGATCGTCCAAACACCGGCTCCGGCATTGTATTCAGCCGCAGGATTGGCACTTACGAACGTCAACGAAGCAGGTAATACATCACTAACCGTTACCCCTGTGGCATTAACAGGACCGTTATTAGAAGCAATCACTTTATAGGTAATGGTTTGACCCACATTATAAGGTGCAGGCTCAACTACCGTTTTCTCTACTGCCAAGTCAGTAAGGCAAGGTTTGATTTCTACTTTTACTCGGCCGGCGTTGCTATACACTCCGCAAGCGGCCACTTCGTATAAGTAGTAGTAACCTGATTCACAGACATGGGTAGGATCAGCTACCAACGGATCGGTTGGTTTAGGACCGGTACGCCATTCTAAGCGACCGCCCGGTGTACGAGGCTCTAATCCATGGGCTGTCAAATCCAGACAAGGATTCGGACAATCATTAGAAAGGTCATCACACGTCGGAGTCGGAGGAATCGGACAGGTTACGACAATGTCTTCATCGTCTTCGTCATCTTCTCTCGGTGTACCGTTACCGTTGCCCGGAGTAGAATCTTTATCCGGTTGATCTGACTTGCTGATTTGAGCAAAGTTCTTGATGGTACCTGTTCCGGTTACTTTGGCTACAAACGTCAAAGTAATTGTTTGACCTACTTCAATTTTAGCAATTTTACCGGTCAATACTGTTCCGTTAAGCGTGAATGCAGCATCACCCGATACATATTGCAAGCCTGCCTGCAAAGTATCTGTTACTTCTACATTCGTTGCTATCCCCGGACCGTCGTTGGTTACTTTGATTGTATAAGTAACGTTATCGTTTTGTTGCGGCGTTTTGTTGCTCACTGTTTTCGTCAAGCTTAAATCAGCAGGACAAGGCGTAATAGTCACCACTACTCTACCCGGATTGCTGTACTCGCCGCAAGCAGCTACTTCAAACACATAGTACTTACCTGCCACACAAACCTTAGTTGGATCGGCCACTAATGGCGACTGAGGTGTATTCCCGGTGTGCCATTCTAACTTGCTGCCCGGCAGACGCGGTGCTGTAACGTATTTAGTCAAATCCACACATGCAATCGGACATTCGTTTTCAGCATCTTCACAAGTAGGGGTCGGAGGAATCGTACATGTTTTCACACGCACCGGTTCGTCATCGTCATCATCTTCGCCTTTAGTGAAGCCGTTACCCGGTGTCGAATCTTTGTCTTTCACAGGGTTGCCGTTCTTATCCTTGGCATCCTTGATCTGAGCAAAGTTGGTCAACGAAGTGCCTGCAAAATTCGCATCCACTTTCACGGTAATGTCTACCGAAGCACTTGCCCCGGGAGCCAATGGACCCGCGATCGGTACGTTCAGGGTCGCAATTTGACCCGCCGCCGTCCAATCGGTGTCAGCCAAACTCATACCGGCCGGTAAAGAATCCGACAAAGCAATCGCTGTCGCTGTCATCGAACCTTCGTTTTTCACTGTCAAAGTGAAGGTGACCAAATCACCCGGCATTACGTTTGCCGATTGACCCGCTGCCAAATCTTTGCGCAAGGCCAAATCGAAGTTGGTTACTGCCGCATCGATGGTTGGGTTATCTTTATCAATTCCTGCTTTGGTAGGATCAATAGTTACTACCTGAGAGAAACCTGTAATAGGATCTGCATCGTTATCCGTTGCATCGGGTCCTACATTCGGGTTCAAACTTAACTGACAAGTATCGGGCAAGCTTGTCGGATCAAACAATATTTTGTAAGTTCCTAAAGCCAGATTCGTAAATGTATATTCCCCACTGTTGCCGGTGAAAGTTGTATCAATCGGTGTAAAGGTGTTACCGTTGCCTTTATATAATACAACACGTACATTCTTCACACCCGGTTCACCCGGATCCTGTTGGCCGTTGTCATTACGATCTTTCCATACAAAATCGCCGATGCTGCCCAACGGGCTATACAGGGCACCGTCAATCGTCGGATTGTTTTGCAAGATACCGCCTTGAGTAGGATTCAACGTAACCACTTGGCTCAGACCCGAGGTCGGATCGAAGTCACTGTCTTTGGTATCATCCCCAACGTTAGTTTTTGTACTTAACAGGCAACCTGCGGGTAATGAAGCTGTCAGGATTTTCACTTGGTAATCACCTGCCGGTAAATCCGTAAATGAATACCAACCTAAAGCTCCGCCAACAGGGTTATTAGCCGTCACTGTTGTATCAATCGGTACGAATACATTCGCCTGATTTTTCTGCAACAGAACTACTGATACGTTATTAACACCGGTATTTCCGTCATCCTGAATACCGTTGTTATTCAAATCTTTCCAAACATAATCACCAATACTACCCAGTGGGCTATACAGTGCTCCATCGACAGTAGGGTTGTCTTTTAAAATCCCCCCCTGCTCCGGATCTAACGTTACTACCTGACTGAACCCGGTTAAAGGGTTAAAGTCGTGGTCTTTGGTATCATCACCGCCTTTATTGGTAGAATCACTTAATACACATCCTACCGGAAGTGTAGTCGCATCAATTTTAACAATGTAATCTCCTGCTGTTAAACCCGTAAATTTATAATACCCGCCTTTGGTTGGGTCATTCGGATTTGTAGTTGTCAGCATTGTATCTAAAGGAGTAGTAGCTACTCCTCCCACCGCACTGTATAAAATCACCCGAACTCCGTTGACGCCGGGCTCGCCGGCATCTTGGATTCCGTTGTTAATAACATCTTTCCATACAAAATCACCAATACTTCCAAGCGGTCCCGGAATCACCACTATTTCGCAACAGCCGGTGGCGGGACAGGTATTGACTTGAGCACTAAACGCAAAACGCCCTGTTCCTTTAATAATCAAGGTATCACCGCTCACTGACGCGCTATCCGAAGGAGCACCGGTTATAGCTCCGCTCCCTACTTTGGTCCACGCTAAGTTTGAATATCCGGGTGCAGAAATCGTTACCGTATATTCGTCGCCCGGATACCATAAAATCGGCACTGAGAAACAGGCCGTCGCAAAATCATCTTCCCCTAAAATACCATTGCCGGGATCGGAGTCAGCATCTTCTTGGCCGGGCCCCATCGACATTACTTCGGCAATGTTAAAATAAACACCTCGTCCGGTAACGGATCCTGTTAGTTCCAATTTAACAGAATCGCCGGCACTTATGGTAGGAATGGTCCAAAGACCGGTTGCAGGAACGAAAGTTGTTCCCGCAGCGGGGGTATTACCCGTTAGGGTTGCACCGCCCGTTGGAAAAAGGTCTCTGACTACTACCGCCGTAGCAGCATCCGGCCCGTCGTTTTTGGCGTAAATAGTAAACTTAATCGTCTGTCCTATAGTGGGTTGAGAAATATCCACTTTTTTGGACAACTTAATATCTACTGTTTTTAGTTGCTGACCTAATACGGAAAATACCGTAAGCAGTACCAGCGTAAACGCCCCCATTAAGGATTTAAACGGTTTAATCCAGCGGTTTGTCGGGACAGCCGAATCAATAGTGGCTATTGATTCATAGCTATTTACTTCATCCTCCCTATAGGGCGGAGAAGTAGATACCCACCGTCTCGATTTTTCATCGAAACGCACCCCCGAAACACGCTGCTGATTCGGAGGAGGAAAAATGGATAACTTACTCATAGTCTGTGAAATAATTGATTGAAGGGATGTAAATTTGGGAGTAAATTCTGCGGTGTGAACACCATCATCACCACCGACGGGTGGTGATGCCCCCGGAAGGTGGCAGTAATGATCAATCCCGACGGCATTCACCAAAAAAGCCCCTTGACCTTTTCGAAAGAGTTTGGATCGGAATGGTTTTCGACAAACGGCACGTTGTTGAACCGCCTTCTTTCGATTAGGCAAAATCCATTGAATACAATAGGCGGCATTCTCCAAAAACTTCAAAAAGGATTTACTTAAAGCAGTTTCAGGAGTAATGTTTTTTCGCTCTGAAAGCCGACTTGTTTCAAGGTTCGGGATTGTGGTAAATAGTGCTTTCATCTGCCACTTTACGTTGGTTTTGGGTGTACTGAGTCGATAGTCTTTGCCAACACCTAACCATGCGGAAAATCCGCCGGAAAATGTTCCGCTTAGCCTTACCGGTAAAATCGGGCTTTGACCCACGTATCAAGTATCTAAAATGATGCCAAAGTCTTCGCGGCTATAAATGACTTTTAAAATAGAGAAGCAACATCCTGAAAATCAACAACTTACAGCAATAACTTATTTTGCCGTCTGAGCGGAGTATTTTGTACTTTATTTATAAATAATAAAATAATTCAAATATTATACTAATCGGGTGCTAAATAGCCAAAACCGTGCCAACAACAGGCCGTTTTGACCCCTAAAAAGGCCAAAATAAGCCATAAATGCCTGTTTTTGAGGTAAGATTATGCCGATTATCCGATTAGTATACCAATAGTGAAAGCATAAAAAAAGCCGAGCAAAAATGCTCGGCTTTTTTGTAGAGTTGACTCTGTTTAAAAATCGTATCCAAGGGTCAAGTAAGGAATGGGCTTGTTTATTTCACCGTTATCAAAGCCCCAGGCGTAATCAAATTTCACATAAAATCCAAACAACATTGTGCGGGCTCCCAATCCATATCCGAGCAGGAACGGATTACGGAAATTATTGACCGTGGCACTGAAAAAGTCTAAGCGGATAATCTCTGTATTCAGGCTGTTTTGGCGGTTGAAAGGCCACTTGCCTGTCCAAGCCGTGCCTACATCTGTAAAACCTACCAATTGGAAGTTTCGTAAGAAATTAGAAGTAATCGGACCGCGATAGAAATACTTAATGAGGGGCATTCTTAACTCGGCATTAAACAATAAGTGGCTGCTGCCCGATACTTTATTAAAATTAAACCCGCGTAAGTTAGTAGCCATTTCTACAAAAAATATATCACGGTTGTCAATCGGAATGAGTGAACTGCTCAGCCCTACGGCTAATGGATTTACGGTACGTTCGTCTTGGTTATTTCCTGTCCAGTTTTCCATTCCGCCCAAGACACTCTGTTTAGGTGACTTTCCGCCGGAGAGCGCAAAAGATAGGCGTGTAGCAAAAATCAAATCACGGTGAATTTTTTGATAATGTCGAAAATCAATAGCAATTCGATTGAAACCTCTCGTACCGTTGATACCTCCAAACCAATCATAACGGACTTTAAAACGGGTTCCTTCCATCATATTCATCCCGTTAATGCGGGAATCGTCATAAACAAATTCTCCGCGGGCTCCTAAATAAGTTGAGGCGACATCAGCAGCGGCAATATTACTGACATCTAATAAGCGAGATTCGGCAAAAAACGGGGTTACTGATACCCGAGCATTATTATTCAACGGATAGGCCGCCGTAAAGGCCACCCGGTTGTACCGATACTTTTGGCTCGCCGGCGGTTGTACGTACAAGCTCTGCCGGTCCACCCTGACAGTATAATCTATCCGATGAGCCAAGTTATTGTATTCTGCCCAAAGGTTGTTGGTACGAAAATTCAACAATCCCAAGAAAAAGCCGGCTTTTACAATATGGTTTTCCAGCAGGTCATTCATGGTCAACGACTGAGCAAAGCCAAAGCCCCGGATCGGATCAATGCGCCAGTCCGAAGTTGCATCATTACTTATGAACAGGCTTTTGTAATTGATCGGTCCTTTTATCGTAATATTTTCCCTTTTTCGATTACGGGAAGGAAGATTGGCAGCACTCGAAATAGTGGTTCCCCGCCGCTGACGATACTCAAACGTTTTAAGGACATCGGCATCAAATTCATAATTATCCGTATCCACTTCGCCCGAATCCAACTGCATTTTACGCGGATTAGCCATTTGGGCAATCAAATTGGCGTCGGCCGCGGGGTTATTCCTTTGTTCTGTTTTATATACCGACATTCCTGCCATACTCTGAACGCGGGGAGTCGGAATCAAATCTGCAGCCATAGAGGTCAATCGACGCTGATACGTTACTGACTCCTTATCTTTATACCAATTGATGCTTGCAAACGCACCGGAAGCTATCAAGTAATCGTAGTCACGAATATTTTGGTTAAATCCGGTAACGGGAGTCAGGCGCTTGATATCCAATTCATACTTAAACAAATTGGTCACTCCTTTGTAGTCGGACAAAAAGTAAAAGGTGTTTTCGTCGGCTGAACGGGGGTTGGAAATAATACCTAAAGAATCGGCCACCCGCGTAACGGTTTGTGCCCGAGGGTTGCCGTCATGAATAAATAAAGCCGTTTTTTCTTTTACCGTTTTATAAGAACCTTTATCAGTAACGCTCAACGAGTCCTTCAGTCGATTGGAGGTGAACAACACACTCGATGTAGAAGTACCTGAAAAATGCGGGTACCGATCGTCGTACAAATCGCTTGTCAATTGAAGTAGCGAAGAACGACCTACGTTAAATAAAAACAAGTCATTTTGCCCTCGACTGTCAGCGCTTAAGGCCAACGTAGAACCGTCATTTGAAATATCAAAATCTGTGACTTGATTGATTCCTCTGATCTCTCGACTTAAACGAAGCTTAGATTTTCCTTTCTCCGAAATATCAAAAATCTCCAAAAACACGCGCCCGTTCTCTTCGGTTACGATTGCCAAACCATTGCTGCGACTCCAAGCAATCAATGGGGTACGGCTCAGGTAGGTTCGTTTTTCTATTGGGTATTTCCCTTTTATTACGGTGGTTTTCTGACGGCTTTCGGTGTTGATTATATCTACTGTATATTTTCCGTTTTTCCGATTGGTAACGGCAACAAACTGCCCGTCCAAACTGATACGAACGTTATTGTGCTGATTTCCTAAAGACAAGTCCAATTCCTGACTCCAATCCCCTGCCGGTTCTTTATAAACCGCAGAAGTAGTCGTAGCCATATTAGTATAAAAATCACGCCAATCTTTCAGAAATCGGGTAAACGAAACACCCAATGTACTTGCTACACTTGTTTGTTCGGTACGGATAATACGTGTCAGATTCAGGATATTGGAAATATTGTCCTTGCCGTAACGTTCTGCGATATAGTTCCAAATAGATTGGCCAACAAGTGTTGCTTCAGGTCCCGTTAATAAAGACGGTTTCTTCATTTGGCGATTTACAATGGCATCGCGCATATAATCATCCAACTCAGGGCTCCACCCTTCTGCAATATAAGCGGCTATTCCTGACATGAACCAATCCGGCAAAGAAAGTAACAGGGAGCTTTGTAAAGCATCTTTTAAACTGCCGCCATAAAGCATATCATAAACAAATAAGCGGGCAATTTCTTTTATAAGTTGCTTACGAAAACTGATTTGGTCGCCGGAAAAAGCTATTTCCAAGCGTGCCTTCGCTAAGTTCAGTTCAGTTTCACTTAGATCCGTACTGTTAGCCATACCCATATTACTCTGTAAAAGCTCTTGTGGCGAATTATAGAGAAATATCTTAATACGGTTATAGGGAGTATACCCTAAGACTTCTGTAATTCGGTCAAACTCTGACTCGGCATATTGAGCTGCCAACGTAGCCAACGGTGTACCGGCTCCGTAGTGGTAAATCTCAAAGTTATTGGTTTTGAGAATTTTCCATTCAAAACGTTGGTACTGTACTCTATTTTTACCGAATTGCTCCTGTGAAGGATAATTTTGTGCTTCAACCGACCGGGCCAGCAAGAGTGTAACCCCTATCCAAAAAAATTGTGAAATAGAAACCCTTTTCATATCAACCAAAAAACCGTTATCGGTAACAGTGAAAGGCGAATAATCCATTTTCTATTCCACTTTCACTGCTAACTCTCTTTTGAACGAAAATATAACGAAAAAAATCGCTCAATATTCACCTCCGCATCTAAATCTTCTCCCGATTCCAAAAATTTTGCAAATTGTTCGGCAAAAAAAGGGGCAAGGGTCACTCCTTTGGTACCCAAGCCGTTGAATATCCCTAAAGAGGGATGTTCCGGGTGCAATCCGACAAAGGGTCGACGGTCATGAGTAGCAGGACGAATCCCGGCTTGCTGTTCTACGAGATAATAAGGCTTTTTTAGGTATAGCTTTATTTTCTCCTCTAAAAATTCACGAGCTTCTTCTGTGGCATTCCAATCCAAGTCATCCCACGAATAAGTAGCACCGAAGCGACATTTGCCTTGATTGTCAATAGGCAGTATAAAGGTGCCTTGATTGATGATTTCAGTGAGCGGATAGTCTTCAATTTGCGCAATGAGCGTTTGTCCTTTCACGGGATTGAACGGCAGCCATTGAAAAAACAGATTCTGACAGGCTTCAAATCCTTCACAAAATAGTATTTTCTTTATTTCAACTCCATCATAAAAAACGATATCACCTTGATAAGCAATCAACTGACTATCAAACCTTTTTTCTATATATTGATTTTTACTCAGAAAAAACGCCCTTACTTTTTGAAGCATTTCCGGACAATCTACCCACCCCGCTTGCGTAATTTGAAGCCCACCATAGGGATTTTCAATAAATGGCGTAAATTTTTCATTATCTGCCTTCTCCAATACATATTTTCCCGAATGGGGATCAGCCGTTTGGGCTAAATACGAATTTTGTTCTTCGATAGAACGAAAGGGGCGATAAATATCACAAAAGTGCAGCAACTCACAATTCAGGCTTTGCTGCATTTCGGTATAGAACTCCCGAGCAAAAGGGAAAAGGTCGTCAGCTTTCCAAGTACGGTTCAGTTTTTTACCGGTAAGCGGATTGAAGATGCCTCCCGACACTTGTGAGGCCGAGGGCAAGGTTGGATCATTGATAATCACAACACGATGCCCGCGTCGGTGCAATGTCCAAGCTAACACCGACCCGGCCATTCCTTGACCTACAATCAAGTAATCGGCGGTCATGCGTTTGTGTTTTTCTTTCTGAAATGGCTGCTGATTTTTTCGTCAGCCAAATGAGTCACCAACTCAATCTGCTCATCAAGTGTCATAAAGGAGGTATCTACCCACACGGCATCTTCCGCTTGTCGCAGCGGGCTGTCCGCACGTGTGGTGTCAATGTGATCGCGTTTGCGTATATTTTGAAGAATATCATTCAAATCAAGCATTTCGCCTTTAGCCAACAATTCTATCTGACGACGTTGCGCCCGAATCTCCGCGTCGGCTGTCATAAATACTTTCAGCTCTGCATCCGGAAACACAACGGTCCCGATGTCACGTCCGTCCATGACTACGCCCCGCGCTCGACCCATACGTTGTTGTTGAGCTACCATCGCCCGCCGTACTTCCGACACCGCGCTCACTTCACTGACCCAGTTGGCAATGTATAATTTACGAATCTCATCTTCAATGTTAAGCCCGTTCAGATAAGTTTCGTTACGGCCTGTCTCAGGATTACGCCTAAAATCTATTTTTATATTTTCTAAAGCTTTGGCTATTTCTTTAGGATTGGTCAATGAAACATGGTGCGTATAAAAGTATAAGGTAACCGCCCGATACATAGCACCGGTATCTATATAAGCGTACCCCAAATAAGCCGCTACCCCTTTAGCGGTCGTACTTTTCCCGCAACTCGAATAGCCGTCAACGGCAACAATAATTTTTGACATGTAAGAGATAAAAAAATTCGCTGCAAAGATAATCAGGAAGGTTTGACAATTTGGCAGTGATTGCAGATTGATTCCGGTTAAGATTAAAATCTTTTAAAGGCTTGTAATTTCCAACCTTCATTTTTACATTTACTTCGTCTGAAGTCTATTAACGCCGTTAACAAGACCGTATAATAATTTATTGAGCTAACGCCCGTTATTTCACGTTTTTTTATGTTTTCTTTGAATCGTTTTTATCACTAAAATTCACAATTTACCATGAAAAAAATGTTTTTTACTTCATTGCTGGTTTTAGCCGCAATTGTATGTTTTCAAACAAATGCATCTGCTCAATCTTATCAAAAAGGCGATAAACTCCTTAACCTTGGAGTAGGATTAGGAACCTATGGCGCAGGCGGAATCGGCTTGGGCGGTTCTTTTGAATACGGAATCCACGATGCTATCAGTGTAGGGGTTCTTGGAGGATATTCGGGCAGAGGAAATTACTTAGGCTACGGAAGATGGTCCGTATTGACTTTTGGTGCCAGAGGTTCTTATCACTTCAATGAATTATTGAAACTGGACGATGACAAAATTGACTTATATGCCGGCTTAGGTCTCGGTTATCGCAGTATTACATGGAATTATAACGGTATAGGAGGCTACAATGATTCTTGGGGAAGCGGTATCCTCTTCTTGGGCCATATCGGCGGTAAATATTATTTTAAACCAAATTTGGGCGTATTTGCGGAGTTAGGTTCCGGATTTGGTACATTACAGGCAGGGATAGCTTTCAAATTTTAAAATATTCTCCCCTACTCATTTGTTGATTACGGTCCAAAGGTTATTTTTGGGACGTAATCAAACTTTAAAACCCAAAGTAATTTTATGAAAAAACTATTTTCACTTGTTTTTTGCTTTGCTATGCTTTTGGTGGGTAAAAGCTATGCTACTACGGCTGAGTATTTTGTAGATGCTGTAACCATTGAACAAACCCTCAATGCCGGTGAGCAATTGGACATAGCTAACGTAGAGCAAGCAGCGACTGCCCTTGAAAGCCTGATGGGAGAAGGTAAAGAGGTGACCAAAATTATGGCAGGTGATAAAAAACCTGTTGTGGCATTTATCTTAGCTTGGGTCGTTGGATTTCTCGGTATCCACCGTGCGTATCTCGGTACTGCCGGCGGAGTTATCGTAGGTTATATCTTAACTTGCGGTGGTCTCGGAATTGTAGCACTGATTGACTGGATAGTGCTGCTTCTGGAAGTCATCGAGGAGAAAAACTTTGATAAGTACGTAGACAGTAAGAAGTTCTTTATGTGGGCTAACTAACCTACTTCAAACAAAAAAAGAGCGGTAATCCTAGATTATCGCTCTTTTTTTTGTTCATTTTCCATCAATAAAGCTCTTATTTTTTGATTATTTTTTGCTTTACGTTTTCGATTCGTCTCTTCGGCCATCAATGAGGCTCTTCTGGCACCGCCAAAATAGAACGATTGAAATAACCCTGCCCCCGTGAAAAAACCGATGAAATAATAACGGTTCAAAACATGATATACCCCAAAACCCAAAGATAACGCCTGCAACCCTAACGATACGATACCTTGTTTAGGATAACCTGCATACACTTGCCCTAAGCCCGGCATCAAAAAAGACAACAATTGCGCTTTATCCGGGTTTTTAGGGCTTTTTCGTATAAAAGTGTATAATTCGTCTATATTAACCGATAATTGATTACGGGCCGCATAACGCCGAAATACCGCCTTTGATTCTTCCCATCGGCTTAGTTCATTCAGCGTCAGTATCTCCAATACGTCCAATGAGGCTGTCAGCGTAGAATCAGAAATGTAAAAACGAGTTTGTCGAATTTGCCCGTAGGCTTCATTATACCGTTGGCTCAAATAGCCGCACAATGCCGTTTCATACCTCCATTTAAACTGAAGTTTCTCATTGGATTCTGCTACGTCAAATCGTTGCCCTGTTTGCCAAGCATCCTCAAACGTTCGTAATGCTTTTTGGCATTGGATTTTTTGATATAACAACTGATTAGTCAAAAAACGCAATGTATCCGGTGAGAAAGATTCAGCCTGCTGATTCAGTTCAAAGAGTGATTTTTCGTAATATGTCGCTGCTAAAGCATATTGTTGCTTTTCCCTAAGGCTGTCGGCCATTGGTATAGATTGCGCCTTACCCTCCTTACTGATTAAACACAGTACGAATAGGAATTTGCATATTAAACAAAATTTGTTCATTGACTTTGTCATTGAATTCTTGCTTTCGTACGTGAATGGAAAGACTGCTTCCCCAGATGTTTCCCACATAAAAAAAAGTAAACAGCCCCCCATAGACTAAAAAACGAGGACTTTTCCAACCGTCGCGTCGGAATGCTTCGTAGGCTTGCAAGCCGAGGGCTAAGTTTTGAATAAAAGTAATCAGCCCCTGCCCTGTTTTACCGGCATATATTTTCCCACTGCCGGGGACCACTGCTGACATGACTCCTGCCAATAAAGGAGATTTTCGCTTGTGTTGCTGAATCAAAAGATAACTTTGATTTAGATTTTCTTCCTCTTGATTGAGCGCAAAATAATTACCCGTAAATCGGTGACGGTAGGTGCCGAATTTGAGTGTATCCCTTTCCAGCAATGCAATGCCTGCCAACTGAAAGTTTTGAAGGGCATTGAGTAAAGAATCTGAAATTGAGATTTGGGAAAAAGTTTGATTGGCTATCTTATACTCTTTCAGAAAAACGTGCCCAAATCCTTTTAGAAATTGAGTTTTGATAAAATGAGGATGCTGCTTAGGTATTGCCTCAAAATAACGGATAGCTGAATCTAATTTCAATTGATTGTAAAATGCCAAACCTCGGTAATAAGGAAACGCTTGCTTATGCTGCGTCCACTGAAGCACATCATTGTAGTATTTTTTTTCCAATAAATATTCGATAAAAAGAGAATCGGAGGAAATAGGCTGTTGAGCCAAAATAGGGGCAGAACACAGTAAATATAGAAAAAGATGTCTGCAATAGGATAAAATTCGCCTTTTATCAATCCTCATTGCTCTGCTTTTGTTTAACCCGATACATCGCCGGTACATCTATCACTCGACCTGTTTGCGGATTGATTCGCATGAGTTCAATGCTTGTGGCCGCCACTCGATTACAACGCGAAATACGATCGGCAGTAAGGGCAATTCCTTTAAAAATGCCGAATTCTTGAATAGCACCTCGACTGAAACGGGAACAGGACAACTCATAAAGACAGTCCGCCGAAATCTGAGGCGAAATGACCTTCTGATAGCCTGTCAAAGCTCCGTTTAACAACCAATAGGCAGGATTTAAACGTAAAAATGCTTTTGGTTTAGTCTTTTTTGTTTGTCCGAAAGCTACTGCAGGGGCCGAACCTGATTCAGCCAACAACTCTAAATCCGACACTTGTGCAATGGATGTATCTGCTATAAAAAAACAACAACTAAACCAAACCAATCGCGATATCTTCTTCATTTTCTCCCTTATTTTATCGTCCTGGCGTTAGCAGGAATTGAAAACTCCAACAAATTAGAGGTAACCTGCTCATTCACCTTTAAGGCGCCATAAGCTGTTTTCGTCACAATAGAGTCACGGGCAGTGGGATAGTCAATTTGGGTGATTGTTTGTGGAAAATCCATGTTTCCCACTTTCGTATAATCGTAATAATACACCTTCTTGATAGTGCGTTCAGAAGGGTCAACGTATTTCATAAAAATCGGGTTTTGCCCCTTATGAACGAGTTCAACCCGCTTAATATTTTTGGCCATGGGTGTGGGTGATTTCCATGTAGCGATCATTACTCCATTTTCAAATTTGGTATCGCTTAAACTAAATCCCATGCTGGATAAGCCCAAATCGGCTTTTCTATTATGCAGAAAGAAAAAGAATTGAGTCGTTTCGGTACTGTATGTCGCGTTTTGTTGTTGCAATACCGTATTTTTAGTAGGGTCGTATACCTTCAATTCCCCGTTCGCATTATTAAAAACATACAGTTCTGACGGCTTTGGAAACAGAGTTACCATACGACCGGAAGTGGCATAGCATAATTCGGCACGGGTATTCGTGGTTTTTCCTTTGTGGGCAGTACGCATCGTCATAGTAGCGCTTACTTTCCGTACATTTTGTGAATATCCCCGTGAGAAGAACACCACCAAAAGAATAATTTTCCAATAACTCATCCCTCTATTTTTTTCTCAAAAACATTGGCAAAATACGGCCTTTCGGGCATATACAAAAACGAATTATTGTGGAAGCTACGTTAAGCTTCTTGGAAGTGGATAAAAAAGAAAGTATTTTAGTCAAAAAATCACGCTAAAATGAGAGTCATCAGCACCGAACGTTGGACCTACGACGACATGAAAGCCAAGCTCCCCGCCGAATCGCGGTATGAGTTAAGAAATTTTAGCCTCATTGATATGCCTTCTCCCAAAAGAATCCATCAGCGGATTGTAAAAGATTTTACAAAAAAGTTGGATAATTATGTGCTATCTAACCAACTCGGCGAAGTGTTTGTTTCTCCCTTTGATGTCATTCTTGACAAGGGGAACGTTTGCCAGCCGGACGTTTTCTTTTTGTCGAAGGAAAAAAGAGGCTTTTCAACCGAAGAAGGTGTTTTTGGTGCACCCGATTTGACGGTAGAGGTGGTCTCCAAAGGTTCCGTAGTACGTGATTATGTAGAGAAAAAAAATGACTATGAACAATTTGGCGTGAGCGAATATTGGATTATTGATCCGCTGAGCGAAACAATTATTGTATATGCACTCATCAATGACAAATACACGGTGTTTTCGGCAGTAGAAGAAGCCGGGACAGCCTCTTCCAAGCTGTTGGAAGGGTTTCAGTTAACGTTTGAAGAAGTCTTTCAATCAGAAGAATAAACTCTACAATCCTTCTGTGGACAACTTGGCTTTTACGATACGGTCTTTGCCGTACATATCCTGAATCACGTCCACTTTCTTAAAGCCCTTTTCTATAAAAAGTTGCTTAGTTGCAGCCCCAAAATGCTCGTTGATTTCCACATAACAAGCACCTGTTTTTTTAAGGTGTTTGAGGCAGAAATCAGCAATGGCGCGGTAAAACAACAAGGGGTCATTATCCTCTACAAACAGTGCTAAATGAGGTTCAAAACGTAATACATTAAGCTCCATTTCATTTTGCTCTGCATGCGTAACATAGGGAGGATTGCTCACAACACAATCAAATTGCCCTTCAAAAGTATCTTCTTTCAGAATATCGTACTTCTCAAACGTAACTTCTGAGAGCAGTCTCTGCGCATTTTCCTGCGCTATGCCCAAAGCATCATCTGACACATCCCAGCCCCATACTTTAGCAAATGACATAAAACGGTCTAAGGCGATAGCAATACAACCGCTTCCTGTACCAATGTCTACTATTTTGACCGGATCTTCGTCCCAATAACAATCTTTAACGACCAAACGGACCAGTTCTTCTGTTTCAGGACGCGGAATCAGAACCGAAGGCGATACTTTAAATTCTAAATTGCAGAAATAAGTCGAACCAATAATGTGCTGAACGGGCTCACTCTGATTCAGTCTTTCTATGATTTTATCCCAATCAGGCTGCGAATCATTGACCGGAATCGGCTTATCAACTAATACATCCACGTTTCGCAGGCGTAAATAATGCTCTAACAACATAAAAGCTATAGCTCGTGCTTCTTTATGAGAGTAAGCAGTCACATTGCGAACAATATAGTCAAAAAGGGATTTGGCGGAAGTCATCAAAATAGGAAACAGTTCACATTCGGCAATTAATTCATCTTCATAGCTTCTTCCACTCTCGCTCGAACAGCCAAACGCTGTGCCAACGCTTTTTTGCTGTTTCGATACCAAAGATAGGCGATGACCCCTACGGTTAAATAAGGGAAGACAAAGAGATAAGCAATACCTGCATTAATTCCATTACCAATGACATTGCGACCGGTGCTCATGTTGGTTTGCACAGCTCCTTTACACATTGCACATTGCGCCATTATCACTTGACAATTGGCGATAAACAGTACCAATGCAATAACCCCTATTCTCAACTTTTTCATAGTCAATGTCTCATTTGTAATTCAACCTTAATTATAATAGGGAGCAATCATCAAATAAACAATTACCCCCGTAATACTTACGTATAGCCAAATAGGGAAGGCCCATTTTACCGCTTTTTTGTGTAATCCAATTTGATTACTGAATGCATAATATATTGCTTTCAATACAAACCAAACTACTCCTATAGAAAGCACAATATGCGAAATTAGTAAAAAATAGTATATCGGCCGAATGATACCCTCCCCACCAAACGGTGTAGATTCATTAGAAAGATGATATAGCACATAACTAACTAAAAAAACACTTCCTAATGAGAAGGAAATCGTCATCATCAGTCGGTGTGCAGCAATATTTTTTTGTTTGATAAAATAAAACCCTATTAAGAGTGAAACAGTAGTCAGCGAATTGATTAACCCGTTTAAGTGGGGTAAAATTTTAGTCCACTCTCCCAACTCGACTTTAGGAATTCGCGGATTAAGTAATACAGCTACTACCACCGGAATAGCCACTGCAATTACATTTATGAGTCGGTTATATTTTTTATTCTTAGGTATGGTAAGTGAGATCATAATCAATTTTCTTCTTTTTTGTAAATATCCAATAGAATTTTCACTTCCGCAGTCAGGCGGTCTACATCCTCCGGGTCAGTTCCATCATAAAACCCTCGAATGAACCCCTTTTTATCCAATAACACAAACTGCTCGTTATAGGGGATTGTTTCATTCGATTTGTTTTTTTTCAGGGGTGATACTCGATAGATAGCTATTGCTGCTTTTTCACTCCGAATTCTTTCGATTGTCACTTCTCCCGTGGCCAATTTCTCCACTCTGGCATACTGCTGCTGCAGTTGTAAGGAAGCGCTGTCATCAAAAAAACTCACTATTTTAATTTTCTTGTTATCAGCACCGGCACCTGATAAAATACGGTATCCTTCTCAATCATCGCGACCTTTCCTGTTGAATCGATTACGGGTACCAGAAAAGGGAGTTGAAAGTGATTTTCGGCAAAACCATGTAAAAATAAAATAACTAAAGCCGGCAATACCAACACTAAGGTCAGCATTCCGGCTTTTATATACTTGTGCATAAATTATCTCAAATCAAAAATCGAACCGCCTTCACGGATAAGAGCAACCAACAGCCAAAGTACAAAAATACATGGAATCAGGATAGTATAAATCAATGATTTCACTTCGTGCTTTAAGTGCATGAATTCCCCTACGATAAAGAAGGCTTTTACGATAGTCATTACCACGAAAATCGATGTTTTAAGGAAACCGGCATGTAAAGTAAAGGCAATTAAAAACTCTAAGGCCGTTATGACCAATAATATCCAAAAGGTTCGCCAAATCGCTTTACGTTGTTCTGACCCGGCATTTTCATCCTGTTCGTGTACGTGTGCCATATTTTTTAATTTAAAATTTTATAATTCAGGTAATTTTCTTCGATGACAGCTATTACACCAAGTAGAAGAAGGTAAACACAAACACCCATACCAAATCTACAAAGTGCCAATATAATCCTACTTTTTCCACCATTTCATAGCTTCCGCGGCGATCATAAAACCCGGTTGACGCACGGTAGAAAATAAGGTAATTCAGTACAACTCCCGAAAATACGTGTGTTCCGTGAAAACCGGTAATGAAGAAAAAGAAGTCAGCAAATGCCGGAGGGCCATATTGGTTTACAGTCAGATTAGCCCCGAAAACCGCTTTTGAAATCCAAGAGCCATCTACCAACTCTTTAAAAACGGTTCCTCCGTCGGTACCATGAATGAAGTGGGTCCATTCCCAAGCTTGACATCCCAAAAAAGTTGCTCCCCCCAAAATAGTCCAAAGCATGTATTTCTCTACTGCAGCACGATCCATACGGTGGCCTGCTTCAACGGCAAGTACCATAGTTACCGAACTGAAAATCAAAATAAATGTCATAATACCGACAAAGACCAATGGAGCGTGTACACCGTGTAAAAACGGCATAGCATCAAATACCTTTTCCGGAATAGGCCAATAGGTAGGGGAGGATACGAAGTCAGCAACCTTACCTGCATAAGCCGGATAGCTATAGCGAACCAACCCATAAGATACCAGCAATGCCGAGAATGTAAATGTGTCAGATATTAAAAAGAACCACATCATCAATTTCCCGTAGCCGGCTTTCATGGGCTCAACTCCTCCCAGCCATATATTCTTTACATTCGGTTGTACAGTAGAAGCCATTGTTATTCTATTAAAATCAGGTTATTATTTAAGTTTTATTCTAACGGAAATACAAAAGAAAGGCAAACAGATAAATCCACAAGATATCTAAAAAATGCCAGTAAGTAGTACAAATTTCAATCCTTCTCAAGTTTTTTGCATGTACTCGGAGGCGCATTGAGGCTGTAAATGTAACAAATAATACAATCAGCCCTGTAATTAAATGTCCGCCGTGAAGTAAAGTAAAAACGTAGAAAAATGACCCTGAAGGGTTACCGACAAAATAAATATTTTGGGCCACCAACGCTTTCCAACCTTCAAATTGCATCCACAAAAAGACAAGTCCCAGCACAAAAGTAATAGAAATTGCAATTTTGAGTATATTGAAATTGTCTTTTTTTGCAGCCAAATAAGCCCAATGCATTGCTGCACTGCTAATAATCAATACAACAGTACTGTACCAAAAAATTTGAGGTATTGCAAACTCTACCCAATTACCTTCTGCCCTTCTTACCAAATAAGCGCTGGTTTGAGAAGCAAAAAGCATAATAATAGTTACAATAAAACCCCATAAGATAAATTTCTTAGGGTCCATGGAGAGTATTTCAGGCGCTTCCTCTACTCGTATCTTTTCTGCTTTTGCCATTTTACTAACTTTAATTACAACTATATTTTATCCAATAAATAGGCAATTTGCACAATGGGTAAATAGATAAATGATCCAAACATCAATTGAAGGGCCGTCTTATCCGTACATTTCCTCATTAAATGCAACGTTTGAGCCAAAAACAATAGGCCAAATAACATGGCAACAAGTGCCGACTTAATGCCCGTCATACCCAATTCATAAGGCAGCCATCCAACCGGCAACAAAAACAATGTATAGGCCATCATTTGAATTGCCGTGCTTCTGTTTTTCCCGCCTTCAGAAGGCAGCAAATTAAACCCTGCTTTTTTATAGTCTTCATCTAAAACCCAAGCAATAGCCCAAAAATGGGGAAATTGCCAAAAGAATTGAATAGCAAACAAAATACCCGGCTCCAAACCAAATTGGTTAGTAGCCGCTACCCAACCGATCATCGGAGGAAAAGCCCCCGGAATAGCTCCTACGAAAACAGCAATCGGTCCTTTACGTTTTAGCGGAGTATAAACAAATCCATATAAAATGGTGGAAAGTACCGCTAAAGCGCAAGCTCTGAGATTGAATGCTGTCAAAAATACGATTGTAGCCCCTGCAAACAGAATGACTGCTAACCAAGATGCCTCCTGTACACTGATTCGCTCACCGGGTAAGGGTCGATTTTGGGTACGTTTCATCAACTTATCCAAATCTTTCTCCACAATCTGATTGATAATATTAGCGGCACCGGTGATAGCAAAAGCAGCCAAAAGGAATATTGATAATGATAACCATTCGACTTTACTTACCGCCAAGCTATAGCCAAAAGCCCCTGAAAAAGCGACCAGCCATGCCAAGCGCAGTTTCATCAGCTCCAAATAAACTCGGATTTTATCAGAAAGTATATTGAATGCGATTGTCATTTCAAATCTTAATATTTTCCGTTTGAGTCACTTGTGATTGCTTAAAAATCTGATCCGTATTAAGCAACAATAAAAGGACAAATTGTACGCCAAGGGCAATCGTAGCCAGTGTCAAGTGAATCGGCTGAGCAAAAGCAGGGACTTCCAAATAAGCTAACAACATTCCTGTTCCTATTTCAACAATCAACATCCCCAGAAGAAGCGATGACAACCGATAAATTATTCCGCCGGCAACGATGTTCTTTCTTAACCAATACACCCATCCTAAATGCATGGCCAAAATCAAAATCGAAAAAGAGCGATGAATATAAAATGTAACTCCTAAGTTATCAATCCATTGTGCTCTGCCCGCCTCTCCCAAACTTTTGATAACCACATCCATGGCCTCCCTTACCTGTGTTCCAATCAACACTTGCAGAAGCGACAACATAAGTGTCCACTGCAACCACTTATTTATAAAACTTCTATTTTTAACCTTTTCAACGGATATATAACCTACATAAGATCTGGCCATCACGTATAAGAGTACAAATACAATGATAATTGCCAGTAGCATGTGCAGCGTTACCATCAATGGTAACAACTCTGTTGAAACTACTTTTGAACCTAACCAACCTTCAAAGCCTACTAACAGAAACGCTAACAAGCTCATGTAAAATATTGGGCGATCTTTTTTTAAGAAGGGCACTGACGCCAGCAGTGTTCCAAAAATGACCAACCCCGTAAAAGCTCCGAATAAACGATTCAGATATTCTGTCCAAGTTTTAAAAACATTGAATTCCACTTCACCTTTAAGCTTTGCTCCGAAAATTTCTTGATAATTCGGAGGCAGTTGTGAAGCAGTGGTTGGCGGCACCCAACTACCGAAGCATTTTGGCCAATCAGGACATCCCATTCCTGCCCCGGTACTTCTAACGACTCCGCCGATAAGAATTAATGCATATACGACAATAACCGTTAGAAGTGCCAGTCGCCGAAACAGACGGGTATTATTTTCTGAATTAATGTGACGCGAATTGGTCATTATAATTTTGTGCCTCAATTTCTTTTTCTTGCGCTATATAGGCATTCTCGTGCGGGAAGTTGGATTCAAGCGTTTGAGAATGAGGAACATTCTGAGGAATGAAATCTTCAGGAGCGCCGGGTTTGCTGTAATCATAAGGCCAACGGTATACGGGCGGTATTTCCCCAATCCAGTTTCCGTGTCCAACATTGATAGGTGTTGTCCATTCCAGTGTATTCGAACGCCATGGATTCGGAGGAGCAACCTTTCCTTTAAACATGCTGTAGAAGAAATTCCAAAGGAACACAAACTGTGCAAAGAAAGTAAGAATGGCCGCCACACTGATAAACATATTCATGTCAGTATATGACTTCGCAAAATCAAAACCGGTAAATTGGTAGTAACGACGCGGGAAACCGGCAATACCGATGTAGTGCATTGGCATAAATACCAAATAAACCCCGGCAAATGTCAACCAAAAATGAACTTGGCCCATTGTGCTGTTCAGCATACGACCAAACATCTTAGGATACCAATGGTAAATCCCGGCAAAAAAGCCAAACGCAGAAGCGGCTCCCATTACAATGTGGAAGTGAGCTACCACAAAATAGGTATCGTGCAATTGAATATCTAAGGCGGCATTTCCCAAAATAATACCGGTCAAACCACCCGATACAAACAAAGAAACAAGACCTATGGAAAACAACATGGCAGGCGTAAACACGATATTACCTCTCCAGAGTGTTGTGATATAATTAAACGCTTTTACCGCCGAAGGAACTGCAATAATCAAGGTTAAGAACATGAATATTGATCCCAAGAATGGATTCATCCCGGTAACAAACATGTGGTGCGCCCAAACGATGAAGGCTAAGAAAGCAATGGCCATCAAGGACGCAATCATAGCGCGATAACCGAATATAGGTTTACGTGAGTTTGTCGCAATAATTTCTGAAGTTATACCTAATGCCGGTAATAATACGATATATACTTCCGGGTGGCCTAAGAACCAAAACAGGTGTTGGAATAAAATAGGGCTTCCACCCACGTTTGGTAATGCTTCTCCATTAATATAAATTTCAGAGAGATAGAAGCTTGTTCCGAAATGACGATCAAAAATTAACAACAAGGCAGCAGAAAGCAGTACCGGGAAAGAAATGATTCCCAAAATTGCTGTAATCATGAATGCCCAAATGGTTAATGGCAAGCGAGTAAACGTCATGCCACGAGTACGCAAATTGATGATTGTTGTAACGTAATTTAAGCTTCCTAACAAAGAAGACATAATAAATATAGCCATACTGAGCAACCAAAGTGTCATTCCCATTTCTGATCCCATATGCGCTTGTGGCAAAGCACTGAGAGGAGGATAAATAACCCATCCGCCGGCCGCAGGCCCTGTTTCAAGAAAAATAGATACAAACATCAATAAACTTGAAACAAAGAAGAACCAAAACGATAACATATTGAGAAAGCCCGACGCCATATCTCGGGCACCTACCTGCAACGGAATCAAAAAGTTACTGAAAGTACCGCTCAAACCCGCTGTCAACACAAAAAATACCATAATTGTACCGTGCATCGTAACTAATGCAAGGTAGAAATTGGGGTCTATAGCACCGGTTTCTGTAATCCATTTCCCTAAAACAGGTTTTAACCAACTAAGATTAGCTGCCGGAAAACCTAATTGTAAACGAAAGATAACCGACATGGCAGCACCGATAATTGCCCAAAAAATACCGGTAATCATGTATTGTTTTGCAATTACCTTATGATCTTCTGAGAAGATATACTTACGCCAGAAGTTTAATTCTTCATGATGCTCATGCTCATCGTGAGAATGAATATCGTGTCCCAAATTGGCCTCTACTGCTGACATTTCTTATAAATATTTAAAGTTATTTGTTTCAATTAAC
The DNA here is from genome assembly GCA_046329125.1 of Spirosomataceae bacterium. GTDB lineage: Bacteria > Bacteroidota > Bacteroidia > Cytophagales > Spirosomataceae > Runella. The sequence goes on along the minus strand of JAXLVD010000008.1, from coordinate 105,535 downwards.
GTAAAGATGCACTTGATGACGCGGCAGATCCCGAAGCTGCCGTAGTGCTGTCTGATGCTTCCTCAACATAAGGAGCATAATCCATAGCTTTAGCGCGCAGTTTTTCCGGAATCTTAGAAATAAACTTAGGGTCTGCTTCTAAAATAGTGGAAAGAAGCGGCTTTTGTTGTTGTTTCCAAGCATCAACTGAAGCTTTGTCTTCAACTATAAGTCGTAAACGCATCGCAAAATGGCCGCGCCCGCATACTTCAGTACACGCTATTTCATAATCAAAATTAGGATTTCCGGTTTCCGCTCTCATTTGCTCAGTTGATTTATCCGGAATAAACCAAAACTTAGTCGGCATTCCCGGAACAGCATCCATTTTCACTCGCATGTGTGGAATGTAAACACTGTGCAATACATCGCGTGCACGGATTTTTAAAGACACCGGTTTACCTACTTCAACGTGCATTTCACTGGGATTAATGAAATCATCCATTGATGCCTCATCTGAATAATCTACGCCCATTTCGTTGTCAGAAGTAATAAGTTTATAATTGTAATTGCCCAACTTATTGTCCTGAACACCGCCATAACGAACAATCCAACCAAACTGTTTCCCCATAATCTCAATTACTTGAGAGTCTGCGGGAGCATCTGACATGATGTGTGTCCATGAGCGAAACCCTAAAAATACCAATACTGCCATAATGACAGCAGGAATAGCCGTCCATATTAATTCCAATTTGTGGTCTTCGGGATAAAATGTGGCTTTGTAGCCTTTTTTGTACTGGTATTTCCAAGAGAAAAAGAACAGTAAAAAATTGACAATAAAGAAAGCTACTGTGAGCAAACCCATATCAAACCAAAATTGGCTGTCTGTATCACGTCCATGCGGAGAAGAAGCTTCGGGCAAGAAATAGGCTCTGGCCGACAAATACGACCAAATTACTCCGATTGATCCTAAAATCAAAAAGAGTATCCAAAGCGCTCCGTTAATTTTATTGTTGGGTGCAGGAACTTCGGCATTGGCCTCTGCTTTAATGCCGCCCATTACTTTTTGCAATTTTGCCGCAACAGCAACGGCAATTCCCAAAAGTACAATCAATAATAATCCAACTAAATAAAGCATTGTAATTATGTGATTTTAAGTTGATTTAATGATTTGTGTATTTGAAAAGTAGTTACACAAAATCAATTCATTTATAATTACGCAATATCGTGGTGAAGAGACTCTTCTAACATCGGATGATTACGCGGAATCAAATTAGCTTTTGTCAATTGACTTGACACAGACCAAATAAATGCGCAGGCAAACACCAAAATAAATCCGAATTCCACTGCGCCGAAACCTCCGTGTTCTCCTACTGTCCCGGGCATTATGTTGGTATAAAAATCAAAATAGTGACCGGCTAAAATAGACCAACAGGCTATTTTAAGAATTAGTGGGGTGCGCTTTGAGTCTCTCGTCATTAAAACTAAGAAAGGTATGACAAAGTTTAAGAGAATATTGATAAAAAACGGTCCTTTATAAATACCGCCGTACCCTGAGAAACGCTCACGATAATAAATGGCTTCTTCCGGCAAGTTAGCGTAATAAATCAACAAAAACTGAGCGAACCAAACATAGGTCCAAAAAATAGTAAAGGCAAAACAAAACTTACCTAAATCATGTAAGTGGCTGTCGTTTACCGCTTTCAGATAACCTCTTTCCTTTAACATGACGATGGTCAGTGTCATGGTAGCCAAACCGGCTACGTGCCAGCTTGCCAATGTATACCAACCGAACATTGTAGAGAACCAGTGGGTGTCAATAGACATAACAAAATCCCAAGCAGAAGTAGAAGAAGTCACGGCAAATACAACCAAAAATGCTGTTCCGTAACGAATAGCTTTTTCATAATTATCTGTACCGCCGATCTCGTCTTCCTGCAGGGATAAACGGCGAAGTACTCGCCAAAGTCCATACCATAAGCCAAAGTACAATACCAAACGTATGAAGAAGAACGGTTTATTCAAAAAGCCCTTTTTACCCGCAATAATGGCATCATAGTTAGGACTTTGAGGATCCGTAATTCCTTCATGCATCCAATGAAAGATCTGATCGCCAAAAAAAACGGCTAATACTAAGATAATAATTGCGGGAATCGGTAAGAAAGAAGGCATTGCTTCAGGAATACGTCTGAATACTGCCGACCAACCTGCCTGAGCCAAATTATTATAAGAAAGGAAAAACATACCGATAACAGAAATACCGGCGAAATAAACACTGTTTACCCACAAATTGGCAATAATACGTTTTGTCCAGTGGTAGGCATGTGCGCCGTGTTCATGTGCATGCTCCGCAGCATGACCGGCAGCAGCGTGAGCATCATGCTCATGACCGCCGCCCTGTGACAGCATATAAGCCCCCACCAAAACCAGCGCGGCACCGATACCCATGCCAATGAGCAGGTTTCGCTTTGACTCGGCGGTAAATTCAAATTGTTCTTCAACAGAAACAACTTCGTGATGATGTGCGCCCATTATAAATCTTTATCGTTAATTGTTAATTTTTAGCTCGGCGGATTCCCGCTTATTTTATTATTCAACAGCGTTAAACGCTGTTATCACCTATCCTTTTTGTAATTTATGAATGTAATGAGCAATTTTCCAACGCTCCTCGGGGGTCACTTGTGAGCCGTGTGGCCACATCCGTCCTTTTCCGTGGGTAATCACGTGAAAAATATGCCCGTCGTTCATATTGAGGTAAGCATCCGCTTTGTAGTTAGGTACCCCTTTGTACATATCAGCAACCGGCCCATCGCCTGCTCCTGTTTCCCCGTGGCAATGTTGACAATAACGACTATACAGCGCTTTTCCTTCAGCCAATGTTTTTTCGTTATTAGGAACAGGGTTTTTTAATGCTGTTTCCGCAATAGCAATGTCATCTTTCCCAATGTGATAAATCATCAAATCAACTCCTGAACTATCAAATTGGGTTTTATAATTGCGACGTGACACTGTACCCGGTACAGGCTCCCGCATATTTTTTCCATCGGGATTTATTGGGTTCTTGCCAATTTGCGTATAGGGTTCGTAGCCCACCGAATTATACATATTGGGTGCAAACTCCCACCCTGTATCATCATGACTGCGTTGGCATGATGTCAGAGAGGCAACGGCTGCAAAAGTACCTACTATTAATGTATTGATTCTTTTCATCGTATATTTAAAGCATTAAATCTGTTTAATACTCACTTCTTCTGCCCCCGAAGCTTTTATTAAGCTTGTGATTTCGATTTCTGAGAGTTTATTCTTGCTCAAGTCAATAGCCATTACAAACTTATTATCCGTACAACGCGGATCAAATAAGAGCGGCTTTACGGTAGGTCCGAGACCATTGGAAATAAAGAAAGTAATCGTCATCCCGAAGGCAGTAAAAAGAACCGTTAATTCGAACATTGCCGGCACATAGTTGGGTAATGAAATCGGATCTTTTCCTCCGATAACCATTGGCCAGTCAATACCCATCGTCCATGTGGTAAGGGTCAGTGCGCAAAGAAAGCCGGTCACCCCAAAACAAAAAGCAGCAATACCGATGCGAGTACGGGGATGACCAATCGCCGTATCCATACCATGGATGGCAAATGGAGAATAAACCTCGTAAATTTTTACTCCGGCACTTTTTACTTTTTTGACTGCTTCGAGGGCTACGTCGTCATCATCATAGACACCTACTAAAAACTTTTTATTTGCGTCCGTCATTTTTATATCAATTAATGTGGAACCTTAGGATTCCTATGAATCAAAACTTTTTATTCAGCGTCTTTTTTGTAAGCAGGTGAAGCTAAGCGATCAGCTTTTGACACTCCTGATACTTTCTTAGGCAATTTCTCAGAAGTTGTTTTAATTACTCCTTTCACTTCGGCCATATTAATAACCGGTAAGTATTTCGAGAAAAGGAAGAAGCAGGTAAAGAACAATCCAAAGGAGAAAATATAGTCCCCAATATCGAACATCGTGGGTGAAAACATCGCCCAACTTGATGGGACATAATCGCGGTGAAGAGAAGTTACGATGATTACAAAGCGCTCAAACCACATCCCGATGTTTACAATAACTGAAATGAAGAAAGTCCAAGTCACACTGCGACGCAGAGTACGGCTCCAGAACAATTGAGGAGAGATAACATTACAAGTCATCATTGCCCAGTAAGCCCACCAATAAGGGCCGGTAGCACGGTTGATGAAGGCATAACTTTCAAACTCTACTCCGGAATACCAAGCAATAAAGAACTCAGTCAAATAAGCAACCCCTACAATTGAACCCGTCAGGGTGATGATTTTATTCATCATTTCAATGTGCTCAACCGTGATGTAATCTTCTAATTTATACACAACACGCGTTACAAGCATCAGATTTTGTACCATGGCAAAACCCGAGAAAATAGCACCGGCAACGAAGTAGGGCGGAAAGATTGTAGTATGCCAGCCCGGAATAACAGACGTGGCAAAGTCCATGGATACAATAGTATGTACTGAAAGAACCAACGGTGTCGATAAACCTGCTAAAATCAAGCTGATATATTCATAACGCGCCCAAGTTTTAGCAGAACCGTTCCACCCCATCGCTAGAGTACCATAGATATATTTAGAAACTTTGTTTTGAGCACGGTCGCGGATAGTAGCCAAATCAGGCACCAAACCTACATACCAAAACAAACAGGATACAGAGAAATAAGTCGAAATGGCAAACACGTCCCAAACCAACGGTGAGTTGAAGTTAACCCATAACGACCCGAAAGCATTTGGTAAAGGAAGGGCCCAATAGGCTAACCAAGGCCGGCCCATGTGCATTACAATAAAGGAAGCGGCACAGATAACGGCGAATATGGTCATCGCCTCAGCAGCACGGTTGATAGAGGTTCTCCATTTTTGACGGAAAAGCAACAAAATGGCTGAAATCAAGGTACCGGCGTGACCAATACCAACCCACCAAACGAAGTTGGTAATATCCCAAGCCCAACCGACCGTTTTGTTAAGGCCCCAAACGCCCAAACCTTCCCACCAAGTCCAGAGGACACAGCAAGTACCGTAGAGTAATACCACAAAGGAAAGCGTAAAAGCGGCTTTCCATTCTTTGGTTGGCTTGCCTTCCACCTGCTTACAGATATCCTCAGTTACATCGGCGTAGGTTTTTCCACCGGTTACCAGAGGGGTTCTTACGGGTGAAGTAACGTGCATATTTTTAAGAGTTATTAGTTAAATTTTATTAATAAACTTTAAATAAAACGGCGAACCGTAAGGAGACATCCTTATTCTTAGTGACCTCCGTGTTCAGCATGAGCCTCAGCAGTCGCTGCTTTTGCCTCTGCGTCTTTATTACGTATCTTCGTAAGATAAGTAATTTGAGGTTTAACGTTGATTTCCTCCAACATTTGGAATGCGCGTCCTTCTTTCTCTTCAGCCAATAACTTAGAAATTCGGCTTCCCGGATCATTCATATCACCGAACACAATGGCTTCTGTAGGGCAGGATTGCGCGCAAGCAGTAACAATCTCACCGTCTATCGGGCGGCGACGTTCTTTTTTAGCGTTCAATTTACCTTCCTGAATACGTTGTACGCACATTGAGCATTTTTCAATTACCCCGCGTGAACGTACTGTTACATCAGGATTAATGACCATTTTGCCCAAGTCATTGTTGAAGTGATAATCAAAATTATCGTTATCAAAGTATTTAAACCAATTGAAGCGGCGTACTTTATAAGGGCAGTTATTAGCGCAATAACGAGTACCGACGCAACGGTTATAAGCCATTTGGTTCAATCCTTCCGTGCTGTGTGTAGTAGCTAACACAGGACATACTGTTTCGCAAGGGGCATTGCCGCAATGTTGACACATCAGCGGTTGGAAAGTTACTTCCGGATTTTCAGACGCAATCTCCAAAGCTTTCAAATCGTCCACAGCATCACTGCTGTAATAGCGGTCAATACGAATCCAGTGCATTTCGCGCCGATTAATTACCTCTTGACGACCTACTACGGAAACGTTATTTTCGGCCTGACAACTAATTACACAAGCGCCGCAACCCGTACAGGAGTTCAGGTCAATAGCCATTCCCCAGGAGTGATTCGGCTTCTCATAACCGTTCCAAAGAGAAATTTCTCCCGGACTTTTTACCCCTTCTGAAGTAACAACATGTGGGAAATAGCGCCCTGCTTTTGTATCTTTTTGATATTCTGCCAAACGAGCCTCTTGCAATACTGCTTTTCTGCCCATAACAGTATCGTGCGTCTGCGTCTGAGCAATCTTGCGGCTGCTTCCCGTTTTGGAAAGCGTTCCTTCACCTGCACTTAAGCTTACAAATCCGCCTTTGAATTGAGCCATTGGGTAAACATTTACTCCAACGCCGTTTCCGGATTTTCCTGCTTTTTCGCGACCGTATCCAATCGCTATCGCAACAGTGCCGTTGGCTTGCCCCGGTTGTATCAATACAGGCAATTCTACTGACTTACCTCTTACTTCTACTTTAACAACATCATCTTGGGCAAGTCCCAATTCTTTAGCTGTTTTTTGTGATACACTTGCATAGTTATCCCAGCAAGCTTTTGTAATCGGATCCGGGAATTCCTGCAACCACGGGTTATTAGCCAATGCACCTGTACCCATTCCTACTTTTTCGTATAGAACTACTTCCAGGGCTGTTGCATTAGCTTTATAAGAACTGGTAACGGCGGCCACTGCACCGTCTACCCCGGCCGCGGTACCGGCACCGCCGGTCGCAGAGGCACCCCCTCTTTCAAATACTCCGTCGTGCAATGCTTTAGTCCAGGCGCTTTCAAAATCAGCCCCTGTCAGAATATTGGTTTTCCAATAATTCCGAAGATAAGCATAAAAATCACTGCCGAGGCCGGCCCATTTCAAAAGGCTGGATTGTGCCTGCCGTGTCTTGTAGATCAATGAAATTGCCGGTTGTTGCAAACTGTAAGAACCTGCTTTGGGTTCTGCATCGCCCCATGACTCTAAGTAATGAGGAGCGGGAGCAATGTATTTACACAGAGAAGAAGTTTCATCGGAGCGGTCAGAGAAAGACACAGAAAGTGCTGCTTTAGAAAGAGCATCTTTCAATTCTGCACCGCGCGGATGATCATATACCGGATTACATCCATAAAATATAACAGCACTGACAGAACCGGCTTTCACTCCGTCAATCACCTCATTCATTGCCAAGTCATTGCCTTGACGGAAGTTGACCGGAGTGTTTAAATTAATGGTTGAAGCATAGGAGCCGAGCGCTTCATTCAGGGCATTCACCACCACTTGTACGTTAGGGTCATTAGAACCCGCAACCACTAATGCGGCCCCCTGAGCTGCTTTTAACTCTTTGGCAGCTCTGTCAAGCATTTTATCAATATCTGCTCCCAAAGAAGGACCGCTTTTGCCGGTCACTTTATTTAACAAAGCCAAAGCTACCAAACCTTCCTGTGAAGGCTTAATTGCAGTGCGATAATCAGCATTCGAACCGGTCAATGATAAGGTTGTCTCAAACTGAAAATGACGCAACATTTCACGTTTACTGCCTTTTGCACTGCTTAACTTACGTCCCTGTACAAACTGTTGAGCAAAGATTTCGGGAGAAATCCAAGTACCTAAAAAGTCACAGCTTACTCCTACGACTACTTTGGCTTTACTAAAGTCATAAGAAGGAACTACAGCTTTACCAAACGAATCTCCATTGGCTTTTACCAATCCTGCAACTGAATTAGCATCGTACATCACATGCTTAGCCGTTGGGTATTTGCCAATAAAATCAGCAATCACCGCTTTTGTAGACGGACTTAAAATCGTAGAAGAAACGATGCGAATTTGCCCGCCTTTACCGGCAACAGACGCCAATTGTGTCGTGATTTCTTTATCTATCACCTCCCAATCAGCGTCTGCCTCCCCTTTTTTGGGTCCCTTCAACTTCTCAGCATCATATAAACCCAATAAAGAAGCGTGAGCGCGAGCACTGACCCCTCCTTTAGTAATACCCGATTGTTTGTTGCCTTCAATCTTGATAGGCCTTCCTTCACGGGTTTTTACCAAAATACCGGCGTAATCGCCGCCTTCTGCATAGGTAGAAGCATACCAATCTGCAATAGAAGGAAAAGTATCTATAGGCTTGTTAAGGTAGGGAACGGATTTCTTAACGGGAGCATCACAAGCAGCTAATGATACGGCTGCAACGCCGAATCCCAGCACTTTTAAGAAGTCGCGCCGGTCTGAACCTATCCCGTCCACGATACTCTTATTTTTGCCGGAATCCATTGGCTCGAAGCTGCCGAATTCATTATGCGCATTTTTTATAAAAGTCTCATCATTCCGAAGCTCCTCCAATCCTTTCCAATACCTCTTCGTTTGGTTTTCCATATATTTTATGAATGTAGATTCTGGATTCTTAATTTTCTAATAGTGACACTTTGAACATTCTAAACCGCCAATGTCAGCTACTTTCAAAGGCTCTTTGCTTTTCTTCGCATGAAGTTCCGTAAGCTTATCATAGTAGGCGTTTCCTTTCGTATTAACATCCGTCTTACGGTGACAGTCAATACACCAACCCATTGTGAGTGAGGAGCGTTGCTCTACTACTTCCATTGTTTGAATTTCTCCATGACACTGTTGGCACTGTACTCCGCCAACGTTTACGTGTTGAGCGTGGTTAAAATACGCCAGATCGGGCAAGTTATGAATACGAACCCATTCAATCGGTTGATTTTTCTCAATAGCAGTATAAATCTTCTGGATCTCAGGTGATTCTTTTTTGATTACCCCGTGACAATTCATACAAATATTCGCCGAGGGAATCGTCGCTGACTTCCCGCGGTTCACGCCTGTATGGCAGTAGTTACAATCTATTTTATATTGACCTGCGTGCAATTTATGAGAAAACGCAATAGGTTGTTTCGGAGCGTAGCCTTGTTGTACCCCTACTCCGTACATTCCGTCAAGGGTCGCTTTGGTAACCATCAGAATAAAAAACCAAACTGTAGCACTGCGAACGGCAGAATTTTTGCTGAAAGCTACCAATCCGTTTCTAAGTCTGTCACCGAAAGAGGTTCCTTCACCGGAAGCAACTTCTCCGCTAACAGCTTTAGACAAAATAGAAACAATCGCCAGCAATACTCCCAAAACTAAGAGCATCACCAACAATAAAGCCACCAAAATGTAAGTAAATAAATCAGAAGGTGCCGCATCACCTGAGCCTCCTTGGGTACCCGCTGCGCCTGCTGCGGGAGTTGCAGCTACAACTGTATTGGCTTTCTCAATATAAGCCAAAATATCTTTTACCTCTTTCTCTCCAAAAGTAGGAAAAGCAGTCATTTGAGCTTTACCGTATTCATTATACAGCTTAACGGCATACTCATCTCCGCCTTGAATAACTCCATTCGGATTTTTAACCCATTTCACTAACCAAGCCAATTCACGACGCTGTTGAACTCCTTTTAAACCCGGCCCAACTACTCTTTCATCTTTCGGAGAGTGACAGGCCTTACAGTTATTATTAAACAGCGTTTCACCACTTGCAGCATCGCCGTCTTGAGCTACTGCTTTATTTAAACTGAGCACAGCCAAAACAACTATGACAAATAAGTGACTTATGGTACGCATTTCTCTGAAAAATAAACAACTTTTCATTCGTGTATGAATTAACAAAAACATGATACTTCTTAACCGTACAAAAGTAATGCACTAATACATACGTGCCAAAGCATTTCTATCCTTAATTTGCAATAATTCAATTATTTAGATTCTTTCTAATTAAAATCAGAATTTACCGTGAAGCATATTAAGTTTAGGTTAATCTATCAAAATTGACTGAAATAAAAACAAAAAATACCATTTGGCCTGTCAAAAGATTTCATGGCTAAATGGTATTTTTCTTAGAAAATTAAATTGCAATAAGAGGTCCCGAGCGGATTCGAACCGCTGTACGAGCTTTTGCAGAGCTCTGCCTAGCCACTCGGCCACAGGACCTTTTTATTATCCGAATGTTAGTATATTTTTATTAGAAAAAATCTAATTATTCCACATACTAACATCCGGGCGCAAATATAACAGATTAATTTATTTCTGCTATTCTGCTTCTGCTTCTTTAGCAACTTTCTTTGTTGCGGCAGCTTTTTTCTTCTTCTCGCCCTCTTCCAATTGCTCTTTCAAAGCCGAGAGTGCTTCCAAATCTCCTAAGGTAGCTTTTTCAGCATCTTTAGGTTTTTCGGCTTTAGCAGGCTTTGCTTTTTCTTCTGCCTTAGGCTCGTCTTTTTCCTGCCAAGTTTTAGAATGCGAAAGAACAATACGCTTTTCTTCCTTCAAGAACTCGGTCACTTTGAAATCCAATGATTCACCGATTTCGGCTACTGTACCGTCTTCTTTAGCTAAGTTTTTCAAAAGAGCCACTCCTTCGATACCGTATGGCAATTCAAGGGTAGCTACTTTATCACCTTTGCCTACGACAGTACACTTATGTACTGAACCTACGGCAAAAACGCTTTCAAATGTATCCCAAGGATTTTCTTCCAAATGCTTATGACTCAACGACAAGCGGCGATTTTCGGCATCCAGTTCCAGAACCATTACTTCAAGCTCTTCACCAACTTTGATAAAATCGCTTGGGTGCTTGATTTTTTTAGTCCATGAAAGATCCGATACGTGTACTAACCCGTCAATACCTTCTTCCAACTCAAGGAAAAGACCAAAGTTAGTCAGGTTGCGAACAATACCTTTGTGTTTAGTACCTACGGCGTATTTGTCAATAATTTCCTGACGTGTCCAAGGATCAGCTGTCAATTGTTTAAGACCTAACGACATTTTACGCTCGTTACGATCTAAAGTCAACACCACCGCTTCTACTTCGTCGCCAATTTTCAGGAAATCCTGAGGATTACGTAAATGCTGTGACCATGACATTTCGGAAACGTGGATCAAGCCTTCTACACCCGGCATGATTTCAAGGAAAGCACCGTAATCTGCTACATTAACGACTTTCCCTTTGACTTTGGAGCCAACTTCGATTTCAGCGGCAAGAGCTTCCCAAGGATGCGCCTGCAATTGCTTCATACCTAAAGAAATCCGCTTCTTATCTTCGTCGAAATCCAAAACAACTACATTAATTTTTTGGTCAAGGCTTAACAGATCGGAAGGATCGTTGATGCGTCCCCAAGAAATATCGGTGATGTGAAGCAAACCGTCAACACCGCCCAAGTCAATAAATACCCCGAACTTGGTCATATTCTTGATTACGCCTTCCAATACCTGACCGCGCTCCAAATTAGTAAGAATTTGTTGACGCTGTGCTTCGAGGTCTTTTTCAATAAGGATTTTGTGCGAAACAACCACGTTGTTATTTGCGTGATTGATTTTCACTACTTTCACTTCCATTTTCTTACCTACAAATATGTCGAAGTCACGAATAGGCTTCACATCTATTTGAGAACCCGGTAAGAACGCCTCAATGCTGTAAATATCAACAATAAGACCGCCTTTAGTACGGCGTTTTACAAAACCGTCGATCACTAAGTCATGATCAAATGATTTTTGGATATTATCCCACGCCGTAATTACGCGTGCTTTCTTACGGGAAAGAATCAATTGACCGTTAGGATCTTCCTGATTTTCAATATATACTTCAATTTCGTCGCCGATTTTCAGATCCGTTAAATCACGAAATTCTGAACGCGGTACGATACCGTCCGATTTTGAACCGATGTTCAAAATCACTTCGCGGTCATTCATACCGACCACGACACCCTTTACGACCTCTTTTTCGGCGACGGGAGCGATAGTCCCGTTGATCAATTGTTCTAATTGGGCTTTTTCAGAAGCGGAATAACCACTGCCGAAGCCGCGATTATCGGCTCTGTCCCAATCAAAATCTGCTAATTGAGTTTTACTCATAATATAGTGATGCAATTGCCTTTTTATACATCAGCCGGCAGGCAAACAGGCTGAAATTTAGTGAAACAAATACCCGCCTTTCGCAAAACGGAGTGCAAAGGTAGATGTTTCTCAAAAAAAAAGCAATATTTTTAATATACCTTTTCTCGTTTTGCCAAAAACGGCATCCATGATTCTTCGGTGGCTCCCGAATATTCACGCATAAAAAGAATAAAGGATGGCTTAAAAGGCCGTTGCCGCATCGGCATTGAGGCTTCTTCCGGCGTGCAATCACCTTTCCGCGTATTGCACCGTTTGCAGGCAGTGGTCAGATTGTCCCAACTGGTGCGTCCTCCGCGGGATTTCGGCATCACATGGTCCAATGTTAGATCTTCGTGCGTACCGCAATAGACACAGCGATGATTATCTCGTTTGAAAATATTTTGCCGCGTCATCATTACCCCTTTGTAAGGCAGGTTGATGTAACGGTGCAAACGAATCACCGTTGGCATCGGAAAAGAATTGCTGACGGTACGCAGATAATAAGAGGAAGACTCGGCAACCAACTCAGCCTTATTGAGATAGACCAACAAAAAGGCTTTGGGGACGGAGCAGATGCTCAACGCGGAGTAATCTTGATTTAATATTAAGACTTTCCTACCCATACCGATACGAGGGGTTTTTAGGTTTGCGCAATATACAAATTATTATCATAAAAACCGGTAAATGAGCCGACTGAAAATATTTTGTATATCGCCCGTTTTTGTCTTTTTAATAAAAAAATAATAAACAACGCTTGTTTACTAAACAGTGTTTATTATATTTGCATCGTTTATAAACCGAACTACTTATAAAGTAACAATGGGAATTTTAGAGAGGAAAGAACGTGAAAAAGAAGACATGCGGCGGCTTATATCCAATGCCGCCCGTAAACTGTTTTTGGAACAAGGATTTGAAAAAACAAGTATCCGTAATATTGCTGACGCTATAGAATACAGTCCGGCCACTATTTATTTGTATTATAAAGACAAAAATGAACTGCTGTTTGGGTTGCATGAGGAGGCTTTCCTAAAATTTATGGCAGAATTGGGGGGAGTCCGAACGATTAAAGACCCTTTTGAGAGATTGGTCGAGATGGGAAATCGTTATATCAAATTTGCCGTCGAAAACCCCGAATTATACGATTTGATGTTTATTATGACAGCACCAATAGAATCCTTGGCTTGTCGAGATGAAATATGGGAAGACGGTTTGAAATCGTTCGGGTTGCTTAAATGGGTCATTCAGGAATGTGTTGCTATCGGTTACTTTAAAAACAAAGACATTGAGATTTCGGCGATGACTGTTTGGGCTTATATGCATGGCTTAGTGACCATTTATCTCAAAAATCGAATGAGTATGTTTCAGGGAGAAGATCAGGTGGCGCGCATGCAACAGTCCTTTCATCTTTTTGTCAAAATGATCAAAACCTCACTCTAAAACGCACATTGGGTTATGACAGCCTTTCTTTCCATATTACTGTTGACGGTATTTGCCGGAATTGCCGGATTGCATTTCTATTGGGCTTTCGGCGGCAAAAAATGGGAAAACTTCGCTGTACCTTCTTATAATGAAGTACCTCTGTTTCAACCGCATTTTTTTGAAACTGTAACCGTAGCTATCGGCTTTATTTTGTTTGCTTTGATTATCAGCATGAAAGCCGAATTTCTTCCCCGCATGTGGGTGAGTCAGAGCATCCTTACTTCTATTTTATTTGGGATGGCGGCGGTGTTTCTTTTAAGGGCAGTCGGCGAATTTAAGTATATCGGTTTTTTTAAAACAATCAGAGACACTCCATTCGGTCGGATGGACACCCGCTATTATTCACCACTTTGTTTATTTATTGCGATTCTTACCTTAATTATTAACTTATAACCACTATCAACGGCCATGGTTTTTTCTTTTTCACCTCCCCAAAACACACAGACGATTCATTGTGATACACACCGTTCAACCGTTGCTTTTTTTTGCTCATTTTCTGAACACTGTTTATTTAATAAGAAATGATTAGATACTCTTACTTACTGCTATTGTTACTCAGCGGATTCAGAACGATAGCTCAACAGTCGGCTATTTTGGAGACTTACATTCAGGAGGGTTTACAAAATAATCTTTCGCTTAAGCAGGAAAACCTCGAACTTCAAAAAGCCACCGAAACCATTCGGCAAGCGAAGGCTTTATTTTATCCGAAAGTAAGCTTCAATCCGACTTATTCACTGGCGGCGGGTGGCCGGCGTTTGGATTTCCCCGTAGGAGATCTGCTCAATCCGGTGTACAGTACGCTCAATCAAATTACCAAGACTAACAACTTTCCCCAAGTTGAAAATGTCAATCAATTGCTGGCACCCAACAATTTTCACGATACTAAATTTACGGTGCAGTACTCAATCTATAACCCTGAGATACAGTATAACTATCTGATACAAAAAACACTGCTGACTGCCCAAGAGGCAAAAAAGCGGGTGGTGGAAAATGAACTTCGCTACACGATCACAGGAGCCTATCTTCAGTATTTGCAATCGCTGGAGGGGTTGAAAATTTACGCAAATGCGCAGAAAACGCTTCGCGAATTGGTAAGGCTGAATCAGAAGTTGGCAGCCAACAATGTCATTACCAAAGATGCCGTTTTTGGGGCAGAATATGAAGTCAGTAAATTAGAACAGCAAATAACCGTTGCTGAAAAAAATCGGGAAGTAGCACGGGCGTATTTTAACTTTCTGCTGAATCGGGAATTAAATGCTCCGATTCAGGCAGACACTGCTTTAGTAAAGAGCCAAACAGGCGTCAGTAAATTGTCTGATCTTACCCAAGAAGCGCTGTCAAATCGCCAAGAACTTAAACAACTCGACCAATCTATTTCAGCCTCGCAAACGGCGGTAATGTTGAATGAGAAGGCAGCCAAACGTCCCTCCGTTTTTGTGGGCGGCAATACCGGTTTTCAGGGATTCGGTTATACTTTTTCCGGACAAGCTTATTTAGTCGCACAAATCGGTTTACAGTGGGACTTGTTCAAAGGGTATGAGCGAAAATCAAAAATTCAGTCCGCTAAAATACAGACCGAACAACTGCGAACCCGGAAATCAGAAGCCGAACGACAAATTGAATTGCAAACTACACAAGCGTTTTATGAACTGCAAGCCGCCCATGAATCGCTTAAATCACTGAGCGACGGAGTAACGAAAGCCGAACAGTACTTTAAGGTCATTGACAGTCGTTACCGCAACGGCAATGTACTGCTGATAGAGTACGTACGGGCACAGAATGAACTGCTCAATGCACAATTACAACAGTCGCTGGCGCAATTTGATATTTTAATAAAACAGTCGGTATTGAACAAAGTCACTGCCATAAATTAACTCCCGACGCTTAAATCTTCTAAACGAATGAAACGATATATTCTCTATTCGGCCGTTGCCATCATCGTAACTGCCTGTAATCAAAAAGAAACAAAAACCCAAGAAACAGTGGTTGATGAAACAACTGTTCCGGTCCAATTAGCCAAAATAGAATCGGTAAATCGTTCCGAGAACATTACTGTCTCCGGCTTAGTCGCCTCTTCGGAGGAAGCGAGGCTATCTTTTAAAATAGGTGGGGTTATTCAGAATGTCTTTGTAAAAGAAGGGCAGAAGGTGGGTAAAGGACAAATTTTGGCCTCCCTCAATATGACCGAAATTGACGCTCAGGTAAGTCAGGCAAAATACAGTGCAGAAAAAGCAGAGCGTGATTTTAAGCGCGTTGAAAATATGTACAAAGACACCGCTGCTACTTTGGAGCAAATGCAGAACGCCGCCACCGGTTTCGATGTAGCCAAACAAAATTTGCAGATCGCTCAGTTTAACCGTTCCTACGCTCAAATTACGTCACCTATTGCGGGTACTGTCATTAAAAAAATGGCCAATGAAGGAGAGCTTACCGGTCCGGGTACACCGATTTTTTATTTAACCTCCGATCGTCCCGGCGATTGGGTCGTTCGGGTAGGCGTGTCAGACAAAGACTGGGCACGACTCAAAATCGGCGACAAAGCCTCTATTACATTGGATGCTTATCCGACCGAAACGTTTACAGGCACCGTTACCAAATCAGCGCCGGCTGCCGATCCGATGAATAAGCTTTACGAAATCGAAGTACGAATCAATACTAACGGAAAACGATTAGCTGCCGGTCTGTTTGCCAAAGTGGAATTGAAGCCGGTTCAAAATCGAAATTACACTGTGTTGCCGATTGAGGCGATCGTAGAAGGAAACGGCAAAGATGCCTTTGTTTATGTTTTGGATGAATCACGAAAGAAAGTAAAACGGTTACCTGTTCAAATCGGCTTTGTTGACGGCGATAAGGTATTGATAACAAACGGTTTAAATAATGTATCAGAAGTAATCACCTCGGGCAGTGCTTTTTTGACCGAAAATTCTTCCGTAGTGGTCAAATAACTCAATCCTTCTCTCAACATGAATTTATCAGAATTTTCCGTTAAAAACTGGCAATTTATGCTGGTGATGTTTGTGGGTGTAGTAGCACTGGGGCTCAATTCGTTGTTTAACATGCCCCGCGCCGAAGACCCCACTTTTGAAGCCCCTACGTTTGTGATCTCGGTCATCTATCCCGGTACTGACCCTAAAGATATGGAGGAATTGGTCGTTGACCCGGTCGAAAAACGTCTTAATGAACTGAAGGATGTTAAAAATATTCGTACCACGATCGACGACGGGTTGGCGGTATTTCTTATGGAATACGAATACGCCGTAGATAACGACGAAAAAAAACAGGAAGTTGCCCGCGAGGTAAACGCGATGCGCAGTATTCTGCCGACAGACATTTTCGACATTCGCTACTTTCAGTTTGACCCGGGGCTGGTCAATATTGTGCAGGTAGCCTTGGTCTCTGAAGTGGCTTCCTACAAAGAAATGGCCGATTATTCCGAAAAATTGCGCAAGACCTTAGAAAAAAATAAAGACCTCCGAGGAGTGAAGGATTACGGGTTTCCCAAAGAAAACGTACGAGTTTCGCTCAATGTAGAGAAAATGGCGCAGGAAGGTATCGCTATTAATCGTGTTTTGGGCGCTTTACAATCAGAAAACCTCAACATACCGGCAGGCAGTGTACAGGAAGGAAGTCGACGGTTTAATGTGAAGACAAGCGGCGATTATGAATCGTTGGAGCAAATAAAAAATACGATCGTCTCTTCTAACGGTCAGAAAATCATTTATCTGCGTGATGTGGCCGACGTTAATTTTAATTACGAAGAAGAAACCAATTTTACCCGTCTTAACGGACGTCGGGCTGTCTTGGTAGTTGCCGCTCAAAAATCGGGAAAAAACATTACGGAAACCGGAAAGAAACTCAATGCTGACCTGGCCGCGTTTGAGAAAACGATGCCGAAGCACATCAAAATGATCAAATACTTCGACCAATCGGTCAGTGTCAATCGTCGCTTGGAACGTTTTGCTAAAGATTTCGGCATTGCTATTTTGTTGGTTGCCCTCACCCTATTGCCCTTAGGGTTACGAGCCGCGTTGGTAGTTATGATCTCGATTCCTTTGTCGCTCGCAATCGGCCTTACCGCGGTTAATTATCTGGGTTACAGCATCAATCAGTTAAGCGTCGTAGGTTTGATCGTAGCCTTGGGTATTTTGGTAGATGATTCGATCGTGGTTGTAGAAAATATTGAGCGATGGATGCGCGACGGGTTTTCCAAACGTGAAGCGGCCATCAAGGCAACCAAACAGATCACGTTGGCGGTCATTGGTTGTACCGTCACCTTAGTCTTGGCTTTTTTACCGCTTATGTTTTTACCGGAAGCCTCCGGCGACTTTATCCGAAGTCTTCCTACGGCCGTTGTTATGACAATTTTAGCTTCTATGGTTGTTTCCTTAACCATTGTTCCTTTCTTGAGCAGTCGTTTGTTGGAAAGTAATCATAACCCCGAGGGGAATATCTTTTTAAGAGCCTTAAAAAAATTGATTTCGGGCTCATACAGTCGCTTGCTCAACTGGGCGCTTCGCCATCCGTTACCTACCCTTCTGTTTGCGGGGTTATTGTTCGGGGCTTCCCTAACGATTCCCAAATCTATCGGTTTCGCGCTTTTCCCGAAATCCGAAAAGCCCATGTTCCGAATTACTTTTGAAACTCCCGAAGGCAGTACCCTCAACGAAACCAATCGCGTAGCAAGGTTAGTAGAAAATGAATTGAAACGCTTTCCGGATGTCAAATACTTCTCAACAAGTGTAGGACGGGGTAATCCCCGAATGTATTACAATGTTATCGAACGGTCAGAAACAAGCAACTACGCCGAAGTTTTTGTCCAACTTCAGGACGAAATTCATCCTCCGGAGAAATTAAAAATTATTGATCAATTGCGGGAGCGATTGCGCTATGTACCCAATGCCAACGTAGAAGTCGTGGATTTTGAACAGGGTCCCAATACCGAGGCACCGGTAGCGATTCGAGTGATGGGAGAAGACCTTGAAAAACTGCGCAGTGTAGCCGCTGATGTGGAAAAAATCCTAAAAGATACGCCGGGGACAATCTATGTAAAAAATCCCCTGACAACTCGTCGTACCGATTTGCGCGTCAAAATCAACAAAGAAAAAGCAGGCCTATTGGGAATCTCAATTGTTGACATCAATCGAACCATTCGCTTAGCCGTTTCAGGGCTGAACATAGGTACATTTAAAGACAACAGCGGTGATGATTATATTATCAATGTGACGCTTCCCAAAGGTCCTATCACCAAACCTGATATTCTTAACAATCTGTACGTGAATAATCTGATGGGAACGGCTATTCCGTTACGCCAGGTAGCTGATATTCAATTTGAGACTTCTACCAACCAAATCCTTCACTACGATCGCGACCGTTTTGTAACCATCTCGGCATTCGTAAAAAGCGGCTATTTGGTCGATAATGTCTATAATGAAGTCTTGGCTAAACTCGAAAAATACAAATTCCCGAATGATTTCAGCTACAAAGCGGCCGGTGAATTGGAAGCTCGAGAGAAGTCGTTCGGCGGTTTAGGAACCATCATTTTGATCACTGCCTTTGGCTTTATCGGCGTTTTGATTTTGGAATTCGGCACCTTTAAAAGTTCGTTGATTGTGCTTTCGGTCATTCCGCTGGGTATCATCGGAGCTTTTACGATGCTTTGGATCGTGGGTTATCCGCTTTCTTTTGTGGCAGTTATCGGATTAATTGCCTTGATCGGTATTGAAGTTAAAAACTCCATATTGTTGGTTGATTTTACCAATCAGCTGCGTGAAGAAGGACGCCCTTTACTTGATGCGATTCAGGAAGCCGGCGAAATTCGTTTCGTGCCGATTGTTCTCACATCCCTCACTGCCATTGGCGGTTTGATTCCGCTTGCTATTGAAGGAAACCCGCTTTACTCTCCTTTGGCATGGGTGCTGATCGGAGGTTTGATCAGTTCTACTTTACTTTCCCGCATTGTGACTCCGGTTTTGTATCGGTTGATTCCGCCAAGAGTAGAGGTAAAAGTAAAAGAAGAGGTTTATTAAAAAATTACCGCACGTTCATGAGTGCAGTCGTGAACGTGCGGTAAATATGAATAGAATTCTATATTTCTGCCATATTTGCCTTTCGGAGTTAGCTTCCTTTCACCAATTCCACATAAAACTTGACCACATTTTTAAAATCCTCCGCACTGATGCGTTCATTGGTGCCGTGAGGGCGTTTCAAATCTTCGTCATTCATTCGCACCGGCATAAAGCGGTAGAGATTAGAGGAAACTTTTTTATAATAACGGGCATCAGTAGCTCCTACTACCAAATAAGGTGCTACAACAGCCTCGGGGAAACACCTTTTTATGGTACGATGCAACGTACGAAAGCCGACCGAAGCCGTATCTGAAACAGGAGATGGCTCCGAATCAAACTGTTTCAAAACATCAATTTTGATTCGATCATTATCAATTACTTTCCGAACGTACTCTTCTACTCCTTTGACCGAATCGCCGGGCAAAATCCGAAAGTTGATTTTGGCAACCACTTCTACGGGAAGTACATTATCTTTCACTCCCGCATGAATGACCGTCGGTGCGATACTGGTACGTACCATGGCGTTTCCGGCATTGGTTTTTGCCAAAATGCTTATAATCACGGGTGACAATAACCAACGGTTAGCCATAGCTAATTTTGTTCCGAAAGGCATTTCGTCAGCCAAATAATCCTGCAAATAACTTGCGGCTCCTCCCAAACGAGCCGGAAACGGATTTTTTTGCAATCGATCAATGGCTTCGGCCATCATTCCGATACCGGTTTGCGGAGGCGGCATGGAAGAATGTCCGCCTTCTCCGACAGCGGTTAATTGCAAAGTAGTGTATCCTTTTTCAGCTACACCAATCAAGGCAATCGGCTTATTTATTCCCGAAACACCGTCTGTTTTGATTGTACCT
The DNA here is from genome assembly GCA_046329125.1 of Spirosomataceae bacterium. Taxonomy (GTDB): domain Bacteria; phylum Bacteroidota; class Bacteroidia; order Cytophagales; family Spirosomataceae; genus Runella. The sequence goes on along the minus strand of JAXLVD010000008.1, from coordinate 85,214 downwards.
CCTTCGTCCATGACATATTCTAACCGGATTTGTCGTTTTTCAAGAACCGAAGCTATGGTCTGTGCCCCATAATGCCCCGAAATCTCTTCGTCGTGACCGAAAGCCAAATAAAAAGTGCGATTGGGTTGGTAGTTCTGTTTCAGCAAATACTCTACTGCTTCCAAAACCCCGATAACCGTTACCTTATCGTCTAATGTACCGCGTCCGTACACAAACCCTTCGGCAATATCTCCCGCAAAAGGCGGATGTTTCCACATTTTTTCGGTGCCTTGTACCACCGGTACTACGTCATAGTGCCCCATGAGAAGGGCCGGTTTTAATGAGGTATCTTTTCCGGTCCAATGATACAATAACCCGTAGGTATTAATGCGCTCCCATTTCAAACGAGCATGTACCAATGGGTAAGTTTTTGCCAAATAGCCCACAAATTTTTCAAATTGAGTACTGTCCATCAGCGACAGGTCTTCAAAAGAAACCGTACGGATTTTAACCGCCTCCGATAAATGAACTACGGCAGAATCGCTGACAGTGAAGGGAGAAGCCGGTGGAATGCCGGCCATCTGTTTAGAAGAAATGCTGAAAGTGTTGACCAATAACACGACAATCAGCAGCAAAAGTGCAAACGCTACAAAACGCAGGATTTTTTTCATGGAAAAAGACAGGGAGGCTCGTTCACAATGAGGTTTAGCAAAATGCTATTTACGAACTAATTCCACAAAATCAAACGCTACAGCATGTTTTTCGTCCGCCGGATGATGGAGTCGGCCTGTTTCCTGCCAATTTTCAGAATCAGAAATGGTAAAGTAAGCATCTCCCTCAAAATCAGCCTGTACTTCCGTCAGATAAATTTTATCGGCCATAGGTAAGGTAAGTCGGTAAATTTCGGCACCTCCTATGACAAAAGTTTCATCTGCTCCTGTTTTTTGGGCTGTTTTTACTGCTTCTTCTACAGAATTTACGATTAAAATTCCTTCTGCAAACCACTCCTTACTCCGAGTAATGACGATTGACGTTCGATTTGGCAGCGGCTTTCCGATAGACTCAAAGGTCTTGCGCCCCATAATGATGGGATGACCCATAGTAAGGCGTTTAAATTGTTTCAGGTCATCCGGCAAGTGCCAAATCAATTGGTTATCCCGACCGATGACGCCGTTTTGAGCCGTAGCGACAATGAGAGTAATCAGCATCTTGTGTAAATTTTGTCAAAGGAAAGTAAAAAAGACCATTCCGAAAAGCAAATAAACAGAGAAGCCGTTCCGAGTATCGGAGCGGCTTCTCTGTACTGAAAGTTTATCTGATGCAGTATGCTGTATTTTTAATGCTAACGTCTTCTGCTATTGATATTCTCCCGTTTCATCACAGCCTACGTTAATACAGCCTCTCCACTCTCACTTTCTCTCTCCACTTGAGGCCATATTAACTATTTTACTGTCATAGCCATACTACAGGTTTGGCCGCCAAATGTCAATGGGAAGGTCGCTGTACCCGCTGCGCTCGGAGTTCCTGTAATATTATACGTCAAATTACCGGCCTCGTTGGCTAACGTACCGGAAGCTAAAGTAGCGGTTAAACCCGTTACACCTGTTGAAGCAATGCCTGTGCCGGCAGTATACACCGCCGAATTGCCGCCCGTATAAGGTACGGTAGCCGTTCCGGTAAAAGCTGTTCCGCCGGTAGCCGAAGCCAAATAGGTTGTGTTAGCACAAGTCAATCCGGTAACAGTAGCCGCTGCTGCATTGACCGGAAGTACTAAGTTACAGGTTTGTCCGCCTAAAATAATCGGAAAGGTTGCGGACCCTGTAGTACCGGGAGTTCCCGAAATGTTATAAGTAACTGTACCTGAACCGTTAGCTAACGTTCCGCCAACCAATGTTGCCATCAATCCACTGACACCTGTGGAAGCGATACCTGTTCCGGCAGGATAGACAATTCCGTTTCCACCGGTATAAGGAACGGTCACTGTACCCGTGTAAGCTGAACCTGTAGTAGCCATGGTTGAAAATGTTGCTCCCGTACAATCAAAGGCTGAAATGGTTGGGGAGCTGACTTCATCCTCTTTACAGCTTTGAATGGTAAGCACAGAAAGAGATAAAGAAATACCCAAAAGAATTGCTGACTTTTTCATACTATTCTAATTTTTTTAAGATTGACTAATACACATCTTTGTCGGGAACTCTGTTTTTCGGGAGAGTATTCAACAGCGAACAGACGCAGATGTGGGTGTGAATAAAAATAAACCGCATCAGGCCATTAAAATAATATACCATGCCATTTATCAGGAGCTTAGCTACGTTTAGGGTGTGAGAAAATTCCCCTGATGAGATTTTTTTGCCGGATTTGGGGAAAGTTACCTTATCCCTGTCTATTTAAACAGTAGGCAAAAAATCAAAAAATGAACTTCATTTTTCATTATGCAGGTTTCTCCGAAAAGTTGAACAAAATATCGGGAATCATTCCCTATTTTTGCTCCATGCTCGCTCTAAAGTACCTTTTCAAAGCCCCTTTTCACCTTCTGCGAACCTCCTCGGGAAGGCAATTATTATCTGTTTTTTGGCGCTACGGTGATAAACCGCGCTACCGACCTGCTAAAGTCAAATTTGGAAACTACCGATTGGAGGTCCCGGATTGCTTTTCGTGGGTATGGCAATTTGAGGAAATCTATTATGAAGAATACTATAAATTTCAAGCCGCTACTCCTACACCCGTTATCTATGATTGTGGTGCTAATGTCGGTATGAGTATCTTGTATTTCAAGGAGTTATATCCACAAGCCCGGATAAAAGCCTACGAAGCTGAACCTCAAATTGCAGAATACCTTACAAAAAACCTCCGAAATAACGGTATCAACGATGTAGAGGTTATCCAAAAAGCCGTTTGGAAAGATAATTTGGGAGTGGAATTCGGCGAAGGCCAATCCGACGATGCGTCTATTTATGGTCAAGGAAAAAAGAAAACCGTTCCGTCGGTACGATTAAGAGATGAATTGGCGAAAGAGAAAAGCATTGATTTTCTCAAAATAGACATTGAAGGCGCTGAAACAGATGTACTTCCGGACTGTACTGATATGCTCGACCGGGTGCAACATCTTTTTGTGGAATTTCATGCCTACATCGGTCAATCGCAGGAACTGGCGAAAATACTGGAAGTCATCGAAAAAGCCGGTTTCCGATACTACATTGATACCAATCAGCACCGCAAGGCCCCGTTTGTGAATCATCGTTATCGGAATAACAACGTCATGGATTTACAACTCAACATCTCAGCCCGGCGGCCATGAAAGTCGTTCATGTAAGCACCTATCATACATTCGGCGGAGCAGCGATTGCGGCCTTACGGCTGCATCATGCCTTACTTTCGGAAGGGATAGACTCAACGGTGTTGGTTCAGGAAAAAGCGCGAGATGAAAAAGGAGTGGAAGCTTATGCAACCGGCTTTTTTGCCCAAAAAAAAGCATTAGCGCGTTTTGCAAGCGAGCGTCTTTATTTTGCCCTTCAGGAAAAAGACAAAAGTGTACGTTTTCATTTTTCACCCCTGTTGACAGGCGTTGATGTGACAGCCCACCCGCTTGTGCGCGAAGCCGATATTATTCATCTGCATTGGATCAATTTCGGTTTTTTGTCCTTGGGTTCTTTGGAAAAATTAGCGGCTCTCGGCAAACCCGTTGTTTGGACGATGCACGATATGTCCACTTTTACGGGCGGGTGTCATTACAGTCGCGATTGCGATAAATACCTCACTCATTGCCACCACTGCCCTTATTTGCGGCAGCCTGCCGCGCACGACTTAGCGTATCGGGTCTTTGAACGTAAAGTACGGTTATTCAAAAATACCTCGTTTACGTTGGTTTCTCCCAGCCAATGGTTGGCCGATTTGGCCCGAAAAGCCGGCACTACGCGTCATCTTTCTACCCGGGCTATTCCTAATTTGATTGATACGGCTGTTTTTCAGCCGATAGAGCGAAAACCTGCAAAAATCAAATTAGATTTGGATACCCGAAAAAAATGGATACTTTTCGCCGGGGTCAATACGCAGGACCCGCGCAAGGGCTTTGCCTACTTTAAAGAAGCTACTCACTTATTAAAAGACAAAAGGGACGAATGGGGAGTGGTGGTGATCGGAAAGGCCGGTTCCGAATCTATGGCAGAATTAGGATTGGAAGTGAAGCTATTGGGAAGCGTGCCTTCGCATGAAATAGTCAAGGTATATCAAGCGGCCGATGTCATGGTGGTACCTTCGTTGGAAGATAATTATCCCAATACCGTTATTGAAGCCATGGCGTGCGGTACGCCCGTGGTGGGATTTGATACGGGGGGCATTCCCGAACAGATTCTTCACCTCCAAACAGGTTATGTAGCTCGTTTAGCTTCGGCTGAAGATTTGGCTAATGGAATTCAATTTGTACTGGAAAATCCTGACTATGATTCGTTGAGCCAAAAAAACCGCGAAATCATTGAGCAACGAAATGCTCCAAGTGTTGTAGCAAAACAATTCCTTCATCTCTATCATCAACTACTATCCGTATGAAAATCCTATCCTTTTTTCTGCTGTTCATCAGTGTCATCACTGTTTCAGCTCAAACGCAATTTTCAGTCAGTTTTCCGAAATCCAAAGGTCTCTCCTTCGACGGACGACTCATGTTGTTTTTGGCCAAAGACAATAAAACCGAACCCCGTTTTCAGGTCAGTGATGAGCCTTCTTCGCAACAGTTGTTCGGACAAAATATAGACGGGTGGCAAGCCGAAAAAGCCGTTATTCTCTCTTCAGCCGCCAATGGTTATCCGGTAAAATCTCTCCAATCGTTTCCTGCCGGTGAATATTGGGTACAAGCGTTACTCCACAAATACGAAACCTTCAAACTCAAAACAGGTTATACGGTAAAACTCCCCATGGATCGCGGTGAAGGCCAAAACTTTCGGGTCGCGCCGGGCAATTTGTATTCCAAGCCGTTCAAAGTCAAGTTTGACCCTAAAGGCAAAGAAATCGTAAAAATTGTATTAGATCAGGAGAATCCGACGCTGCCTGAGCCCAAAGACACCAAGTACATCAAACACATTAAAATTCAGAGCAAAATGCTGACCGAATTTTGGGGAAGACCGATGTATTTGGGAGCGCACGTATTGTTGCCGCATGGGTTTGACGAACATCCCGAAGCGAAATACCCTATTTGTATCAATCACGGGCATTTTCCCGCCGATTTTGACGGGTTTAAAGAAACGCCCCCGCCGGCCGACATGGATACGACCGATTACATTGCTCGGTTCGGCATCTACGGTTATAAAAAATTTGTGTGGCAAGAGGCTTATAATTTCTATAAACAATGGACCTCCAAAGACTTTCCGCGAATGCTGATCGTGGAGATTCAACATGCTACCCCTTATTACGATGACTCTTACGCGGTCAATTCAGCCAATATGGGGCCTTACGGCGATGCGATCACGTATGAGTTGATTCCCGAAATCGAGAAGCGTTTCCGAGGATTGGGCAAAGGCTGGGCCAGATTTCTATACGGCGGCAGCACCGGCGGCTGGGAAGCCTTGGCCGCACAAGTATTTTATCCGGACGAATACAACGGCTGCTTTGCCGCATGTCCCGACCCCATTACGTTTGAAGCTTACACGGTCGTTAATATTTACAAGGACGAAAATGCTTACTATTTACCGAGTGATTTTAAGAAAACTCCACGGCCCGGAATGCGCAATTACTTAGGGCAGGTGAAATGTACCATCGAAGAAATCAATCAACGAGAGCTGGCGATAGGCGATAACTCCCGTTCGGGCGACCAATGGGACATTTGGCAAGCAACCTACTCACCCGCAGGTTCAAATGGGTATCCAAAACCTATTTGGGATAAAGCTACCGGAAAAATTGATAAAGAAGTGGCCAACTATTGGTCGGAGAATTACGATTTGATGCATATTCTGAAGCGCCAATGGGCTACGGTCGGGAAAAAATTACAGGGTAAGATTCACATTTACTGCGGTGATATGGACAATTATTATCTCAACAACGCGGTCTATCTGATGGAAGATTTCCTGAAAACCACGAAAAATCCGCATTATGACGGAGAGGTAAAATACGGAGACCGCTTTGAACACTGTTGGAACGGCGACCCCAACGTTCCCAATTATGTTTCGCGCCTGCGTTACAACACCATGTATCTTCCCAAAATACTGAAACGCATCGAAGCCGCAGCGCCGGCCGATGCTGATTTGAAGAGTTGGCGTTACTGAAAAACAATCTAACTACTGCTTGATCAATGAAATATACTTTCACTTTTCTGCTTTTGCTGAGTCTGTCCTCGTTATTCGGTCAACCGCGCAACAGTCACTACATCACCAACCAAGCACCACTTTTGGCACAACCCTACACCGCTTTGCCATTAGGGGCCATTCAACCGAAAGGTTGGCTTAAAAAGATGCTGGAAACACAACGCGACGGCTTAACGGGAAAACTGGACAGTATTTATGCCTTGGTTTGCGGTAAAAACAACGGTTGGCTCGGCGGCACAGGCGACAGTTGGGAGCGCGGTCCCTATTGGATTGACGGACTTGTGCCTTTGGCCTATATTCTTAACGACGCCAAACTCAAAGCAAAAGCACAGGAATGGATCGAATGGAGCATCAACAACCAACGCCCCGACGGCTATTTCGGCCCTTATCCGTTTGATGAGAAAAAGATGCAAACCATCAAAGGTACTCAGCAAACGCTCAGTGAAGATTGGTGGCCTAAAATGGTGATGCTTAAAGCCCTGCAACAATACTATACCGCCACCCAAGACAAACGGGTACTGACATTGTTGGATAAATACTTTCGATACCAACTGGCTAACTTACCCAAAAATCCGCTTGGTAAATGGACTTTTTGGGGAGAGCAACGCGGCGGAGATAACCTGCAAATTGTGTATTGGTTGTATAACATTACCAAAGAAAAATACCTGCTCGACCTTGGCGAGTTGATTCATCAACAAACCTTTGATTGGACCACAAAACTCACCAACAATACCCTGCGACGTCTCAATCCTTACCCCGATTTGCATTGCGTCAATGTGGCTCAGGGCATTAAAGAGCCGTTGATTTACTACCAACAACACCCCGAAAACAAATACATGCAGGCTGTCAAAGAGGGGTTGACCGCCCTCAAAGAAGTACACGGATTTGTCAACGGTATGTATGGCGGGGATGAAGGCTTGCACGGAAACGACCCCACCCAAGGCTCGGAGTTGTGTTCTGCGGTAGAGTTTATGTATTCGTTTGAAAGTATTTTGCCCATTACCGGCGATGTATTTTTTGCCGATTATTTGGAAAAAATTGCGTTTAATGTTTTGCCCACGCAGCACGATGATCAATACATGCGGAAGCAATATTTTCAGCAGGTCAACCAAGTAGAGGTAACGGACAAAAGTCGTAACTTTATGAATGACCGCGTAGGGCGCATCGTCTTCGGCACCCTTTCCGGTTATCCTTGTTGTGTGGCCAATATGCATCAGGGCTATCCGAAATTTGTGCAGAATCTTTGGTATGCTACCGCCGACAACGGCTTGGCGGCTTTGGTTTACGGAGCTTCGACGGTCAAAGCAAAAGTCGCTGATAACAAAGAGGTTGTATTTTTGGAAGAAACGAACTATCCTTTTTCCGATCAACTGAAATTTACGTACCAATCCAACGAAAAAGTATCCTTTCCCCTACATTTACGCATTCCGGAGTGGTGTAAAAAACCCGTCATAAAAGTGAACGGTCAAGTACAAAGCTATACCGGAGAAAAAATTGTCAAACTGAATCGGTTATGGACCGTGAATGATGTCGTTGAATTGCAACTGCCGATGGAAATGGCTTATTCTTATTGGTTTGAGAATTCGCTGGGCATTGAGCGGGGTCCTTTGGTGTATGCTCTGAAAATCGGGGAAAGTTGGAGAGAAGTCAAAACCGATGAGTTTACGGACACTTTTTACGAAGTGACCCCTACTACCCCCTGGAACTACGGAATTCCCGTACAGCATATCAAAGCCGATTCCATGAAAGTGACGGTCAAAGCTAAGGTGGCTGATTATCCTTGGAATTTGGAAAATGCTCCTGTCAGCATTACAGTGAAAGGGAAGAAAATTCCGTTTTGGGAAAAATCTCAAAACTCGGCGGGCCGTCCTCCTTACCCTTCTCACCCCTTTCAGGAACTGGGCACGCCTTTGGAAGAAATTACGTTAATCCCCTACGGTTGTACCACCCTACGGATTGCCCAATTTCCGTTAGTAGACCGGTTTAAATAATGTTTTGTCCAATGAAATTACTTTGGGGCTGTTTGTCGGGACTGTTGTTATGGACTGCTTGTCAACGTCCTAATAAAGTTCCTCAACATAACCCTTACTTTTCGCTTACTGACACGGCTGAAGTTCGGGTTCCCAACAGCGTTTGGAAAGAGGTACTCAGCGACGGGACTTATACGGTCACAAGAGAAGGATCTACCGAGGCTCCGTTTACCAACGAATACCATGATTTTAAAGGTATAGGGCATTACCATTGCGCTGCTTGCGGCAATTTGCTTTTCCGTTCGGAGGATAAATATGACAGCGGCACGGGTTGGCCGAGTTTTCGGCAACCTGCCCGGCCGAATCGTTTGCTTTTCAGGAAAGATTTTTCGGAAAGAGAAGAACGTATTGAGGTCAGGTGCCGAAGATGCAACGGGCACTTAGGGCATTTGTTCTACGATGGCCCCTCTCCTACCCGTCAGCGCTACTGTATGAATTCGTTGGCGTTAAAGTATGTGAAATAATCCTTTCAAAAGAGTTTTAAGTAAGGTTATACAGAATCAAAAAACTCTTTGAGAAGAATAATATTGGTAAAACCTTTTTGACGTAGCCCTAATGTTAATTCTTCATCTCTTGTAAGTAAGGGATATCCAAATTCTAAGGATAGCGCTACATACACCGTATCTTTCTCATCAATATCTTTACAAAGAAGGAATGCCTGATAATAGCTTTGAGTTGAAATTAAGAAGTTAGGGACAATGATTAATTTCTCAAATAGCCGTAAGGTATAATCGCGCAATTTATGACCAATCATCGGTGATTTTTCAGTAATCAGCTCTTGATAAATCTGAATTTCGGTTAATGCAAAATCGGGTAGATAAAATTTCTTTTCCGTTACAAGACGAAGATATTGCTCTCGTCCGCTGATAAGGCAACCAAAAATGACGTTAGCGTCTGTAACAAACTGATTCAAGATTGGAAAAGGTTACTGTTGTCAGCCTTAAATTTATCCCAAGCTTTCCCACGTGATTTTTCAATCATTGCAGTATCATCAATACCTGTTTCCTGCAATGATTTTTGATATTCTTCAGCCAAAAGACGCATTTCTTCCCATTCCATTTCACGTTGTACTCGTTCCTGTAAGGCTTTGACCCCATATCGAGTTACTAAAGCCTCGCTCACCTTTATCTGAATCGTAGTCATAAGATTTCGATAATTTTATAGTCGAAAGTAGGTTTATTTAAGGAAATATCAAAAGCTGCTCCCATTTCTGACGATCTGCCATAAAAAAGCCGCCTCAAACGAGACGGCTTTTTCAAACCAAGCTTCTCTAAACCTTCAAAATATTATACTTCCAAATTTTTCTCTTCTTTGGCTTTCGCTCCTTTACCGTTGGATGAGACTTTTCCGTCTACTCCGTTTACGGCAGGTATAAGAACGGGCTCCGGATAACGGCTCTTGATACCGAAACGCTCTTTAAGGCGCTCAATGATGTAGTACATGGCAGGTACCATGATCAGCGTCAGCAATGTACTGAACGACAAACCGAAGATAATGGTAAAGGCCAATGAACCCCAGAAAACCGCACTGAAACCGCCGATAAAGAACTGAGGGTCAAATTCGGTAAAGAGGGTGACAAAGTTGATATTCATCCCGATAGCCAACGGCACTAATCCCAAAATACAGGCCGAGGCAGTTAACAATACAGGTGTCAAACGGGCCGCCCCGGCTTCGATCAATGCCTGACGGGTCGGCATACCGCGTCCGCGAAGCTCCTCCGTAAATTCGATCAACAAGATCCCGTTTTTAATTACGATACCTGCTAAGGCAAAGATACCTACCCCGGTCATAATGATCGACATGGTTTTGCCCGTGATCATAAATCCTAACAACACCCCGATCAAGCTGAACAATACCGTAAAAAAGATAATGAACGGTTTACTGAGCGAGTTGAATTGGGTTACCAGAATAAGGAAAATCAACAAAATAGCTCCTAAAAACGCTACCCCTAAGAACTGCATGGATTTCATTTGCTCTTCCTGCTCTCCGCCCAATCGAATACTGTAACCCTGCGGGATGTCCAAACCGTTGACCACATCCTGAATCTGCGTATTCACATCATTAGCATTAAACCCACCCAATACGTCCGAAGAAAGCGTCACAACCCGCTCCTGATTCTTACGATTGATACCGCTGTAGGTAGTTGAATAACGAATATTGGTCAAGGTGCTTAACGGTACCTGACGCAATACCCCGCCCAAGTTCATATCACGATAGACCACGTTCATACTCAACAGTTTTTCGATCTGACCGCGGTCGCCTTCTTTTAAACGCACCATGATCGGATAATCGTCTTTGTCGTCACGGAATTTAGACACTTCGGTTCCGAACAAAGCACCGCGAATTTGTAAAGCGATTTGTGCCGTCGTAATTCCTTCACGAGCAGCCTGCTCGCGGTCGATATCTATTACGATTTCCGGTTTATTCAGTACCAAATCCGATTTCAATTCTTCAATTCCCTGAATACCCGATTTGATAATGGCATTTTTAACGTTTGCCGTCAGATTGACCAATTGATTAAAGTCCTCACCGGCAATTTCTATGGTCACCGGTTTACCCGTCGGAGGTCCGTTGCTTTCCGGCTCTGCCGTCACTTGTGCTCCCGGAATCCCTTTTACCCGCTCGCGTACTTTGGCCAAAATATCAGAGGTCGAGATATTGTGATGCACCCGTTCTTCAACACTTTTAAAAGCCACCGTGATCTTGCCTTTGTGCGGAACAATGGTACGGTCCGGATTGAAAGGGTCGCCGGCATTAATACCGATGTTGGTAATGACCGAGGCTACAATCGGACTGTCTTTACCAATCACACTATAAACGCGATCTTCCAATTGCTTCATCACTTCGTTGGTCTTCGCGGCATCGGTTCCCTGCGGCATGACACAATAGACATACACAAAATCAGGGTCGCCCGAAGGGAAGAAAACAGATTTCGGTTGAACAATCGCCGTCAAAACGATGGTACCGACAAAGAGAGCAATCACGCCTCCGAACAGCGCATAAGGACGCGCCCCGGTAATCACCCAAGAAATCAATTTACGATACCCATTTTTTAAACGCGGGAATACGTTTTCTTGGAAAGGCACGATAATGCGCGGTGTTAATACATAATGATTGAACAGGTATAACAGCGTGACGAGCAACATCAAGTTGCCGACTCCGAAATTGATCAGATAACCCAAGACCGACAATCCCGCCAAAATAAGTACCGGTTTCAAAATAGAACGGAATGACTTGTCCTCGTTGGCATGTTCTTCAACCCGTTTCAATGACGACGACGCAAACACCGGGTTCATCACATACGCCACAAACAAGGAGGCAAACAGGGTAATAATCAAAGTCAGCGGCAAGAATTTCATAAACTCACCCACAATCCCCGGCCAAAACAGCAAGGGCAGGAATGGCGCTATGGTGGTCAAAGTACCTGTCAATACAGGCACAAATACTTCACCGGCAGCAAAGGATATCGCTTGGGTTCGAGATAACTTTTTGTCTTCATTGTATACACGGTGGGCGTTTTCAATTACCACGATCGCATCGTCCACTACAATTCCCAACCCTAACAGGAAGGCAAAAAGAACGATGGTATTCAGGGTAAATACAATCCCTGTGGCGCCGGCAATGACCGGGAACAACACAAAAGCTACCAACGTAGAAAGCGGTACGGAAAGGCCCACAAAAATGGCATCCTGAACCCCCATGAAGAACATCAACACTAATACTACAAAGATAAAACCTAAGATAACGGTGTTGAGTAAGTCGTTCAATTCCACTTTAGTACGTTCTGAACCGTCGTTGGTCAGGCTGATTTTCAATCCGTCCGGGAACTTGGTTTCTTCGTATTTTTTCAAAATGGCTTTGATGTTATCAGAAGCCGAAATCAGGTTTTCGCCACCACGTTTAATGACATTGAGCGTAATAACCGTCTTTCCGTCCAAACGGGCATAACTTTGTTTTTCCGCAAATCCGTCTTTGATTTCGGCAAGTTCCGACAATTTAAGGGTAGCTCCGGTCGAAGAACGGATGATAATGTTATTCAATTGATTCACATCCCGAAACTCGCCCACTACCCGAAGGTTACGACGCACATTGTCAACGTTCAACTCACCGCCTGAGATATTGATGTTTTCGCCCTGAATGGCATTTTGAATTTCGTAAAACGAAACTCCGGCCGCCTGCATCTTGTACAGATCCAGGTTGATCTGAATCTCACGGTCAAGCGCCCCTACGATATCCACCCGGGTAATTTCGGGCAAGGATTCGATCTCATCTTTGAGTTGATCGGCGTAGTCTTTGAGTTTTTTCAGTGAATAATTTCCGGCCAAGTTGATGTTCATGATCGGAAACTCCGAGAAGTTCACCTCCTGTACCGAAGGGTCTTGTTTACGGTCGGTAGGCAAATCCACCAATGATTTATCCACCGCATCCGAAACACGTTGCTTCGCTACCTGCGCCGTAATACCCGTCGTAAACTCAACTGTAATAAGGGAGAAATCCTGAATAGAGTTAGATCTGATCTTCGTAACACCGCTTGCTGCTTTAAGCTGCTTTTCAATGGGTTTGGTAATAATCGTCTCAATATCGGAAGGGCTTGCTCCCGGATAAATCGTCGAGACAATCACCGTAGGAACTGCGATTTCGGGAAATTGTTCTTTGGGCATGGTGAAATACACGAACAAACCCGCCAACGAAATAATGGCTGTAAAGAGATAGACCGTGGTCTTGTTTTCAAGACACCAACGGGTGATTTTAAAGTCTTTTAATGTTGTCATAAGCCCCCTACCCCCCAAAGGGGGAATTTGTTTAAGTTATTTTATCAATTTGCTTACAAATTGACCCGGTAGCCCCCATTGGGGGTTGGGGGCCTAATAACTGATTACCTGTCCGTCTACTAAATCTTGATACCCTTCCGTTACGATCAAATCGCCTGCCTGAAGGCCCTCTGTAATTTCGATTTCGCCGTTATAGGATACGCCCGTTTTTACTTTACGCGCCTTGGCTACCTTCTTATTGCCTTCCGTTTCGGCTACATAAACCACATCTCCCAATTCCGTACTTTGAATGTAGTTTTGTTTGATAACGATAGCATTCGACTTGTTAATGTCCGCAATATTTAACACAGACACCATATTGGGTTTGATATCACTACTGCTCGGAATCGACGCCTCAATTTTAAAGGTACGGTTGGCCGGATTGACCAATTTGCTGATAAACGTTACGCGGGCATTGATCTCACGGTTCAAATCAGGGAGTTTTACTTTGACGGCATCGCCCATATTGATATTACTGAGATAGGTATCAGGCACATTGGCGGTGGCTTTCAGGCTGCCCAAATTGACAATACTTGCCAGCGGCATTCCCGGGGCGGCAATCTCACCGGTTTTGGCCATGACTCTTTCTACCGCTCCGCTGATCGGGGCATAGACGTTATACATATCCACCTGCGTTTCCAGTACGGCCAAGTTTTTTTCCAACGATTCTTTGTTGTTCTTTGCCTGTAAAAACTGAATCTCTGTCCCGATTTTTTGATCCCAAAGGCTTTTTTGCTTTTCGTAAACCGTATTGGCCAACTCCATTTGTTGTTTTAAGGCCGCAATTTGATCGCGCAGAATAGCATTATCAATTTTAGCCAGCAATTGCCCGGCTTTGACGCTTTGCCCCTCTTTCACAAAAACCGTGGTATAGGTCCCGGCCATGCGCGGTGTAGCGGTAGCCGTGTTTTTGGTTTCGACCGTTCCCTGAATCTCAATAAAACTGTTAAAGTTGCGTGGTTGAAGTACCTGCGTTACAACGGGTAACACTTTTTCAGCGGCTTTCATGGTCGGGTCAGCCGTTTTGATTTCCGTTTCAAGAGCCGTAATTTTTTCCGTTAAGGCCTTTGATTCCGCTTTTAATTTGGCCAAAGCCTCTTTTTTCTCCGCTAATGTATTGGGTTTCTTTTCGCCTCCGCAGGCAGTGACAAGAAAGGTGGCTGTTAAAAAAAATACAAAGTATTGTGCTTTCATAATGACGATATGGTTTTGGTTTTTAACCTCTTTGCTCCCCTTCGCCCAAAGGCGACGAGAGCCATTCATTTCTCCTTTTCATTAAAAAAGGGAGGTGAATAAGGTTGATTAATAATTCAATTTTCCTTTGGCTTTGTCCAAATCTACTTTGGCCAAAAGCAGGTCATAGAGCGACGCAAAATAGTTGGTTTGTGCTTCTTTCAAAGCTGACTCTGCATTGATCACCTCAATATTTGACCCTGTTCCTGATTGGTATTTGATCTTAGAGACCCGAACCACTTCTTGGGCCAAATCCATATTGCGTTTTTGGGTTTTCAGCGTTTCCAAACCGTTCACAATCGTGATATTGGCACTTCTAATCTGCAAATCAATGGATTGTTCTACCAAACTCAGACTTTGTTTTACTTTATCAACGGTAAACTTCGCCTGCTGAATTTTGTATTTTTTGGTAAACCCGTCAAAGACCGGGATATTGATATTCAATCCAATATTGGCATTATTGAACCAAGGGGAGCCAAAAACGTCTCCTAAGCTGTTTCGACCGGTATTGTAACCGTAACCGGCAAACGCAGATACCATCGGATAATACCCTCTTTTGTTGTTTTCCACATCCATCTCCGACAATCTCAAATTGCTTTTCAAAATGGAGTAATCAACCCGTTGGTCGTAGCTGAAATTGCTTCCGTCGTCGGCTTTGACTTCTGCAGCAATACGATTGACATCAGCTTCGTTGATACGGTCAGTCAATTGAATTTGTTCATCCAACTTCATACCCATCTGAAATTTGAGCATGTAGTAGCTCAGATCCACCAAATTTTGCACTTTGGTGCGCTCGGTTTTGAGATTGTTGAGCGATACTTCCAAACGGTCTACATCCAATTTTTCGACAAATCCTTTTTGGTTCATCGCGCTCATTTCGCGAGTGAGACTATCCAAACGTTGGATATTCAAATCCAATAATTTAGCGCGTTCTTCAGCTACCAACACGCTGTAATAGGCTTTAGAAACCGCCTCTGCTACCTGAATTTTGGATTGAGTTACGTTTTTCACCGCCAATTCCCGATAGGCTTGTGCCGCTTTCAAACCCAACAACCATTGCGCGTTAAAAATCACTTGATTGAGTTGAAGCGCCGCATTGCCTGAATATTTTACCCCAAACTGAACGGGCACCGGCGGTGCCCCCTCGGGGGCTTTAGGGTCAAAGAACACGGCCGGTAAGAATACCCGCTGAATAATCAGGTTATCCATGATATTTACCGAACCGTTTACCTGCGGCAAACCTACCGCACGGATTTCTCCAATTCTTGATTCGGCACTTTGGGCGTCGGTCAGCGTATTTTTGACATTTACATTGTGAGTCACTCCGTACTGAATGGCTTCCTGAAGCGAGTAACGCGTTTGGCTGTAGAGCGGAAACAGCGGCAGCATAAATACGGCCAGCCATCTCCATTTGTGTTGAATTTGTGGCATATATGGTTTAAAATTAGACATTGGGTTGTGATATGAAATAGCTGTTAATAGGCACTTTTGGTGTTGAATATAGCCGCTGAGGATAGCGGAGTCGAAAGTTGTTTGGCCAAGTATTTCTCATACAAACTGAGTCCGTCGAGGGTAACGATTCCCCGCAAAAAATGGTCGAGCAGTTCCAGTTGCGTATCCAACGGATTAAATTGCCCTAACGGAAAAATATAGGGATCGAGCCCCATTTCAATTTGTTCCAATCGTAAGCGAGCAATGACCTCTATATTGATTGCTGAGCGGTAAAGTCCCATCTCCATTCCTTTTTTCAGGTTTTGCTTTACTATTTCCAGAATGAACTGTTTCTTATATTTTGAGAACAGATCCCAAGCTTGGGGATAGTATTTCTTAATGTCGAAAATAGCGGTCGGATTCATACCGGCCATGGTCTGACGCATCATTTCAGAAGCCATCACTACTTCAGCAATCGGGTCCGGGGCTTCTGCCTGCATCTGCTCGGCCAATGCACGATCACATTCGAAGTGATGTTCTACCCCGGCAAATACCATGGCGTTTTTATCTTCAAAGTGCTGATAAATGGTTTTTTTAGAAATTCCCAGTTCGCGCGCAATATCGTCCATTGTCACGCTTTTTACCCCGTACCGAAAAAACAGTTCTTGGGCTTTATCAAGGATTCTTTCTCTCACTCTTTTTTCTGCTTAATTTTTCACTTTTTTTATACGAAACTTTGGAAACTTACAAAAGGTTCAAAGTTTCCAAAGTTTTTTAAAGAGAAAGCATCCATTGTTCTTGTAATAGATAGTAGCTATTAACCTGATTCATATCTATTACAAATTAAATCCCTACTACTGACAACCCTATGTCAGTAGGGTTAAAAATAATTTCAATAAAATTCAGGGAGTTGATTCACAAACTAAAATTGTATTATTTCGATAAAAAATAGTTTTTAAATATTCTTTTAAATCACTGTCTTTTTTGGATTCTTTTACTATTTCCCACATTTTCAAAGAACTCATGACAAATGTAAAAACCCACTTCACGCAATGCTATGCAAATAGCGCGAAGTGGGTAAAAAAGAGGACAAAAGGGAAAATAGGAGGGATAAAAGCAAAAAGGCACTAACTCAATTCTTCGTTCAGTAAATTTTCTGCTTTCAGTTTGATATTCTCTTCTTCGACTAATCGATTGATTTCTTTGATGACCTCAAAGAATATTACCAATTTGTCGAGCGGAATTTGATCGCGCAGCATGGTATTAAATGCGATGACCCCTTCCCGGGCCAATTCACGCTTCTTTTTGCCTTCGTCGGTGAGAAACACCTTTACAAAACGTTTGTCTATTTCGTCGGTTTCCCGCCGTATCCATCCGCGTTCTTCCAGCATTTTAAGCGTGCGGGTCAAGCTGCGCGGCTCCATTCCGATAGAAGGTCCGATCTTAGTGGCAGGAGTACCGTTTTCGATGTCAATATTAAGCAATACATAACCGATCGCCATGGTCATGTCATAACGGCGAGAGGCATAGGCATTATACATGCGCGAAATCGCGTGCCAAGCCCATTTGATGTGAAAATCCACCGTTTTTTCTTTGCGCATTGCCTGTTTGAGTTGGTATCCGTTCAGGCAAATATAAAAGTAAATCTTTAGAGTGGTATGTTTGCATACCGTTTTATTGCAGCGACATCTTAAATTTCGTCAAATAAAAGCGAACAGCTCTTCCGATAAACAGTCCTCCGATGACACCCGGCATAATCCAAGTCGCTATATTCACAGCCATAGGGGCTTCCGGAAAGATATAGCGAATATTGACCAGTGCAAAGGCCGTGAACGTAGCGATATAAGAACCGCCCATACGCTCAATATGGATAAAAAACCACTCACGCTGACCATATTTAGATTTTTCAGGAGAAAGATATTTTTGAAAATCATAGCGGGCATTGGTGCCGCTGAAAAACCCGAAAGCTAAGAAAAGGATTCCGATAGCTTCAAATGCACCGCCGTTCCACAGGACATTGAGTCTATATAAGCCGTATCCCGTCATAGCCAATGATACTGTTGCCATCAACGTCGAAATGCCCCAATCATACCACCTAACCGGCTCATTGCCGCGTTGTTGGAGGGAGCGTTTTCCCGTAAAACACAAATAAAAGCTGAATACGGCGATCCCTGTCAAAAACAGACGGCCGTCGGTAATGGATGAAACTAACACTAATCCTACGGCCGAAACGGCCACAATCACCATGGACCAATAATAAATTAATCCTGTAACATTATGCCAACGGCTGCCTTTTTTAGAAAGCATGGGAATCAGGCCGATGGCAAGTGCGGCAAAACCGGCAACAACATGCGTAACGATAAAAAAAGTTTTCATAGACAGGAAAGTTGGGATAGTGATCTATTTGAATCAAAGTCCGAATTTCGGCTAAGTGCAGCCGACATCCTTCCTTTTCCCGACGAAGCATCAATGAGGAGGGGTGAAATGAAAACAAAAGAGGGTCAAATGAATTTTCTAAATACTTATGGGCTTGTGTTTGCAAAATGAACCTTCGAAGGCTTAGGCATTTTGCCGGATAAAATTGCGACAAGCTATGCTCAATTTTTCAATATCATCGGTTGTATGCCAAGCACTGATCACTACGCGAGTATTGGCCTTATCAGTGGGCTTGGGATAAGAAAAACTGTAGATAAAAATACCTCGTTCCAGCAGAAAAGGATAGAGTTCATCCCTTTCTGTATAGAAGACGGGGTAATTTTCGGTAAAACTGAACAAACGAAGCTCCTTTATCGAAGTTGCGAATTGCCGAATATTTTGCTGCAAACGCAGATAAGCCTCCTCGTATAAATGCTCAGCATGGAGATAAGCATAGAGATGGTCAGGAGCAATCGGCGAACATCCTCCAAAATACGCCGTAGAACGAATAGCCTGAATCGTTTCAGCATCTGAAAAAATAACGCCGCCCGGCAAGCCCATGGCTTTTGCTAACGAAGCGGTCACAATCAGACGTACATTTTTTCGCCGGGGTATACGCTCCCAAACCCCTTTCCCGGCCGTACCTGTTACCCCAAGTCCGTGCGAATCATCTGCCAACAAAACGAGTTCGACATTTTCAGATATCGCCTTTACCCATTCAAAATCGTAGAGCTTCCCGCGCAAAGCATCTACCGAATTGGTCACAAGACAGATTTTTGCCGGTCGATTTTCGATTTTCGATTTTCGATTTGGAATCTGACTGTCTGTAAACTTTTCGGTCCAAGCCTCAAAACTGCCTTTCGAAATTTCGACCTGCGGCAAGTGCCACACGGCGGGGTGAACATCCGGGGAGTAAAAAAAGGTGTACCCTTCCAAGATCAATTGGCGAATGGCCGCTTGCCCGGCCAACATTCCCGAGGAAAGCGTCAAAGCCGCCTCTGCCCCGGTCCAAGCTGCCAATTTGCTCTCTGTTTGTTCATAGATTCTCAATTGCAGGTTGCCGTTACGCGAACTGCCGTAAACACTTCCGTAATGTTGCAGCCCTTCTTGGATCAATGCCTGAAATTCGGCATTTTGGGGAAGTCCTAAGTAAGCCGTACCACTGAAATAGAGGTAGTCTTTCCCTTCTAACTCAATGGTTCGGTTAGGCAAATGGGTGATTTGGCGGACGTGTTCAGAATTCAAAACAAAGCTATTAGTTTGGGAGAAGGCGGGTACCGGTGCCGTTTTCAGTTGCAAATATAACTTTCCCAAAATCAAAATTGACACCCGCAGCAGGGTCATTGGCGATAAGTAGGGTACCGTCCATGTCCACATAATCCAAAAGCGGCAACAAATGAGCAATGGCCGAGATACCTACGCTCGTTTCGTTCATGCAGCCCACCATGGTTTTCATGCCTAATGCTTTAGCTTCAGCAATCATACGACGCGCGGGTGTCAATCCGCCGCATTTGGTCAATTTGACGTTAACCCCGTGAAAATAACCGGCGCATTTAGCAACGTCAGCCTCTACAATACAACTTTCGTCTGCAATACAAGGCAGGGCGCTTTCCTGATAAACTCGCTTCATTCCTTCCCAATCATCCGCTTTAAGGGGCTGCTCGATAAATTCAACGCCTAACTTTTTCAATTCATGACTGTAGCTGATTGTCCGATCGGCAGTCCAGGCACAGTTGGCATCCACACGAAAAACCGCATCAGTGTGCTTTCTCAATTCTTGGACAATAGCTAAATCATCCGACGTTCCTAATTTAATTTTATACAAGGGCCAAGGAAATTCCTGCATTTTAGTCACCATCTTTTCGACGCTGTCGATTCCAATGGTGTAATCAGTAATCGGAATGACTTCTGCCGAAAGTCCCCAAGCTTCGTACAGCTTTTGGCCGCGTTTCTTTGCCCACAGATCATTAGCCGCTTCATCCAAAGCACAGTGAGCAAACGGATTGTGTTTGAGAAAAGGGTGAACTAACTCCCAAAATGCTTCCGGAGATTGTAGATCATGGTTTTCAATCAAGGATTGTATCGCTTTCAATTCCTCCACCATACCGTCAATCGTAATTCCGTAGTATTTATTGGAGGTAGCTTCGCCAAAGCCTCGATAATTCCCCTCGCGCAGTTCCACGATCAACGTAGGTTGTACATCACGAGAGTCGTGGGCAATGGTGAATGTATGACGAAGACGGAGGTCGAAACGATGAAAGAAAAGTTGCATGACGATTAATAGTCAGACGAAAAGCCGGGAGGACAGACAATACTGTAAAAAGTATAACTCAACGTAATCGACGTGTAGTAGTACATGTCTTTGGTTGTTGGGTTGCCCAGACGCGTTTTTTGCGAAAGCGGAATATTATCTCCCAAATTATCTAAATAATCGGTAAACAATTTACGCGTACCGAATTCGAACTCTAAACTCCAGGGCCGCTTAAACTCCCATTTAACGCCTGCTCCAAAGGGGATATTCAGTTGGCTTGTTTTATACTCTGCCGTTTTTGTGCGCGGTTTAAACTTATAGAAACCCAATCCGCCGAACAGATAAGGAGTCCAATTTTTAACTTTACGTTTTTGCGAATAATTCAGGAAATTGTATTCCGTAATCAAGTCACCTTCGGCAAGAAAATCCCGAAAAGACTCATTGCGAGCCTGATTGAAGGGGTCAGACGAACGGCTGTCTTTAGCCCCTACCAATCCCAAGTTTCCTCCGATGCGCAACGAGATCGCCTGACTTGCATTATAGCGAAAGAAAGCATGGCCACCGGGCAAATAATTACGAGGATTGAAAGCGGGAGACAAATCTCCTTTGTAATTGAAACCTCCCGGACCCGCACCGATATTGATGCGTTGCGCTTCCGCCTGTAAAGAAAAGGCTCCCAAAAGGAAGCCGAAAAAATAAATTCGCCGTTTACAGTTCACAATGATTGACGCTTAATTTTTAATTCTAACCCACTGATTTTTAACGAATGGGAGGGCATTTAATTTTACTTGGCAAGATATAACTTACGGTAATACTCGACAGGAGGTATTGGTCTTTACGAGTTGGGCTGCCTCGATAGTCACCTTGTTGCCAACCACCGAGAGGCGCAGCAAAAGGATCCACCGAAGGATCAGCATTGGGTTGAGTAATTCTTCTGACAATATCTGTACGATCTTTGCCGGTACGGGCCGCAATCGGTTCTAAAGAACGATTAGACATAGCTCTGGCCAAGTCATTTTTTAATACAGCCGGGTCGGGATAATAGCCTCCTACATCATCCAAATAATCAGAGCCGCTAAAACGAAATCCTCCTTCAAGGCTGATGTTCCATTCCGCATTAACCTTCCAAGTGAACCCGGCCCCAAAGGGAATAGAATAAGTGACCAATGAATAAGGTTTCGCATAGCCGGGTTGTCCTTGGCCTTCCGTACCCAGAGGTTGGAGAGCTACCCATTTATTATCAAATGCAGGGGAATCAGGGCTTTTTGCTTTAGGGTTATGAGCCAATAAAGCAATTCCGCCAAACAAATAAGGGCTGAATGCTACGCGACGGTTTGGACTGCGACCATCCCCGCGTAACTTAAAAATTCCCACTAAGCTTAACTCTTTAATGTCATTTCTGAAATGTAAATTTCTGACATAAAAGGAAGGAAATGGGTTTCCTCCGCGATTGTAATACTCATCATCCCCTGCTAAACGTGCCCACGTAAGGCCTAAACGTGCGGCTAAGTGAGGCGTAAAATGCCGGGTATAACCTCCGTTTACATTCCAACGCATCATTCGGAAAACAGTTCTTACGGGAGTACGATACGGGGCCAATTCTCCCATATAACTTGACGTTCCGATACCGAAGTTTACCGTAGAATATTGCTCAAAAGGAGTGCGTCGACGACGTTGGGCTTCGGAGGTGTGCGTCAATAGCAGCATAAACAACACGGTACCGACAAATAGCTTAGATTTCATTCGCTTTACTGATTGATGCGTGACTTTGAGTTCAACGCAAAAATGAATATTTTTATTGAATAGACTCACAAAAATCGCACCGGTGATTTAATTTCTGGCATCCAGCCCCCAATGTAATTTGGTACGCAATGTGTCCACAAAATTGTCTTGATTGAGTTTTACCAACCGTGCTTTGAACATCTCTTTTCTAACGGTCAGCGTCACTGTTTCATCGACAATGCGAAAGCGGGAATCTAAGGAAACCAGAAAATTACTGCTGCGACTTTCCACCCTGAAACTCAATTGACTGGCGTCGGGAATGATCATAGGGCGCACGTTGAGATTATGAGGGCTGATAGGAGTAATGATAAAAACATTATTAGCAGGTAATACCACCGGGCCGCCGCAGCTCAAGGAATAACCGGTAGAGCCCGTTGGGGTCGAAACGATCAAGCCGTCGGCCCAATAAGAATTTAAAAATTCACCATCCAAATAAGCATGAATGGTGACCATCGAAGAGGTATCGGTCTTGGTAATCGTAAAGTCGTTCAGGGCAAAATTGTATTCTTCAAACAAATCGGTGTCCGATAACAAACTGACCAGAGTACGGTCCTCAATCTGAAATTGGCCGTCAAACAAAGCTTCCAACGAGTTTTGAACCATTGCGGGAGACACCGTCGCCAAGAATCCCAATCGCCCCGTATTAATCCCTAAAATCGGGATTTGACGTGAGCGAGCCTGCATTACCGATTCCAGCAACGTACCGTCGCCGCCAATGCTGAAAATAAAATCAGCATTAGGAGCGCCGTGCGGGTGAGGATAGGTTTTTTCCGAATGCGGATTAATACCCGATTGAAGCAAAAAAGAATAAAAAGAAGCAGAAAAAGAAAAATCAATCTGTCTTTTCTTCAATAAATCCAACATAGCCTGTACGTAAGGCTGTGCTTCTTTCGTAAAGCTGCGTCCGTGAATGGCGACTGTCATTATCGCTGCATGAGTAAATGTGGACGCAAAGGTAAACTATTATGTGATTAGGTCTCTAAATACCGAAGCAATAAATCCAGCCGATGCCGATCCGGATTTTCGAGAGGAGCACTGCCGAAAACACTTTCCACCACATAACCGAAACGTTCCAACGTCGCCACAACGGCCGTCACTTCCGTCCGATTCAGTTTTAGAGTAAGCGTTGCCTCATCTATTGCCCCGTATTCGGCTCCTGAAAAATAGCTGCTGATAATTTTGGTATCATTCGATTCGACCAAACGGCTTATCTCCGTCAACGAATAGTCTCGATTCGACATTTTCAACACCAAAATCGCTCCCGCTTCCTGTGCCCCCAGCAAATCGGCAAACTTAGACAGCATGTCGCTGACCAGGATCGTACCGGCATACAGATTTTCTTCGTCCAGGACGGGAACGGTGTCCAATTGATAGTGATTGGCAATACCCATTACTTCAAAAATGTGTTGAAACGAATTGGCGTGGACAGGATTGGGAGGCAGATTAAGGTCAGAAAGTCGTTTTTCGTCATCGGGCAAATTCAACAGAGTATCTTCACTGAGCAATCCTTTATACTCCTCCTCTTCGACTAAAGCTAACTGTCGAACACCGTATTCATCCATCAAGTCAACGGCCTGTCCAACCGAATCAAACGGTCTCAGTACAGGTGTGGTAGGGTTGATAAGTTCTTCAGCGAGCATAATGATGTTCAATTTTTCGGAAAACTTAGAAAAGTTATTTAAAGTTTCCAAAATTATAATGGGTTTTTATTGAGTTGTCCAAAATGATTTATCTGAATTAACTTCAATATTTTTTATTTTCCTCGACAAAATTCTATGCGCTTACATTTTAATAACGACAAATTCTACGCGTCGGTTGCGTTTGCGTTCGGTTTCGGAGGTGCCCTTGGTTACGGGGCGGGTTGAGCCGAAACCTTTTGCTTCAATACGGACAGAATCAATTCCTTTACCGATCAAATATCTTTTGACAGCCGTAGCACGGTTTTGTGAAAGCTCCACATTTTTGTCAAAATCACCCAAATTATCCGTATGGCCTTCCACCCGAATTTCCATATTGGGATTATCGCGCATAAGTTCAGTAAGACGGTCCAATTCGGCCGAGGAGGCGGCCAACAGATCAAATTTACCCGTATCAAAGTAAATATTATTGAGCGTAATGGCCTCACCGACCGCAACCGGATTCAACACAATCTCACTGTTTACCTCCTGTCCTGCTTTGGCTTGGGTTAAGTCAAAAGCACCGCTTGACGGAAAATAGCCTTTGGCTGACACCACATACCCATATTTATTACCGGCATCCAAGGCCAGTTTGAATTTACCGGAAGAGGCCGTCAATTGCATCGAATCCAATCCGTTGTTTTCGCTCGGTACTATATAACTGATTTTGGCAGCTATCGGTTTTTGGGTTTTTGCGTCCATCACTGTACCGCGTAAGGTAACAAGTGCAGGAGCGGGTTCCGCCTTTTGCTCAGCGGCAGGTATTTGAGGTTCTACTTTTGGGGTTTCGGCTACTACCGGAGGCTCCTCTTTTTTAGGTTCCGGTTTAGGCTTTTGCACCGGTTTCTTCGGGTTTCGAATGTGAACACCGTAATAATTCCAAAAACGTTTATTATCAAAGTCCTTCCCTTCAAACATATCAAAAACCTCAATTCCCGGCTCCAATCGTTCAAAGTACACCGAAAACTTCACAATATCACCCGAATACACAGTTTGTTGTTGAGGAGCCACCGGAATGCCTACAGCTTTGATAAAACGATATCTCCGACCGGCATTGCCGGGTTCATATAAACGAGATTTCGGATCAATTTCTATAGTTTGTCCTCCGCTTTTACCGAAAAACAACTCCTCCAATGACTGACGACGACGCGAAAACTCAAAAGTGAAATACAAAATGGTGTAATCCGCCGTGAGTTCTACTTTGGTAAGAGCTACATCCGGTTGAGATTGCTGTTCTACATAAGGGCTCAGTGTCGTAATTTTTTGGGCATAAGCACCCAAAGACATGAATGTAAAAATGCTCAGAAGGTATCGAAATCGTTTCATGGTCAGATAAAGTCATCATTTACTCGCCCGAAATAACGCCACCCCAAAAAAATTAGTGCAATTCAGTTGTTAAAAATAGTTAATAATTGACCGACCGATAGTGCTTTTTGACCAATTAAACCAAAAATGTTGGAATAACCAAAAAAGTATTTAGATATTTGCCTAAATACTTAATTAAATGAATGTCCTGTTTCGCGCACTTAATGACCCTACCCGACGGCATATTTTGGAAATTTTGCGCGAAAGCGACCTGACAGCGGGCGAAATTGCCGACCGATTTGAGATGACCAAACCCAGCATTTCTCATCACCTTGACTTACTGAAACAAGCTGAGTTGGTGACTTCAGATAAGCGGGGGCAATTTATTTATTACTCGCTCAATACTACCGTCTTAGACGAACTTCTTTCTTGGATATTTACCCTTAAAAAACCATGAAAAACACAGTAAATTATTTCATGTGGGCCGTTATTGTCGCTCCGTTGCTCTATTTAGTGCTTGTATGGAACCAACTGCCGGAGATTGTTCCGACCCACTTTGGTATCAGCGGAAAGCCGGACGCTTATGGCCCTAAGTGGACCTTGTTTCTGCTGAGTGCGGTTTCTGTAGGAATGTATTTTTTGTTACGGTATGTGCCGCAGTTGGACCCGCGTCTCAAACAGGCGCACTTGTCCGAGCATTTCCCGAAGCTGATTTTGCTGATACTGACCTTTTTAGCCGCTATCCATGTGTTAATTATTCGAGCGGCACTTACTCAAATGGCCGGCGAAGGCTTTATCAACATCGTGTTTGTCGGCGTATTTCTTTTGTTTGCGGGAATCGGGAATTATCTTAATAACATTAAATCCAACTACTTTGTGGGCATACGCACTCCGTGGACGTTGGAAAGTGAGACAGTTTGGCGAAAAACGCATCAAATTGGTGCCAAAATTTATTTTACCGTAGGAATCATCGGCGCTTTGGGCGTTGTATGGTTGCCCGAAGTTTGGAAAATTGTGTGGACACTCGGCCTGATACTTGGCAGTTCGTTCTGGATTATCTTCTATTCGTATTACATTTATCAGAAAGAAAAGAAATGAAACCTTCCCTCTTTGCCTTTTTTATTCTGCTCCTGTCTGTTTCGGGCTGGAGTCAGACCTATTATGAAGGAAAACTCGGCCCGCTAACATTTGGATTGAAAACAGACTTACCGAAGCAGCAAGCGTCCATTTATATCCCGGAGCAGGGGTTATTCGACTACACTATCTCTGCCCCTGTTTTCAGGAATGACAGTTTGCTGGCCGAATTCAGTGATTTTAAATCTTCCTTACACGGCAAATTGGACGCTGCCTCTTTTTCCGGTTTTTGGAAGCAAAACGGATTTCCCTCTCCCTTGAAATTGGACAAGGTTGCGGTTTTATCTTTCATAAAACGCCCGCAAACGCCTCAGCCGCCGTTTTCTTATGAGTCAGAGAATGTCAAATTCTCCAATGCGGACCAAACAGTCACTTTCGGAGGAACACTTACTTTTCCCAAGGGCAAAGGGCCGTTTACCACCGTCATTTTGATTTCAGGCTCAGGGCAACAGGACCGCGACGAAACCCTCTTCGGTCACAAACCCTTTTGGGTCATTGCCGATCATTTGAGCCGAGCCGGTTTTGCCGTTTTACGCGTAGATGATCGCGGTGTTGGCGAAACCGTCGGCCCATTGGGTACCTCGGCTGACTATGCCCGCGATGTGTTAGCGGCTGTGGATTTTTTAAGAACACGAAAAGAGGTCAATAAGAAAAAAATAGGCCTTATCGGTCACAGCGAAGGCGGAATGATTGCGCCTTTGGCGGCGTCGCAATCTAAAGAGGTGGCTTTTATCATTTCTTTGGCAGGGTTGGGGGTAACGGGCAAACAACTGCTGCTGCAACAAAATGACGATATGTTACAAAAATCAGGCACTAACGAAGCCTACCGAGGTCATGTTCGTTCGCTGAACGAAACGCTTTACAATGTTTTGGATCGTTTACCTTTAGAAGGAGAGGCAAAAGACAGTTTGCAAACTGCTTTTGACCAATGGCTGAAAGAGCAACCGGAAACCGTACTCGGACAAATGGGTTTTAAAAGTGAACAGGGGAAAAAGTCTGTGACAAGGCAGTTTGATACGATGAATTCAAAGTGGTATCGCTATTTTGTCAAATACGACCCTATGCCTGTTCTTTCTCAGATCACCATTCCTGTATTAGCCCTTAACGGCAGCAAAGACCTCCAAGTGGCCGCCAAACCCAACTTAGCGGGGTTTGAAAAAGCATTGACGCAGGCCGGCAACAAGCATCTCAAAATCGTAGAATTACCCGATTTAAACCATCTCTTTCAAACATGCCGAAAATGCACCGTTGCCGAATACGGTATGCTGGAAGAAACCTTTTCGCCCGAAGCATTGAAGATTATAACTGATTGGATCAAAGAGCGATAAAAGACCGGTTGGAACCTACTTTAAAAACTGTTCCCAAAGCAGCTTACCCGCTACAATTAAAAAAACAATTCCCGTCAGGATGTTGATATACCGCATGACACGGACAGTGAGCAAACGACGTAGCCGGGCAGCATAAATGGCTAAGGCAGACTGTGTGGCAAACACCCCGACAAGGCTCATTCCGAAAAACAGGATCATTTCGCTGAGGTCATAACGCCCTTTGGTGCGTAAATAGGCCGCAATAGCCGCCCACGACATGAAATTGATCGGGTTGAGGGCATTCAGAGCAACCCCTTTCAAAAAATACTTAAAATAGACGAAACGTCGGCTGCGATCATCCTCCTCTCGGTTTACTTCAACCGTCGGTATTTTAAAGAAATTCTTTACGCCCAAAATGGATAAAAATATGATACCGGCGGCTCCGATCCACTTGTCAAAATGCTCGATCTGAGGTAAAAAGGATGTACCGAAAATAGCCGTAAAACAAAAAAAAGCGTCACTCGCCACCACTCCCAACACGATCTGAATTCCGGTACGATAACCTCGTTCTACGCTGGTTTGAATCAATGAAAAAAACACAGTACCGAACGTAAGACAAAGTAAAATTCCGGTTATTAATCCGTATAAAGCCGCTAAAAACATTTGTTAGTTACCGTTATCCGTTATTGGTGTATTTGTTATTCGTGTCCGTTATCCCTTAAAGCCCCCTCAAACGAGCTACTTTCAGAAGGCCCATTACGCTGAGAGAGTCTGTGATTTCAGAACGCATGACCATCTCAATGGCTTCTGTAAGCAATACTTTTCGGACGTGCAATTGCTCCGTATCTTCGGGTTGTGCCTGTGCCTGCGTAAGCCCTTCAGCCACGTAAAGAAACCCTTCTTCATCGCCTACGGAGTTGGAAAGATGCACTCGGGCAATTTTAGTCCATTCAGAAGCAATCAGCCCCGTTTCTTCGAGCAGTTCGCGCTTAGCTCCTTCAATGGGGTCTTCGTCCATAGGGCCGCCGCCTTCCGGTATTTCCCAAGAATATTCATTTAAGGGATAGCGGTATTGTCCTACCAAATACGTAAACCCTTCGGCATCAACAGGAATGACCCCAATGGCCTTGTTTTTGTAATGAACTACACCATAAATACCCGGCCCTCCGCCGGGGGTAATGACATCTTCGTGACGTACCTGTATCCATTTGTTATCGTAAACAACTTGGCTTTTGAGCGTGGTCCAAGGGTTTTCATTTTCGTTAAGAAGCGGCATACAAATTTTCGATGGTCGATTTTAAATTGTCTGATTAGCGATGGAAAGAACTCTCAAGGTGTTGGACAACGTACCGATCCGGTAACTTGCCGAGGTCGTTACCGATGTAAAAATGTGTCTTGAAACTTGTACCTTTGGGGCGAATTACCCCGAAAGAGTCGTGCAAGATAGCCAAAATTCTAAATTTCGTTGGATTATCCTTTCGCTTGTGCTAAGCATAATCCTGATGCTCCTCAAGTTTACCGCTTATTATTTAACCCGTTCCAATGCCATACTGAGTGACGCCTTAGAGTCGATTATCAACGTCATTGCCAGTGGGTTTGCTTTTTACAGCATCTATCTTTCTGCCCAACCCAAAGACGATGATCATCCTTACGGGCACGGCAAAATCGAATATTTTTCTTCCGGTTTTGAAGGCGCCTTGATCATCATTGCCGGCATTTGGATTGCTGTCGAAGCCGTCGGGCATTTGATTCATCCTCAGCCGATTCAACACATAGATTGGGGGCTTTGGCTGATTTTATTGACCGTTGTACTTAATGGATTGATGGGGTATTATCTGCAAAAGGCCGGCAAACAAACGCATTCCGAAGCACTGATTGCCGACGGCAAACATTTAATCACCGACAGTATCAGCAGCATATTGATTTTAGTGGGTTTGGGTTTATTAATAATTACCGGTTGGCAGTGGATTGACAGCGCCTCTTCCTTAGTCCTTTCTTTGGTTATCTTTTACAACGGATTCAAATTGATCCGCCGTTCCATTGCGGCCTTGATGGACGAAACCGACCCGGAGATTTTTGATTTTGCCGTCAACATCCTGAAAGAGCAAAAACGCAGTTATTGGATTGATATTCACAATATGCGTATTCAAAAATACGGCTCTGACCTGCACATAGATTGTCACTTGACATTGCCCTATTACTGGGATCTGCGGCAGGTTCACGAAGCCGTCCATGAATTTGAAGAGACATTCGAAAGCAATCACCCCGGCCACGTAGAGTTATTTATCCATGCCGACCCCTGCCTTCCCGAATGTTGCAGTTACTGCCGTTTAAAGGATTGTTCTTTTCGTTCCGGGTCTTTCCATAAAGACATCGACTGGAGTGCCCAAAATCTCTCCAAAAACCAAAAACACTTTGTAGAAGCAGATTGAAGAATGACTACTGCAATACTTGCCAAATACCGTAAAGACTCACCGACAAAATAGAGACCACACTCAGCCAAAACAGGAAATCATAAGTTCGTGGGGGAGTTAAAGATGACGGCAGTTCCCGATAACGGAATACGACAGCCGCCCAAACGACAATAAGCAGCAAAATGGAAGTAGCTATTCCGCCCAGTAATATCATGGTAACCGGCATCTGAATAAGTAAAAACAGCAAACACCAACTTAGGGGGAAACCCCAAGAAAGTGCCTTGATCACTCGCTTACGGGCCGTATCGGTATCAAATTTAACCCATCCCAACTGCCCGAAAGCATCCCCGAAAATACGCGCCCAACTGGCGGTAGCGGTAAAAAGCGTAGAATAGAGCACAAAAAAGGCTCCGATCAGGAAGATAACTTTGGCCCAAGGCCCCAACGTTTCGGTAAACAACCGAGAAAGCGTTTCCACCATGGCATACCCTTCCGGTACTTCGCCGTGTTGGTGCAGCAAGGCCGCTCCCAAAAGATAAAAAGCTGCCGTCACTATGGTATAGACGACCATCGAACAAACCGCATCTAAGTACATTACCTGAATCCAACCCTTGGCTCGGTTGGCCCATTCGGGAGAGCCGTCGTTCGGGCCGGTATAAGCCGCATAGCCTTTTTCTATACACCAATAATTATAAAACATGATCTCATCGCCGCCTACTCCCGTAATACCGAACGCCCCGATAGCTACAGTCACTACGGCAGGGGGTAAAGAAAAGGTCAAACCGCTGCTTAGTTCTTCCCAACGGATGGCATAAGGCGTAAATTGCAACAAAATCAATGAGATCAGTACCGTTGCAGTAAACAGCACGATCATGATCAGCGAGCCCGCTTCGACCGGTTTGTAAAAGCCTCGATATACCAATACCGCCGTAACAACAGTGGCAATACCGGCCCATACATTGGTTCCTAAAAAAGGAAAAGCCATGTGAAGTACAATGGCTACGCCCCCCACAATGCCTCCCACCTGCAACATTTTAAGACCTTGTAACGATAACCATAACCAAATCGTCCAATGGGCCTTCCCCAATTTCTTCCCGCGAAGCCGATTGAGTGATTGCATCGTAGGAACACCCGTGTAGATGGCATTTTTCCCAAACTCCAACTGTAAAGCAACCTTCACTAAACAACTGACCAATACAACCCAAAAGGTGACAAATCCGGCTTTGGCCCCCAAGGCAGTAGTGGCGACAAGTTCGCCCGAGCCGACAATAGCTGCCGAAAGGATAAATCCGGGACCGAGGTATTTGAGACGTTGCGAGAACGATTGAGGAGGAGGCAGCATGAGAAAGGAAGAAATTTTCCGAAACGTACCGAACGGAATAAGGTTTAGAATGAATTACTTCCTAAAGTAGGGGATTCTCCCGGATTACTGTTTTTCCCGGCAATGGATGAATTTCTCAAGCTTTTTTGTATTATTGTTTTTTCACATACCGCATAAATCCTGAAACCTGATGAAGTTTAAATTATCTGACAAAACTGTCTTTGCCTGGCACAAATGGCTGGGCTTGTTTGTAGGCATTTTTACTCTTTTTTTAAGTATTACCGGTACTTTGTTACTTTTTACGGACGAAATAGATGCCGCCTTTGCTCCGGCAACGGTCAAAGTCCAACCCGGGCAAAACAGACTTCCGTTGGATACCATGCTTGCTGTTTTACAACGTACTTACCCGCAGGCATTGTTAAGAGAAACCCGGCTGAACAGTATCCATTCTGATCAGGCCATAGTGACCGAATTGTCGCTCAATAATGAAACACAATGGGTTTATTGGGATCCCTACACCAATCAAATCACGGGTGCCCGTAAGACAGTGTTTATGAAAGAAGTGCTCGAATGGCACGAAGAACTCACCGTGGGCGAATTTGGCCACCTATTCTTGTTTTTTGTCGGCTTAGCGTTATTAGGCTCGGTCGTTACCGGTTTGTGGTATTATCGAAAATCATTGCTGAAAGTGTTTAAAATCGGGGTCAGAACTCGGAATACCTATCTCTTCAACGCCGACCTACACAAGTTGTTGGGTGTGAGCAGTTGCTTGTTTTTGCTGCTTATGGGCGGAACCGGCACCTTCTTTCACTGGGAAAAAATCGAGCGAATGATGGGTGAAGAAGGAGAAGCTCCGAGGCTGCCGGAAGTAACCGCTGTCATAGCCCCTCCCCCGCTTTCACAAGTTACCTATTCACTTGACCGCTTGACTGATGCCGCTTCCAAACATATTGCCGGTTTTACTCCGGAAGTGATTCTTTATCCGCAAACCGATGAGTCAATTGTTATCGAAGGTAATCGCCCGGAAAGTGTCCGTTTATTAGGAAAATTTAACTCAAGCGCAGTTCTTGATACTAAAACGTCCGAACTGAAAGAAATAAAACACCGAGAAGACGGCGATTTGGAACAAACGATGGAACGTTCTTTTGAACAACTCCATTATGGTCAATACGGCGGATTTTGGAGCAAAATCATTTACGCGCTCGGAGGCCTGTGCTTAGCTACTCTGTCCATCACAGGATTTGTGATTTGGCTCAAGAAGAAGTAAAACGGCCGTTTTCAAAACAACGACTGCTTTACTCTTTGCACCTTAACCTTTACACTTCCATCAGGCCTTAGGGTGTGCCTGTTTGTAGATCTTTTTTAATTTCTCAATCGTATTGTGGGTATATACCTGCGTTGCGGCTAAGCTGCTGTGCCCGAGCAGGTCTTTGATCGAATTCAGGTCGGCGCCGTTGTTGAGCAAATGGGTAGCAAAGGTATGGCGCAGGATATGAGGGCTGCGTTTCTGCAAAGAAGTGATCGCCGACAGGTATTTTTTAACAATACGCTGAATCAGCACAGAATACGCCGGTTCGCCCTTATTTGTCAGTATCAGCACCTCAGCAGAAGCGCCCGGAAAATGTTCCTGTTTGCTGTTTTGGTATTTTTTGATCAGATCGACCAATCCTTTGTAGATCGGAATGATGCGTTCTTTGTTTCGTTTCCCCAGTACTTTGAGGGTTTGATCATAAAAATTGAGATCGCTGTCGCTTAAAGAAAGTAACTCGGCCAGCCGCATTCCCGTTCCGTACAACAATTCTATGACCAACCGGTCACGAATGCCTTCAAAATCGTCGGTAAAGGTTATTTCTTCAAACAGTAATTGCAGGTTCTTTTCTTCCACAAACTGCGGCAAAGGCTTGTCGGTTTTGAGAGCCGACACGCGCAAAGTGGGATTGACCGCAATCACTTTGCACCGCAACAGATACCCATAAAAAGACCGCAGCGTGGCCAATTTTCGGTTCACGCTGCGGTGGTGTAACTCTGCCTCTACCATACTTACGGCCCATCCGCGTATGATGCGAAAGTCCGCTTTTGCGAGGTCTTTAATGTGATAGGTTTTCTCCAAAAATTCGGCAAACTGCTCCAAATCCTTCCCGT
Organism: Spirosomataceae bacterium; assembly: GCA_046329125.1. GTDB lineage: Bacteria > Bacteroidota > Bacteroidia > Cytophagales > Spirosomataceae > Runella. Next base: position 51,693 of record JAXLVD010000008.1, on the reverse strand, counting down.
AAGCGGTGAGCGTATGGGCACTCAGCCGCTTTTCGTGGGCCAAATGTTGGAGAAATTGTTCCTTCATTCCTAAAGCGTTCTGATTCTCATGTTTTTGTACCACACTTCATCGCCGTGGTCCTGCAAGGCAATTTTACCTTTGGCGCGAGGCGTGGCATAAGGCCATTTCGTAAACTTACTTTTGGCTAATTGAGCCTTCCACGCATCACTGCCGTATTCATATTCCACCACTTTTACGCCATTGAGCCAATGCTCAATGTGATTGCCGTTTATGACAATTTTCCCTTTATTCCACTCACCGGCAGGCTTAGCCACCCATTTACTCGGTGCCTGCATATCGTAATTAGCCCCCGTTTTCTGTTTATCGTTGATTTTTACCATTTTGCCGTTATCATTAAACGGAGGATACCCCTCATCATCAATCACTTGATACTCAGGGCCTGAATAATAAGGCGGATTTTTAGGATCTTCAATGACCTTATACATCACACCGCTGTTCTTTTTAGCCGGAATTTTAAATTCAAATTCCAATTCAAAACTCTCGAACTCTTCGTCAGTGACCAAGTCGCCGGACTTCCCGTGGCTCATCAACGAGCCCCCCATCACCATCCAGCCTGATACGCCCTGTTTGCCGTAGCTATGCCAGCCGGCCGTCGATTTTCCGTCAAACAGATTCTTCCAAGGGCCGGGTTTGGAAGCATACGACAAAGTGAGGCAACCGAATACAAAAACCATTAATAAAATACCCGTATTCTTCATGTTTAAAAGGAGTTTTTAGTTTTACAAAAAAGGGAATACATCCCTCTGATTTACTCATTTTTGGGGAGCCACCGCTACTCCGATCTTCGAATCAGCCGTGCCGTAGTATAAAAACCATTTTCCTTTGAAAGACGCCAAACCTTCCACAAAACACACTTGATTGACCTGCCCGTTGATTTCATACGGTTTATCGGGTTTCAGAAAGTAGTTTTCCGAACGGTCTTTCAATTGGACGGGGTTTTCGGTATCAAACAAAAACTGCCCTGCGGCATAGGTGCCTTCGACAAGGCTTGCATCTCCCGTTTGGTGATAATTCATCCCGTTGTAAATCAGCACTATTCCGTTCTTGGTTAAAAAAGCAGGCGGACCGGACTCTAACAAACGGGAATCATGTTTCCCGTTACGGGTAGCCGCTACCGGAATACAGTTGACATCCGACACATCCAAGGGTTTGTAGGCAGGGTCATTGGGGCGCGTCACCGGATACCAATTGACCAAATCATCGGAAGTAGCTACATAAAGACGGGCCTGATCGCCCCAATACATCCAATATTTCCCGTTGACTTTGGTGGCAATAAATTTATCTCCTGCCTTTCGACACACAATAGCCCCCGATTTTGACCAAAAATCACGGTTTCCTTTGATAAAATTGGCGAAGGCCAAACCATGCTTTTGCCAATGAACCAAATCACGGGAAGAAGCTACGCAAAGTCGGGCCAAATCGCCGTCGTAGGACGTGTACGTCAAAATGTATCGGCCGTCTTCGGTTTCTACCACACGCGGGTCTTCGCAGCCGCCCTCCCACTCGTATTTTTTCATAAAATCATTATCGGGATAAAACACCGGTTCGGGCATTCGTTTGAAATGAATCCCGTCGGTACTCAATGCCAAACCAATACGGGAAGTACCGGCATATTTTCCTACTTTATCTTCGGCCCGATACAGCATATACACTTTGCCGTTGCGAACAACCACCGCGGGATTGAAAACGTCTTTTTCTTCCCAATTGACCTTTTCGCCGCGCACCGGACAGTTGAAAACAGTACCGGGCTTGGCTTCTAAAATCGGATTGGCCGCATCGGCCTTTCGAAAAGGCCCGATCATCCACGGTTGTTTTGTTTGAGCGACAGCGAGTTGCGTAACAAACAGCAGAAGTAAACAGTGATTTTTCATAGAAATACCGAAGCAGAGTGGAAAGAAAAAGAGAATCCCGCAGCTACTCAAGAACGAAGGCATTGGGAAATGTCGTCCGTGACCGCTGCGGGATGTAGTTCTTTTTAATCAAAACACAGAGAAGCCGCGCCCAAAAGCCCGGCGTCGTTGCCGAGGGTAGCCCGTTTGATCTCCAGGTCTTTCAAATAGTAGGGGGTCAGCCAGTAGTTCAGTTGTTTCATCACGGCCGGCAAAATATAATCATAAGAAGCTGACAGGCCGCCTCCAATCAAAATCAATTTAATATCTAAGATACGAATCATCGCCACAAGTCCGTCGCCAAGCATCTCCCCGACTTCTGTCCAAATTTGGAGAGCCAATTCATCCCCTTCAGCCGCTGCCGCCACGAGACCTGTCGTCGAAATGGAGCCATCACCGGGAAGCAAGGTTCTGCCTTTATAAGAACTGCGCATATCATTGGCCAGATCCAAAAGTTCTTTTTTACCGATATTTCGCTCCAACACTTTGCCGTTACGCGACGGAATATGGCCCGGCTCCATGGCATTGCCATCTCCTCCGACAAATACCTTCCGATTGATGATCGCCGCTCCACCTACGCCGGTACCGAGGGTAATAAAGATATAGTTTTCGTTGATCTTTTCTTCGGCAAAATAGAACTCACCTAAAGCGGCTGCATTGGCATCATTCTCTAAGAAAAATCTCACACCTTCAAAACGCTTAGACAAATAATCAACCAAAGGGACATTATCAATTTCAGGAATAGCCGTGATTTCGAGGGGAACAGTACGGTTGCGATTGATCATACCCGGCAAACCGATGCCTACTTTGGTAATGTTGGGATATTCGTGCAGTTGTACAGAAATGGCATCACCCAGGTGTTTTTCAAAATTTCCTAATTCGCGCCATTTGGCCGTATCGTGACTGTAAAAATTTGAAATTCGACCGTTTTCTGTGTCCACGACACCCATTTTGACGTTAGTTCCGCCTACGTCTATGCCCAAATAATGTTCCATCGGTGATTATAAATCGTTATCAGTGAATTGAATAGTAAAAGGATAGGTAGCTGCAAATTACCAATTTTCGCGCCAAAATTCCTAAAATCAACTTATATCTCCTAATTGCGGGCGTATCAAAATCTCTTCGATCACCGCACCGGCCGGTAAACGATACGCCGAAAAAATTGTTTTTGCAATATCTTCGGCCTGAATAAAGCGCTCCTGCGGTAAGTCTACCCCTTCCCAACTGGCTGTCAAAGTAGCCCCGGGCAACAGAGCCGTTACCCGAATACCGTAAGGCTTCAGCTCTTCCCGCAATACCTTGGTCATTCCGTACAAAGCAAATTTGGATACACAATAGGCGCCGCCGTTGGTATAAGCTGTAATGCTGGCTGTAGAGCAAAGATTGAAAATATGCCCTCGTTTTCGCCGGATCATTCCTTCCACTACGCCGCGCGTCAGGTAGTAGGCACTGTACACATTGGTTTCGATCATACTTTCCAACGTCCCCGAAGGTTCATTATGGATTTGTCCGGGCACAAAAAGTCCCGCATTATTGACCAAAATCTCCACAGGGCGCTCTAAGGAATGAATAAATTGAACAAACGCAGCTACCTCTTCTTTTACGGCCAAATCGGCCGTTTTCACAAAGAGGCGAGCCGGGCTGTATTTTTCTTCTAAGCTTTCCTGAAGTTGCTGCAATTCGGTTTCATTACGGGCACAGGTAGCCACGTCAAAACCGTCAGCCATAAATTGTTCCACCGTAGCTCTGCCGATCCCTTTGGTTCCTCCACTGACAATTACAATCGGATTCATCTTAAAAAAATATTATTTTTGTTAAACAAAGGTTAAGATAATGTTTTAATTTTGTTGCGTTTTTATTCAAAAAAAAGGTATTTCTTAGTTTTCAATCATTTTTATTCACCTTAAAAAACTTACACTTCTTCAATGAATGTTTGGCATGTGTGTTCGGCCATTATAACTTCTTACCTATTAGGGTCCATCCCTTCCGCTATTTGGTACGGTGAAGCTTATTTTGGAATTGATGTTCGTAAGTTTGGCAGCGGTAATGCAGGAGCAACCAACACCTTTCGTGTATTGGGAAAGCGGGCCGGTACCATCGTGTTGCTCATTGATGTTTTAAAAGGCTGGACGGCTACCAAGTTAGCCACTATCTTATTTTTTTTAGAAGTCATTGATTCTTCTCAAATCCTGACCTTCAAACTGATATTGGGTTTTACGGCCGTCTTGGGCCATTTATACCCTGTTTTCGTTCGGTTTAAAGGCGGTAAGGGAGTAGCCACCTCCTTGGGTATGATCTTAGCCATCGATCCGCAGGTAGCTTCCGTCTGTATTGCTATCTTTATTTTGGTTTTTTTGGCTTCCCATTACGTCTCCTTAAGTTCTATTGCGGCAGCTTTTGCTTTTCCGATAATATTGGTATTAGGCATCTTCGGGAAAGCCAGCACGTTACTGATTATTTTCGGCTTTTTGCTGTTTGCGATTGTCGTGATTACCCACCAAAAAAACATTGTACGTTTGCTGAACGGCAGCGAAAGCCGCGTCTATCTGCGACGACGGCGCAATAAGTAGTTTTTGCTGAGATTTACCGCCTTTGCTCCGGAAGGTTGGCAGTTTACCGCAGTTCCATTATGTTTGTGTCAGAATGTAATTGTACCTTCTTTCAGCAAACTCAGAACTTCTCGGCAATGTCTCTCACACTCGTTCTAATCATTCTTACCGTTGGCATCAGTTGGTATGCTTGGCAGAATCCTTCCCTGCTCACCAAATGGGTCATGAACCCCGCCCGCGTTTCCAAACACAACGAATATTACCGTTTTATTACTTCCGGTTTCATTCATGCCGACGTCGGACATTTGATTTTCAATATGTTCAGTCTTTATTTTTTCGGGGAGGCCATGGAAGCCTTTTTAGGTCAAATTTTCGGTTCCAACGGTATCATTTATTACCTGATACTTTATATTGCGGGTATCATCGTCTCCGACATCCCGACCTTTATCAAACATCGCAATAACAGCGGTTATAATTCACTCGGTGCTTCGGGAGGCGTCTCGGCCCTGCTTTTTGCCTTTATTTTGTTGGCTCCGCTGCAAAAAGTGTGTTTGTATTTTGCCATTTGTATTCCGGGGTTCATTTTCGGCGCTATCTACATGGCGTACTCCTTTTATGAAGGGCGCAAAATGGGAGGACGCATCAACCATGATGCTCACCTATACGGGGCGCTGTTCGGGGTTGTATTCATGGCGTTGTTGCTGCCCGAAACCATCCCTAATTTTTTTGCTCAAATTTCATCTTGGCGGCTTTTCTAAGACTTTCCGCTTTTATTGATCGTTATTGCTTCTTAAACATTATCCGTAAAATCATGAACAAACTCCGCATTTGGGCCTTGCCGCTTTTTGCCGCCATCTTTCTGCCGGCAGCCGTCGTAAAGGCCCAAGATTTATCCGTACAATATGCCCAAAGTATTACACCGCAGGATTTGGAACGGCACCTGCGCGTCATTGCCCACGATAGTCTCGAAGGCCGCGATACCGGTTCGCCCGGACAAAAAAAAGCGGCCAACTACGTCGCCAATTTTTTCAAATCCATCGGATTGCAGGCCATCGTTCCGAATGCAGCCGGGGAGAAATCTTACTTTCAGCCGTATGCGCTTTACCAAAAAAGCTGGGGCGAAGTTTATCTGGCTACTGAAAACCAACGCTATGAACTGCAACATGATTTTTATTTGAGCGGCTTACTCAATGTACTTTCCGAAGAAAAAGTACCGGTCGTATTTGCCGGTTTCGGTATTGAATCAGGCAAGTATGACGACTATAAAAATCTGAACGTCGAAGGAAAGGCAGTCGTGGTATTGGAAGGTGAACCGAAAGACAAAAACGGCCATTACCTGCTTTCAGGTGATGATAAACCCTCCAAATGGAGCAACGATAACATGGCTTGGCAACGGAAAGTGAGTTTGGCCACGGCTAAAGGAGCAAAATATGTCTTGATCGTTTCGGACCTGACAGGAGATGAATTTACGCAACAGGTAGCTAAACGCGGGGCGATGAACCAACGCTTTAACCGCCTCTCGATGAAACCTTATACCGAAAAAACGGGGGGCAATGCCGCTTTTACCATTTCACGGAAAATGGCTTTGGATTTATTAGGCGTTAAAGAGAAAAAACTGGCCAAAATTCAAAAAAACATTACCCAAAGCGGACAACCGCCCGCCGCCGGTGTCATTGCCGAACGCACCGTACGTCTGAAAGCCGAACGCAAAGACAATATTGTCATGACGGAAAATGTCATGGGATTTTTGGAAGGAACGGATAAAAAAGACGAAATCATTGTCATTTCGGCCCATTTAGACCACATCGGGATTTCTTCGGACGGGCAAATCAACAACGGTGCCGACGACGACGGTTCCGGTACGGTTTCTATTCTCGAATTGGCCGAAGCCTTTGCCAAAGCCAAAGCAGAAGGCCACGGCCCGCGCCGAAGCATTCTTTTTATGACGGTAACGGGAGAAGAAAAGGGGCTTTGGGGCTCTGAATTTTATACCTCCAATCCGGTTATTCCGTTGGCCAATACCGTTTGTGACCTTAACATTGATATGATCGGTCGTATAGACGCTGCCCATAAAGACGACTCCAAATACGTGTACATCATCGGTTCTGATAAACTTTCTTCGGAACTTCACGCCATCGGAGAAGCGGCTAACCAAAAATACATTAATTACAAACTGGATTATACCTACAACAACCCCTCGGACCCCAATCGTTTTTATTACCGTTCTGATCATTACAACTTTGCAAAAAATAAAGTACCGGTCATTTTTTATTTTACCGGCGTGCACGAAGATTATCACCGCCCGGGCGACGACATTGAGAAAATCATGTTTGATAAACAATCCAAGATCGTTCAATTGGTATTTCATACCGCTTGGGAGCTTGCCAACCGTGACGAACGCATCAAAGTAGACAGTAATAAACCGTAACTATTCCTATTTCAAACAGGCAAGACAGCAAAAAGCAAATTTGCAAATTGCTCTATTTGCCTCTTACAAACTTATTTCATTTTCTATGCTTACTTTCGACAACCTTGCCGCTTTTCGCGCCCACACGGGGCAGGAATTGGGGACGAGTGAATGGGTGACGATCACCCAAGAAATGGTCAATGATTTTGCCAAAGCCACCGGCGACAATCAATGGATTCACGTCAATACTGAAATGGCAGCGAAGTATTCCCCGTTTAAAACAACGATTGCTCACGGTTTTTTGACGCTTTCACTGGCACCCAAATTCATGTATGAACTGTATCAGGTAACATCGGTGAAAATGGGCCTTAACTACGGCACCAACAAAGTGCGCTTTACCTCGCCTGTCCCTACCGGCAGCCGCGTAAGGATGCACGCCACCCTGAAAGAAACAGAAGACCAACAACCCAACGGTATCAAAGCAACGGTAGCTTTGGTGTTTGAACTGGAAGGGAGTGAAAAACCGGCCTGCGTTGCCGAAATGATCAGTTTGCTATTTGAATAAAACCCCAACTCGCAGCGGCCATAAGTGACAGTCAGAACGGCTTTATCCCCAAAAGCCCGTATATTATCAACAAAACAACTCCCCATTGGGGTCGGGGGCTTTTAATAATATGCGTTTACAAAATAAAGTAGCTGTTATCACGGGCGGAGCACGCGGTATCGGCAAAGCGACCGCCGAAATTTTTACCCGCGAAGGAGCCAAAGTTATAATTTGGGATATGCTTGACGCAGGTGAAGAAACCGCTCAGGGGCTGCGTGAGAAAGGATTCACGGCCGAATTTATGAAGATCAGCGTTACCGACGTTCCTGCCGTAGAAGCTGCCGCCCGCGACATTTACGAGCGCTATGGCCAAATCGACATTTTAGTCAATAATGCGGGTATTACCCGCGATAAGTCGTTACTCAAAATGTCGTATCAAGAATGGGCCCAAGTGATTGATATTAATCTCAACGGTGTATTTAATTGTACAAAAACGATCGTTCCTTACATGGTGGAGAAAAAATACGGACGCATTATTTGTACTTCTTCAGTAGTGGGCCAAACCGGAAATTTCGGCCAAACCAACTACGTCGCTACCAAAGCGGCTATCATCGGAATGGTCAAAACGTGGGCAAAAGAATTGGGTAAATACAACATTACTGCCAATGCCGTAGCCCCGGGCTTTATCAAAACAGAAATGACCGATTTGATTCCCGAAGAGGTAAGAAATCAAACCGTTGCGGCCATTCCGGTTAAGCGGATGGGCCTCCCCGAAGACATCGCCAATGCTTATCTTTATCTGGCCTCCGAAGAAGCAGGCTATGTCAACGGGCACACATTGAGCGTCAACGGCGGAGTAGCTTAAAAAGTATGCTTGCATACCTTTTTTGAAAATTGTACATTTGAGCCGTATAAAGCATACGATTACACTTCTCAATGATAAAAAAATGGTATTTGAAGGCTTAAATTTTAATCTGACCGAAGAGCATTTGGCCGTAAAAGAGGCCGCTCGCGATTTTGCCCAAAACGAGCTGCTGCCGGGCGTAATAGAACGGGACAATGCCCAAAAATTTGACCCTAAACTTCTCAAACGCATGGGAGAACTGGGTTTCTTGGGAATGATGGTATCTCCGGAATACGGCGGCGGCGGAATGGATACCGTTTCGTACGTCTTGGCGATGGAAGAGCTTTCCAAAGTAGATGCTTCCGCCTCCGTCATGGTTTCGGTCAATAATTCCTTGGTTTGCTACGGACTGGAAGCTTACGGTACGGAAGAGCAAAAGCGAAAATACCTCATGCCGCTGGCTTCGGGCGAAATCATCGGTGCTTTTTGTTTGTCTGAGCCGGAAGCCGGTTCAGATGCTACCTCACAGCATACCACTGCCGAAGACAAAGGGGATCATTATGCCGTAAACGGCACCAAAAACTGGATTACTAACGGCGGCATTTCCTCAGTATGCTTAGTCATGGCTCAAACCCACCCTGAACTTCGCCACAAAGGCATTAACACCTTAATTGTCGAGAAAGGTTGGGATGGTTTTGTGGTAGGCAAGAAAGAAGACAAATTGGGTATTCGCGCTTCCGATACCCACTCATTGATGTTTACCGACGTAAAAGTACCGAAAGAGAACCGCATCGGTCCCGACGGTTTCGGGTTTAAATTTGCGATGAGTACTCTCAACGGCGGACGTATCGGCATTGCCGCACAAGCCCTGGGCATCGCCGCAGGTGCCTTAGAGCTGTCATTGAAATACGCGCATGAACGCAAAACGTTCGGTAAACCCATTTTTGAACACCAAGCCATTCAGTTCAAATTGGCCGAAATGGCTACCAAAATTGAAGCCGCCCGGTTGCTCGTTTACAAAGCCGCCCGGCTTAAAGATGAACACAAAGATTACGTTCAGGCAGCCGCCATGGCGAAGTTGTTTGCTTCTGATGTAGCCATGTGGGCGGCTACCGAGGCCGTACAAATACACGGTGGATATGGCTACGTAAAAGAATTTCACGTAGAGCGCCTGATGCGCGATGCCAAAATCACTCAGATCTATGAAGGTACCTCAGAAATACAAAAACTGGTGATAGCTCGGGAGTTGCAAAAAGCCTGAATAATCCTATTTTTACCGTTTTTCAAAAAAAAAGTGCGCGTTTCCTTGCAGGATTCGCGCACTTTTTTTTATATTGAAAAAAATTCCACACTTGTATTAGTTTTGTACAATTATTAGTTTTGTACAAATTTTTCAAAAAGAGCAAAATTTCAAGTATTAACCGAAAAAGGACTTAACCCATTTCCAAATGGAAGATTATAATAAAATCATCGAATCCCTGGGTGTGAAATTTATCAAAGCGCGTCACATCCGCATGTTACAAACCATTACCATTAAGAATTTTTACGATGTCGAAAACTCGTTAATGATTCTTTATGACGGAGAAGTGTTGTTTGCCAATGAAAAAATTGAAGTGGGCGACATGCTTTTTATTCCCGGCGGAAAACACGCTACCGTTACTTACAGCAGCGGCGACAATGTACAACCGAAAGTGGTGAGCAATGAAGAATTTCTGACTCGCCGCGAATTGTATTTCGACAGCCTGCGCGATTCGTCACAGGTAGGCAAGATTCCTCATTCGTTCGGATTGGTTGCTTTTGATGCAAAAGTGTTTGACTCGGTCAACTTTTTTACATCCTTAGACATTCCTCCTTTTATTATTAAGAACCACTCGTACATGGCACGGTTGATCGGCGAAATTCTTCAGGAAGATTTCAACGATACCCCCGGTCGCGGACGTATCATTAAGATCAAAACGGAAGAATTAGCGATTGAAGTAATTCGGTATATATTGAAAAACAGGCTGTTTGTAGAACAACTTGTGACCAACAGCACCTATTTCAAAGACCCGCGTCTGATTGACATCTTTGCTTATATCAAAGACAACTTAGGAGGTGACCTGTCGAATAAAGTACTGGCCAACGTAGCCAATGTGTCGGAAGATTACGTAGGACAGTATTTCAAGATGTTGACCCAGATCAATCCGCAGGATTATATTGAATACCAACGGATGGAAGAAGCCGTCACGCTGCTTCGGACCTCCAAGAAAAGCATTCGGGCCATCGGCGCTGAAGTAGGATACAAAGATACCGCCTATTTCTGCCGTCGCTTTAAGATGATGTTCGGTATTCCGGCCGGTAAGATGCGTCGCAGAGAGTCTTTAATGAATGTATAAAGACTATTCCTATCGGTCATTATTGTAAGAATCAAAAGACAGTACAATACAAAAAGCAGCTTTTTCACGAAGCTGCTTTTCTTTTTTTACGATAGTTTTGGTTTAAATTTGTCTCTCAAATCAACCTTGCTCCAACATGAAAAAGACAACTCAATGGTTCTTAGGGATATGGCTCTTTTTAGGAATTTGCTCGGATACGTATGCCCAGTTGAAAGGCGCTTGGAAACAAACCGCTCCGGACGGAACCACAATGATGCTTATTTGTTCGGACGATTACGCGATGCTGACCCGTTACAAAGAAAAAGAGTTCCTGTACACCGAAGGCGGCGTTTACAGTCTTAAAGGGGGAACGGTTACCTACAAATGTGAGTTTCATTCGGCAGATACTTCCCAAGTAGGCAAAACACAGAACATTCCAGTCACTTTTTCCGGCAAAAAATTATCCGTCGAAGGTTTAGGTGACTGGCAACAGGTTGATGACGCCGCTACTCCCGCAGCAGCCAATTATCGGATCACGGGACGCATGGGCAACGACGGCAAGGTGACTCCTATGCAACGCGGCGCTCGTAAAACCCTCAAATTACTGACCGGAACGCGTTTTCAATGGGCAGCAATTAACCCTGAAACAAAACAATTTTCGGGGACAGGCGGCGGCACTTACACTATCAAAGACGGAAAATATACCGAAACCATTGATTTTTTCAGCCGAGATAATAATCGGGTCGGGGCTTCTCTTTCTTTTGACTACGAACTCAAAGACGGCAAAGATTGGCATCACAGCGGACTCAGCAGTGCGGGTGCCAAAATCTACGAAATTTGGAGCAAAGAGCAGTAGGTCGTTTGCAGTCCACAGACAATAGTTAATGACAGAACAATCATTCAATCCTCTTTTACTAATTACGCTCGCTTCGAATGACGATTTCTCAATTATACGAGTGCTTTCTGGCCTGCAAGGGCGTTTCTACCGATACTCGCCAAATTACCGAAGGGTGTCTTTTTGTAGCCCTGCGAGGCGATAAATTTGACGGAAATCAATATGCCAAGGATGCCTTAGCCAAAGGGGCTAAATACGCCTTGGTAGACAGTCCGGAGGTAGCGGTAGACGATCGTTATTTATTAACAGAAGATTCGTTAAAAACTTTACAGCAATTAGCTCATTATCATCGAAAACAACTCACTATTCCCGTGGTTGGGTTGACCGGTTCAAACGGTAAAACCACCACCAAAGAATTGATTGCGGGGGTTTTGAGTAAAAAATACAACACCTACGCTACCAAAGGAAACCTCAACAATCACATCGGCGTACCGCTTACATTGTTGGCAATTGACCGCAGTTACGAGATAGCCGTGGTGGAAATGGGAGCCAATCACCAAAAAGAAATTGAAATGCTCTGCCGCATTGCCGAGCCTACGCACGGAATGATCACCAATATCGGCAAGGCCCATTTGGAAGGGTTCGGCGGAATAGAAGGAGTACGGAAAGGAAAAGGGGAGTTGTTTGATTGGTTAGCCGCCTCCGGGGGAACTGTTTTTGTCAACGGTTCCAATGATACCCTGCGGGATATGGCCAATGAACGTACATTTAAGGAGACAATCTCTTATTTGACGGGCAAACATGCCCCGGAAATGTTGGAGGACTCTCCGTTGATTATCTACCGAAATGCGTCGGGAGCATCCGTGCAAACGCACTTGACCGGGAAATACAACTTTGAAAATATTGCCGCTGCGTTGGCAATCGGAGCCTATTTCGGTGTTTCAGAACAAGAGGCCGATGAAGCCGTTTCTACCTACAATCCGACCAACAATCGTTCACAAATTATTCAAAAGGGCACGAATACGGTCATTATGGATGCCTACAATGCCAACCCATCTTCCATGGCTGCGGCCATTGAAAATTTTGGCAAGCTCAAAGCAACTCATAAAATGGTGATCTTGGGAGACATGCTCGAATTAGGCGATGAATCGCCCGAAGAGCACTTGGCTTTGGGGAAATTGGTAGCCCAACAACAATTTGATACGGTCATTCTGGCCGGGAAATTGATGCAGGATGCGCTGCCGGCCCTGCCCAAAGCCTACTACTTTCCCGACAAATTTTCGCTGCACAATTGGTTGGTAGATCACCCTCGGCAAAATACCCATGTCCTCATCAAAGGATCACGCGGCATGGGTTTGGAAACCGTGGTTCCTTATCTTTAAAGAATATATTTTTTAGAGCAACCTCAAATCAACATTATTGATTATCAGCATTTTACCCCAAAAAATTTACGTCGAAAAAATTACAAAATTCACCTTTTGGCTATCTCAATTTTAAACTTTCTTAAAAATTAACACCGTGTTTGGAATTCGATTTCTTAACTTTGTGTTAACAATTCGTCACACACTTCATACTCTCTGATGAGCGACGTCATAAAGCACGAATGCGGGATTGCCCTCATTCGCCTCCGAAAGCCGTTTCAATACTACATTGATAAATACGGCACACCCCTTTACGCAGTTTATAAGTTACACACTCTGATGGAAAAACAGGTCAACCGCGGCCAAGACGGCGCAGGTGTGGCCAACATCAAATTGGATGTGCCGCCGGGCAGCCGCTACATCAGCCGCTATCGGTCGGTAGACCCGCAACCGGTGGCTGAGATCTTTAAGAAAGTCCATAAAAAGTTCAAAAAAGCATTTAAAGAACTGAAAGGCGACCAAAAAGACCTTCGCTACGATGCCGAATGGCTACAGGAAAATGTGGCATTTACGGGGGAGGTTTGGTTAGGCCACCTTCGCTACGGCACCCACGGCGCCAATGAAATTGAGAATTGCCACCCGATGTTACGCCAAAATAACTGGCGCAGTCGGAATCTGGTTGTGGCCGGCAATTTCAACATGACCAATGTAGATACGCTTTTTGATAAATTGGTTTCGTTGGGGCAGCACCCCAAAGACCGGGTGGATACCGTCACGGTCATGGAAAAAATCGGGCACTTCTTGGACGAAGAAAATCAACGGGTGTTCGACCGCTTTAAGGGCATTTACGAAAACCCCGACTTATCTGACGTCATTGAGGACAACATGGATATGGTGCGGGTATTGCACCGCTCGTGCCGTGATTTTGACGGCGGCTTTGCCATGTGCGGTATGACGGGTTCGGGACAGTCGTTTGTGGTTCGCGATCCTTCCGGCATTCGCCCTGCTTACTACTATGCCGATGATGAAGTAGTGGTGGTAGCTTCTGAAAAACCGGCTATCAAAGCTGCTTTCAATGCCAATTACGCCGATATTAAAGAAATCAATCCGGGTCATGCGCTGATCATTGACAAATACGGCGAATACGACCAGCATCAGATCTTAAAGCCGCTCGAAAAACGCTCCTGCAGTTTTGAGCGGATCTATTTTTCGCGGGCTTCCGATCCCGATATTTACCACGAACGCAAAATGCTCGGCAAACTGCTCATTCCGCAGATATTGGAAGAAGTAGATTACGATCTTGAAAATACGGTCTTCTCTTATATTCCCAATACGGCCGAAACGGCTTTTTTCGGCTTAGTGGAAGGATTGGAAGAATACTTGGCCAAACAGCGCAAAAAAGCGATACTGGATGGAAACCTCACTCCGGAAGAACTGGACAAGGTCTTATCTTTCCGTCCTCGTATCGAAAAGCTGGTTTCCAAAGATGTAAAACAGCGTACCTTCATTGCCAGTGATGAATCGCGCGAAGAGATGGTATCGCACGTGTATGACATGACCTACGAAGTGGTCAAAAAAGGAGTGGACACCATTGTGGTCGTAGATGACTCCATTGTGCGCGGAACGACGCTGGAAAAGAGCATCTTACGCCTTTTGGACCGTCTCGGACCGAAAAAGATTATTATTGTTTCTTCTGCCCCTCAGATCCGTTACCCCGACTGCTACGGCATTGATATGTCGAAAGTAAAAGACTTCGTGGCCTTCCGGGCAGCGTTACAACTCTTGAAAGAACACGGTTTGGATAACGTTCGGGAAGAAGTCTATGCCCAATCGGTAGCCTCGCTCGAAACAGGCAACGCTACGCAGGAAAACTACGTCAAAGCCATATTTGAGAAGTTTACTCCCGAAGAAGTTTCCCGTAAGGTAGCCGATATTGTACGTCCTAAAGATCTGCAAGCAGACCTTTCCATCATATTCCAAACCGTAGAAAATCTGCACCGCGCTTGTCCTAACCACAGCGGTGATTGGTATTTTACGGGAAATTATCCCACGCCCGGAGGAAATCGTGTTGTCAATAAAGCCTACGTCAATTTTTACGAAGGACGCGGTGTGGTGAGAGCTTATTGACCGTTAATTGAATTGGTTTGTTAGGTTATACACAACCCCACCCTAAATCCCTCCCCTTTCAGTGGAGGGACTTCTTGCAGCTCCCTTTCTCCTGAAAGGGGCCGCGGCGGCGGACCGCAAGGGCCGGGGATAGGGGTTAAAACGATAGGTACAACTTTGTAAACCAATTCAGTTAATTGTTAACCGTTAATTGTAAAGTCCTGTCGGTAAAATACTGACAGGGCTTTTTACTTTTCTTCTCTACTTTTGTCACGCTGAAAGCGTCTACAGACTGTCATTGGATTATAAATGAGCGATTTTCTACTTGTATAGCAAACCCCAAAACTATAGTCGATGAAACTCCTCTCCCGCCGCCGTTTTTTGCACTCCTCTTCTCTGTTGGTCGGAGCTGCGCTCTTACCGGGATTTAAGTCGGCTTCCAATGCCTTGCGTTTGGGGGGACCTATCTTTTTGAAAAGCGATGATCCTGTAGAACTGGCCAAAGAACACCGTCGTTTGGGATACAGTGCGGCCTATGTACCGGCGATAAAAGTGGGAGACACGGCTAAAATCCAAGCCATTCGAAAAGCGTTTGCGGAGCAGAATGTGCTTATTTCTGAAGTAGGCGCTTGGGTCAATATGCTGGATGCGGATGCTGAAAAGCGGAAGAGAAATATCGATTACGTGACCGAGCGATTGGCCTTAGCGGAGGAAATAGGCGCGTTGACCTGCATTGATATTGCGGGTTCGTACAATCCGAAACACTGGGACGGACCGGATGCCCGCAATTTGACCAAAGAATATTTTGATGCGACGGTCGAGAATTGCCGTAAAGTCATTGACGCTGTAAAACCGAAAACGGCCAAATTTGCTCTCGAAATGATGGGCTGGAGCTTGCCCAACGATGCCGACTCCTGCCTGAAATTTATTAAGGCCATTGACCGCCCGGCCTTTGCGGCGCATATCGACATCGCCAATATCATCAATTCGCCCGAACGGTTTTACCAAAATACAGCACTGATCAACGATACCTTCAAAAAACTCGGAAAATGGATCGTGTCCTGTCATGCCAAGGATGTGGTGGGAAAAGACGTACATTTTGCCGAGACGATGCCCGGGCGCGGCGGGATGGATTACGTCACTTACATTCGAAGCGTCACGGCTTTACCCCGCGAAGTACCTTTTATGCTCGAACACCTGCGTACGCCCGAGGAATACGATGAAGCACGGCTTTTTGTGATGAAAACAGCTAAAGAAACGGGAATTGCATTGGCATAAAATGCCGTATTAATTGGCCCGAACGTATTTGTATCGCAGGCCGTTTACGCAACTTTCCAAAACGAACGTATCCCCTTTCAAATCAATATTCCAAACGCTGCACGTCATACAATCAATGTAATCACAGGTTGGATTGCGGGGAACCTCTGCTTTGGGGTTAATTTCAAATTTTTTCCCGTTAATATTCAAGGCCGAAGGCGCACAGCACCGGGGTAGTCCTTGGCTGTCTAATACTACACCGTCGAAGCGAAAGGAGATGAAGGAAGGGGAAAGTGAGTCGGTATCCTGCCACACCTTATTTCCATTCACGATCTTTTCGTAAGCTGCATAACGCCACTTGTCCACCAACGGTTGTAACTCTTTCGGTGAGAGCGTTTTTTCCCGACAACCGACAGTTGTCAAAAACAGTAAAAAATAAAGCAGCAGCTTTTTCATCACTCATTCTTTTCTCATAAGACGCAGAACTCGCCCGAATCGTTGTAGGTCTATCCCATTTTTCACCACATTCGTCCCGGATTTTACATAAGAGCCGATTCGGCAGGTAGTTTTGAGCCATCAAATACTCATTAACAGCCATTTTTTTACGATTTAACTTTTGACAGATGATGAAACAACTCAAACCCTTTCGACGCGCTTTCCCGATCATTTTTCTGCTCCCCTTCTTCTTTTTTCAAATCATTGAAGCTTTGATGGCTTGGAAAACCGAAATCAAAGAGGAAATGATTTATGCGGTACATCATCTGCCTGATGACAAAAAACTCAAAACAGAGATTCTTGATAATTTCCTGAAAAATGAAGTTGAGATCAATCTCAAAATTTATGGATTCAGTTTTTTGCTATTGGTTTCTATAGGGGCTATTCTTTTCATTTTCATAAGATCAAATTCTAAAAACAGACCGTCTGTTTTTCAATTTTCAGGAATAGCGGCTCTGCTCATCGGACTTTCGATCATTGCACAAATGACTTGGTATTCAATTAAGAAAGAAGAGAAAATCACTATTATTGAAGATGAATCCATTGAGCATCTTTCTGATTTACTGAACCATAAAACACTGGCAAACAAAATCGTTTACGGTGATTTTTGGGGAACCACCTGCGGTCCCTGTCTTTGGGAAATACGCAATTTCACAAAATCATTAAAGTACAAATACGTCGGTAAAGACATAGCGTTTTTGTACGTAGGACGCGGCAACAAACTTCTTTGGCAAAAATTACTGAAGAAATACAAGATACAGGGGGTTCATATCTTTTTGGATGACGAAAAATATGATCGCATTTTCAGGGAAATGGCCGCCAATGAAAAAGAACCGATTGAAATTCCTCGGTATTTTATTAGTGATAAGTACAAAAATATCACGAACCGCTCTGCTCTTCGCCCCGGCGACCGAGATTCATTGTATCATCAAATCGACGCAATTTTAGTTAAAAGATAAAGACTATGACCATTGATCGTTTACGTCAAATCGAATTTTGGGTAATTACTGCCGTTGCCGCTGTATTATTAATCATTCTACTGGCTAATGATTACCATAATTTTTCAAGAGTGTGGTACACTATTGATACACTCGAACAGAGTCGTATTTCGCTGCTTTACGGTTGGGAAACCAACGGGCTATGGCCTATTCTGAGTATTTTTCTAACGGCTTACGGCAGTTGGTACGTGCTCAATTCCATCCTTATTCCGCGCTATTGGCCCGATCAACCCCATTTTTTCGTGATTGGATGCTTATTGATCATCATCAGCATCTTGACGGGTGTTTGGAGCTATGTGTATCATTGGGAAGAGTTGAATTTCAGGTACGACACGCATCATGCCATTATCGGAGCCAAAGTTCGTTCTTCTTTTCGCCTTCAAAGTATCGCCTTTCTCAGCGTAGGACTATTGATTGCTTTATCTCTTTATAGTCTTTTGTCACAGGCGTATCAATGGGCCATTCAGCAGGCGGACACCGATATAAACTCCAAAATTATTAAAGACGGAAGTCGATTGGCTTTGATCGGCTTTATACTCTTAACCACATTTCTGGTACTGCAACGTAATTCGTTTATTATACCGGCGCTGATCTGGGTGCAAGGCTCCTTTCTTCATGCTTATTTGTATCACACCAATCTGTTGCGATGGAGGACTTTCGCCATTCGTAAAAGCAGTGAAAATCGTCAAGCTTTCTTTTTACTGTTGCTTACACTGGCCGTTAGCTTCGGCAGCAGCATGTTACTGACTTTATTGAATGATATGTTTCGAGTAATCCAATCCCGGTATGCTTATATATCTCACGGCGAAGACATTTTAGCCTTTTGGCTTGTTTCTTGGTTAGGGGCGGTGGCTGTTACGATCATTCGCCAATTCATGGTCAAGCCTTTAGAAACTAATCTAAACCGTAATGTAGCTGAACTCTCCGCCCTGCGTGCCCAAATCAACCCGCATTTTCTGTTTAATGCCATGAACACGCTGTATGCTACGGCGATTGAAGAAAGTGCCGAGAGAACATCACAGGGGATTCAGCAATTGTCGGACATGATGCGTTTTATGATGCACGAAAATAACCAAGACCGCATTGACGTCCAACAAGAGGTAACCTACTTAAGAAACTATATTGATTTACAACGCCTTAGACTGACCGAAACCGATAAACTGGAATTGAAAGTTGACTTAGACGACGCTCTTTGCCTGCGGAGTATTGCTCCCATGCTGTTGGTGCCTTTTGTGGAAAATGCCTTCAAACACGGTATCAGCTTTCGGCATCCGTCGTGGATTCACATCAAGCTGTACTGCGAACAGGAACAACTTCATTTTTCGGTTTTCAACAGTTTGCATCCCCGCCACGAAGAAGACCCCGAGAAACATTCTTCGGGCATTGGCTTGGTCAATGTACAAAAACGGCTGGAACTGCTCTACCCCAAAACCCACAATCTGAAGATACACCGAACAGAAAAAGAATTTTCCATCAATTTGGACTTGAATTTCTCACAGCGAAAAAGTCGGTTGATCAAGCTATCCATTTTACCGAAGCGAAAGCCTGTTTGACCGACTGTTTGCCCCGGTTTACCTAATAAGGTTGTCT
The DNA here is from genome assembly GCA_046329125.1 of Spirosomataceae bacterium. GTDB lineage: Bacteria > Bacteroidota > Bacteroidia > Cytophagales > Spirosomataceae > Runella. The sequence goes on along the minus strand of JAXLVD010000008.1, from coordinate 32,403 downwards.
GAATGGGAATAAACGTCCAATTTTGAGACGTCACTAAATCCATTAACAGCCATGTACAGTATTGAAGTTACCGGCTTATCCCACCAATTTTCCCATCGAGACCCAGCCTTAGAGAATGTCTCCCTTCGAGTCAGAGAAGGGAGCATTTACGGTTTTTTGGGACCGAACGGCGCCGGCAAAACCACCACAATGCGCCTTTTGCTGGGGTTGCTCAAAAAACAAAAAGGAGAGATTCAGGTATTCGGAAAACCCTTTGAGACCAACCGCCTTGTCCTTTTAAAAAAGATCGGTTCGCTCATCGAAAGCCCTTCGATGTACAGTCAGTTGACAGCCGTGGAAAACCTGACGGTTTGGCAAAAAATCTACCAAAGTCCTAAAAATCGCATTCCGGAGGTGCTGAAGCTGGTCGGGTTGGCTGACACCGGAAACAAAAAAGCGGGACAATTTTCGCTGGGCATGAAACAGCGGCTCGGAATCGCTGCTGCCTTACTCCACCGGCCCCGATTGTTAGTGTTGGATGAACCTACCAACGGCCTCGATCCCGGCGGTATCATCGAAATGCGGGAACTGCTTCGTACTCTGAATAAAAATGAAGGAATTACGATTCTGATCTCAAGCCATCTGCTGTCGGAAATCGAAAAATCGGTGACCGACATCGGCATCATCGGGAAAGGAAAAATGCTGTTTGAAGGGCCTTTGAGCGAGTTGATGCGACGTCAACAGGAGGCCTCCTACCTTGCGTTTGAAACCAACAACAATGCAGCGGCCCTTGAACTTATGCGCAGCCAACACGTGGAAGCCTTTATCAAAGAGGATAAAATCAGACTGCCGCCTCTGCCCAAACCGACCATTGCCCGCCTCAACCAAGCCTTAGTCCAACACGACATTGACGTTTACGGCATTACCGTCGTCACCAATGATTTGGAACGCATTTTTATGAACCTAATCCACGACAATTAATATGTATTTCATTCACAGTCTTCAGAGCGAATGGCTCAAAACCCGCCGCAGCTTGGCGTCTTGGTTGGTCATTGTCGGCGGCTTTTTTATTCCCCTTATTTTGCTGTCGGCTCGTCTTCTTTATCCTGACAATACGCAAAAAGCTACCCAATCGCCTAAGTTTTGGGAAGGGGTATTGCAACAAAGTTGGCAACTGATGGCCATTTTCTTATTGCCGATGGGCGTCATTCTGGCCACGAGTTTGATTACTCAAATCGAATTTAAAAACAATACTTGGAAGCAATTACACACAACCCCGCAGCGAATGAGCACTATCTTTTGGAGCAAACTGGGCGTTATCTTGTTTATGATGCTTCAGTTTTTTCTTCTGTTCAATCTCGGCATGTATCTGTCGGGTATCCTTCCGGCTTTATTGCTGAAGCAGGTAGACCTGCCCAAAGAAACCTTCCCGTGGCTCATGTATTTAAAAACAAGCGGTTATTTTTTTGTTGATTGTTTGCCGATTGTCGCCTTGCAATATTTGGTCAGCCTTCAATTTCGTAATTTCATGGTACCCTTGGGAGTAGGTATCAGTATGTTAGTGGCTGCACTGTTTGCGGTTCAGTGGAAATACGGCTACATTTTCCCCTTTACTTACTGCCTGTCCAATTTCTTTTTGCTCAGAGGTGCCGAATTAAAAGAACTCCGACACGTCAATATTCATACTTGGGCATTGGGCTATTTTACCGTTTTTACTTTGGCAAGCTATGTGCTTTATTTGACAAAAAAAGAAAAAGGGTAAGGAAGAAAAAGCGGAGAAAATGAGAAAAATCGTTGTCATTTTACTGCATGTGAGTTATTGGCTGCTGTATCTTTTACTGATGCTGTTGATCTTAGTTTGTCTTTATATCGGGTCAAATCTAAAACAAGCTCCATTTTTGAGTAACTTCCGCTTTGAGACCTTTTTTTTCGCTTTTGCCATTTTACCGGCAGTATTGGGCTTTTACAGCTATTACCTTCTGCTTTTTGACCGCTTCCTCTTTCGACGCAAAATCCTGCTGTTATTTATTTTCGGCGGACTGACAGCCCTTGCTTGTAGCCTTATCAGTTCTTTGGTAATTGCCCTTCTCCATTCGGTTCGTATCGGGCCGGGTGTTTTTAATGACGGTTTTGCAAGTGCTTCGATGATTATTATTGTCATTGCCGTCATTGCTGTGCTCAACGGTACCATCGGCCTCATCATGAAAGGATTCATTCGTTGGTACGAGGAGTTGAAATTTAAAGAGGAATTGACGCGCAAGAATTTTGAAATGGAATTGGCCTTGGTCAAATCACAACTCAGTCCGCATTTTCTGTTCAATACCCTCAATAATATCGACATGTTGATCAGCAAAAATGCGGAGAAGGCTTCTTCCTACCTTCATCAATTGTCTGATATAATGCGGTTTATGCTGTATGAAACCAAAACCGAAAAGATACTCCTCAGCAAAGAATTGGCCTACGTTCAAAAATACATTGAGTTACAAAAGATCAGAACGGCCAACCCCGATTTTGTGCATTTCAGCGTAGAGGGTGAAACCACCTACGACTCCATTGCGCCGATGGTGCTGATCCCGTTTGTGGAAAATGCCTTCAAACACGCGGTCAATCTCAAAACGGGGAATGCCGTTCAACTCAAAGTTTGGGTAAAGTCCGGCATCATCGGATTTGAATGTGAAAACAAATACCAAGAGGAGGCGCTGAAAGCAGAACACGGCGGCTTAGGTAACGAATTGATAAAGAGACGATTGAAACTACTTTACCCCGATCGTCATACCTTGGAAATTACAAAAGGGGAAGACATTTATCGGGTAAGATTGCTTATTTTTCAGCATGAAAATTAATTGCATTATTATCGAAGATGAACCGCTGGCTTTGGAAAAAGTGAAAGGTTATGTTCAAAAACTACCTTTTCTGAACTTATTGGGTCATTTCGACAATGCCATTGAAGCAATGGGTTTCCTGAAAACCCATTCCGTAGATTTGCTTTTTCTGGATATTCATTTAGGTGATTTTTCGGGAATTCAACTGCTGGAAACGGCCACCATTCGCAGCCAAGTGATTTTAACGACGGCTTATCATGAATACGCCCTCAAAGGTTTTGACCTGAAAGTAGCGGATTACCTGCTCAAACCTTACACCTTCGAGCGCTTTGTGCAGGCCGTTGACCGCGTGCAAAGCTTATTGGAAAAACCAAAAGAACCCGTCAAACCGTTTATTTTTGTCAAGACAGAGTATCGTTTGGAGAAAGTTCTTTTGGATGACATTTTGTTTGTGGAAGGAAAGGGCGATTATCTGCAAATTCATACCGCCACCAAAAAAATCATGACACTTCAAACCTTTACGGAGTTTGAGCAGGTTTTGCCCCCCAATGTGGTTTGTCGGGTCCATAAATCGTACATGGTGGCCGTCGCCAAGATTGATTCTATTGAAAAAGACCGAATTCGTATCAGAGAGGCATTGATTCCGATCTCGGAAAGCTATAAACAGGCATTTTTTGCAGCAATACAGTGAAGTTGCCTTCAAACCATCTTAGCTTCGTCCCGGTTTTACCCCATTTGTCGGACAGTTCGTCACAGATTTTTTATAAATAGCGGTGTGATGAATTACTTTGCGGGGTAAAAGCCTGAAAATTCAAAATTTCAACGAATCCAAAGCCTGCTAAACGGATGATTGCCATAGCCATCGACGACGAACCTAAAGCCCTCGACATTATCCGCATATTTTCGGAGAAAGTGCCTTTTTTGGAACTGAAAGCAACTTTCCAAGACGCCTTCGAAGCCTTGGATTATCTGCAAAAAGAGGAGGCAGATCTGATCTTTCTCGACATTAAAATGCCCGATATTTCGGGCCTCGAATTTCTGAAAGTACTCTCTGCGCCGCCATTGGTTATTTTTACAACGGCTTATGCCGAACATGCCGTACAAAGTTACGATTTTGACGCCGTGGATTACTTGCTCAAACCTTTCGCCTTGAGTCGTTTCCTGAAAGCCTGTACCAAAGCCCATGAAACGCTGAAAGTGCGCGGATTGACGGGGATAGACGACCCCAACCGTCAGGCTGTTCCAAACAGCGGGCTGTCGGTGCAGGAGAGTATCTTTGTCAAAAACAGCTACGAGCAGGTCCGAGTGATGTTGGACGACATTTTGTTCCTTGAAGCAGGCGGGAATTATGTTGTTTTTGTGACAAAGCAGCAAAAAATAGCTTCCCGAATGACCATGAGCGAGGCCGAAAATCTTTTACCTAAAGACCGATTTGTCCGTATCCATCGCTCTTATATTGTGGCAAAAGACAAAATCGAGCGCTTCGACCGCTATGAGGTATGCATCCGTAACCAACTCATTCCGATCGGTGCCAACTACAATACCCGCGCCTTGACGGGAAAGTAACTTTGCTTTGGCCGTTGCTCGTTAAATTCCGGCCATTTTAGTAAAAGGTAAGGAATAGTTTGTAATTTTCTGTCGAAATCCTTTTCTGCCAACCTAACCTTTTACTGCAATGAAATCTTTAACCATCAACTACTTGGCTGTATTGGCCGCCGCCGTCGTTACTTTTATTTTGGGAGCCGCTTGGTACATCGGTTTCAGTGAACCTTGGATGCGGTTGGCCGGCCTGACCGAGGCCCAAATTCAAGCCGCGGGAGGCGGGGGCTCTGCTTATATCATCAGTTTTATTACGTATATTCTCGGAGCGTATGCGATGTCGCTTTTATTCAAATCCATGAATATTCGCACCGTTCAAACAGGGGCCATGACGGGGGCTTTGATCGGGGCGCTGCTCGTTGGCGGAAATATTTTTACCAACAATGCTTATGAGCTTAAACCCGTCGGACTGTCTGTGCTTAATGCCGGGTTCAGTGCGATAAGTTGTGCGGCCATGGGAGCTGTTTTAGGCGGTTGGAAGAAATATAAATAAACCGATACGTGATGAACTGCAAAAAAGCGTCAGCAAGACCGGGCGCTCCCGTTTAAACCGACCGATGCTTTTTTGTATTATTGCAAAAAAATCCATTAACTCCCTTAACACATGTCTAAACCTTCTCACCAAAATTCACTTTTTGGACTTCCCGTTATTGTGGCCGCTCTCGGCTATTTTGTAGATATCTATGATTTATTACTGTTCGGGATTGTCCGCGTGCCCAGTCTTAAAGATTTAGGACTCAATGAACAGGAAGTCTCTGCCATCGGTGCTTCTATCATCAGTTGGCAAATGGGGGGCTTACTGCTCGGCGGTATTTTATGGGGAGTACTGGGCGATAAAAAGGGGCGATTATCGGTTTTGTTCGGTTCTATCATCACCTATTCCATTGCCAATGTGTTATGCGGCTTTATTCAGGACACTTCTTTTTTGTCCGCTCCTGATCTGTACAAATACCTGCGTTTTATTGCCGGCATCGGCTTAGCGGGCGAATTAGGAGCCGGTATTACGCTGGTTTCTGAAATTCTTCCCAAAGAATTGCGCGCCATCGGTACCTCGCTTGTGGCCGGGATCGGGCTTTTGGGGGCTGTTGTTGCCTATTTTACGGTCGAAATTTTCGGCGATTGGCGCATTGCCTATTTCGTAGGCGGCGGCTTAGGTTTCGGTTTATTGCTGCTTCGTATCGGGGTAATCGAGTCGGGGATGTTTAAGGAGGTTACCGAACAAAAACACATTGCCCGCGGGGATTTCTTTGCGTTTTTCACCAACCGAGATCGGCTGGTACGCTACTTAAAATGTATCGGCATCGGTCTGCCTACTTGGTTTGTGATCGGTATTCTGGCGACCTTCAGCAATGAATTCGGCAAAGCCTTGGGTATTGAAGAAGCCATCAAACCGGGCTTGGCCATTATGTGGTGTTATGTTGGTTTGGCAGCGGGCGATTTAGCCAGTGGATTTATCAGTCATTATTTTCATTCCCGCAAAAAAGCCGTAGCAGCACTGATGGCTTTTGCGGGAGTATTCAGCATCATTTATCTGTTTGCCGGGGTAAAATCCGGCACGGTACTATACACGCTTTGCGTATTGATGGGCTTTGGTATCGGTTACTGGGCTATGTTTGTCACCATCGGTGCTGAGCAATTCGGAACCAATCTCCGCGCCACCGCCGCCACGACTGTGCCTAATATGGTGCGCGGCATGGTGATCATTATGACCTGGCTTTATACGGGATTCAAATTGGGGACCTTAAACTTCTTCGGCTTCTTCGAACTCACCGTACCGCAATTGGGCATCATCGGCGCCGGTACCTTAGTGGGGATTTTAAGCTACTTTTTAGGTTTTTACTCGACCCTCACGGTTCCCGAAACCCACGGCAAAGATCTTGATTTTGTGGAAGTTTAGGTTATTTTAAAACCGAAAAACAGTAAAATGTTAAACTAAAAAATAATGCAATACCGAAAGTTTGATTTAGAAGAAAGATTAATTGATTTTGGAGTAATGATTATTGAATCAAGTGAAAAACTACCTAAAACCAATGCCGGAAGACATTTGGCTGATCAATTACTGAGATCAGGTACTGCACCGGCATTGTTATACGGAGAAGTACAGGCAGCAGAATCAAAGAAAGACTTTGTACATAAAATGAAGATTGCCTTGAAAGAACTGAGAGAAACATCCATTAATCTCCGAATGTTGCAAAAAACCCGATTGCTGAGTGAAGATACTGTTTTGGGAGAGTGTAAACAATTAGTGGCTATCTTTCAAAAAAGTATTGATACAGTTTTGCAAAACAGTTGAGAATTGCTTCGACTCATTTCATTTTAAATTTTTCGGTTCTCCATTTTTCAGTTTCATGAAACCTTCCGCTTACCGCGCTCTATTTACTCTGCCCGTGATTGTATCGGCATTGGGCTTTTTTGTGGACGTGTACGACCTGTTGATTTTCAGCATTGTACGCCTTCCCAGTTTGCAATCGTTGGGTTATTCGGAGGCTGAGGTTTCCAAAATCGGAACGTTTATTTTCAACTGCCAACAGGCCGGTCTTTTGGCAGGGGGCATCTTATGGGGTATTATCGGCGATAAAAAGGGACGCCTCTCCGTATTGTTCGGTTCTATCATCATGTATTCTTTGGCCAATATTGCCTGCGGTTTTGTACAGGAACCGAATACCTACGCGCTGCTGCGCTTTGTGGCGGGAATGGGCCTTTCCGGCGAAATCGGTGCCGCCATGACTTTGGTGACAGAGATCGTTCCGAAAGAAATTCGAAGCCTTGGCCCGACGTTGGTGGCGGGGGTAGGCTATTTAGGGGCGGGCGTTGCCTATTACACGCAGGAATGGTTCGACTGGCGTACCGCCTACTTTGTGGGCGGCGGTATGGGAGTCCTGCTGCTTTTTCTTCGAATCAGTGTGTTTGAATCCGGATTGTTTTTACAATTGAAAGAAAAATCCGTCAGTCGAGGCAACTACCTTTATTTCCTCAGCGGTTGGCAACCCTTCAAAAAGTACATGCAATGCGTCATGATCGGGATACCGACTTGGTTTGTGGTCGGGATTTTGGGAACATTCGGGAATGAATTCGGGAAAGCACTCGGGATTGCCGAGGGAATTTCTCCGGGCAAATGCGTCATGTTTATTTACTTGGGCCTTACTGCAGGTGATTTTTTCAGCGGACCGCTGAGCCATCGTTTGCAATCAAGGCGTGCCGCTATCGGGTATTTGATGGCGGCCGGGGCCATTTTTGCGGGGATTTATTTGTACGGAGGAGTTACGTCTTCCACTACACTGTATGTAATATGCTTTCTGTCAGGTATCTGCACCGGTTACATTGGCTTGTACCTAATGATGGTCGCTGAACTTTACGGTACAAATCTTCGGGCTACGGCCACCACTTCCGTACCGAGTATCGTCCGCGGCATGGCTATTCCGATGACGCTTGCTTTTCAAGCCTTTAAGCCTTCTTTGGGAGCGCTTGGCGGAGCCGCCCTGTTGGGAGTTATTTGTTACGGGGTTGCCCTTTACTCTCTTTACAAAACGAAAGAAACCTTCGGAAAAGAATTAGACTTTGTGGAGGGATAAGCCATAGTTTACCCAGCCGGATATGCTTTCGGAAAGTTTGGCTTCTTTAGATAAATAAAAAAGGGTTCAGAAGTCGAAGCCATGTGCTTTCTTCTGAACCCTTTCAACGTTTAGAGAAATCAGCGCAGGCTTACTTCTCCGTATTTCGACACGACTTTCAGCTTAGTTCCGTTGCCTTTGCCCATCTTACCTACGTATTGCTTTGTCATACGCGGACTGTACCGATGATTATCGTCTTTTCGTTCGTCGTCGTTTTGCGTAAACGAAACATGACGGTCAGTAGGGTACTTGAAGCCGCCGTAGCTCACGGTGACGTCAAAGTTGCAATCATTGTTTTCCATCGGAATAATGACCGAAGAATAGTTGGCTTCAATATCTACGTTATCCGCAGAAGGGTTGAGGCGATCAATGCGAAAACCGCCTGAGAAACTGAGTTTGATCTTACCGGAGCCTTTCAGATTACCGATGCGACCGCCCGAATAACTGATATTTCCATCCAAAGTTTCTACCTCTCCGATTTTCATTTTGCCGAACTTGTTGCTCAGGATCAGATTTTCGGCTTTGGTAAGGTCAAGCGAAGAATAAGCGACGTCAATATTACCGTTCAACATTTGCTGAATTTCGGCCTTCCCATACGACACATCAATATCGTTTTTGCTGCCGACCAATTCATTGGCAATAAAACTTCCGTACTTCGAAACCACCACCAACGGGGCGCGAAAAACGGGAATATTGGTAGCCCCGAAACGGTTTTTAACGGTGAGAGGGGTGTTTTTAGGCATAGAGACATTGTAGTCGATCTGCACAAAATTTTTCTCGCCGTTATTGTTTTTCCAACTCCAATTTGAGTTACCGGTCTTATTGATAATCGTGCGAATACTGATTTGGCCGCCTTCTTTTTTATCTTCGATTTCTACGCCGTCCAAGTATTGTTGGGCGCGGTCGTCATTGTTGGCGTTTGCCGTAATGCTGATATCAACGCGAACTTCGTTTTTATCCCAAAGGTTGATTTTCACCTGCCCGAACTGATTATCAAGCAGTAAGTTGTCTTTGGAAGTAACGTCGTAAATTTTAATGACGGATTTCTTCTTCTCAATGTTACCGTACTCTTCGGCTTGTGCCGCAAGGGTTATGAATAAGGCCATTACCGGCAGGCAATACTTATTCAGATTACGAAAGCTTATCGTTTGCATGGTTGTTCTTGTTTTTGATGCGTTGGATGATGTCCAACTGTTGGTTCAGTAAATCAATCTGCCATTGCAGGTTTTGAATCATGGCCTGAATCACGACTTCCTGATTGGGGTTCTTGGGAAGGTCGGATTTCAGGTTTTGATAGGAGCGCTCCAATTGATCCAATTCTACTGCAAATTCTTTATAAAGGGCGGGGTCGCTTTCCGTCATTTGACGAAGTTCCGTCCGTTTGGTATCAATCAAATGGGTGTATTGGTTTACTTGCCGCGCAAAATTCGGGTCTGTTAAAGCCACTTCCGGGGTTTCTGAGATGCCGTAATTTTGATTAATGCGATAACCGACCCAGCCTAATCCGACGATCAGGGCAATGGAGGCGGCAATTCGCCAATCCAAGTTTTTCCAAGTTTTCCTGAAAAACGGATTATAACTGCCTCCGTTTTGGTAATCTTCATGAACAATGGCCGGAGACCGGTCTTCAGAAGCTCCTGTCGTCGCACTCAGGCTATCCGTATTTTCACCGACAATCTCCCCGACTTTCGGCAATTTTTCACTCAACCGATTCCAAAGGTCATCAGAAGGCTCATGCACATCAAATGCCTCGCGGTTGTCTCTGACGAATCGTTGCAATTTATCTTTCATCTCCTTATTATTTGGTGTGGGTATTGGGTAATTTGTATTAAGTATAGGGTATTAAAGCCAGGATTAATACTCATTGGACGGAAATTTCCGTCACTACTCACTACTCACTACTCACTACTCACTACTAATTTTTCAACATTTCTAACAACTTCTTTCTCCCGCGCATGTACTGCGTGCGGGAAGTGCTTTCGCTGATACCGAGAATTTCACCGATTTCTTCGTGGTCATAACCCTCAAACAAATACAGCGACAGTACAACTCGGTAGCCTTCAGGTAACTGTTCCATACACCGACGCACCCGCTCCACATCCATTTGGATGCTTTCTTCGTCAAACGACTCCGTATCGGCAATGTCGTGTTCCTCGTCGCCATAGCCGTAGCCGTCGATATCGACGAACTGCATTTTACGTTGACGGAGGTGGTTGATGGCTTTGTTGATCACTACCTGCTTCAGCCACGCCCCAAACGTGGACTGCCCCCTGAACGAATGTAAATTGCAAAAGGCATCTAAAAATGCTTCCTGCAGTACGTCTTCGGCCTCTCCGGCGTGGTTGACCACTCGCATACACACGTTCATCATGGATTTGGCATAAAGCTTATACAATTCGTACTGTGCTTTTCGCTCTCCCTGCTTGCAACGCTCAACGAGTTCGACGTGTTTATCGATATATAGTTTAGATTCCAAAGGCTGTAATTTCGAGTTAATGACAATAACAATTGGAAAAATGTTGCATCCTTTTGAAAAAAAATAATGCTCTGAGGAAAATTTTACCGAGTTATAAGGGAGCGGTCGTCCTTTTTGCTCGGTAAAATCTATCAAATCTAAGCAAAATCCTAAAATCAATTGGCTAACTTTGGCACAAATGAAGTGAAGTATGGTCAGAATACATTACCGGGAAGGCAAGCAAATCAAGCGGGAGACAGACGTAAGGGAAATCGGGCACTTGAAAGGTATATTGTGGATTGATCTGCAATCTCCCTCGCAGGAAGAAGAAGAATGGGTGGAGACCAAGTGCGACATCAGTTTTCAAACCCCGCAGGAAATCGTTGAGATCGAAAGCAGTTCCCGGTATTTTGAGCAGAACAATACCATTAACGCCAACTCTAACTTTCTCAAAATCACCACAGACGGCTATACGATCTACCCCGTTTCGATCATGATCCGGGAGGGTGTACTGTTTACCTACCGCAACGGCGACTCCAAGACCTTTGCCGACGCCGTGCGCAAAATGAAAGTAAGTCAGGAAACCTTTCAGAGCGGGGTAGATATGTTGTTGTTGCTGCTCGAAACCCGCATCGAAAGCGACGCCGACGTATTGGAAGGGCTTTCGCGCGATATCAGTCTTCTGAGTAAAGACCTTAATCGAGAGCAAAAGGCCAAACAGGAAATGCTCCTGAAAATCAACATGATGCAGGAAAACACCATGTTGTTGCGTGAAACGATCATTGACAAACAGCGCGTATTGTCCGGTATTTTGCGCAGTCAATTCTTCCCCGACGACCGCAAAGAACGCCTGCGCATTGTGCTGAAAGACATCAGTTCGCTGCTCGAATACAGCACCTTCAATTTTGAGCGATTGGAATATCTTCAGAATACGTTTATGGGTTTGATCAATTTAGAGCAAAACCAGATCATCAAAATATTCACCGTCTTCACCATCATCTTCATGCCCCCTACCCTCATCGCGGGGATTTTCGGCATGAATTACCAAGTATTGCCTACCAGTACACACGTGTATGGTTTTTGGTTTTCGCTCCTGCTGATGGCTTTTTCTATGGCTGCTATGTGGTTTTTCTTTAAACGAAAACATTGGATATAGTCCCCCCTTTTTCCGTCCGGCCCAACTGATTTTTTCATCAACTCGTTCATTGCTTTCCGCAACTGATGCACATAAGGATTGAATCATGCTTGTTGTCCCGGCATTTTTGTTCCGTAAAAACAAAAACAGCCAACAATCATGAAACAATTACTTCAGCACGTATCAATCCGTTTATTAGTTTTTATGGGCAGTATCGCCCTCTTGACAGCCTGTAATCTGCCTTCCAACGGTGAGCCCGGCCCCGGCAATGCGGGCAAAAGCGGTTACTTGGTCGGCAAAGTAACCGACCCGCAGGGCAAACCTTTAGCCCGGGCTACCGTCTATACCGACAATACCGTGATCAAAGGGCGGGGAGCAGAAGTCACTACGGCTTCCGACGGCACGTATCAGGTACAAATTCCGAAAGATTTAGGGCAATGGGTGGCCAAAGGGTATCTGCTTAAGCAATACAATGACCGTGTTTACAAAATTTTGCTTGATCCTGAGAATCCGAATTCTTTTACCGCCGAAGAAAATCCGGTCCGCCATTTTCAATGGAAGCTCACAGGCCACCTTCCGGACTTAAGTTTAGACCTTTATTACGGCGGAACGGCTGAGCTGTTTCGCGACCCCAATGCGGTCGGTTTACCGGATACCGATAACATTGAATTTACCTTCACCCCCGTTGGTTCACTGATTGACGGCTCGTCGGGAAAAACGCTGAAGCTACAGGCGACCAAACAAGATAAAAATTTCCTGAAAGATATCCCGATGGGACGTTATAAAATCACCGCCGTCTATAAACCAACAGGCGAGCCTTTGTTGGTAGCAGATGCCCGGGGAGATGATTTCAACTATCAACCAACCGTTACTTTGGATTTTTGGGGAACAGAATCTTATTCACGGGCCAATAGGATGGGCATCGGTTTTAAACCGCGTTAGGCTAAGTATTGAGTTATTTAAAGAAGAATCATCTTGAACAATGGTTTTATTGTCAAAATCAGTTGGCAATAAAACCATTGTCGGTTTTGGTCATCTGTCGGAAAAAATCAGGCAAGTGCCGATTAGAAATGAGGACTGACCGAAGCCAACGTAAAATATTTCCTACTTTGGCTTCCCAAACAATTTAATCCATCGTTTAACCTAATTAATTCTTATCAAACACATGAAGAAGTCTGTGATTGTTATTGCCCTTTTATCGGTTTCTACTTTTACCTTTGCCCAGTGGACGCTGGACAAAGGTCATTCAAAAGCTACTTTTATCGCCGAACACCATGGTATCTCGGAGGTGGACGGCTATTTTAAGAAAATGGATGGAAAAATCACTTCTTCCAAAGACGATTTGTCGGATGCCGTTTTTGAATTGACCATCGAAACCCCAAGTATCAACACTGACCTCGAAATGCGGGATAACCACTTAAAAAGTGAGGATATGTTTAACGTTGAAAAATACCCGACGATGTCTTTCAAAAGCACCGACCTCCAAAAAATCAGCGGTAACAAATACAAAATGACCGGCGATCTTACCATCAAGGGAATTACCAGACCTATCACCTTGGACGTAACTATGAACGGCCCCGCAGCGCATCCTAATCCTGCTAATAAAAAATTGCAGTTGGGCATCAAAGCCCTCGGAACGGTCAAAAGAAGTGATTATGGCATTGGAGGCAAATTAGCCACGGTAATGGTAGGTGACGAAATCTCCATTCGGGCCACGGGCGAGTTTCAGAAAAACTGAATTTAAGGAACGAATCCCACAAACCTATCGGTAAAAATCGCTCATGCGTCGATGTCTGACGACGACCGTTTCCGGAACTGAGAGAATACACTACATTTACTGAAATTTTTCGTTTTTTTTACTTCCTCTAACCTTCTGAATCCTATGAAAAAGAACATCCTGATTGGCTTGGGCGTTGTTTTAATTGTCATTCAATTCATTCGCCCTGAAAAAAACCTCTCCGACGATCAAACCTACGCAGTTTCGAGCAAATACGCTATACCTGAAGATATAAAAGGTATTTTGAAAGTAGCTTGTAACGATTGTCACAGCAACAAAACGGAGTACCCTTGGTACTCCAACATTCAGCCGGTGGCGTGGTTTCTCAATCACCACGTCACCGATGGCAAGCGGCATTTGAATTTTTCCAATTTTACCTCTCGCCCCATCGCTTACCAAAATCACAAATTTGAAGAGACGATCGAGATGGTCAAAGAGGGAGAAATGCCGTTGGAGTCGTACACTTGGTTGGGGTTGCATTCCGGCGCCAAACTATCGGAAGAACAAAAGCAATCACTCATCCGTTGGGCCGAGAGCAATATGGCTTTTTTAAAAGCAAGTTATCCGGCCGATAGCCTTGTGATGCGCCGCCCGCAGGGGCCGCCGCCCGGCCAATAGCAAAAGAAGCTTTGGCAAAGGCGACACCTCCGGGTTTCAAACTTTGCCAAAGCTGATTGAGTACATTCCACACCCCGGTTTCTTTATAAGTATTATGAAAAATACGGTATCTACCCACTCCATCTTTAAAGCTTTACTGATTATAAGCTTTGCTTTCCTCAGTGTTTATTCGGCCGGTGCGCAATCCGGCAAAAAAGCGGCCACGGTCAAAGGAAAAATTACGGATGTCCAAACGGGGGCTCCTCTATCCTATGCCACTATTCGTGTTTTGAAAAGTACGGACAGTACCTTGGCGGGCGGCGGCATCTCCGACGAAAAAGGTCAATTTACGGTTGATGCTCCCTTTGGGCAATACTACGCGGTGCTTGAGTTCATTGGTTATAAATCCATAAAATCGGCCGTTTTTTCGCTTTCGAAAGAACAACCTTCGCTCGATTTGGGCACGCTCAAACTGACGCCTTCTGCCAAAACGTTGGATGAAGTGGTAGTTCAGGCAGAAAAAAGCTCGATGGAATTGTCGTTGGATAAGAAAATCTTCAACGTTGGAAAAGACCTCTCCAACGCCGGCGGTACGGCCATCGACATTCTGAGCAATGTGCCTTCGGTATCCGTAGACACGGAAGGCAACGTCAAACTGCGCGGAAGTGACGGCGTACGCATTCTGATTGACGGCAAACCTTCCGGGTTGGTGAGTTTTAAAGGCGGAGCCGGTCTGCAGCAACTACAGGGCAATCAGATCGAACGCATTGAGATCATTACCAATCCCTCGGCCCGTTATGAAGCGGAGGGATTATCGGGTATTATTAATATTGTGCTGAAAAAAGAACGTAAACAGGGCTTCAACGGCTCTTTTGAAGTAGTGACGGGTTTCCGACCCAACTACGGAATTGCCGCCAATATCAACTACCGTAAAAACAAACTTAATTTTTTCCTTAATTACGGCATCGCCTATCGTGTTCCGATCAGTGCGGGGCGCCTGTATCAGGAAGTGTACGGCAAGGACACCACGGCGATTTTGCGGCAAACGACAAACGGTCAGGTGAAAACCGTAGCCAATACCATTCGTGGCGGGTTGGATTATTTCTTCAATGAAAAAAATATCCTGACGGCCTCCTACCAATTCCGCCGCACGGATGTGCTTCGGATCACCAATAACCAATACAAAGATTACATTAACACCCTGAGCAGTTTAAAGGCAATCACTGACCGCGAGCAACGGGAAACCGAAGCAGAACCCTATTCGGAATACGCCCTGACCTACAAAAAGACCTACAACCGAAAAAATCAGGAACTGACTGCCGATGTTCGGTACCTGACTTATTGGGAACGCTCCGATCAGACCTTTACCCAAAACAGCGTTTTGGCCAATGGGTCACCGAATACCAAAGGCAACCTGCTCCAAAAATCATTGAACGACGAATACGAGAATCAGCTGATCCTGCAACTGGACTACATTCATCCCCTTGGCAAAGACGGAAAAATCGAAACCGGGCTTCGCAGCAGTTTTCGAGACATGGTCAACGATTATAATGTAACGCAGCGTAACGATGCCGGGGTATTTGTACCGTTGCCGGGCTTGGTCAATTACTTTATTTACAAAGAGAAAATCAACGGCGTGTACGGAATTATCGGCAATAAAACCAAAAAAGTGAGTTATCAGGTAGGCTTACGCGCTGAGATGACGGATATTACGACCATTTTGCGCGAAACCAATCAAACCAATCCGCGCAATTACGCCAATCTGTTCCCGAGCGCTCACTTTACCTACAACTTAACCAAAGACAACGCTTTACAACTGAGTTATAGCCGTCGCGTTCGTCGCCCGACTTACAACGACCTGAGCCCGTACGTTACTTTCTCTGACCAACGTAACTTCTTTTCGGGAAATCCTGACCTCAACCCCGAGTTTACCAACTCGTTTGACTTGGGTCATATCAATTATTTTGAGAAAGGTTCCTTTACTTCCTCCCTGTACTACCGACATACCAACGGCAAAGTATTGCGCATTCGTCGCGTAGATGCACAGGGTTTTTCCAATACCCGTCCCGAAAATCTGGCCACGGAAGATGCTTTCGGAGCCGAATTTACTTCTACCTACACTCCCGTAAAATGGTGGAAATTGGATTTCAACTTCAACTTTTTCCGAGCCATTACCGACGGCAAAAACTTAGATGCTTCTTTCAAAGCGGATACGTACAGCTGGTTTGCCCGTCAAACGTCCCGATTTACTCTTGCGCCGCAAACCGATCTTCAACTGCGGGCCAACTACGAGGCGCCGCAACAATTGCCGCAAGGGCGTCGCAAAGCCCGTGCTTTTATGGATTTAGCGTTCAGCAAAGAAATCCTGAAAGGAAAAGGAACGTTGACCTTCAACGTCATTGATGTGTTCAACTCACGTTATATGCGTACCATCACCGAAGGGATCAATTTCTACACCGAAGCCACCATGGGTATGCGCGCTCGGCAATTTAATTTGACGGTCATGTACCGTCTGAATCAAGCAGCGGGCGGCAAAAAACAGAAAAGTTTGATCAGCGGAGAGGAAGGGTAAAAGAGTAAATTGTGATACTTACCGGGAAAAGCTATATTCGCATAAAAAGTATGGCTAAAGACCTTTATCATGATTCAGTACGAAAAGCCTTGGAGAAAGAAGGCCGGGAAATTACGGATGATCCCTTTTTATTCCGACTGGGACGTGTCTCTTTCCGCATGGATTTGGGAGTCGAAAAAGTTATTTCGGCAGAAAAAGGCACTGAAAAGATTGTTATTGAAATCAAGACGTTTACCCAAACTTCTTTTATCCATGCTTTTCACGAAGCCACAGGGCGATATGATAATTATCTTTTGGCGTTAGAAGAAATAGCTCCTGAACGTCAACTGTTTTTAGCTGTACCTACTGATATTTGGAATTCTTACTTCCAAGAACGATTTATACAGAAAGTAATTGATCGTAAGCACATTAAGTTAATTATTTACGACCCCTTAAACGAAACCATCGTTTTATGGAAAAGCTGAAAAAATATCAAACTATACTTTCCGAGTTAGTAGAAGATTTTGCTCAAACCCCATTTGCCGTACAGCCAAATTTAGAAAATCAGGCTATTACCGATACGGTTCATAATCATTTTCAGGTTGTAACTTTGGGTTGGGAAAACAGCAAATTTGTCTTTGATACCGTTCTTCATTTTGACATTAAAGACGAAAAAATCTGGATTCAGCAAAACTGGACAGATATACTCATTGACGAGGAACTTATCAGGAGAGGTGTTAATAAAGAAGATATTATTCTCGGGTTTCTTCCCCCTTATGCGCGCGAGTATGCCCGTTTAACCGTCTGAATGCCTGAATATATCATGCAGCGGCGTAAATTTATCCAATCAGCAGTAGGTATCGGGCTGGGAACCGGCTTCGTTCCTCCGCCCTACTCGACCTCATCAAAACCCGAAAAAGCTCTGACCTTTGTCTTTCAGGGCGATTCTATTACTGACGGCAATCGAGGGCGCAGTCTTGATCCCAATCATATCATGGGCCATGGGTATGCGTTCTCCATCGCGAGCCGTATCGGGGCTGATTTTCCCGAAGCCGGTTTTACGTTTTACAATCGCGGTATCAGCGGCAATAAAATCACGGATCTACAAAAACGTTGGGAAACCGATACGCTCCAACTTAAACCGGATGTACTCAGTATTTTGATAGGTATCAACGATACAAACGCTGCCCTTTACAAACCTGCCGAAGCTACTTCGGTCGAAGAGTTTGAGCGAATTTACCGTACACTGTTGACCGACTGCCGACACGCCCATCCTGAAATTTTATTTGTACTGGGAATCCCTTTCGTGTACCCTGTAGGCAAGCGTGCCGAGAACTTTGAACAGTGGCGTGCTGATACGCAACTTCGTCAGACCGTTGTACGAAAATTGGGGGCTGAGTTTGACGCTGTCATCGTAGATTATCCTGCCATTTTTGAAAAAGCATTCCAAAAAGCCCCTGCCGACTACTGGATTTGGGACGGCATTCACCCCACCGTCTTCGCGCACGAACTCATGGCGCGAGAATGGATAAAGCAGGTAGGAAAGCGGTTACGATTTTTGAGGTAGGCAGGAAGGATCTAAATCAAACGACTTGAAATAAGATTGTATAGAGGCAGGTGCTATTTTTGCAGTATCTATTGTAAAAGAGGCAATGCTAAACGCCTATACACTTCCGTATTCAAAAATCAGAAACCCCTAACAGCAACCAACATGACTCCCGGTATTCTTAGCGTATTGCCCATTTTCTACGTGGGCTGGTCTGACTCGGTACTGAGTCCGTCAGAAATGAAAACCATTCAGGCACTCATTGAAAACTTGCCGCATTTGACAGAAGAAGACAAAAAACTACTGCAATCGTGGACCGACCAACGCAATCCGCCCAATAAGGAGACTTTTGCCGAGTGGACAAAGGTATTGCAACAATACGTTTCGAAACTGGATAGGTCCGAACGAAAACACTTGTTTGAAATCGGCCTTTCGATGGCCCGTCAAGCCTCATCATTGAGCGAAAAGGAAATGCTCAATTCGCCCAAAGTGAAGAAAGCCGTGGAGGAGTTTGAACAAAAAATGGGTTTGGACAATGCCCTGTCGGCCATGACCTTTTACCATGCTATTGTGCCTCAAAATGCGCCTGAACTAACCGAGGAGGCCGATTTTGACGCTCGAAAACTCCAAACCATCTTAGACGGGCCTTTTGCCGAACTCAAAACCCGCACCAAAACGCTGCTACTCGACGAAGCCTTCCGAATACCGACGGAGCTGCGCAACAAAGACAAACTGCGGTTGAAGATTATGGAACAATGCCGTTATTTGGCTCAGCAGGGTTTTGGTAGCTACGCCTTTCCGTCTGAGTACGGTGGCAGCGATTCAACGGGCGGCAGTACGGCCATTTTCGAGACGCTGGCAATGGGTAATTTGAGCTTGTTAATCAAATACGGAGTGCAATTTGGGCTGTTTGGCGGGGCCGTTTTTCAGTTGGGAACGGCGCAACATCATCGACTGTATTTGGAAAAATTGGGAAAACTCGAACTGGCAGGCTGCTTTGCCATGACCGAAACGGGCCACGGGTCCAACGTGCGCGATTTGGAAACCACCGCCACTTACGACCATGCCACTCGCTCGCTCACGGTACACTCGCCCAGGCAGGCGGCGGGCAAAGAGTACATCGGCAATGCGCTCCATAGCCGCATGGCAGCGGTATTTTGTCAGTTGGCGGTCAATGGACAAAACCACGGCATTCATACGGTACTCGTGCCTTTGCGGGACGAAAACCACCAAGTTTTAGCGGGCATAACCGTCAAAGACAACGGCTACAAAATGGGGCTCAATGGCGTAGACAACGGCCGAATATGGTTTGACAATGTGCGTGTACCTGTCGAAAACCTGCTGAATCGCTACGGGAGTATTGACAAAAACGGTCAGTACCAAAGCCCCATTCAAAATCCTTCGAAGCGATTTTTTACGATGCTGGGGGCATTAGTGGGCGGGCGGGTATCAGTAGCGTTGGGGTCAAACACCGCCGCCAAAAAAGCCCTTGACATTGCCATCCGATACGCTCTTAAAAGGCGGCAGTTTAAGACCCTCAGCGATGAGCAGGAAACCCTGCTGCTCGACTACCCCACGCATCAGGAACGACTTTTTCCGCTGTTGGCCAAAAGCTACGCCTTGACGTTTGCGTTGGAAACCCTTCGTCGAAAATTTGTGGAAAGTGCTGCCTTAGACGACAAGCGAGAAGTGGAGGCACTGGCCGCCGGACTGAAAAGCTACGCTTCATGGCATGCCATTGATACCATTCAGGAGTGTCGCGAAGCTTGTGGGGGCAAGGGCTATCTATCCGAAAACGAACTGCCCGACCTGAAGGCCGATACCGATATTTTTGCCACTTTCGAGGGCGACAATCACGTACTGTTGCAGTTGTTGGCCAAGTCTATCCTCACCGATTTCAAACAGGAATTCAGTGATAGCGGCTTTATGGCGGTTGCCCGCCACATTTTGCACCGAGTGAAAACTGAATGGATAGACGCGAACCCCTTTTCGACCCGCAACACCGATGCTGAACACCTGCTGAGTGCCGAGTTTTTAGGAGATGCGCTGCGGTATCGGGAGCAAAAACTGCTCTTTACCCTCTCTGACCGTTTTCGGAGTTTTTTGGGTAAAAAAATCAATCCCAACGAAATTTTCCTGCGTACCCAAACGCACACCATTGCGCTGGCGACGGCACACGTGGAGCGATTTATCCACGACGAGTTTTTGGCAAAATTGGAAAGTCTGTCCGACAGCCGCGAAAAAATAGCCCTGCAACAGATGCAGCAGGTTTTTGCCCTCGATGCCATCCACAGAGACCGAGGCTGGTACTTAGAAAACGACTACCTCAGCGGCGAAAAATCGAAGGCTATCCGCAAGGTATTGGCCAAACTCTACCGCCAACTCCGCCCCCAAGCGCAAGCCTATGTACAAGCCTTCGGCATCCCGGCGGTATTACGAAATGCGGAAATTGTGAAGTGAAACCAATCCCTCTTTGCCTACGAACTCATGGCCTGAAAATGGAAGAAGTAAGTGGGCACACGGCTGTGGTTTTTGAGGAGATAAGCAATGTTTTATTCCATCAGAATTGATTCAGCCGGCGTAGAGATTTCAGGATTTAAAGTTACTTTTGGATTCGTACCAACTTATTTCATCTGAAAGGTTGTAACTGCCTATACTCTTACCTCAAAACTAAATCATTAACTACAATGCGCCTTCCTCATGTTACTAAAATTACGCTCTTTTGGGTTTTATTGCTAAACCTTGAATTGTGTTTGGCACAAGGCACTCGCTTGCTGCGGCAACCGGACATCAGCAGTACGCACATCACTTTTACCTACGGCAGTGATGTTTGGGTCGCGGAGCTGAACACCAATCAAGCCCGCCGAATCACCGCTACGGCCGCCGTAGAAAGCGACCCGCACTTTTCGCCCGACGGCCAATGGATCGCATTCACCTCCAATCGGGCCGGCTCCAATGCGGTCTATGTTGTTTCTGTCAACGGAGGCGATGCCAAACGACTCACTTGGCATCCGAGTCCTGCTTTGGTAAGGGGTTGGAGCAACGACGGCAAACGGATCATTTATGCCTCCAATCGCGAAACGGCCCCGGGCAGTTATTACCGGCTTTGGAGTATTCCGTCCCAAGGCGGTGTTTCTGAATTGCTGACTCAGCAGTGGAGTTTTGACGGCGCTTATTCGCCCGACGGAAAATCAATGGCTATCGACAAAATGAGTCGTTGGGATGTAGAATGGAGAGCGTACCGAGGCGGACAAAATACGCCTTTGATTCTTTTGGATCTGAAAACCTCCAAAGAAGAATTAATTCCCAACGACAAAACCACGGATACGCAACCGCTTTGGCTCGACGAAACCGTTTATTTTTTATCTGACCGTGACTTCACCACCAATATCTGGGCCTACAATACCAAAACAAAAGCGTTGTCGCAAATCACCCATTACAAGGGCACAGATATAAAATGGCTCTCCGGCAACAACTCCGCGCTGGTTTTTGAGCGAGAGGGCTATCTGCACTTGTTCAACTTGGCGGCCAAATCTGCGAAGCAATTGGACATCAATGTGTCGGGCGACTTTCCGTGGGCGGCTACCAAATGGGAAGATGTAACAAGTGCTGCCCGCTCCGCATCCCTGTCGCCTAACGGCAAGCGGGTGATCATGGAATCGCGGGGGGATATATTTACGGTTCCTGTCGAGTTTGGCAATACCCGTAATATTACCGAAAGTTCGGGTGTGGCAGACAGAGCACCGCTGTGGTCACCCAAGGGTGATAAAGTCGCTTGGTTTTCGGATGCCAACCAAAAAGAATATACTTTGATGCTTTCCTCCCAAGACGGAATGACCAAGCCCGAAGTCATCAGCATCGGCGAGTCCAAAATGGCTTGGAATCCTGTGTGGTCGCCCAATGGCAAGTACATTGCGTTTGTGGACAACAAAGTCAGAATGCGGGTGATCCATTTAGAAACCAAAGCCGTACAGACCATTGATGTAGGCGGAATCAATATTGAACGTACCGCCATACAGTTGCGTTGGTCGCCTGATTCCAAATGGATTGCCTACGCCAAAACGGGCAGCAATATGTTCCGTCAGGTGTACGTATGGTCCATGAAAGACAACAAGGCCACTCCTATTACCGATTCCTTTGCCGATTCTTTTTCACCCTCCTGGGATTTGAATCTCAAGCAATTATACCTTTTGGCCAGTACCGAAGTAGCCTTGGGCTCAGGTTGGGCCAATACCAGTTCGATGACCTCCAAACCTGAATATGCCGCTTACGTTATCAATTTAAAAAAAGACGATGCCTCTCCCTTCAAACCCAAAAGCGACGAAGAAGCGGTAACCGTCCCTTCCGCCAATTCGGGGGACAAAAAAACGGAAGATTCCAAAAAAGCAGAAACTGCCAAACCGGAAACCGACAAAGCCGATACCAATAAACCGGCTAATCCAAAAGCCGACACTACCAAAGCCATTGTCATTGACTTTGAGGGAATCAACCGACGTATTTTGCCGCTGGGAATGCCCGTCAGAAATTATCAATATACCCTGACGGGTGCCGAAGGCTCGGTATTTATTGCCGAAAGCATCGAAAACAAACCCGGGGTTACCGTCCATAAATTCACGCTGAAAGATAAAAAAGCCGCAGAATTTATCACCGGTGCGAGCCAAGTCTCGGTCACTGCCAACGGTAAGCATTTGTTGGCAAAACTGCCCGACGGTTGGAAACTGATCGGAACAGAGGCGGCCGGCGACAAAGGGAAAACGATAAAAGTGAGCCTTTCTACCAAGTTAGACCGAACGGCCGAATGGAATCAGTTGTTTGAAGAAGCCTGGCGATACGAGCGTGATTACTTTTACGACCCCAACATCCACGGCCGCGACTGGAATGAGGTGTATAAGCGGTACTCTCCTTTGGTGCCCTACATCAAGCACCGGGCTGACCTGACCTACGTGTTAGACCAAGTCAACGGCGAACTCTCGGTGGGACACAGTTTTGTGTTTGGGGGCGATATGCCCGAAACCGATAAATCGCAGGTAGGGCTGTTGGGCGCTGACTTCGAAATCGAAAATAACCGCTGGAAAATCAAGCGTATTTACACTTCCGAAAACTGGAACCCCGAATTGAGCGGCCCGCTTGACCAACCCGGGCTGAAGATCAAAGAGGGGTATTACATTGTAGGCATCAATGGCAAAGAATTGACCGGCAATCAGGATATTTATGAATTTTTGGACGGGACGCTCGGCAAACAAACTCTCCTGCATATCAACGATAAACCTGTTTTTGAAGGCGCGTGGAAAGAAACCGTAGAGCCCATTGCCAACGAAAGTGCGCTCCGTCAACGTACTTGGGTCGAGGACAACAAGCGATTGGTGGACAAACTCTCCAACGGGCGCCTCGGTTACGTATGGGTCCCCAATACGGGCGGCGGCGGTTTTGTATCGTTCAATCGTTATTATTTTGCGCAACAAGACAAAGAAGGGGCCGTCATTGACGAACGTTTCAACGGCGGTGGCCTCCTCGACGACTACATGGTAGACCTAATGACGCGCAGCCTCCGCGCGGGTCTTACCAACGAAGTGCCCAACGGAACCACTTTTAAACTCCCTGCGGGAATTTTGGGGCCGAAAGTGCTGCTCATTAATGAATTGGCCGGTTCAGGCGGCGATTTCTTTCCGTGGGTATTTCGTCAGCAAAAAGCGGGAACGCTCATCGGGGCCACTACCTGGGGCGGTTTGGTCAAATCATCAGTACACTATTCGCTGATTGACGGCGGGGCCTTAACTGCCCCGGACAATGCCGTTTTTGACCCTATCCACAATCAATGGATTGCCGAAAACGTAGGGATTGCTCCCGATATTACCGTACGGCAGGATGCTGTATCGTTATCGCAGGGCAAAGACCCGCAACTCGAACGTGCCGTAGCCGAACTCCTGAAAACGCTCGGCAATCAACCCAAAAAGGCCGTTGTTCCACCGCCGTTTTCTACTCCGGCGCGAAAACAATAATTTAAAAATGGGCTGTGTTCACAGCCCATTTTTAATGCATTTCCCTCAAGTTCCGAACAGGGAAAAGGAAGAAAGAGATACAACTATAAATTTTGAGGCAATAACACTGCTTTTTTCCCCGGCATACTTCTTTAGGCAATCGGAAGAAATCAATACACTACTTAAAACTTCCGTTTGCTATGAAAAAAATAGTCGGTATCGTCCTTATCGTTCTTGCGATTGTCTTGGGGTACAATGGAGTCCAAAAATTCCAGAAAAGCTCCGCTTCCGTAAAAGTCTTGGGTTTAAAAATTGACGCCGACAACGAAAGCGGCAAGTCTTCAGCCTACATTCAATTGGGATTGGCTGTGGTAGCTTTGGGAGCGGGCGTTGTTTTATTAAGGTCTGAACGGTAATCTCCTTTTCGCGAAGTTGGTGAAAAACACCAACTTCGCCCTTTTCTTATTTCTTACTCACTACCTTGCCTTTCACTCCTACGCCCAACTCCACCTCCTTTTTCACATTGGAAGCATCGGTATGAAGCAAACGGACCCCTTCCGAACGGTCGCCCATGACTTTCAGAAGCACCTCTTTATCAGAGCCGTAAGCAATCCCGTCCAAAACCACGTTTTTACTGTTTTGTACCTGCATTACGGTTTTGTCTTTGGTCAGCAAGGTTACGTTTTTCAGGTTGATATTTTCGCCTTCCACGCAGACCAATCCTTTGTTTGCCTCAATTATCGCGTTTTCGATATTGATATTTTTGATGCTCATTTCGGGAAGACCACGCACCAAAATCGCCGTTTCGGCCCCTTTACAAACGATATTTCTGATGTAGAAATCTTTAAACTGCGGGGTTCCTTCTCCCAACGGTTCGGCTTTGATGGTCGGCAGTTCATTGGATTCTCCCTCCTGCGGCACGGGGTCTTTGGCTGCGTAGTACATATCAAACAGCACGGCTTCGCCCGGAATCTCCGTCATATTGATGTCGGTGACGTAGATGTTTTCGACCACTCCGCCGCGCCCGCGCGCTGTTTTAAAACGAAGTCCTACGTCAGAACCCATAAACGTACAGTTCGACACAAACAGATTGCGCACCCCGCCCGACATTTCGGAACCGATCACAAATCCACCGTGGGCGTGATAGACTTTACAATCTTTGATGATGAAATTTTCGGTGGGCACGCCACGCTTACGACCCTGCTCATCCCGGCCCGATTTGATGGTAATGCCGTCATCGCCTGTATCAAAAGTACAGCCTTCCAAGATGCCGTTGCGGCACGATTCGAGGTCAATAGCGTCGCTGTTTTGGGCGTACCAATAGTTCTTCACGTTTACATTGCGAACGCTGACGTGGTCGCAAAGAAGCGGGTGGAGCGTCCACGCGGGTGAATTTTGGAAAGTAACCCCTTCAATCAGTACGCTTTTGCAGCGCGTCAGGCTCACCATGTTTGGACGCAGAAAGTCTTTGTACGAGGCTAATTCAGCTTGTGTAGGGTGGATACCGTTCAGAATACGGCCGGCGTTGGGCATGTTATTCCCTTTTTTGGATTGCTCCGACGGATACCACATATCTCCTTTCTCACTCACTACCCCTCCTGCTTTAATGAGATTGGCCCATTGGGTATTGGTTTGTTTGTCGCGTTTGATAGCCCGCCACACATCCCCGCCTCCGTCAAGGGTACCCTCGCCCGTAATGGCGATGTTGGTCAAATCTACCCCCCAAATCGGTGCCTGACATCGGTACGATTCCTGTCCTTCCCAAGTAGTGACTACGATCGGATAATCATCGTGATTGCGGCTGAATTGCAGTAAGGCGTTTTTGGCGAGGTGCAGATTGACGTTGTTTTTCAACACGAGCGGTCCCGTTACCCACAGACCCGCCGGGATAAGCACGGTCCCTCCCCCGGCAGCGTTACAGGTTTCGATGGCTTGCTGTATGGCTTTGGTATTGACGGTCAGACCATCCGCCTTGGCTCCGTAACGGGCAATATTAAAGGTATCTTTGCGGAAGTACGGTGTAGCATATTTGGGAAGTTCGTACTCATATTTGTTAGTAAATTCCGATTTTTTAACAAAACTTTTTAAGTCGATCGGTAACTCCATCAGGCTCTCCATAACCAAACCGGCCATGACGGCGGCCCCGTAGCGGGAAAAGTGAGTATCATCGGTCAGGCCTTTCGAATTTTTCGGAAAAACGTTGGTTCCGTAATGCAAATACAAAAGTTTTGACCCTTCGACTCCGTGTTTTTCAATCACCTGTTTACTTTTTGCGTGCAGGTCGATCATGGGCACTTTCAACTCTTTGGCTACATCTTTTACAGCTTGTGGGTAGTCGCCGTGCAGATCGACAAACGCCCCGTTTTCGTCAAACTTCCGACGCATCACGGGCGTAATCAACAGCGGATTGCCGCCTTTGGCGCGGGTCTCGTTCACAAAACGGATCAGGTTTTGGCGATATAAAGTTTGCGCCGGGGCCGAGCGGGTGGTATCTGCCGTTTTTTGGTCATTATGGCCGAATTGAATGAATACCCAATCGCCTTTTTTGACTTGAGAGATCACTTTTTGCCAACGTCCTTCGGTGATAAAACTCTTGGTACTGCGACCGTTGACTGCATGATTCTGCACTTGGACGGCTTCATTGAAGTAGGCCGGCAACACCATTCCCCAGCCGGTTTCGGGAGCATCGGCGGGAAGTTTGTCGGCCATTGTGGAATCACCGCATAAAAAGACGGTCATTTTATCATCAGTCGGCCGAAAAGCCGTCAGCGCTACAAAAAAGAAAATACGGAGAAAAGGTTTCATGAGTTGCCGATAAAACGGGATTATTCTACGAGATTAGCCCATAAAGTAGTACAAAACAACTCATATATTGTATTTTTTTATGCAATCGTTATCGGCAACGTTGCCGGGATGTCCTCGAAATCCCCGTGAAGCAAAGCAGTAATGTAAAGACAAAATTCTAAATTCACATTCTAAACCTTTTGCGTTATGACTGCTTCTCCCCAAACTGAGTTTTATGCCGACCGTACGGTTGATCAAATTGAGAATTGTATCAAAGTCGTTTACAAAGTCATTTGGTGGATTTGGCCGACTGTTTTTTGGATTTACTTTCTCGGGCTATGGTTCTTACCGGCAAATATTCAGAAAGTGGCAGGGGATATCGGAAGCCGTTTGCTCACTAAAATCCCCGTTTCCGGTACCATCCTTTATTCGATTGCCTTCCTTCCTTTTTGGCTTTGGATAGTAGGGCTATTGCTGTCTCGTGCCGTAAAAATCGTGCGAAAATATTTCTTATATCCCAAAACAGATTTTACCGAAACTGCCATTGTCCCCATAGAGAGAAGGGAACGCGTCGTACATCGCTCAGATAGTGATGGTTTGTATTCTTATTTGCTATGGGTAAAACATCCCGTTTCCCAAGCTCTTATCAAGGTAGATGTAGAAGATGCTGATACATTTGAGAAAATAAAGGAACAAGAGCAGGTACAAATCAAACACCTGCTTACTCCAACCAACATTATTTACCTGACGGTGAGATGATTGGCAGCATTTATCGTCAAAAACTTGGCGGTAAAAACACCACCAAGGGCTGAATCGAATATGCCCAAAGCAGAGGACAAGCACTCTATTCGTATCTGCTGTACGTAATTTCCCCCTTACCCGCCCGCTCATGCAGGTTGAGCTCAGCGAAAAAGAAGTTTTCGATACGGTTCAGGAAGGGAGTTATGCTCGGACTAAACAGTTGCTTACCCCGGCAAACCTCATTTACCTTATCCTAAACCGACCGCAAGCCCCTTTATCGGAGATACAAGGTCCCGAAGGCTTCCGGACGATGAAAACGGGGCGTGGTTCCGCTTAGAGTAGGACTCCAACAAACGAAAGCGCAGTTGGTCGGCGTGCATTTCCAATCAGGGTCCGGGTGAGATTGTAAGGAAATGATACGGTAAAAATTAAGGCGATACTCGGCCTTCTTGCCACCAATCAATGCCCAAGGGATTTGCATTGTTCCTGTCCAGCGGTCGTCTGCGGCTTTTACTTCGTGCCGAATTCCGGCTTTTTCGTAAGGCACAAATGTGCACTTTTCGGGTGCTTCTTTACTTGGGTTGTCAATCCAACCGATAAACAGTGCATTGTTAGGATTGATTTCCAATTCCAAATAACGCGTCGGGGTGGCCTCTCCTTCGGCAAGGAACAGTTCAAACACCTCTTGGTTCCACATATCGGTATTGTGCAGTCGGTAGGTATTCTCCCGCCAAAACGGGTTTTGGTGACATTCAAAATCTACGTACAGAAATTCGTCATCGTATTTCAATTTTACTAACGTAGGCTGCGAAGTTCCCCCGCCGTCGGTTGCATTACGAAAATGAGCGGAGGGAAGCGAATTCCATTGATTTTTGGATAAGTGTAGGGTAGGATTCACCGGTTGCATAAGGAATATGAGCAGAGAGATAAAAGCCATGAATCATTAATAGTTTACCGCACCGTCTTTCTTAAAGGGTTTGCCCGACCAGGCCTTTTGTTGCGTCCACTCGGCATCGGGATCCGCCCAAAACGGGTCCGTTGTCGGCAGGCCCAAGGGCAGAAAACCTAAGGTGGTCAGATACATACTGCCGGCATTGGAATACGAATCGGCAATGGTGGGCTGATGCCCCGCAAATCCGAGCGTGAGCCAACCGTCTTTGTCAAAAATACCTTCCTGCGCAAACATCCGTTTCATCACCGCCGTCAACGCACAGCGTACCTGCGCCGGACTGACGCCTTCGGGCAATTGGTGAATCAAAGCAGCGTGGGTCAACGATTGAAACGCGCCCAAACGATACGTAACACTGCGCCCGAAAGCGGGAAACGTGCCTTCGGGAGAAATTAATCGTTCCAGAAAATCGGCGTGTCGCTGCATTCGTTTTATGGCGAGAGCGGTACGTTCCTGCAAGGCCTTGTGATTGCCGTTGGGCGATTGGCGTTTGTTGGCCTCCAACCACGTTTGTAACACATCCACCATCATGGGTTGAATCACAAACGAATTGTAATAATCGGTATGAAACACTTCGCCGTCCTTAAACCAACCGTCGCCCACGTACCAATCCTCGATTTTACGAACGCCGAATTCGATGCGATAGCGGTCGGCTTCCTCCCCGATGGACAGCAAAAATGCTTCCACAATCGCGGCAAACAGCACCCAGTTATTGTTGGGCGGAACCACACGACGCAACAGTTTAAACTCCTCAATCACTCGCTTTTGAGTAACACTGTCCAACGGTTTCCAAAGAGCCTCGGGAGCTTTGAGCAACGCCTGCGCCAAGAAGGCGGCATCTACCAACGTTTGTCCTTCTTTTCGCCAAAGCATATAATCGGGATGCGACGGGTCAACACTGTTTGCGATGCTTTTGAGCGCATAACCCCGCATTTTTTGGCGAAGCTGCCCTTCTTCACCGGCCTCATCGAGCAAAGCAAGCCACGGAGCCACGCCTACGATAGTGCGGGCAAATCCTTCCAAATAAGCTACTTTGGCGTTGCGATTGTCCCATGCGGGGCTGTATTCCACTTTCCAATTTCTGACCAACGTCCCTTCAGCCAAATTTTTCAGGACAGGTTCGGCGATTTTATACAGGAGTTTAGCCCAGTATAAACGCACATTTTCATCTAAATAGGGTGCTTGTTTTTTCCAACTCAGTACCCCCCATCCCAATGTTACATTTTTGTGAATAAAATTTCTTCGGTTCATCAGTAGTAAGATTTGGGTAATGCTTTCAATCAAACAGGTTGCAAAACCCGAAGATTCTTATCCAAGTAATTTTCAGAATTTGATTACCTTCAATTTTTTGATATTATCGAAGCCGCCATCGGATGAAATGAGTTTGGCAGAGGCATAAAGGGTACTTCCGGCAATGATCGCATCGGGAAGTTTAACCTTATATTTTAATCGTATTTGCAGAATAGCAGTGGTTAATTCGATATTTTCTTGGGTTAAATCCAGTACATGAACTCGTTGCAAAAACGAATTAAACAACATTCTGTCTTCCTCATTCAGGGCAGGATTAGCTAAAAATTCGAGTTGACTCACGATAGCAACACCTACCCATTCCGCTTCTTTCAGTTGGTTAACTATGATTCGATTTCCTTGCAACAACGCCGTAATCGCATTGGTATCCAACAAAAATCTATTCCCACTCATCTCTCAGTTGTTTCTGCCAATCAAGGCCATTCCCTTTCCATGAGAGTTTCCCGGCAATATCTGAAAAATCATAGCGATTGGGAGTTTGATCCTCAAACACTACCGTTACCTCTACTTCTTTTTGAGGTAAAAAAGAGGGGTGTTTGATACGTAAAATCCCTTCTTTATCAATTTTTCCCCTTAACGTAATTACTGTCATGATTTTTAGTTTATTCCCTAACAAAGATACATTATTTGTAACTTCATTGAGTATGTTTGAAAGTCAGTTGATAATTATTGGAGAAATAGCTTGCAGTATTGTGCTTTCCTACAATGTTTTCAAACAAACCGGCATCGACACTTTGATTTCTTTGCCCGTCGGGGTCAATTGCCCCGTTTTCATATCCCTGCTGAAAATGACCACGTTGTCGCTGTCCTGATTGGCCACAAGCACCCATTTTCCCGTTGGGTCAATCATAAAATTACGGGGTGTTTTTCCCAATACGTTTTGGTGACCTACGTAGATCAGTTCGCCCGTTTTTGGATGGATGCTGAAAATCACCAAACTCTCATGCGCCCGGTTGGAGCCGTACAAAAACTTACCATCGGGTGAAATATGAATATCGGCGCACCATTTTTGGCCGGTATAGTCAGCGGGTAGGGTGGAAACGGTTTGGTAAGGTTCCAATTTACCCGATTTATACTGAAAGCCCGTCATCGTTGCATCCAATTCATTGATCACATAGGCCCATTTGCCGTTGGGATGAAACGTAAAATGCCGAGGACCCGCCCCCGGCGTTGTGCTTGTAAACGGTGGATTTCCCGGTAAAAGCTTCCCGGCTTTTGTATCCAACGTATAGGTCATAATCTTGTCCGTTCCCAAATCAGGCACAAAAACGTCTTTATTGTTGGGGGCAATGTTAATCGAATGGACGTGCGGTTTTTCCTGCCGGGCGGTATTCACGCTTTTTCCTTCGTGCTGAATGGTTTGAGTCGCTGCTCCCAACGAACCGTCCGCCTGTACGGGTAAAATACTCAGGCTTCCGCCGCCATAATTGCCCACCATCACCCATTTACCGGTTTTATCTACCGCTACGTGACAAGGGCCGTTTCCTCCGGCCGATTGGGTATTGAGCATGGTTAAATTGCCCGATTGTTTGTCAAAGGCAAAAGCACTTACCGCTCCGCCGCTCATTTCCGCCACTGAATATAAGTAGCGATTGTCGGGCGACAGGGCTAAGAAGGAGGGATTTTTGATGCCTTTGGCAATGCTGACGGGCGAAAAATCGCCCGTTTGTGTATTAAATTTATACACATAGATTCCTTCACTGGTTTTGGAAGTATACGTGCCGATAAACAAATACAGGTCCTTGTTTTGACCGAAACCGGCAATGCTCATCAGTTGTAAAAGCCAAATCAGGAGGAGGCCGACTCTTTTCATAACAGTGTATCGTTTATAAACAGAAAAACGGATCAAACCCGATGTTTCATCCGTTTTATTAAAGGAATAACAAAACTTCTTTTACCCTGCCGCGCCTTTTTCAGCAGCGATAAAAGAGACTTACGCCTTTTTGCGGCTGACCGTCTATAGCTTTACTTTCAACGTGTCCAACCGCCGAGAACGATAAATCTCCTTTCCGTCCGCAAATACCCGCATTCCTTTCCCTTTGTGATAATGCTTTCCCGTTTTGTCCCAAAGTACAGTCACGCTTTTTCCGTGGTAGAGCACTTTGTCGAGGCAAAACCAATCCCATTGGTGCGGAGGGACAAGCGGACGAATCTCCAGTAGATTGTCAGGGCGCGGTTTGATGCCTACCAAATCGCTGATTATCAGATCGGCATACCCGGAGTGATTATAAAACTTACTCCGAGGGTCATCGCCTTTGAGCCAATTCCCGTTTTTTTCATCCTGATATTCCCCCAAATAGAGCCTGCCGTTCATTTGGTGTGAACGAGCGTAGCGGTGAAGTTCTTCGTAAAACACCTGCGATGTCATGCTGCCGTGATGTTGGTAGTTATTGAGTAAATTGGACAACCCTCGCAGGGTTTGGGTAGTGGCAAAAGGCCACACGGGGCCGTCCCACTCACAACCGTGCCCGGAGCCGTGGGTACGAAAAAGCGGGTGACGCCGCTCGGCCGTCGTTAATCCCCAAGGGGCACGAAAGCCCGTTGTGTCGGTCAATTGTTCCCATTGGTGCG
>JAXLVD010000007.1:115000-348571 GCA_046329125.1 Spirosomataceae bacterium | reverse complement strand
CTTCGACTTTTCCTTTCTTCAGCATTTCTTTGTCAAAATCAGTTTTAAGGCTGATTTCGTTGGTATTGGAGGATGATTCTACCGTTAAAGCGTCATTGAGGCGTCCACTATTGACTACTACCGAAATTCGCACCGATACTTCGGCTTTATCCCAATACCTCACCTGAATGCTGTCGGCAAATTTGAGATTGAGATTGGCCGTTTGGGAGGAAGACCAGGGGAATTTTTTTTCAATGATTTTTTGAGAGAAAGCTGCGTTTGCTACTAAACAGAGAACCGCAAATAAGATTGGTTTCATGGCTGTATGAGTTGGATAAAGGTTAGTTTGGTTGTTTACGAATAAATAAATCGCTGACGGTGGATTCGAGATACACTTCGGGGCCACCCCCGTTGACGGTTCCTGCCAAAGCATATCCTGTATTGGGGTCTTTTTTCACTTTGGTTTTAAAATCAATGTCTAAATCAGTATAGACTTCACCCCGTATTGTTTTTATGGCCAGATTCGCGCCTTTAGTATCCGGCCAGCTAAAATCCACAAAGCCAATTACCGCCTTAGCATATACAGCACCTGATGCCCCCCGTATTGTGATGTTGCCGGTAACTGTCTCAATTTTCAACTTAGCCTGTTTGGGAAGATACACTTGATAGTTGATAGTTCCGCAAGCATAATACTTCTGTCCATTGCCGGTATAAGACAAATGCGATCTCGGCCCGGGACAATCTTCTTCTCTACCCTGAGTGAAAAGGGCTTTGTCAAAATCGGTTGTCACAGAAACCTCCTTTTCGTCAGACGCCGTTTCCACTACCAATACCTCATTTAATTTCCCCTGATTAATCAATGCTTCAATTCGCACAGACACTTCTGCTTTGTCCCAATACTCCACCTGAATTGTATCGGCGTATTTGAAGTTAAGATTGACGGTCTGATTGGGAGAAAACGGCAGTTGTTTTCCAATGATTTTTTGAGCAAAGACCGAGTTAAATAACAAACCATAGAGCAAAATGAACGTGACCGGTTTCATCAGGAATTACAGGTTTTGTTTACGGAGATAAATATTGCTGCTGATACTTTTCAGTTGAACTTCCACCCCGCCGCCGTTGGCGGTAGCTTCGATGTTATGTCCGCCGCCTACTCTGGCGAGGCCGTCTTTGGAAGATTTCATCCCCAAATCAAAATCGGTGTACATTTCGCCGTTGATAGAGCGCAGGCTCAAATTGGCTTTGGCATTGGCAGGCATGGTCACGTCGATAGTACCGCTGATGACCGAAATGGCGCTGGGCTTTTCCTGATTCAGCTGAGAATAGACCACCTTGATGTCGCCGGCCGTACTGTTGGCTACTACCGGGCCGGTCACGTTCAGCAGTTCGATTTTGCCGTTATTGGTTTTAATCTCCAAATCACCCTCCACGTTATTAATGCTGATATTGGCGCGGTTCCAATTCGCCTGTTCGTAGAAAACAGCCGCTTTTTTAGGAACGCGCAACGTATACGTCACCTGCTTGCGCGACGCCTTTTCAATTTTCAGCCCGTTAGCTTGTGACGTCACCGCTAATCCGATACCGGTATTATCTACGGCAGTATTGTACAGTGCTTTTAATCCTTTGGCCTGTTCGGGCGGGGCTTGAAAGCCGTTTCCTTTGATCAGCACCTCGTCGCCGTCGTAGCCTTCGATCTTCAAGTCGCCGGCATCCATCTCAATCGTGATTTTTCGGTCTTTTGCGTTAGCCAATTTGGCTTTGAATTCCTGAGCAAAAGCCGCCCCGAAGCACCCTACCAACAGGGCACTTAATAACATGTTTCGTTTCATGGTTATAGTTAAACTTTAAGGATAAGCAATCGTTATGAAGTTGTGTTTTTTCTAAGTTGATTCAAATGTTGTACTCCTTCTTCGGCCTTGAGGCGCACCACTTCCATTACTTCTTTATTTTCAGCCAAACGCTGCATTTCTTCGGCAGCTCGCTTTTCTTTCATGGCAACCAAGGCTTCGATCAATGTCAACTGCACATTGGGATCGGTCTGAATTTTCAGCGAGCGAATCAGTCCTTCACGCACCTGAGGTTCGTTTTCAAAACGGCGTAAAGCTTGGCAGGCCGCCAATCGTACATTCACATTTTCGTCAAAATTCATCGTATTAAGCAGCATTTGCGTAATTTCCTCATCGGCCTGCTCCAGGGTAAGGCTCTGATTGACCGCCTGAATGCGCTCACTGGCTGACGTTTGACTTACTTGTTCAAACCGCAGCGTATTCTTCATTGCCGCTATTTCGGGATTCTCTTTTTCAGGCGATGAAGAAGCGCGATTTGTGTACATCAAACCACCCGCAAAACCTACCAAAAGCAAGGTTACACCTGCCGCAATGCGTAAGCCCCAAGCCATCAGAGGACGAACGTTGCTTTTCGTATTCAACTGATTTACAATACGGTAGCTCGTGCCCGCCGACGGTTGTTGCGTTCGTGCCTTTACCAAATACCGAAACTGCTCCGCGTATAGCTGTAACTGGGGCGGAATGTTGTCTTGCTGAAAGAAATCCCGCAGTTCGCGCTCTTCTTCTGTGGTAGTTTCGCCTTCGTAATATTTATCCAATAACTTTTCAATAGCGTGATTCATACTGATTTGCTTTTAAATACCCATCTCTGACCTCTTTCCGCGCCCTCGACAAAATCACTCGAAGGTTGTTGACGGTCAACCCTGTTACCTGTTCCATTTCTTCAAAAGAATACTCTTCTACATCGCGCAAGTGCAACACCAACTTTTGTTGTTCGGGCAATGCGTCGATCAACCGGCGCATCAATGCCATGCTGTCTGACTGCTCCGTTTGCTGATAGGGCGACCTGCTTTCGGCACTTATCTCGTGCCAATCCGTCTCCCCGGCCGTAGTTTGATAAGCTTTTGATTTCAACTTATCCAAACACAGATTTCGGGTCATTTGTACCGCAAAAGCCTCCACGCTCTGATACGACTCCAATTGCTGACGGTTGGTCCAAAGCTTCAACAACACTTCCTGTAAGGTATCCTCGGCTTCTTCGCGACTGCGAAGAAACAGCCGGGCCAATCGGAACAGGCGGCCTTGGGCGGGAAGTACCAGTTGTGTAAAAGCTTTCAGATCCATTTCATCGACAAAGACGAGCGAGTTGGGAAAACATTACAAGGCAATGGTAACTTTTTTTAAACTATTTTTCAATAAGTCCTTACCTGAAATTAGTTATCCGTTATCTGTATATCTCAATCCATTGATGATCAATACACTAATAACGGACAACATAAAGTATTTGTGATTGGGTACTTATGACCGAAAATCAAAAAATGGAGATATTTCTGTAACCTTTTTCAGCCATTGAAGTTTTCACGAACATATCTCCCAAAACCATTTTCTATCCTTTTTTATGATTCGTCCGATTTTATTATTGTTCGTTTTTACTCGTTTCAGTTTTGCTCAAAATGAGACTTCTATCCATCAAAAAGTGGTCCGAATTGATTCTTTTATAACGGTATTGGCTAAGCATCATTTGTTCAACGGCAGCGTTTTAGTGGCGGAGCAGGGAAAAATTATTTATAAAAAATCGTCGGGTTACGCTGATTTTGGGCGCGGCATTCCCAATACCGACACAACCCGTTTCAATTTGGCTTCCTTATCCAAACCTTTTACAGCCATTGCCGTTTTACAATTGGTACAAAAAGGAAAACTGCAATTAAAAGACACGTTTGTTAGCTACTTCCCCGACTTTCCCTATCCTGAAATGACCGTTAAGCATTTGTTAACCCAAACTTCCGGCGTTCCTGTGGTGGAGCGATACGAAGAGGAATATATAAAAGCCCATTCGAAAGAAATCATCAGCAATCAAAAAGCATATGAAGACTTGGTAGCTTTGAAAAAACCGTTGAATTTTACTTCGGGTAACCGATGGCAATATAACAATGCCAATTATTTTTTACTGGCCATGTTGGTGGAGAAGGTGAGTCAAATGCCTTTCGCTGACTATATGAAAAAGAATATTTTCACTCCTGCCGGTATGAAAAAAACATATATTCGGCAAGTAGGAATGGAGAATACGCCCCGGTATACACCGCTCAGCTTTTATAACCCAACTTACCATAAGGTTGATTCGCTGAATCCGGCAGAACATTACACCTATTATCATTTAGGCAGTTTAATCGGTCCCAATAATATGATCAGTACTCCGGAAGATCTTTGGCATTTTGATAATGCCTTTGCCGCCGGAAAACTCCTTTCTCCGGCATTGATGAAAGCCGCTTTTACACCCGTTACATTAAATGACGGAAAACCATTCCGCATGGGCAACAGCACTCGTTCCTACGGCTTGGGCTGGAATGTATACACAAGTAAGACAGAACCGGCCGACACCTCCATTTTTCACGACGGACGTATCGTAGGTTTAACTACTTTTATGCACCGCAATCTCACGAAAAAACAGACCATTATCTTTTATGATAATACCGACAACAATCCGATACAGGTCATGGTTTCTGTTTCCAATATCCTGAACGGCACCCCTCCTTTACCCATCCGACTTACCAAGTCATTGGCAAAGCTCTACGGAGAAGTATTAGTCGAAAAAGGTATTGATGCGGCCGCTGTTACCTTCAATGAATTAAAAAATGACAGCACAAATTATTACGTGGATGAATTGGAGATGAATCGTTTAGGCTTTGATTTGCTCAAAGCACCCTTTTCAAATCACAATGAATTATCACTGGAGGTATTTAAAATCAATACGCTGCTTTACCCCAAAAGCGGCAATACCTACGACAGCTACGCCCATGCATTGGCTAAAAGCGGCAAAAAAGAGGCGGCTATTACCATGTATCAAAAGTCCATTGTGTTATGGCCCGGCAATGAGGAGGGTAAGCGGGCGCTGAAAGAGTTACTAAAACAGGAAGATTAAGTTCCTATATCACTTTTTCAGCGCCTTTGTCTTTACTCTACTACCGGCGTGATCTCGACGATTTTATCGATGTTTCCACCATTGCTTGTACAGAGATATACCTTTCCCGAAGGAGAAACGGCAATATCGCGCAAACGCCCGAACTGATTGACAAAATACAGCGTCGGCGAACCGACAATTGTATTTCCGTCAATACTTAATTGAAAAGTATAGAACGTTTGATTTTTTAAGGAAACCATCAATAGATTGTTTTTCCAACGCGGATACGCATCATTGTTATAGTAATCCAATCCGCAGAAAGCCCAAGTCACTCCTCCCGACGAAAAAATAGGAGGAATGACGGAGTTAGCATTACAAAAAGTGATCTCAGAAGGGGTATTACAAGGCCCTTCTACGTTGGGCCAACCGTAATTCCCGCTTTGTTGAAGCAAATTGATTTCGTCTTCGATATTACCTCCGTGTGAGGAACAGTACAATTTTCCATTAGCATACACCATTCCCTGCGGATTACGGTGCCCGATACTCCACACCGGACTGCCGGGAATGGGGTTGTCGCCGGGAATCGTCCCGTCCAAATTCATTCGAAGTATTTTACCTGATAAGTGAGCCGGATTTTGGGCGGCATCAGCCATTCCTGCATCGCCCGTGGTGACGAATAGCTTTAAGTCAGGGGTAATCACCAATCGACTTCCGTTGTGATAGACATTGGCCGCAATATCCTGCAAAAGGACAAACGCATTTCCTAAGGTGTTGTTTGCGTTGTTGTACGTAAATCGAACAATTTTCTCACGAGCTCCCTGCGGTGGATTGTAGTTGTAGGTGACATAAACAAAGGGATTTGAAGCAAAATCGGGATGCAATACCATTCCCAACAACCCTCCTTCTCCGTCTGAGTAAATGTCCGGAATAGTAAGCAGCGTTTGAACCGCACCCGTTTGCGGATTTACCCGACTGATTTTCCCGCCCCGTTCCGTCATCCAGATAAAATTATCAGGTCCCCAAAGAATTTCCCAGGGAAATTGCAATCCACCCGCGACCTGTCGGGTTTGCAATTCGGAGCATCCTCCCGTAAATGCTTTAAAAACACCGCCCGTTTTTACCTGAAAACCGGGATTGAGCAATACAGAGTTTTGCGCTTTAAATTGTACGCTTGCATTGGCCTCAATGGACGCAGCGCCTGTAATGGTATTGGCCGATTCATACTTATAGCCCGTGTTTGCAATCGGAGAGGTTACATTGACGTTGGAATTACAGGGTGATGTTGTGAGTCCCACTTGTATCAACACGCTGTTGGAAGGAGCAGAGGTTTGGCCTCCGTTGGTACAGGTAGCCGAAATGCGCGTGCTTTGTTTAGGAGAAACCGTTACAGAACCTCCCGTCTGACCATCCGACCAATTCACCGTACCGCCGCAACCGGAGGCAGTCAGCATGACACTCCCGCCGTAATTGATAAAAGCACTTGTCGGCAACACAGAAGGAGGATTAACTTGCCCGAACGCCTTGGTGATTGCAAAGGCAAGAAAGAAGCGTAGAGTTTTCATAAGCCTTTTTAATCGAAAATACGAAAATAGAAGGCGGAAGGTTTACGGAGAGAGATTTATCTTACTTTAAACTTTCTTTCAAAAAAATAACCTTGCAAAAACAACTGCATAAACGACTGATAATCTGATTCTTGCGCAAAACATTTCTACCAATTACATTTGTTGTCTATAAAAATTTACGTTTTTGCTGTAACCTTCTTTTACATCGGAGGTTACCACGTACAAATCACCTGATAAACCATTCTCAAACGCTTGAACGCTCTGACGGATAACGCACTCATGCTTCGGGTAAAAGCCGGGGAATTAGACAAGATGGGCTTGCTCTTTGAGCGCTACCATCGGCCGTTATTCGCTTTTTTGTACCACATGACCGGTCAGGCTCACGCTTGCGAAGACTTAGTCCAGAATGTGTTCTATCGGATGCTGAAGTATCGGCATACTTTTAACGGTGACGGTGAGTTCAGAACGTGGATGTACCATTTGGCGCGAAATATTCTGAATGATTCCTTTCGGCAACAGGAACGTTGGGGAGGTCATCCTTTCGACATTGCCGATCTAACGGAAAAGCTGGGCGGCGGAATTGCGGCAGATGAACCATTGGAAAAACAACAGGAATTGGACGCTCTGAACGAGGCTATGGCCAAATTAAGCCCTGAACATCGGGAAGTGCTGGTACTGAGCCGCTATCAGGAATTGAAATACGAAGAAATTGCCCGTATCCTGAACACAACCGAAGGCGCCGTTAAAGTGCGAGTCCACCGGGCTCTCGGAGAACTGAAAAAATTTTTTTTACCCATTGAAAAAGGAAGCAAAGCTCATGAACTGTGAACAGTCAAAAGAACGGCTAACGGGCTGGCTCAATAACCAATTACCCGAATCCGAACGAATCGCTCTAAACGAACATTTGTCCGAATGTCCCGGTTGCCGGGCAGAATTTAAAACCGACCGACAGCTCTGGCAACTGATGGGAAAAGTGACCGTGCCGCCGCCGAGCGAGCAACTGCGGGAAGGTTTTTATACAATGCTTGACCGGTATCAACAAACCGAAGCAAAGAAGAGCAGCTATTTATGGCAGCATCTTCTTCAGACACTGCAACGGTTTTGGACACCGCAATTAGCCCTGCGGGTAGCCTACAGTGTATGCTTGATAAGTGTGGGCTTGTTGGGTGGTTATTTTCTGAACCGTCCGAAAGAAGCGGCCTATCAGGAAAAAATGGACACGCTGTCCAAAGAAGTTCAGGAAATGAGGGAAATGATGATGCTCTCGCTCATTGAAAACCCTTCCGCCAGCGAGCGTCTTCGGGCGGTCAGTTACACCAAAGAAATCAACGATGCAAACGGCAAAGTACTGGAAGCCTTATTCACTACTCTCAACAACGACCCCAACGTCAACGTACGTTTGGTCACTCTGGAAGCCTTAGCCGAAATGGCCCGCGACCCGCACGTTCGGGAAGGCTTGGTCCAATCTCTCCCCAAACAGGAATCACCGTTGGTGCAGGTCGCTTTGGCCGATGTCATGGTAAAATTGCAGGAAAAACGCTCTATTCGTGCTTTTCGGCAGATGTTGCGCCGCGACGACCTGAATGATTTGGTCAAAAGTAAAATTCAGCAAACCATCAAAGATTTGTCTTAGAAACCAATAATCAACCCAATAGCTATGAAACTTTTCATTCTCCCCTTATTGGCGGGTGCGGTACTCTCTTGTACCTGCGCTACCGCACAGCGACAGGAATTCAAAGAAAAAATCACGAAAGAATATTCGCTCAAAAAAAATGCAGCCTCGAGTACACTCGCCATTTACAATCTCGATGGAAGTGTGGAAGTAGAAGGTTACTCGGGCGACAAAGTGGTGATCGAAGTGGATAAAACGATTTCCGGAAAAACGACTGAAATTATGGAGCAGGGTAAAGCTGAGTTCAAACTTATGTTTGAGCAAAATGAAGACAGCGTGATTGTATACATCCTGGAACCCTACGATACACGCCCCAATCGTAATTGGAGAAACTATAATGATAAACGCCGGATTGAGTATCGTTATCATTTGGATTTTAAAGTAAAGGTGCCGTTTGCCATGAGCCTCCACGCTTCGACAGTAAACGGCGGCGAGATTGCGGTCAAAGATGTGGGAGGTTCTTTGCACGTATCCAACGTTAACGGAGCTATCTCATTGACCAATGCTAAAGGAGCCACAGAAGTACGGACTGTGAACGGTAATGTCACAGCCAATTACACCGCCGTCCCGCCCGGAAAATCTGATTATAAAACCCTGAACGGAGATATTCGGATTACCTACCCTGCCTCATTGTCTGCTGATTGTGAGTTCAAAACCTTCCACGGCGAATTTTATACCGATTTCGACAATGTAGAGTCATTACCCGTCAAAGTAGTTAAAAACCAAAACCAACGCGACGACAAAACCACTGTCTATAAATTAAATACAGAAACCTCTGTGCGCATCGGCAACGGCGGCAAAACCTTCCGATTCGAAACCTTCAACGGAAATATTTATCTCAAAAAACAATCGTAATCAACCGCTTCATGTCATCAAACAAGCCCCGCGGCATGAATTAACCAAAAGACCTCTTTCGGGGTAAAAAGGCACCTAATTCTATGAAAACCACCAAAATAATCACGACAATTTTTGCAATAGCGGCTTTGTACCAAGGCTCGCCGGTCATCGCCCAAACCGACATCAAAGAGCAATTGGTTGTTCCGCTGACCGACCCCAATAAGCCCGGTACCTTACGGGTCAACTTAGTCTACGGTTCCATCAAAGTGACGGGATATTCCGGTAAAGACGTCGTTATTGATGCTACGGTTGAAGCTCCTAAGGGAACTCCTATAAAAAGTAAAAACGATGAACTCGCCACAGGAATGAAGAAACTCTCCACTCGCGGCGGGGTTGAAATTACTGCCGAAGAGCGTAACAACAACATCAAAGTAAATTCTGCTTTTATGAAACGCCCGGTTGATTTGGCTATCAAAGTGCCTCAACAATTTTCGCTCACGGTCGGAACGGTCAATAACGGCGACATTGTCATTGAAAATGTAACAGGTGTTTTGGAAATCAACAACGTCAACGGCGCCATTCACCTCAACAACGTTTCGGGTTCAGCCGTAGCAACGACCGTCAACGGCGAAGTAAAAGCTAATTTTAAAAGTGTGACGGCCGAGAATCCAATGGCCTTTACCTCCCTCAACGGTCGTATTGATGTTACGTTTCCGGCTTCTGCCAAATTTAATGTCAAGCTCAAATCAGACCGCGGCGAAATTTACAGCGACTTTGATGTAGACGTTGATAAAAATGAGCCTAAAAGTAATAAAGTGACCAAAGACGGCATGTACAAAGTCAGCATTGATGATTGGATCGAGGGAAAGGTCAATGGCGGCGGCAGTGAAGTGATGATGAAAAACATGCACGGCAATATTTACATTCGCAAAGCGAAGTAGGTGTTTTAACCCTATCATTTAACGTCGGTGAGGTTTTGAACCTCACCGACGTTTTTTAACTCCAACCGGCCCATGAAAACCCATTTCTCTGTCCTTTTTTTGATTTTTCTCTCAGTTATCATCACTTCTGCCCAAACCGCTTCAATTGATGTCATCATCCAACGCGAGATGAAAGAGCGAAAAATACCCGGACTGCAAGTAGCTGTGGTACAGAAAGGGAAGATTGTTCTGTTCAAATCTTACGGCATCGCCAATCTGCAATATAATGTACCGGTCACTGATCAAAGCATTTTTCAGATCAACTCCTGCACGAAGGCTTTTACGGGAGTAGCCATCATGCAATTGGCAGAGGACGGGATAATAGACATTGAAGCTCCTGTTTCCCGATACTTGGACAGCCTTCCTGAACCTTGGCAACCCATCAAATTACGGCAGTTATTGACTCACGTGTCAGGGCTCCCCGATATTGCTCGTGTATTGGACGCTGCTCCCTACGGTCTCAGTGAAGAGATTGCTTGGACAAGGACAAAAGCAATGCCCATGGTTTTTCCGACAGGAACCCAGTTCAGTTATAACCAAACGAATTATGCGTTATTAGGAAAAATCATTGATAAATACCGTAAAAAACCGTTTGCTTTGGTTTTTAAAGAACAACAGTTTCAACCGGCAGAAATGCTCCATACCGGTTTTGGCGACCAAAGAGATGTCATTCCTAACATGACACAAAGCTATAAATACGTTTCTACCGTGGACGGGCAAAAGTTGAATGAGGAAAAGCTCATTAATTTTAACCATGAATTTCCACCGTTTCGTCGAACCGCTTCGGGCATGAACAGTACTGCCAATGATATAGCTCGGTGGCTCATTGCTTTACAACAAGGCAAACTTCTTAAGACCCAAGCAGCCCTAAAAACCTTATGGACACCGGGCACTTATAATAACGGTACTCCCACCCAATGGACATTGGGATGGATGGCTAAACCCCGACCCAAACACAGTGCCGTTATTGCCACCGGCGGCGGTCGCTCTGCCTTTTTTGTGTATCCCGATGATGATTTAGCGGTAGTAGTACTTACCAATTTGTCGGGGGCTTCTCCGGAAGAGTTTATTGATGAATTAGCCGGTTGCTATAATCCGGCCATTCCCGCTTCCGACCCGATTACCGCCCTGCATATCCGACTTCGCCAAGAGGGTTTCGATAAAGCCGTTGATATAATAAAAGAACGGAGAAATCAAGGAGGTTCGCCTCCAATTGAAACTGATTTGAACGATTGGGGCTATCGGATGTTGAGCAAAGGCCAACTCAAGCAAGCTCTTGCTGTTTTTAACCTGAATGTTTATCTCTATCCCAACAGTTGGAACGTATATGACAGCTACGGAGAGGCGCTGTGGAAGAATGGCCAAAATGACGAGGCGATTCGAATGTACAAAAAATCGTTGGAACTGAACCCTCAAAATGAGTATGGTAAAAAGGCCTTGGAAATGCTCTTAAAGTAGATTCACCTTTCTTAGAAGAAGAAGGGGCTTCCGCTCCTTTTTTCCTGTCCGTAAGTGTACGAGCAATCGTCCATTTACGGACATTTTTCACACTCTTACCTTAAGTTAATCTTCTGATTTACAAATAAATATATCTGTGGCACAAGTATTGTCTTACGCTGTAAGTTGAAACTCTTGTTTTCGGCTTATCCCTTTTCGGGAACAGCTGTTTCTGATCAAAACCGAATTGCCATGCTCCTTAACTATTTGAAGATCGCTTTCCGAAATCTCTTTCGTAACAAGGCTTTTACCTTTATCAATATT
Source organism: Spirosomataceae bacterium (assembly GCA_046329125.1). GTDB lineage: Bacteria > Bacteroidota > Bacteroidia > Cytophagales > Spirosomataceae > Runella. The sequence goes on along the minus strand of JAXLVD010000007.1, from coordinate 336,875 downwards.
GCCGGCCTCGCTGTAGGAATGGCGAGTGCGATGCTGATCTTGATGTGGGTACAAAATGAGGTAAGCTACGACCAATTCCACGAGAAAAAAGACCGGATTTATGAGGCATGGAATCGAGCGGTATACAGCGGTAAGTTGGAATGTTGGAATACCACGCCAAAAGTCTTGGCAAGAACGCTGGAAAAAGATTTTCCCGAAGTAGAAAGCGCTGTACGGGTCAATTGGCAGAGTAACTATCTATTCAGTATAGGAGATAAGCGCCTGACACTCCGGGGAAATATTGTCGATCCGGGTTTTCTGCAAATGTTCAGTTTTCCGCTTATCAGCGGTAATCCGAAAACGGTGCTAAAAGACGTACATTCGATTGTTATGACCGAGAAATTGGCCAAGAAACTGTTTGGCGAATCAGACCCAATCGGTAAGACGGCCAAAATAGACAACAAAGACAATTTTACGGTAACGGGTATTCTCAAAGACCTGCCCAACAATACCCGCTTTAATTTTGAGTATCTTTTGTCTTGGGAATATTTGAAAAAAACAGGAGGTGACGATGACTATTGGGGCAACAACTCCACCCGCACGTATGTACTGCTCAAACCCAATGCTACCCTCGCCTCTATTGCCCCCAAAGTGAAAACCCTCCGTGCCCGCTATGATAAAGACGACGCCAAAGGAGAAATGTTTATTTACCCCATTAGTCGTTGGCGGTTGTATTCAAGTTTTGAGCAAGGAGTAGAACAAGGCGGACGTATCACGTTTGTCAAGCTTTTCGGGGTTATCGCTGCTTTTATTTTATTGATTGCCTGCATCAACTTCATGAATCTCAGTACCGCTCGCAGCGAAAAACGTGCTCGGGAGGTGGGTGTACGTAAAGTGATGGGTGCCCAAAAAACGTTATTGATCAGTCAATTTATCGGTGAATCGGTGCTGTTGTCCGTCATGGCAGGTATTATTGCTCTTTCCATTGTTTTGCTCAGTCTTTCCGGTTTCAATGAATTGACCGACAAAAAACTGTTTATTGACTACGCCAATCCTTTGCTTTGGCTGTCTGTCATTGGGTTTATTTTGTTTACGGGAATTTTGGCAGGCAGCTATCCGGCTTTTTTCCTTTCGTCTTTCCAACCCGTCAAAGTTCTGAAAGGTACTTTTACCAAAGCCAATGCCTTAGTAACACCACGTAAAGTACTGGTTGTGTTACAGTTTACCTTTGCCATTACGCTTATTATCTGCACCATTATTGTTAAACAACAAATTGATCATGCTCAAAATAAAGAAGCCGGTTATAACAAAAACAACCTGATTTATCATCACCTCACGGGCGATATTGAGAAGAATTATTCGCTCATTAAAAACGAATTGCTCGCTTCGGGAATAGCTACTTCCATTACCAAAACCAGTGCTCCGCTGACGCAAGGTTGGAGCAATACGTGGGGAATTGGCTGGAAAGGAAAAGATCCGAATGACAAAACAATCATTGACCGTTTTTGCGCTGATGAAGGCTTGGGCGCTACCGCCGGGCTGCAATTTGTAGAGGGTCGGGATTTTAACCTGAAAGAATATCCAACCGATTCTTTGGGAGTCATTCTGAATCAATCTGCGGTGAAAGCCATGAATTTTAAAGAACCTATCGGACAACTCATTACAGACAACGGAAAAGAGTGGCATGTGGTGGGCGTTATTAAAGACTTTATTCTCCAATCCCCGTACCATCCTACCGTACCGATGGTGATTGAAGGAACGAAAGGATGGTTTAGTGTGATGCACATCAAACTAAATGCAAATTTACAAACTGCCCAAAGTCTGAAAAAAGCTGAAGCCATTTTCAAAAAATACAATCCCGAATATCCGTTTGAATACCAGTTTGTCGATCAGGAATATGCCCAAAAATTTGAAGATGAAGAGCGTACGGGCACCTTGGCTGCCTTATTTGCCGGGTTAACCATCTTTATCTCTTGTTTGGGACTGTTTGGTTTGGCTACCTACATGGCCGAAAATCGCATCAAAGAAATCGGTGTTCGGAAAGTATTGGGGGCCTCGGTAGTAAGTTTAACTGCCTTATTATCCAAAGACTTCCTAAAACTGGTCCTGATTTCTTTTGTCATTGCCGCAGGCATTGCTTGGTATGCCATGACCGGTTGGTTGGAGCAATATCCTTACCGTGTCAGTATCCAATGGTGGGTATTTGCTCTATCAGGCTTTATTGCCGTATTAATTACTTTATTGACTGTAAGTTTTCAGGCTGTCAAAGCCGCATTAATGAATCCTGTCAAATCGTTGAGAACCGAGTAAAAAAATGGAAAGAAAGCAAAAGGAATTTAGCCTTTGCTCTTTGTCCATTGCCTTTTTGCCACTTGTTAAATGAATTGGTTTGTTAGGTTATACACAACCCCACCCTAAATCCCTCCCCTTTCAGTGGAGGGACTTCTTGCAGCTCCCTTTCTCCTGAAAGGGGCCGCGGCGGCGGACCGCAAGGGCCGGGGATAGGGGTTAAAACGATAGGTACAACTTTGTAAACCAATTCAGTTAAACTCTAAAAGCATGATTCAAAACTATTTTAAAATCGCTCTCCGAAATCTTCTCAAACGAAAAGGATTTACGCTGTTGAATGTATTTGGCTTAGCCATCGGCATGACGTGCTGTTTGTTGATCCTGCAATACGTCAATTTTGAACGCGGCTACGACAAATTCCACAAAGCGGGTGACCGAGTGGCCCGCTTGCGCATTGATGCTTACAAAGAAGGCAAATTGCTGTGGAAATCGGCCACAGTCTATCCGGCTTTCGGTCCTACGATGAAAAAAGACTTTCCGGAAATTGAGTCCTATTGCCGTCTGCATGATGCGGGTCTGTTGTTGACCAATGAAGCGCGCAACCTCAAATTCAACGAGAAAAAAGGCTACTTTGCCGACCCGGGTGTGTTAGAGGTATTTACGATTCCTCTGGTAAAAGGCAACCCGAAAACGGCGCTGAACGCCCCCGAAACCATGCTGCTTTCCGAGAGTTATGCCCGAAAGTACTTTGGAGAAGAGAATCCTGTCGGCAAAAACCTGAAGCTTGGAGGCTCAAGCGGCAGTCGTTTGGTAGAAATAACGGGGGTTTTTAAAGATTACCCGAAAAACTCTCATTTGATCATTGATTACCTGATTTCGTACAGCACCTTAACTAAAATTGCCAAAGAGCAGGGAGATACCGAAAACTCCACCGAAACGTCTTGGGGCTGGTACGATTTCTATACCTATTTTAAATTGCGTCCGGGAACTGCGATAGAGCAGGTGCAAGCCAAATTGCCCGCTTTTTGTTACCGTTATATTGATGCCAAGCGGGACCCTAAAAGCAACAGACGTACGGAAGCTTATCTGATGCCGATGCAGGACATCCACCTGTATTCCAACTACAATCAGGAAGCCGAAGTCAACGGCAACGGGCAGGCTGTTTCATGGTTGTTTTTGATCGCTTTCTTCATTTTAGCCATTGCTTGGACAAATTATATTAACCTTGCCACGGCTCGCTCTTTGGAACGTGCCAAAGAAGTGGGCGTTCGGAAAGTGATGGGCGCGTTGCGTCCGCAGTTGATGGGGCAATTTATGATGGAGAGCTTGATCCTCAATCTGTCTGCCTTAGCTTTAGCCCTTTTGGTGTCAAAATTGGCGTTGCCGTTTTTCGGTAATTTTCTGGAACAACCCCTCACTTTTTCCTTCAGCGAAAATGCCGGTTTTTGGGCAGTAATGGGTGTTGTCTTTTTTATAGGCACGACCTTATCCGGGATGTACCCTGCTTTTGTTATGTCAGGGGTCAAACCCATCATTGTCTTAAAAGGCATGCTGCCTAAGGTCACCGGCGGGCTTTCTATGCGCAAAGCCCTGATCGTTTCGCAGTTTGCGGCTTCCATTGCGCTCATTGTGGGTACCATCATTGTGTATCAGCAAATCCGCTATATGCGCAACCAAAAATTAGGAGTTGACATTGAGCAAACATTGGTACTGGAAGGAGCAAGCTCCGTGCAGGATTCGTTGTTTCAAAGTTCTTATAAACCGTTCAAAAACGACTTGTTGCGATTGGGTAACATTCAATACGTTACTACCTCTTCCGGCGTTCCGGGCGATGAAATTTATTGGACAAACGGCGCACGATGGATGCGGGCAGCTAACGAAGCCAATACCACACTTTATATCATGTCGATGGATTATGACTTTGTGCCTTCGTACCAAACTGAAATGGTGGCCGGACGGGCCTTTTCTGAAAAATTCGGTGAAGACCAACACGGGCGAAATATCGTATTGAACGAATCGGCGGTAAAGACATTAGGAATACCCAACCCTGAAAAAGCCGTGAATGAGAACATCGTTTTGGGCGGTGATACCCTCAAAGTGATCGGGGTTATGGCTGATTTCCACCACGAAAGTCTCAAAAAAGCCGTTAATCCACTGGCTGTTCGACTGGGTTTACGCAATAATCGCTATAATTCGATCAAGTTGAAAACGGAAGATATGAGCAAAAGCTTGGCAGATATCCAACAGGTTTGGTCACGCTATTTTCCTAACGACCCTTTCAACTATTTCTTTCTGGATGAGCACTTTGACCGTCAATACAAATCGGATATTCTGTTTGGAAAGGTGTTCGGCTTTTTTGCCATGTTAGCCATTTTGGTCGCCTGCCTGGGGCTTTTGGGCCTATCGTCTTACAACGTTTTGCAACGAACCAAAGAAATCGGCGTGCGGAAAGTATTGGGCGCCAACGTAGCAAGCATTGTGGTATTGCTCTCCAAAGATTTCTTACAACTCGTACTCATTTCGTCACTTATTGCTTTTCCATTGGCGTGGTTTGCCATGGAATACTGGTTGCAGGATTTTGCCAACCGTATTCAAATTAAATGGTGGGTCTTTGTAATAGCGGGCATTTCGGCTCTTCTCATCGCTTTGCTTACCATAAGTTTCCAATCCATCAAAGCGGCGCTGATGAACCCGGTAAAATCGTTGAAAACGGAGTAGATCAAGTTTACAAACTTGCAAACAGCAAAAGGCAAGTTTGTAAATAAGCAAGTCTTGCATTTTTTGCTGTTTGTTCATTTGCCAATTTAAAAAGCTATGTTGCGCAACTATCTTAAAATCGCCCTTCGCAATTTGTTGAAAAACAAAGTTTATTCGGCCATCACTATTTTGGGGTTGGCAGTGGGTTTCGCTTGTTGCCTGACCATCGCGCTATACGTTGAAGATGAGCTCAGTTATGACCGATTTCACCAAAACGGAAAGCACATCTATCGGGTGGTCGAAAAACAAAACATGAGCGGCGAGGAATACGATATTGCTACTTCGCCGGGTCCGTTGGCACCGACCTTAAAGGCCGATTTCGCCGAAATTGCGCAAACCTGCCGAGTGAGAAGATTGGGCAGTCGGATGTTTAAAATCCAAAATCAGGTAGTGGAAACCGGCAATACGTTTGCTGCTGATAACAGCCTTTTTTCAATGTTGGATTTTAAACTTCTGATGGGCGATAAAAATACTGTTTTAGCCAATGCGGATGAAATTGTCATTACCGAATCTGTGGCAGAGAAGTTTTTTGGGACGGATTGGAAAAGCAAAACTAATCTCATAGGGCGAGTTATCAATTTCAATGATGACCGAAACTTGAAGTTGGTCGGTATTGCCCAAAACTGCCCGGCAAATTCTCATATTCAATTTGAGGCAGTATTGCCCCTGAAAATATGGGAAGCAGAGCCTAAATCCTTTCGGTGGGACAATAACGATTATCACACCTATCTTCAACTCAGGTCAGACGCCTCCCAAGAAGCGCTGCAATCCAAATTGCACAACTATTATCAGAAATACGTTCCTGCTTCAAAAACGCAGTTTTATCTGCAGCCCTTCTTTGATATCTATCTGAAATCGGATTTTGACTTTGATACGGAGTGGAGCAAAATAAGTAATCAAGGGTATATCAACATATTTTTGGCCGTAGGAGGTATCATTTTACTGATTGCAGTTTTCAACTTTATCAATTTATCAACGGCTCGGACCCTGAAACGGACGGGGGAAGTAGGCGTACGGAAAGCCGTCGGAGCCGTAAGAGTTCAATTGATCAACCAATTTTTGAGCGAGGCGGTAATGATGGCCTTTTTCGCCTTGATTATTGCCTGCGTATTACTGAGTTTTTCGGTACCGATCTTGAATGACCTTGCCTCAAAACACATCGCGATTCCTTATCAAAACCCGATTTATTTGTCCTTCCTTTTGGGTTTCGGCGGGTTGGTCGGAGTAACGGCCGGTCTTGTTCCTGCTCTTTATCTGTCAAAATTTCAGCCCATTCAGGCATTAAAAGGTCGACTTAAACTGTCCTCCGGTATTCATCTTCGTCAAGTCTTGGTGATTACCCAATTTTCGCTTTCGATCATTTTGCTCATCGGTACTATCGTCATCTACCGACAAATGGACTTCATTCAAAACAAAAATTTAGGTTTTGATCAATCGCAATTAATTTCTGTCAAAATGAGATTCCATTTGCGCGATAATCCGATGGTGATGAAAACTGATCTGCAAAAAGAAAAAAGCATCGCCCGGGTGTCATTAGCCTCCAACAATCTGATTGATGTCAATAACGGCACGCACTCGGTCAAATGGGAAGGCCAAAAAGGGGATGACTCTTTCTTGATAGGATTGGCCAACGTGGATTTTGATTATTTGAAAACCACAGGCATAAAGCTGATTGCAGGCAGAGACCTTACTCCTAAAATCAGCACAGATACTTCTGCGGCAGCCTATATCATCAACGAATCTGCCGCCAAAAGAATGGGTTGGACACCACAACAAGCTCTTGGGAAGAGATTTACCCTTTGGGAATACGAAGGACAAATCGTGGGAGTCATTCAGGATTTTCATTTTCACAAATTAACTGCCCCAATCGAGCCGTTTGTGCTGTACAGCAAACCCAAAGACGGCTTTTATGATTTGCTGGTTAAAACCTATCCCAATCAGACGCGTGAGGCAATTATGGCCATAGAAAGCACCTATAAAAAATACGAAAAACAGACCGCGATCAATTATCAGTTTGTGGATGAGGCTTTGAACAGGCAATACATTGCAGAACAACGGACCGGTAAAATCATTCTTTACTTTTCCATCCTTTCCCTACTGATTTCCTGTTTCGGATTGTTGGGTTTAGTTACTTTTTCGGCCGAACAACGCACCAAGGAAATCGGCATCCGCAAAGTATTGGGAGCGTCTGTCACCGGCATAACAGCCTTATTATCAAAAGACTTTTTGAAGTTGGTATTAGTCGCAATAATTATCGCCGGTCCGATTGCTGCCTATTTGATGAATCAATGGCTGCAGGGTTTTGCCTATCGTATCTCGATCGAATGGTGGGTATACGCTTTGGCAGGCGGGTCAGCCGTCATGATTTCCATCCTTACCATCAGTTACCAAGCTATCAAGGCGGCGCTGATGAACCCGGTTCAAAGTTTAAAAACACAGTAAAAGGAAGTGTAAAGTTCAAAGGGAAAAGTGTAAAGTAATCACTTTTCCTCTAATCTTTTTCAATTATGAGATTTGAAAAATCAAACCCCATTCTTTACTCAGAAGACATCGAGCGAAGTTTGGCTTATTATACCGAAGTACTTGGTTTTGAGGAGCGTTGGATGTGGGGAACCCCTCCTGACTTCGGCGGTATCGTGAAAGACGACGTCGAAATTCTCTTTTGTCTGAGAAATCAGGGCCAACCGGGCACTTGGCTGGCGCTGATTGTGGAGGATGTAGACGCCTACTATGAGCAAATCAAAGCGAAAGGGGCTAAGATACTCGCCCCGCCGATAAGTCAAGAGTGGAATATGCGTGAAATGTACGTAGAAGACCCCGACGGTCATGTATTGCGAATCGGTCATCAGATAGAATGTGATTAGTTAATCCCCTTGAAATCATGAAAATCGTTCCCTTTTTAAAAGTAAGAGATATACAGGAAGCCATTGAGTTCTACACCGAAATCCTTGATTTTGAGCTGAAATACCCGGATGAAGTTTTTGATGGTTGGGGTGTAGATTTGATCAACGGAGACGCAGAGTTGCAACTTTCCATTTTGGAAGGAGTACCCGGATTAGCTGTTAATGTTTTTGTGGATAATGTAGATATTCTTTTTGAAAAATATACCCAAAGAGGGTTGAATCAATCGGATAAAATAGAATCGCCCGTGCATTTGGGGCCTACTGATCAAACTTGGGGCAGAAGGGAGTTTTACGTGACTGACCCAAGCGGGAATACATTACGATTTGCAGCACCGCTCTAAGACAGATTGAATGGGACGGTCAAAGACAACGAATCAAAAAATGAAGATATCTATTTCAGGAGTTTTGATCTGTTTGATGTATTACGTCAACGCTCAGCCGTATCAACCCGCTTTACGGAACGTAAACAGTTGGGTCTTATCAGGAAGAACGATTGAAACCATCAATGAGAATGGCAAAGATGGAATAAAGTTCAGTGAAAATGAAGGACGCGGATTGTGGTTGTTAAAGAATTATACTTTTTCGGAAGGCACTGTCGAATTTGACGTAAAAGGCAGAAATGTTCTGCAAAAAAGCTTTGTAGGGTTTGCCTTTCATTACCAAAACGACAGTACGTACGATGTTGTCTATTTCAGGCCGTTCAATTTTTCAAACCCCGATACCGCACGACGAGTAAGGGCCGTTCAATACATGTCGTTGCCGGATTTCGGTTGGTCAAAATTAAGGGCGGGACATCCGCAAAAATACGAGAGCAGCGTCAATCCGGTACCGGATCCTGACGATTGGTTTCACGCAAAGGTGGTTATCAAAGGCAAAAAAGTGATCGTTTTTGTCAATAACTCCTCAAAACCCAGCCTTGAAGCAGAGAAGTTGACGGATACAAAAAGCGGACAAATAGCGCTTTGGGTTGATACCGGTTCTGATGGTAGTTTTGCTAATTTAACCATTACTCAATAACACAGTGAATAATAACGAAATAGTGTAACCGTAGGATAAAAACAGAGGTCACATAGAAAATTAAATAAATGTAAAACTATGTGACCCGATGCGGTTGCAAAAACTTAAAAAGCCATGTTAAGAAACTATTTCAAAATTGCTTTCAGAAACCTTGTCAAAAACAAGGTGTATTCGTTTATTAATATCTTCGGTTTGGCCATCGGGATTGCTGCCTGTTTGGTTATCAGTCTTTTTGTAAAAGATGAATTAAGTTACGACCGCTTCAACGAGAAGGCGGATCGGATAGTAAGAGTTGTTTTTAAAGCCAATATCAACGGTGGGAAAATCAACGAATCGTTTGTGATGCCACCCACGGCGCAGGCATTGAAGAATGATTATCCGGAAGTGCAACAGGCAACTCGTTTACGGAACTTTGGTACGCCAAGGGTATTTGTCGACGGTAAATTTTACAATGAAGGTACGTTGGCCTTAGTCGACGCTAATTTCTTTGATGTCTTCACCCTTCCATTTCTGAAAGGAGACCCAAAAACGGCTTTGATTCAACCCAATTGCATGGTACTTTCCAAAACATTGGCCGAGAAATATTTTGGGAATGAAGACCCGATGGGAAAGTTGCTTTACTCTCAAAAAGGTTCCGAAGCACCGCCTTTCAGAGTGACGGGCGTGTTTGATGACATTCCGGCCAACTCTCATTTTCATTTTGATATGTTCGGCTCGTTGGCATCAGACTCCGAGGCCAATTCTACCTCTTGGATGACGTCTAATTACTTTACCTATTTAGTACTGACCGAAGGCTACGATTATAAAAAGCTGGAAGCTAAACTTCCCAATATGGTCGAAAAATACATGGGACCGCAAATCCTTCAGGCCATGGGAATGAACTTGGCTCAGTTTCGTACCAAAGGCAATGAGTTGGGTTTTGAGTTGCAAAAATTGACCGATATTCATTTTTCTTCCGAAGGTACGAACGAATTAGAAGCAAGCGGGGACATCAAATACGTTTATATTTTTGGAGCTATTGCCCTATTTATGTTGCTCATTGCCTGTATCAACTTCATGAATCTGAGTACGGCAGGGGCCTCCAAACGCGCCAAAGAAGTGGGAGTTCGGAAAGTATTGGGCTCGGTAAAATTGGAATTGATACGTCAATTTTTGATGGAATCGCTCTTGTTGACCACTTTTGCTTTGCTGTTGGCTCTGATTTTAGTGCCGTTGGTGTTGCCGATTTTCAATGAATTATCAGGCAAAAACCTGAGTCTTGATTTTGCCGCAAATCCGCTTATTGTCGTCGGCTTGTTAGTTTTCGGCCTGTTAGTAGGGGTATTGGCGGGAAGTTACCCGGCCTTTTTTCTTTCTTCTTTCAAACCCATCACAGTATTGAAAGGCCGATTTGCGGGAAGAAAGAAATCCATTGGATTGCGCAGTGGCTTGGTGGTCTTTCAGTTCTGCGTTTCAATTTGCCTTATTGTAGGAACTACGGTGGTTTACCAACAACTTTCCTACATTCAAAACAAAAAACTGGGCTACGACAAAGACCAATTAGTGGTCTTGCAAAATTCGTGGGCGTTGGGTAAAAATGAGTCTGTTTTTCGGGATGAACTTTTAAAAGATTCTCGGGTGGCAAACGTAACCGCTTCTCCGTATCGCCCTGCCGGCCCGTCCAATTCAAACAATTCATTGGCTTATCCTGAAAATAATGATGCTCAAATCATGCGTACGCTGCAATACGGCATTGATGAGCGCTATATTCCAACGCTGGGAATGCGAATCGTAGCGGGACGGAATTTTACCAAAGGCTTCGCTTCAGATTCTTCGGGAATTATTATCAACGAAACTGCTGCCAAAGCATTTGGTTGGGACAAAAACGCGGTAGGACACAACGTCACCCGCTTGGTAGGCGATGCCAATAACAATCGCAAGAAAGTATATAAAGTGATTGGTGTTGTAAAGGATTTTCATTTCAAATCCCTCCACGAGTCCATTTCACCGCTTTTAATGGTGTATGAAAACAATTGGGGACTCATCGTAAAAATAAAAACCCGCAATGTGGCCGGGCTTTTGGCCTCCATGAAAAGCCAATGGGCTAAATTCAACGTAGATGAACCGTTTGAGTACGCTTTCATGGACGAACTTTTCACGAAAACGTACATTGCCGAACAAAAAACGAGCACCATTCTCAGCCTGTTTGCAGGTCTCACCATTTTCATTGCCTGCTTAGGACTTTTCGGATTGGCTACGTTTACCGCCGAGCAACGTACCAAAGAAATCGGCGTTCGTAAAGTGTTGGGAGCTAACGTGGGACAAATCATCGGCCTGTTATCGAAAGATTTTCTGAAGTTGATAGTAGTTGCCTGTGTCATTGCTTTTCCCTTCGGCTATTGGGGTATGAATCAATGGTTGCAGGATTTTGCTTATCGAATTGACATTGAATGGTGGGTATTTGTGATAGCAGGCATTTCGGCTCTTCTCATCGCCTTGCTCACGGTGAGCTTTCAATCCATCAAAGCAGCATTAATGAATCCGGTGAAGTCATTGAAAACAGAATAACTAAAAATACACGCATGAAATCAGCAATCAAAAGGAATCTTAAAGTCATTTTTCCATTCAGTTTATTAGTAGCTGTAAATACAGGGTTTGCACAATTTGTGTACACCAAAAGCAGTCTATCGGATTTTATAGTTGAATCAAAAATATTAAAGGGAAAAAGCAAGGTATTTGTCTGCCTGCCTGACGATTACGATAAGAGTACCGAAAGATATCCGGTAGTGTATGTGTTAGATGGCGAGTATTATTTTTCATTTACTACCGAGGCTTTAAGTTTATTGACTCAGAGCGGACTCGCCCCTAATTGTATTGTTGTAGGCATCACCACAAACAATCGAGGAAGAGATTTTTCACCAAAAGTTGATGAGGATTCAGGCCAAACACAAGACGTGAAAATGGCCGGCGGGGCTGATAATTTTCTGGACTATTTAGCAAACGAATTAATTCCGACGATTGACGGCAAATACCGAACACAGCCTTATAAAGTAATGATCGGACATTCCACAGGTGGCTTGTTGGCCTACTATTCTCTCTATAAAAAGCCAAATCTTTTTCAGGCAATCATTTCGATTGATGGCAGCACTTGGTGGAATAAAGGAAAAATCGGTAAAGAATTTATTGGTTTTTTAACTGAAAATCCCGATTTCAAAGGTCAAATATTTGAATGTCGAAAAGACCTGAAGATACCGGTTCGATTCCCGGCAAATGTTGAACTTTTGGAGTATTTAGAGAAAAAACGACCTAAAAACTTAGCCTATCATTATTTGGAGTTACCTGACGAAACCCACGGAACCATCGTTTTTCCGGGTACTTATTATGGGCTAAAAGGCATTTTCGGCGATTATAAAAATAAGAAAGGTTGAGCGTAATTTTTTAATCAGGCAGATTGAATATGGATTTTACATGGATTTAAGTGACTGATTTTAGCCAAATCCACCAAAATCAATTAAATCCAAATCTGCCAAATTACTTAAAGTGAAAAAGCCATGTTAAGAAACTATTTCAAAATCGCCCTGCGCAACTTGCTGAAAAGCAAAGGGTACGTTGCTATCAATGTAATCGGTATATCCATAGCGGTATGTATCGGTTTATTTCTTTTTTTGATCGCTTATTTACAGTTGACCTTCGACGCCTTCCACACCGAGGGTGATCGCATTTTCCAAACCTACTTTGTCAACAATGCCCCCGAAGAAACTCATAAATCAGGCGGAATGCCAATCCCTCTGGCGCCTGCCTTAAAAGCAGACTATCCGGAGATTGAAGCGGCAGCAAGAATCATAGCCGGCAGAAAAAGTTTGATTGAATACCGAGGAAAATACTTTGATAAATTAGTGACACTGACCGACCCGGATTTTATGCAGGTGTTTTCGTTTCCTTTACTCGCGGGAAATCGACAAACGGCCCTGAAAGAGTTGAGCAGCATTGTACTTAGCGAAAATACCGCCAAAGCGATATTCGGCAGTGAAAACCCTATCGGAAAAACGTTGAGAATCGGCAGTGAGCCTCATTTGAAACAATACATCGTAACCGGTATTCTGAGTGATGCCCCCTACAATTCAACCATTCAGTACGATGCCGTGATTCGGGTTGAAAACCTACCTAACTATCCATCCGAAAAAGACTATTGGCTGAATAACTCCCATTCGGTTTTTATAAAAACTGCTCCCCAAGTAACTCAAGCTGCCTTAGAAAATCGGTTGAGGTCATTTATCAAAAAATATTACCCGGGACAGATAGAGACGCTTCTTAAACAAGGGGTCAAACCGGACGAGCGCGGCGATTTATTTGCGCTCCGATTGCAACGCTTGGCCAATGTCCATTTTGACCGCGACATTTCCGGTGGTAAGGGGGCTCCTATTGCACTGATTTATGTATTGTTGGGCATCGGCTTTTTTATTTTAATGATTGCCTGCATCAATTTTATCAATCTGAGTATTGCCCGTTCTTTTACCCGCGCCAAAGAAATGGGAGTGCGAAAATCGTTGGGTGCGTTGAAAAAACAGCTTTTTATTCAAATTTGGAGCGAGTCAACGATCATCTGCTTAGTGGGTTTCAGTTTGGGTATGTTGTTAGCCTATCTGCTTTTACCGGAGTTTAATGCCCGTTTCAACGCAAGGCTTCAACTCAATTATATATTCCAACCGGGCTTTATCGGGGTGATTATCGGTTTGTTTGTTGTTGTTACGCTGATTGCCGGCGGCTATCCGGCTTGGCAAATGACCAAGTTCAATCCGATAGAAGTGTTAAAAGGGAAAATTTCCATCAAACGTCCGGGGCTTTTGCGTAACTCTTTATTGGTCATGCAATTTTCGATTTCGTGTTTGCTGGCCTGCGCCACCATCATTGCCTTGCAGCAGGTAGATTATTTGCGCAAACAACCGCTTGGGTTTGAGAAAGAACAAGTCATCAGTATTCCCGTAGGCAACTACGCCAACGGTCGGGCCGTTTTGCAACGAATGCGTAATAAATTGGCCAATGACCCCGAAGTCCTGTCCGTAACGGGTACGGGTATGAACTTAGGAAAGGGCAAAGACCGCGTCAGTTCCCGCTCCGTTGTCGGGTTTAGTTATAAGGGGCGAAAAGTAGATACCGATTGGCTGTTGGTAGATTATGATTATTTCAAAACCCTGAATATAAAAGTGGTAGGCGGACGGGATTTTGACCCGACTTATCCAAGCGATTCGGTCAATCGTTTAGTAATCACGGAAAGCATGGCCAAGGCAATGGGCGAAAAGAACCCGGTCGGTTTATTATTAGGAGATGACGGCGACACCACCGGCACCAAACCGCAAATCATCGGAGTCGTTGCCGATTTTCATTTGTATTCATTGTCGTCTGATAACCGACCGATTACGATGCACATCTCCAATACCGAAACCATTCACTACCTTTTTGTCCGGGTAACTCCTCAGAGTTTGGCTCATTCGATGGATAAGTTGAAGCGAGTTTGGAAGGAAGTGGCGCCGCAAGCTGAATTTATGGGTACATTTTTGGATGAAAATATTGACGAGTGGTACGAAAACGAAGAAATGATGACCCGGGTTTTCAGCTTAGCTGCCGGTATCGCGATTTTATTGTCCTGCTTAGGACTGTTTGCCGTAGCATTGCTGATTATTGAACAACGCACCAAAGAAATCGGCATCCGCAAAGTGATGGGAGCAAGCCTTCCCAACCTTATTGTGGTATTGTCCAAAGATTTTGTAAAACTGGTACTGATTGCCCTCGCGATTACGATACCGTTGGCGTGGTTTTTACTGCAACAATGGTTGGACAATTACACCCATCGCATTGAGATCAGTGCTTGGGTATTTATGTTGGTGGGGGCAGCAGCCATCCTCATAGCCTTGGCTACCGTCAGTTTCCAAACCCTGAAAGCTGCCTTAACTAATCCGATAAACAGTTTAAAAACAGAATAAAACTGCATTTTATGGCACACATCGCTATTCCGATTCCGTCTCAGCTTGGCCCGCAGGATATTGAGGTAGAAGTCAGTATCAACGGGCAGCGGCAAGCTTTGCATTATCGTGTAGAGTTGTTTTATTGGCACGAACACGGCGTTCCTCCTGCCGACCGTGCCGATTGCCTGCATCGTCTGATTGCCGGTTATGATAAAAATTGGACCCTTTATTACATTGGATTACCTACCGATACATCAATACAAATCACCTTTGTCAGAAAGAAGGAAATCGTCCTGCTTTCTCCTTTTCTGTATTCGCTTTTAAACCTTTAAAACCATGGCACACATTGCAATTCCGATTCCTACTCAATTGGGGAAACAAGACATCGAGATCGAAGTCACAATCAATGGCCAAAAACAGGCGTTACATTACCGCGTAGAATTGTTTTACTGGGAAGATTGCGGCATTCCAACGGTTGACCGTGCGGAATGTCTGCGACATATTCTTTCCAAATACGATCAGGACTGGACGTTATATTATATCGGCTCGCCCACCGATGAGTTTGTACCTATTACATTCGTAAAAAAAGAAGACCTTGTCAAGCAGCGCCAAATTTTAATGGGGGCCAATTAAGTTTTTATAAAAGGCAAATTAGCAAGCGGCAAAAAAAAGAAATAGGCAAAAGGCAAATGAGCAAGTGACAAACTTAACCATTTTGCCCTTTGCAAGCCTGTTTTTTACCTTTGCAAACTTGCTTTTTTGCCACTTGCCTGTTTGCCCTTTGCCTAATTTATACTTTGTCCTATAAAATCATGCTGAGAAATTATCTTAAAATCGCCTTTCGCAACTTGTGGAAAAACAAAACCTATCTTTTTATCAACCTGATAGGACTTTCGGTCGCCTTCGGTATCAGTACTCTTCTGTTTCTGACGGCTTACGATTTATTGACGTTTGATCAATTTCATGAGCAAAACGGTTCGGTGTATCGCGTTTACAAAAAAGTAAACAGTCCGGACGGCGAAGAATACGGAAACAGCATGCCCCTGCCGATGCGCAATGCCTTGAAGACCGAATATCCGGAAATAAAACTTGCCGTACGGGTACTGACCGGCTCTGCCCAATTACTGAAAGAAGACAAACTCATTAACAAGGGTATCACTTTTACTGATAATGAGTTTTTACAACTCTTTGGTTATAAACTCTTGAAAGGAAACACCAATACAGCCTTGAGCAACTTAAGTAATGCCGTATTGCGGGAAGATGTGGCCAAGAATCTTTTCGGCGAATTGGAACCAATAGGTAAGACAATAAATATCAGCCACGGAGACAAAGAGCAATCTTTTATCGTCAGCGGTATTTTAGAAAAAGGTCCGGAAAACACCAGTATCAACAACGAGATACTGGTTCGCATCGAAAACGTGGGCGAATACAATGAGAACAAAGACCGTTGGGATGCCGACCAACACGCCCTCTACATCAAATTAGACGAAAAAACAACCCCTGCCGCCTTTGAAAAACGCCTGAAACCATTCTCGGCCAAATACTACAAAGGCGGTATTGAGCAGTTAAAAAAAGAAGGTGCCAAAGCCGACGACCGCGGAGAAGTGATCAGCACCCGCATCATGGGGCTGGCAGACAGTCATTTTGATACCAAGGTAGGCGGGCGCAATCAGGCAATCAACAAAACGTACCCTTATACTTTACTTATCGTCGGGATTATTATTTTGCTGATTGCAGCCATCAACTTCATTAATTTATCCATTGCCAAGTCGTTTGGTCGAGCCAAAGAAGTGGGCATGCGAAAAGCACTCGGTGCGTTTAAAACCCAAATTGTAGGGCAGTTTTGGGGCGAAGCTTTATTGATTTGTATAGCTGCTTTCGGATTAGGAACCCTCCTTGCTTACGCTCTGATTCCTCAGTACAACGCCATATTCCGCACGACCCTATCGCTTCAAATGCTCAAAACGCCCGTTTTGTTGGTGGCTATTCTTCTGTGTTTTGCCTTCATTACGTTAATCGCGGGCGGCTATCCTGCCTTGGCCGTGACCCGCTTCAATACGGTGGAAGTGCTGAAAGGAAAAGTGAAAGTAAGCGGCAGTTCGGGAGGAATTCGTAATTCACTGATTATCTTTCAGTTTACGATGTCGGTATTGCTCATTGCCTGTACGATGATCGTTTGGACCCAAATCAAGTATCTGCGCTCCAAACCGCTGGGTTTCAATGCCACACAGGTGTACAGTATTCCGATTGGCAATGAAGTAGCCGGCAAACGATTGCTTCAGCATTTTCGGAATCGCCTGTCCAACCAACCGCGCATTTTGAGCATGACCGGCTCGGATGTGAATCTGGGCCGTGGACTGGACGGTTCTTTTTCCAAATCGGTATTGGGTTTTGAGCAAAATGGGAAAAGCATCCAAACCAACATGCGTACCGCCGATTACGAATACGTGAAAACATTGGATCTCCAACTGATTGATGGACGGGACTTTTCGGAAACTTATGCTACCGATACGGTAAGTGCCGTAGTGATCAACGAAACCATGGCAAAACAACTGGGTGTTAAAGACCCAATCGGGGTGGTGTTAAATACCGACAATAAACACAAAGTCATCGGTGTGGTCAAAGATTTTCATTTTGAATCGCTGCACCGTCAAATCGAGGCCGTTACCTTCTTTATGAACGGTTTTTCTATCAACTATATCTTTGTTAAGATCGCCCCGGACCACTTGGATGAAACTATTGCTTTATTGAAGAAAACGTACAACGAAATCGCCCCCAAATCGGAGTTTCAAGGTTCTTTTTTGGATGAAAACGTAAATAATCAATACAAAAAGGAAGAACGCTTGTCGAAAATGTTTTTCAGTGCCGCTACGTTGGCCATCATTTTATCCTGTTTGGGTTTGTTTGCCATTGCGATCATGGTCATTTCTCAACGCACCAAAGAAATCGGCGTTCGCAAAGTATTGGGAGCATCCGTTGTAAGTATCACGACTTTGCTCTCCGTTGACTTTCTGAAAATGGTAGGAGTGGCCATCGTCATTGCTTCTCCCGTGGCTTGGTGGCTGATGGACAAATGGTTGGCTGATTTTGCCTATCGCACCGACATTCAATGGTGGATTTTTATAGCGACCGCCTTTTTAGCCGTAGCCATCGCATTTTTGACGGTGAGTTTTCAGGCGATACGGGCAGCACTGACTAACCCCACAACGTCGCTTCGGTCGGAGTAAATAAGCGCAAGCAAAAGATAAAAAGCAAACATTCCAAGTCTGATTTCTTCGGTTTCAAGACTTGGAATGTTTTTTTGTATTAGGGTTTATTTTCCCAGATAGCGATAAACCGTTGAGACGGTGGCTACGGAAACGGGGTCGGTGGGAGCTGTCCCGAATTGATTGTTCTCCAATACCGTGTTTTTCACAAACCCATCTTCATAAAACTCATTTTTATAATTGCTGTCATTGAGCTGTACCAACTTTCCGTTGACTTCGGCATAAAAATCAAAGTGGGTCAGTATGCCCTTTTTTCCGTTAAAATCAGGGAGTATCGGGTGGCCTTTGAAGGCAGGTAAAGCCAATTCATGTGACTTGCCGGTGCTCCACCCCATTGTGTAATAATGATTGATTTTGCCTTCGGCACTTACGTACAAAGTAAATTTTGTCAAGTGCAGTTCGGCATCGTATTCATAAACTCCGAAATTTCCGTCAGTATAAACCACTTTTTCAATCAACCCGTTTTTGATAAGAAAAGGATGAGTTTCGGCTCCGTTGGCAGCTCGTTCGACATAATCCGTCAGCAATCCGTTTTCAAATACCCAAACTCGCTGCGTGCCTGTTTCGTCTACGGTCGTTTTCTTCCGCAGTTTAGCATTGGCGTCGTAGTCGTAGGTGGTTTTTAGTGTTTTAGTAACGGAGGAGTTCGATTTTACTGTTACCTGTTGCATCATTTCTTCCGTCAGCAAACCGTTCAGATAGTTGTAATTGGTGGTTATCTGCTTTTGCGTCTTTGATTTTTGATCTCCTGCCCTTTCGTCAATCACTTCGGTTTCTGTTTTTATAGTCAACAGATCATTGTTGCTATAACTGAAAACCTGTTTATTTTCCACTGAAAATTGGTTTAAGGTGGAGGCGGTTCCGCTGCGACGCGCATAATTGATCTCCTTAAGACGCATTCGCTCATCATACAGGTAGTTACGCAAATCGGTCACCTCTTCTCCGTTTGCTTTGGTAGTTTCGGAAACCGAGGAGATAAAATTCCCTTCAGCAACAGCCTCGACGGGGTCTTTCGGGTTACATCCCCAACCGAGCACCATTAAACCTAACAGACTTAATGCCTTTGTTTTCATCGCAGTAAATGTTTAGAATTAAAACCAAAAAAGACCTAATAGGCGTACAGGGCGTTCGCGAAAACGGCTCAGTACAAATTTTTCGCGGCGGGCATTGTACCAATAGTAGCGCTGCCCGGTTTTTATCCAACTTCGATGCGTCAGAGAAGTCGGTTTAAAATCATCTTCTATGGTATGAAGGCTGCCGTTGGTTTGGCGCGCAATCTCATAAAAAGCCGCTTGAAATGGCCGTTTTGAATCTAAAGCAGTCCCGCAAATCACGACTCTGACGGGCTTTTTTACTTCCGACAGCCGATGCAGGTCTTTTACATCACTGCTGTTATCAGCTATCAATACCAACTGTTTTGCCTCCGGAAACCGGAGTTGGGCTTCAATCAATGCTTCTACGGCATTTTCAGCCTCCTCTTTGTTATTGTGAGTATTTCGGGCGGCTTCGAGCATCAAGGGCAGTACTCTGCCGGTATCGCGTTCGCGAGTGACAAACATTTTCCCCTTTAAACCTCCTTCTTCGGTTTCATTCCCCAAACTGTCACAATCCGTAAAAAAGACCATTCCCTGCACGGCAGAATGCTTGGTGTGTTGGCGCAACCACGCAAACAACTGGGTGCTGTACGGATACATGCTTGATGTAAAATCGCACACTAACACCGAATGAGCCCAACGATTGGCGTTGCGAGTCAATACCTGATAGGAGGTAGAATCCGAACCAAAATCGCCCGTCAGCATCTGCTGTCGAATGGCTTGCTCTTCCGGGCTGTGAATCCAAATTGGAAGGAGTGTCTTTGGCGAAGCCAAAGGTTGAAGCCCTTTTCCTTCCATAGCTTCTAAAGTGAAGACTATCCTGCTTTCAGTTTCCAAAGGCTGCCTGAGCCGTTCACTATCAACTGATTGCTCTTCCTTAAAATCCTTTTTCGTTGTCTCTTTTTTAGACTTCAGAGTCGCCAAAGCCGTTGCTGCAACAATAGGCTTCTTCTCTTTGGCTGTGCGTCTTTTGGAGAAGGAAGGAGAACAAGTGGGAGTTGCTTTCCGGTAATCTACTATTATGGGTGTTGACTGCCGGGAATGCCAAAGACTGTCGCCTAATACTCCAAAGCCCAACAAACAGGCAAACCAAATGAACCCGCGCCAACGCCTTTTACGAGCCAAAGTGCGTCGCATCCCCTCCCAATCTTCCGACCGAAAAGGAACCTGATACCCGTCTAATTGCCGGCGAATCAGTTGATGTAAGGCTTTATCGTCCGAATCGTTCATTGCTTTTTTCATTTTGTACAGTGAGCAGCTTTCTAAGTCGTTTGTTGGCTTCGTTGAGGTACGAACGGGAGGAACTCTCGGCAATTTTCAGTTGGTGTGCGATTTCCTGATGAGAATAGCCCTCCAAAACGTACAAGCCAAAGACCATGCGCGGGGCCGGAGGCAGTTGTTGGAGGTGTTTCAGAATTTCTTCGGCCGACAGTTGTGCTAAAACGCCTTCCTCATTTTGATACGGTTCTGCGGGTTCCCGAACAATTTCATCCGATGAAATCTCTCCCCGCCGACGCTGATTCCGACGAAAACAGTCCAATGCCGTATGTACCATGATTTGTCGTAACCACGGCAAAAGGGCTTCCTCATTTTTGAGATGCTTTAATCCTTTGAAGGCTTTCAAAAAACCGTCATTGAGCATTTCACAGGCATCTTCCCGATTGTTGCTGTAAGCCATACAAACCGCCATGGCATAGCCGTAAAAACGCTCATAAAACGTTTTCATCGCTGCTTCTTTGCCCCGAATACAGCCTTCCACTACGTCAGACAGCGAAGAATTTTTCAATTTGTGCGGACGGTTTTGACACTAAGACGAACTCTGGCGATAAAACGCCGGGGTCTGCGAAGAGTTTTTATAAAAATTTACTGAAACGGAATGGTTATTCTGTTTACACTTCTCCCGGTTTGAGATGGCATTGCTTATAGCCGAGTAAAATAATATATCTAATAGTTTTAAAAACAACGATAATCTGTTTATTTACGTCTTAAAAATTATTTTATGGATTCAAGCCGTATAGAAATTCCAAAAGATATTCTTTGGAAAAGTTTGTTGGAAGACATTTTTCCCGAATTTTTGAAGTATTTCATTCCTCAGGCAGATACTGTTTTTGATTTTTCATTGGGTGTGTCCTTTTTGGACAAGGAATTGGAGCAACTTTTTCCGGAAGGCAATACCTCCAATCGGAGGGCCGATAAATTGGCTAAAGTATATCTCAAAAGTGGTATAGAACAGTGGATATTAGTACACGTGGAGGTTCAGGGCTATGAAGATGAGACATTTTCGGAAAGAATGTTCCAATACTTTTATCGCATCAGAGATCGCTATAATCGATCTGTTATGGCTTTTGCCATTTTGACTGATACCAACAAGCGCTATCAGCCTAAAGAGTACCGTTATAAATTTTTTGAAACAGAAGTTATTTACTCTTACCGATTCTTAAAACTAATCAACTGCAAACTCACTGACTTTCAAGAAAATAACAATCTGTTTTCCATTGCTTTAGAAGTAGCTTGGCATGGTTTACAGAAAAAGAGATTGGATGATACGAAACTTTACAAGCTTAAATTTGATCTTTGTCGCCGGGTTTTAAACAGAGGCTATACGTTTCAGGACTTTGTTAAACTCTTCAATTTTATCAAATTTTATGTATCATTTGGCAATCAGGAACTATTTGCTAAATTTGAAGAGGAAATTCGAGCAGAAACCAACCAACAACAGTCAAATATGGGAATCGTAGAAGCCGTAGAAGCCTATATCAAGCAAAAAGCTGAAGAAATTGGCTTGGAGAGAGGAATGCAGAAGGGAATGCAGCAAGGAATGCAGCAAGGAATGCAGCAAGGAATGGAAAAGGGGCTGCAACAGGGGATGGAAAAAGGAAGAGAAGAAGGGGAACTGAAAAAAGCGAAAACCGCCATTCCAAAACTATTTATGCGCGGTATGTCCATCGAAGATATTGCTGAAACCTTAGAAGTTTCGCCCAAATTTGTTCGGGAAACATTGAAGGAATCCAAACAAAATTAAAGCTTTGAATTCGTCATTTCAGCTATCCGAAGATGTACATTTTCGGATATTTTTTTGCCAAATCCATCCTGCAACAGGATGTCCGAGATTGTTTTAACAGGGAGTGTAACCCATTTGAATTACAACTTTTTTATCGCTGATTACGTCTTATAGAAAACAACAATTCAGACCATGAAACCACCCGTCATTATAAACACGTTACTGATTTTGGTAGCTATGGCGTGCTCTTCAAAAATCAATCCGGCAGCCGAAATCAAAAGCACGGCTCAGCTGATCAATATGCTGCCGGTAGACGGCTGCGGCTGGCATTTTACGGTAGGAACCGGTAGTGAAACGCACGAATATGCTGCAAGCGACGCCTCCCAAGAGAAAGTAAATACCATTATTCAGGGAGCTACGCCCAAATACGGCGTTTATTCCATCGACGTCGAAATAACCTACCGCCTGACGGGCAACAAGAAAAGTGTTCAATGCGGCTGGGGAAAAACAAGCGAGATGGAAGAAATAGAGCTATCTGACATAAAACTCCTTCCGTAAAAAGTTGTCCAATCCCGTACTTTAAAATGTCCGCATGCGGACATTTTTTTTTGCATTCTATCGCCAACTTATTCATTATGAACTCCTTTCTTCCTTGGCATATATTTAGAGAATTGAAATAAGGCAAACCCTAAACTGCATAGGAACATGCTGAAATTCGCTCTTCGAAATTTGCTGAAAACCCGACTTTTCGGCGTTTTAAACATTACCGGATTGGCGGTAGGAATGGCCGCCGCAGTGTTGATTTTGTTATGGGTGCAAAACGAACTGAGTTTTGACTCCTACCACACCAACGCGTCGCGTACCTATTTGATCATTACCCACAACCAAGTCAATAAAGAAGAAACTTGGCATTGGTCAAGTACACCGTTGCCTTTGGCCGAGCAAGCCAAACGCCTGCCCGAGGTAGAAAAGGTAACGCGGGTGATTAAGTCTTTTTGGAACGGCCTGCCGATTCGCATCGGTGATAAATTGTCGAACGAAAAAAATGTAGCCTGCGTAGAGGAGAATTGGTTTGAGGTCTTCGATTATACATTTACCGAAGGCAATGCTGCTGATTTTGCCAAAAACATAAGGAGTATTGCTATGACCGAATCAAAGGCGCTTCAGTTGTTCGGACACACCAAAGCCACCGGAAAAATTATTCGTATTGACACGCTTGACTACGTAGTGCGGGTGGTTTTTAAAGACAACCCGACAAACTCAAGCTTCGGCTATGATTTCTTACTGCCGATGGCCGTTCATTTGTCTGATCCTCAAAAATATAAAAACGACAATAACTGGAACAACTTCAACTACGAAACCTACCTGTTATTGCGACCGGATGTCAATTTGAAAAAAGTGAACCAAAAACTGACCGGTCTGACGCAAATTGCGAAAAAAGACAGCGAAACAGGGAAACCGGATACGAGTATTACGCTGGAAGCCGAGCCTGTTCAAGACATGCACTTTGACACGATCGACCGCTATAATACCGAGCAGGGCGACAAAAAAACCGTTTATACTTTCTTTGGATTTGCTTTAGTCATTCTATTAACAGCCTGTATCAATTACGTCAACCTCACCACCGCCCGGGCAAGTATCCGTGCGAAAGAAGTAAGCGTCAAAAAGCTTATCGGCGCAGCTCCTTCACAACTCTTCAGTCAGTTTATGGTTGAGTCGGCACTGATGTGCCTGGCGGCGATGGGGTTGGCTCTGCTGTTGGTTTATGGATTTTTGCCGGTATTCAATCAACTAACCGACAAAACATTCGCCTTGGATTTCGGCAACACCGCCCTTTGGGGTGTTTTAGTAGGAACATCTTCTTTGGCCATTGTCCTTACGGGGGTGTATCCGGCGGTGCTGTTGTCGTCTTTTCAGCCCATTCGCGCCTTGCGCGGTATGAATGTACTCGGCACCAATAACAGTACCTTTCGAAAAAGCCTGGTAGTGGTTCAATTCACTGTTTCCGTGATTTTTTTGATCGCTACTTTGGTGGTCTATCAACAGATCAGGTATATCCGCAATACCAATTTAGGCTACGAACGCGCTCACTTGTTTGAATTTACCATTCCTTGGGATGTCAAACCGAAAGCCGAAGCCACCACTTTCAAAAGCAGGCTGCTCAACGAATCAAGTATTGAAGATATCACGATTTCCAGCCAAAACATTGTCGAGATCAAAAGCTCCCACAGCGGCAGTTTGGATTGGGACGGCCGTCCTACCGATTTTCAGCCGACGGTGGCGCAAATTTCGGTGGAACCTAATTACCAAAAAGTATTCGGTTTGACTTTGGCAAGCGGCCGTTGGTTTGCCGAAAACAGCACCGCTGACCAAGAAAATGTAGTTTTGAACGAAGCAGCCGTAAAAAAATTCAGACTCCGGCAACCGGTCGTAGGCCAACGCTTTCATTTTCAAGGCCGCAAAGGGATCGTCATGGGTGTGGTTAAGGATTTTCATTACAAAAGTCTTCGTGAAAAAATAGAGCCGTTGGTATTGTTCAACCAACCCGGATGGCGCAGCGGCATTTATATCAAAGCTGTGGCCGGCAAAGAGGCAGAAGCGATTCGCGCGGCCGAAAAAGTATGGGCTGAGTTAGTGCCGAGCCGTCCTTTAGAGTACCGATTCTTGGACGAAACCTTCGACCGGCTTTATCGAAAAGAACAACGCACCGCTACTTTGTTCAATGCTTTTGCCGGCATTGCCGTTTTGATCTCGTGTTTAGGTCTGTTTGGGCTGGCTGCCTTCACTGCCGAAATGCGTACCAAAGAGATCGGCATTCGTAAAGTATTGGGGGCTACCGTGCTGAGTATTACGGCATTGATCAGCAAAGACTTTTTGAAATTGGTGTTGGCAGGCATTGTCATTGCCTCTCCGATCGCTTACTACGCCATGGAAAAATGGTTACAGGATTTTGCCTACCGCATCCAAATCAGCGGTTGGGTTTTTGTAGGAGCGGGCATGCTCTCCGTTTTGGTCGCGCTCGTAACGGTCAGTTACCAAGCCATTAAAACGGCTTTAACCAACCCTACTCATTCGCTGAAATCAGAATAATTTCGACCACATTCCAACTTTCATGGTTTGACGCGCGTCTTCCCTTCAAACCAATGAACATATAAGCCATGAAAGTCGTATTTGTTGTCCTTTTGATGACTGCCTTATTCAGTTGTCAGGAAGAAGTCAAAAGTGAATGTGTAGAAAAGCCGGATAACGGCACCGCCTGTACCACTCAATATGACCCGGTGTGCGGATGCAACGGCAAAACCTACGGAAATGCCTGTGAGGCAGCCCGAGTAGGGATTACCAACTATACCAAAGGGGCCTGCACAAAGTAAAATAAGAGGCAAAGGGCAAGAGGCAAATAATTAATGTTATGCCTCTTGCTAAGTTGCCCTTTGCCAACTTGTTTCTCTTGTCCATAAACGAACTGAAATTGTCCGTTTATGGACATTTTTTTTACACCCCTATTTGACAATTCTTTGACTATCAAGAAATTACTTCTTTGGTATGGCAATTGAGCCAGAAATTATTCAGAACCCATACAGCCCCCTACAGCCATGTTTACAAATTATTTCAAGATCGCGGTTCGCAGCCTTTTGAAAGACAAAGGATACAGTGCGCTCAACATTTTAGGATTAACGATCGGACTCACGTTCAGCTTCTTTCTGTTGTTCTACATCAACGACGAACTCAGCTACGACCGCTATCATGAAAAGGCGAATCGCATTTTTCGCGTTTATGCCAACATTAAAGAACCCGAACGGGCAGATAAAGTAGCTGTTACGCAGTTTCCGCTGGGACCTACGCTCAAAAAAGAGTTTCCCGAAGTAGAACAGTCCGTCCGATTTGTTGGCTCGGGCCGCAATACGCTCTTTAAAAAAGGCGATACCCAATTTTTTGAAGAAAAAGTGTTTTACGCAGACAGCAGTCTGTTTCAAATTTTTACGTATCCTTTTCTGGCCGGTGATGCAAAAAGAGCCCTGACGGCCCCCAATTCCTTGGTCTTAACTAAGTCAGTAGCAGAAAAATACTTTCAAACCACTGACAATGTTGTGGGAAAATCGTTGCAGGGCAAAAACAACGAAACGTTTAACATTACCGGTATTATTGAAGATGTACCGTCCAATTCCCATTTGCGTTTCAATGCCCTGATCTCAGCTTCCACACTCAGTAAAAACTTCGCAGATAATTGGGGTAACTTCGGCTTCTATACTTACGTATTACTGAATCCGAATACCAACACCAAAGCCTTTGAAAAGAAGCTGTTACCGATGTATGACAAATACATGGCCTCTATTTTTTCTCCCTTTAACGTAAAGATCAATTACGGTATTCAGCCCATTACGGACATTCACCTGAAATCTGATTTGAGCAACGAACCGGAAGAGTTGGGCAGTATGTCGTACATCTATACGTTTTCGGCAGTAGCGCTGTTCATGATCCTGATTGCCTGCATCAACTACATGAACCTCACCACGGCACGTTCGGCACGGCGTGCTAAAGAAATCGGAATTCGGAAAGTATCAGGCTCCCTACAACGTCATTTGATCACCCAGTTTTTGACCGAATCCACCGTTATTACCCTCCTTTCGCTGCTCCTCAGCTTTTTATTGATTGCGGTATTGATGCCTGTCTTCAATGATCTTTCGGGCAAAGACTTTACATTCGGCACTATCTTTCAGCCGGTTACGCTCATCAGTATCTTATCGATCGTCGTAATCGTGGGATTGTTGGGCGGCAGTTACCCGGCTTTTTATTTGGCAAAATTTAACCCTTTGACCGTACTGAAAGGAAATTTAGCCAAAGCCTCTACTAATGCCCCTCTGCGACAATCTTTGGTCGTTGTTCAGTTTACCATTTCGATGGTGATGCTCATCAGTACTTGGGTGGTATATGACCAGCTCAATTTCATGAAAAATAAAGACTTGGGCTACAGCAAAGACCGGGTTTTGGTGATCAATATGCCGCCAATCAACCGCGACGGTCGGAATGAGATCAAATTGATGAAATCGGAATTTCTGAAAAATCCGAAAGTGATTTCGGCGAGTTCTTCTTGGTATACCCCCAACAGCAACGGACAAAACTTCAATTTGATGGAAATCGAAGGAAAAGCGGGGTTTGTCAATCTCGGCGTGGAAGTCTACGGCATTGATCCTGATTATTTCAAAACCTTGGGAATGCAATTGGTAAAGGGCCGCAATTTTACCGAGTTGGATCGCGCCGACTCGCTGCGACGTATGATCGTGAACGAAGCGCTTATCAAAAAAATGGGGTGGAGCGATGCTTTAGGAAAAAAAATTCGTTTTGCAGGAGATACTGCCAACCTATCCGAAGTGGTAGGTGTTATTAAAGATTTTCACCAAAAATCGCTCTACAATCCGATTGAACCGTTGATTTTGATGTACCGCGAAAACAACGGCTCGGTACAGGCCAAGATCAGCCCGGACGACATTCCCGGCACTTTGGCCTATTTGGAAAAAGCCTATAAAAAAATCTTTCCGGAACACTCATTTCAATATAAGTTCTTAGACCAAAACTTCCAATCTCAATTTGAGGCCGACCAAAAGCGAGGTCGAATTTTTACCGCTTTTTCTACACTTACCGTACTGATCGCCTGTTTGGGACTATTAGGTTTAGTGGCTTTCACTACCGAACAGCGCCGCAAAGAGATCAGTGTGCGAAAAGTGATGGGGGCCGAAACAGGCCATATCGTTGTTTTGGTAGCCAAAAACTTTGTGATTCTGGTCGGAGTTTCGTGCCTTTTGGCTTTTCCGATTGCGTGGTATTTTATGAACCAATGGCTGGAGCCTTTCCCTTACCGAACGGGAATCAGCCCCTTTACTTTTTTACTTTCTGCGGTCATTGTGCTCTTCATTACATTGCTTACCGTAGGATTTCATACCATAAAAGCTGCCTTAATGAATCCGGTGAAGGCGTTGAAAAGCGAATAGAAGCCCGCAGCGGCGGATCGTCCCAAACCCCCGATGGGGCAGTCTACCGCTACGGTTTTACAGCCAAACAGCTTCGGGGAATACGACCATTATGAAATATTCAATTTTAACCCCCATTGGACGGTCCGCCGCGCGGGGAATGGGGGCTAACTATTTCAAAATCGCTTGGCGAAATTTGGTAAAGAACAAGACCTTTTCGCTCATCAACATTTTGGGTCTGGCCTTGGGCATGACCTGCAGCTTGCTCATCATGCTTTGGGTGTATGACGAACTCAGTGTGGATGCTTTTCACGCCCATAAAGAAAAACTGTATTCTATCTACGAACGTCAGTATCATGACGGGCAGATCAACACTCATTTTTCAACGCCGGGCTTATTGGCCGACGAGATTAAACGAGTGATTCCGGAAGTAGAATATGCCGCGGGAGCCGATTGGAACAGCCGGAATACCTTTCAGTCAGGCGACAAAATCCATAAAATGGAGGGTGCTTGGGCCGGGGCCGATTTCTTTAAAATGTTCAGCTATCCTATCCTACAGGGAACGGCCGAAACAGCCCTGAAGTCTCCCAACGATATTGCCATTTCGCGAAATATGGCCGAACTTTTTTACGGAACTCCCGAAAAAGCCCTTGGACAAAGTATTCGTTTTGACAATATGGCCGACTTTAAAGTAGCTGCCGTTTTCGAAAATGTACCTTCTAACTCCTCTGCCAAGTTTGATTGGGTATTGAACTGGAACGAATATGTCAAGCAAAATGAATGGGTAAAAGACTGGGGGAATAATTCGCCGAGTACGTACATTCAACTCCGCGCCGACGCGGATGCCCGCAAAGTAGCGGCCAAACTGGAACGTTTTTTAGATAACTATAACAAATACCAAGACAAAGCCTTCTACATTCGACTGGGTATCATGAAATACAGCGATATGTATTTAAGAGGCTCTTTTAAAGACGGGGTTCCAGACGGCGGACGTATTGAATACGTTCAACTTTTTACCCTTGTCGCGGTCATTATCTTACTGATTGCCTGCATCAATTTTATGAATTTGGCTACGGCCCGTTCGGCCAAACGAGCCAAAGAAGTGGGTGTCAGGAAAGTGATCGGCGCCATGAAATCCGCCTTGGTCGGGCAGTTTTCCGGCGAAGCCATGTTGCTTACTTTTTTCTCCATTTTGGTCGCTGTTGTGTTGGTTTTGTTACTTTTGCCGTCGTTCAACACCCTCACGGGCAAAACGATGAGTTTGCCGGCAGATCAGCCTGTTTTTTGGTTGGCCTTGGTAGGGTTATTATTGGTTACGGGGTTGATAGCGGGCAGTTATCCGGCCCTTTTTCTGTCTTCGCTCCAACCGATTCGCGTTCTGAAAGGCACGCTGAAGTTCAGCGCAGGAGCTACCTATTTCCGTCAGGGTTTGGTGGTGTTCCAATTTACGCTTTCTATTATGCTCATTGTGAGTATGATCGTGATTTATCGCCAAGTGGAGTTTGTCCAAAGTAAAAACTTAGGTTTTGATCGCGAAAACCTGATCTATATCCCGTTGGAAGGGGATTATTTGAAAAACTTTGACACCTACAAAACCGAAATTCAAAAGACGGCCACGATTAAAGAAGTCAGCAAAATGACGCAGGCCCCTACCCGAATCGGAAATACGACCGGGGGAGTACAATGGCCCGGCAAAGACCCCAATGTCAATATTCAGTTTGCGTTTACGTCGGTAGGGTATGATTTTGTAAAAACCCTGAAATTGCAACTTCGGGAAGGACGAGAGTTTTCCAAAGAGTTTGCTTCTGATTCTGTCGGATACCTCATCAATGAAGCCGCCTTGAAACGAATCGGCTACAAAAATCCCGTTGACCAACCGCTTACGATGTGGGGCAAACCGGGGAAGATCATCGGTGTGCTGAAAGACTTTCATTTTCAATCACTTCACCAAGCCATTATTCCCTTGGTCGTTCGATTGGACGAAAGTATCGGCTACGGTACTATTTTGATCAGAACGCAGGCCGGTAAAACCAAAGAAGCCTTGGCCGATCTGGAAAGACTCGGAAAAAAATTCAACCCTCGCTTTCCGTTCACTTATCAATTTTCGGACGAAGAGTACGCCAAATTGTACAAAAGCGAGCAGGTAGTCACGCAGTTGGCCAACTACTTTGCCATTCTTGCCATTTTCATTTCCTGCTTGGGATTGTTCGGATTGGCTGCTTTCACGGCAGAACAACGTATCAAAGAGATTGGCGTACGCAAAGTGTTGGGAGCCTCCGTGACCGATATTACTTCTTTGCTTTCCCTGGATTTCATCAAGTTAGTGCTGATTGCTGCCATCATTGCGTTTCCGATCGCGTGGTATTTCCTGAAAAATTGGCTCGAAAAATACGCCTATCAAATCACGATTGAGTGGTGGTATTTTATCTTAGCGGCGGCTTTAGCCGTTGTCATAGCCTTACTGACGGTAAGTTCACAAGCGATCAAAGCCGCCTTGATGAACCCGATAAAGTCATTGAAGGCGGAGTAAACGCCCGCCGCGACGGACCGCCCCCAAACCTCCGATGGGGGCTTCAATGCCAAAGTTCGGGGGGTATTTTCTTATCTCAAAAAATTCCCCCATTGGGGACGGGCCGACGATTCGGTTAGGGGCTTATGATACAGAATTACTTCAAAATCGCTTGGAGAAACCTGTTGAAAAACAAGACATTCTCTTTCATTAATATTTTTGGGTTGGCTGTGGGATTAACCACTTGCCTGATGATTATGCTCTACGTGTTTGATGAATTGAGCTATGATACCCACCATCAGGGCGCAGACCGACTCTACCGCATTGCCACTTCTACCAAAGAAGGTAATTGGGCAGCCACTTCAGCACCTGTCGCATGGGGAGTCAAAAATGATTTTCCCGAAGTGGAACAGGCCACCCGGATACTGCGACTCCCCAATATAGACAATATGCTTTTGAAGGTTGAGCAAAACAAAGAACAAAAGCAGTTTTTTGAAACCAACGGCTATTACGTTGATTCTACCTTTTTTCAAATTTTTACGTACGACTTCAAATACGGCGATTCAAAAACCGCTCTCAATCAACCCAATACGCTTATTCTTTCCGAAACGCTCGCCCATAAAATCTTCGACAACGATGACCCGACCGGCAAAGTAATCAAAGTAGGGTTGCCGTTCGGTGAGTTTAATTATACTGTCAAAGGAGTAGTTAAAGACCACCATAAATCACACATTAATGCGCATTTTTTTCTTTCGATGCGTAACGGTGACATAGGTGGCTGGGTAGATCAACAACAGAACTGGGCCACGAACAATATTTTCTACACCTACGTCAAACTGCGCGAACAAGCGAATGCCCGAGCATTTGAACAAAAATTGCCTGCCTTCCTGAAACGCCACGGCGAAGCCGATTTAAAAGCGTTAGGAGTTTCTAAAGAACTTTTTTTACAGGCAATGCCGAAGATTTACCTTACCTCCAAACTCGATAATGAGATTTCGGCCAATGGAAGTAGGACCTATCTTTCTATTTTTGGTTCCATAGCGGCGTTTTTACTGTTGATTGCCTGTATTAATTTCATGAACCTCTCTACGGCGCGCTCCGAAAAAAGAGCTAAGGAAGTAGGCGTGCGCAAAGTAATGGGTGCCGTTAAATCCGCATTGGTTCGTCAGTTTTTGGCAGAGTCATTACTTATGGCCGTGTTTGCACTTTGTCTGGCTTTACTGTTCATTCAGTTGCTTCTTCCTGTCTTCAATGACCTCACACAAAAGAACTTAGGGCTTTCGCAAAATCCTGAATTTGTAGGATGGATTGCCGCTGTCACTTTGGCAACGGGGTTATTGGCCGGTCTTTACCCTGCCTTTTACCTATCTTCCTTTACCCCCATTACGGTACTGAAAGGAAGACTTCTCTCTACGGTTTCGGCGACAACCCTGCGTAAAGGACTGGTGGTTTTTCAGTTTGTGATTTCAATTACGTTGATTTTAGGGGCGCTTGTCAGCCGACAACAATTGTCTTTTCTCCAAAATCAACCCTTAGGCTTCAATAAAAATCAACAAATTATATTACCGCTGCAAAACAGGCAGGCAGTAGTCAACTATACAGCATTAAGAAATGAACTGCTGAAAAATCCGAGCGTGGTTTCGGCTTCGAGCGGCTCTACCTATCCGGGTATTGAGAGCATAGAAGACTTACTTTTTTATGCGGAAGGCAAATCAATCCATGACATAGTAGATATTCATTTGGCTACGGTCGAGAACGATTATATTGAGACGTTGGGCTTCAAAATGTTGGCCGGAAGAACCTTCTCAAGAAAATTTACCGCCGATTCAGCCGGTATTATCCTCAATGAAACGGCACTGAAAAAATTAGGCTACAACCCCCAAACAGCGGTTGGCAGAAATATTTATTATGAATGGAAGAACATCCGTCATACGATGCAGATTGTGGGCGTAGTGAAAGATTTTCACTTCCAAAGCCTGCATCAGGACATCAAGCCTTATGCTTTCATCACCACCAACGGTGACCCGCATCGCTATTTTATAGCCAATGTTCAAACCAAAGAATACAGCAGGTTGCTGGCTGATTTTGAGCAGGTTTGGAAAAAAATCAATCCCGAAACTCCTTTTGCCTACTCCTTTTTAGACCGAGATTTTGAGCGAAATTATGAAAAAGAACAACGAACATCCCGAATTATCCTCTATTTCACCCTCATTGCCATCATAATTGCGTGTTTGGGACTCTTTGGTCTGGCTACCTTTTCGGCCGAACAGCGTACCAAAGAAATCGGGATTCGGAAGGTATTGGGCGCTTCTGTAATGAGCATTACCGCCTTAGTTTCCAAAGACTTTCTGAAATTAGTTGTGATTGCCAACGTCCTCGCTTTTCCGATGGCGTGGTGGGCTATGCATCAATGGCTCTCTGAATTTGCTTTTCATATCCAAATTCAATGGTGGACTTTTGCCATAACCGGCCTCTTAGCAGTGGCTGTTGCGTTGTTGACCATTAGTTTTCAGTCAATTAAAGCCGCCTTGATAAATCCGATAAAGTCATTGAAGACAGAGTAAGGTCCGCATTGGCAGACCGTCCCAAACCCCCGATGGGGGCTTCAATGCCAAAGTTCGGGGGATATCTTCTTACCTTAAACACTTCCCCATTAGGGGTTAGGGGGCTTATGATAGCAAATTACTTCAAAATCGCTTGGCGAAACTTGTTGAAAAACAAAGTATTCTCTTTCATTAACATTTTCGGACTGGCCATTGGCCTCTGCTGCTTTATTTTGATCGCATTGTACGTGGCAGATGAAGTGAGTTATGATCGTTTCCACCAAAAAGCCGACCGCATTTACCGTATTCATTCCGATATTCGATTCGGCGGGACTGACCTGAAGCTTGCCGTAACCTCTGACCCGATGGGGGCTACCCTCAAAAAAGACTATCCGCAAGTAGAACAATATGTTCGCTTTTATGCTTCAGAGGGTTCTAAATCCATAAAAAAAGGCAAAGAATACATTGTTGAAAACCGGGTAGGGTATGCCGACTCTACTTTGTTTGACGTGTTTACACTGCCTGCCGTTGCAGGAGATACCAAAACAGCCCTGGATGCTCCCAATACGGCAGTTATCAGCGAAAGCGCCGCTCGTAAGTATTTCGGTACCGTCGATGCCGTCGGTAAAACGCTGGAAGTGGGGGTAAACAATAAGACCTTGTATAAAGTAACGGCGGTCATCAAAGATATTCCCGCTAACTCTCACTTTAACTTTGACATTATTTTTTCGATGGATAACGTTGACTACGGATACGGCAATTATCTGAGTCATAATTTCCATACCTATTTGTTGCTTCGCGAAGGAACTGACTACAAAGCTTTTGAAAAAAAGTTTGATGAATACATGGAGCGTTATATTATGCCGCAAGCCAAGCAGTTCATGCAGATCAACAGCATGGATGAATTCAAAAAAGCAGGTAATAAATTGGAATACAGCCTGATGCCGCTGACAGATATTCATCTTAAATCCGACCGCTACCCCGAAATGGGCGTCAACGGGAGTATTCAATACGTGTATATTTTTTCGGCAGTGGCCCTGTTTTTATTGTTGATTGCCTGCATCAATTTCATGAACCTGAGTACGGCCCGTTCGGCCAATCGGGCAAAGGAAGTGGGGATACGAAAAGTATTGGGCACAGAACGACAAACACTCATCGGGCAGTTTATCGCCGAATCTACCCTGACAAGTTACCTTGCTTTTGTGTTGGCACTGCTCCTGACGCTGTTGGCGTTGCCGTATTTCAACGACATTTCGGCTAAGACTTTCTCCCTCCGCTCTTTATTCAAGCCACAGTTGTTGACTTTCTTACTGCTTTTACCCTTTGCCGTAGGTCTGTTGGCCGGTTATTACCCGGCATTTTTCCTTTCTTCTTTCCGCCCCATCGAAGTCCTGAAAACGAAGATCAATGCGGGTTTCAAACGCAGCAACCTCCGCAATCTATTGGTCACGTTCCAATTTGTCACCTCATTGGTGTTGGTCATCGGTACCGGCATTGTCTATCAGCAATTGAACTACATCCAAAACAAAAAATTAGGGTTTGATAAAGATCGAGTGCTGGTCATCAACGGAACGGGAGCTTTGGCAACCAATCGGGACGTATTTAAAAACGAAGTGGCTCAAATAGCCGGCGTAAAAAGTGCTTCGTATGCGGGGTATTTACCCGTATCCAATTCAGCCCGCAATGACAATACCTTTTCCAAAGAAGCCGTCATGGATATGAAAAACGGTTTCAATATGCAGGTTTGGAACGTAGATTACGAGTATGTCCCTACGTTGGGAATGGAAATCATCAAAGGACGTAATTTTTCCAAATCGTTCGGCTCCGATTCTTCGGCGGTGATTATCAACGAAACAACTGCCAAACTGCTGGGCTACGACAATCCGATCGGCAAAAAAATATACACCTCCAACGGCCCTTCGGCCGGTTTGAATATTGTCTATGAAATTGTCGGAGTGGTTAAGAATTTTCATTTTGAATCGTTGCGCCAACAGGTAGGGCCGTTGTGTATGCGTTTGGGTAACAACAGTTGGGCAACGGCTTTCAAAATCAACACGGAGGATATTCCCTCATTGATCAGCAAGGTCGAAGCCAAATGGAAATCGTTGGCTCCCGAAATGCCGTTCAACTATCAATTTTTGGATGAATCGTTCGACCAAATGTACCGTGCCGAGCAACGCGTCGGTAAAGTGGCACTCAGTTTCGCGATTCTTACCGTCCTGATTGCTTGCTTAGGACTGTTTGGATTGGTGACCTACATGGCCGAACAACGCACCAAAGAGATCGGCATTCGCAAGGTATTGGGAGCAAGCGTACCGAGCATTATTCAATTGCTCTCGCGGGAGTTTCTGATTTTGGTCGTGATCTCCGTAGTCATCGCCTCGCCTATTGCTTACTATGCCATGAGTCAGTGGTTGACCGAATTTGCCTATCGCATTGAACTTTCTTGGTGGATGTTTATCGGAGCCGGTGTTTTAGCGATTGCCATAGCGTTGCTTACGGTAAGTTTTCAGGCGATTCGCGCAGCGTTAATGAATCCAATGAATTCGTTGAAATCAGAGTAGAATTATTCAAATAAACGGTCTAAAGATAATTCAATGCCGGTATTTTCATCCGTTAATATCCCTGAAACGGCAATTTTTTGGCCATTCGGAATCATAACGGTTACCTGTTTAAAGTGCGGAATAATAATCCAAACCACTGAAGTTCCCGAAGGAAAATAAACATCCAATGCCTTATCTGTCAAGTCTGAAAGGGCTTGACGGGGAGACAAAATTTCGATGGCTAACAAGGGAGGGTGAGTAGGTCTTATAATATCACGCAACCAATCTATTTTACCAATTTTACAAATAGCAACATCCGGTTTGGCGCGACCATACGAAAGTTCAAACTCTAATTCAGGTAAAATATCATACTGTTCATCATATCGGCTCAACATTTTGGTAAGTCGGTATGTGATTTTAGCATGGTTATAAGACATAATATCCTCGGTTTGGAAGTCTTCGATTTCGTCAAAAACGGTTGATTCCATAGTTGTAAAATGATTTTTTAACAAATATAACAAAAACAAAGGCTTTTCAGATACAACTTATTCTAATTAACCGCTCACCGTCAGTTATCAGGCAGTGTAATTTAAAAAACAGAAAAATCGTTGTCCGCCCATGAACGATAAGTGTCCGGAATCGGACACTTATCCTATTATATCCACACTTAACTTTTTGATAATCAAACCATTTTGTTTCCGGTATAAGGTTTGAACGATGTTGAAACAGTCTTCTCCTAACCTCCTTTCAGTCATGGTCAAAACCTACTTCAAAATAGCGCTTCGCAACCTGACCAAATACAAAGTAAATACGTTCATTAACGTGATCGGTCTCTCTATCGGAATGGCCTGTTGTCTGTTGATCGTCCTTTATGTGACCGACGAACTGAGTTTCGATCGTTTTTGGCCGGAGGGAGAGCGTATTTATCGTATGGCTTTGGAGCGTCGGTATCCCAATCGAAGCACCAAATACGCCATCATTCCTCCTTCCTATGCCCAATCGGTAAAGAAGGAAATTCCTGAAATAGAGCAAACTACGCGTGTTATCAATTTCAATGGGAACGCCGGAACGCTCCTCCGCATTAATAATCAGGTAGTGGAAGAAAAGCATTTTCTGTTTGCTGACTCTACGTTTTTTGAAGTTTTCAAAATAGAAATGGTCGCGGGCCAACCTCAAAAAGCCCTGAATCGGCCCAATACTGTCGTGATAACACAGCGAACAGCCCAACGACTGTTCGGGAAAGACAATCCAATCGGTAAAGTCATCGAAGTAGTGCAAGGTCCGAAATTGGAAGTGACGGGTGTATGCGCTGATTTACCCGGCAATACTCATTTTACTTTCGACTTTTTAAGTTCAACGACAGGTTTTCAGCCTGCCGAACAACTGAATCACATCAGTTTCATGGCGCATACATATCTCTTGCTAAAGCCTCATACACAACCTGCTGCTGTAGAATCAAAACTACCGGCGGTGGTGGAAAAATACGCCGCCGGAGAAGTAGAGCGCAATTTCGGAGTTTCGTTCAAAGATTATCTGAAAGCGGGCAACGGTTATTTTTATTTCTTACAACCGCTGCGCTCCATTCACTTGGATTCTCAACTGGAAGCTGAATTTCAGCCCAACGGCAATCGTATGTTGGTGTATATTTTCTCGGTCATTGCCGTTTTTATTTTGGTCATTGCCTGCATTAATTTCATCAATTTGGCTACGGCGCGTTCGGCCGAGCGCGCTCGCGAGGTAGGTATTCGAAAATCGCTCGGCTCTACGCAATCGCAGTTGGCGTCTCAGTTTTTGATCGAATCCGTTTTGCTGAGTTTATTCAGCTTTTTGATAGCCGTTAGCTTAGTTTCTCTTTTGTTGCCTCTGTTCAACGACCTCTCCGGTAAGACCTTGGCTCTGCTTCCGATGCTGCATTGGTATACGGTACCGGCCCTTTTATTACTCACTGTTTTGATCGGTATTATTGCGGGCCTTTACCCCGCCGGAGTACTTGCTTCTTTTGAGCCTATCAAGGTTCTGAAAGGTAAATTTACTTCTACCAACCAAGGGCACTTTCTGCGCGACAGTTTGGTGGTGTTTCAGTTTGCGATCTCTATCATTTTAATTGTTTGTACCCTGGTTGTGTATCGTCAGTTAGACTATATCCAAACCAAAGACTTGGGCTTTACCAAAGAGGCCGTCATCCACATTCAGGGGGCGGGTTTTTTGGGTGATAAAACCCAAACATTTAAAGAAGAAATCCGGCATATTTCGGGTATTGTGAGTGTTTCCGGCGCAAGCACGTCTCCTGCCGATAAGCAAGGGGGGTATTTTGGTGTTACGTTTCGAAAAGACGGAGAGAATGAAACCGTGACGGGCAAAGGAGCGGTGGTGGATGACCAATATCTCCAAACCATGAAGATTTCGCTGTTGGCCGGTCGGTCGTTTGACAAAAACTTCAACGATTCGCTTTCGGTCATTCTCAATGAAGAAGCCGTACGGGAATTGGGCTTAACCGACCCGATCGGGAAAACCGTCATTACCCCTGATAATTTTGCCCAACGCAATGGCTCGCCTGTCTTTCATAAGGTCATCGGAGTGGTCAAAAACTTTCATTTCAGCTCATTACGCGACAAAATAACGCCGTTGTTTCTACTCAACGACCGCCTATTCGGACAGGCCAACAATCAGCTGGTCATAAAAATTGAATCGCACAACCCTAAAGCACTCATCAGTCAGGTAGAAGGGATATGGAAACGTTATATTCCCGAACAGCCTTTTCACTTTTCCTTCTTAGACAGCGATTGGCAAGCGCTTTATCAATCAGAGCAGGTATCTGAGCGGATCTTTGGGGTATTTTCGCTACTCGCCATTTTTATTGCCTGTATGGGCCTGTTGGGTTTGGCGATTTACATTATTCAACAACGTACCAAAGAAATCGGCATTCGTAAAGTATTGGGGGCTTCTCTATTCAGTATTACGACGCTGGTTTCCAAGGATTTTATCAAGTTGGTGCTTCTGGCGATCGTACTTGCCGTACCTGTGGCTTGGTATGCGATGCACCAATGGTTGAACAATTTCGTCTATCGTATTGAGGTAGAATGGTGGGTATTTGCGGTGGCGGCCGTTATGGCCGTTTTTATCGCGATCGCCACGGTCTCGTTTCAGTCGATCAAGGCCGCTTTGATGAATCCCGTAAAATCGTTGAAATCGGAATAAAAGGCACATAAGCAAGGGGCAAAAGGCTATTTTATCTTTTTGCCCCTTGCTTATTCGTACACTTGCCAACTTAAAATTCTATGTTGAAAAACTACTTCAATATCGCTTTACGGCAAATCCGTAAAAATACCCTCTTTTCGTTTGTCAATTTTTCAGGATTGGCGCTCGGATTGACTTTTTGTTTTCTGACGTTCATTTGGTATCGTTTTGAACATTCTTACGACCGGCACTACCCTACTGCTGATCGCCTCTATCGGCTGAACTACGAACTTAATTTTACGGGCAGTGCTTTTACCATCACGCGTTCTCCGGCGCCTTTTGCGCCGATGTTAGCTGATTATTTCCCTGAAATTGAGCAAACTACTCGTTTCTACCCCCGAAGCATCAGTGTAAAAATCCCCGGCAAAGACCGTGAGTTTGAAGTGGAAAATGCCTTTTTTGCGGATTCTACCACCATGCAGGTCTTTGGATTTGAAACCCTTCAGGGCGACCCGGACCGTGCGTTGCATACCCCTTTTTCGATTGTACTGACCGATAAAACCGCCCTGCGTTTTTTTGGTCAGGAAGATTGCATAGGCAAACCGTTGATGTTGGCCAATCACGGACCGTTTACGGTAAGCGGTGTAGTACGCGCCATGCCCGAAAACTCACATTTTACCTTTGATTTTTTGACCCCATTTCGCAATATAACCGACGTGGAGCCTGATTTTGCCCGTGCCAATCTATTGCAAATCCTCCAAAACAATAAATTGGCTTCCTATGCCAATACCTATGTTTTGCTGAAAAAAGGAGCAACAGCCGCTTCGGTCAATGCCCGATTTAAAGAATTTGTGCTCAAAAACGGCATGAAAGAAATGCGGGATAAACAGAACTTCTCCCTCTTTCCCGTGCGGGATATTCATTTAAAATCAACCGTTCAGGGAGAGGTCGTTCCTACCGCCAACCCCGAATTTTTACAACTGTTTGCGCTCATCGGCCTGCTTATCCTCGCCATTGCGATAGTTAACTTTGTGAATCTCAGTACCGCCGCCCAACTGAGTCGTGCCAAAGAAGTAGGTGTTCGTAAAGTATTGGGCTCGCAATCGTGGCAGATCATTCGACAATTACTGACCGAAACTTTTTTACTAGGACTACCCGCTTTTGGGCTGGCGCTATTGTTGACAAAACAGCTTTTGGGACAAATGGAAACTTTTTTTGGCCGAAAACCGGATTTTTCTTTTGGGCAAAATATCGAAATGACAGCCCTCTTTTTCGGCGTATTTGTCATAGCCTGTCTGTTGGCAGGGATTTATCCGGCTCTATTTGCCTCCCGCTTCAAAGCCACCGATATTTTTCGCGGAACGGCTACCGGCAAAGGGAAGGGAGGGAATTGGCTGACTAAAAGCCTCATTACCCTTCAATTTACGGTGGCAGTGGCGCTTTTGGCAGGGGCAGGCATTGTATTGCGTCAGATTGATTATTTAAAAAACCGCCCGCTCGGCTTCAATCGCGATATGACATTGGCGGTGCCTTTGTTCAGTCAAAACATGAACAATTTGTTTTCGCCCGGCGATCAGCAATTACGAAATCGGACGAATGCCTTTGAAGAAAGACTGCTTCAAAACCCCTCGATTAAAGCCGTAACCCTTGCTTCTAATTTACCGGGAACGGGCAACGCACGGCATCCCGTAGCTACTGACAAAATCCGAATCGAAGATGGCCTGGTTCTTCCTGCCATTTCGGTCGATTATGACTTTGTCAAGACCTTCGATTTGAAAATAATAGCCGGTCGCGATTTTGACAAATCGTATGGTACCGACCATATAGAAGGGTTTATCATCAACAAAGAAGCAATCAAAGCCCTTCATTTCGGATCACCACAGAAGGCAATCGGGCAACATATCGAACGCTTAGGTAAGAAAGGCCGAGTGGTAGGCGTAGTCAATGATTTTCACACCGAAAGCCTCCATACCGGTTTAGCCCCTTTGCTGATGGAAGTAAGCCCGGCTACCTTTTCCCAATTCGGAATCAAAATTGAAGCGACTAATACACCCTCTACCTTGGCTTTTATCGAAAAAACGTGGAAAGAGTTTTTTCCCGAAAAAGTGTTTGAACACAGTTTTCTGGACGAATCCATTGCGGACAGCTATCGCGAAGAAAGCCGTTTTTCATCACTCATTGGGTTGTTTGCCGGCGTAGCCATCTTTCTTTCGTGCTTCGGGTTGTTCGGCATGATTGCGTTTGTGGTAAGACAACGTACCAAAGAAATCGGCATCCGAAAAGTGCTGGGAGCAAGTGTAGGCAGTGTGGTTGCCCTTTTGTCTGCTGATTTTATCAAACTCATTCTCATCGCTATTCTCATTGCGGGTCCGATCGCTTATTACTTTCTGGACAAATGGTTGGCCAATTTCACGTATCGCATTATGATACAATGGTGGATTTTTGCTTTAGCAGGGCTGTTGGCAGTGCTGGTTGCTTTGTTCACCATCAGTTTTCACAGTATCAAAGCGGCATTGGCAAATCCCGTAAAGTCATTGAAAACGGAGTAGATACAAGGTCGAAAGTAAGTAAGCCTTGCCTTTTTTGCTCATTTACCCATTTAAAAAGTTATGTTACACAGTTATTTTAAAATTGCTTTTAGAAACCTGTTGAACAACAAGGTCTTTTCATCAATAAACATTCTGGGACTGGCGTTGGGCATCGCCTGTTTCATTATATTGTCTTTGTTCATTCTGGATGAACTGAGTTATGATTCCTTTCATGAAAAAGCCGATCGTATTTACCGAGTGTATGTACATTCAAACATTAACGGCAAGGAAACCAACAGTTCTAAATCTACAGCTCCGCTGGGGGCTGCTCTGGTAAAAGACTTTCCCGAAGTGCAAACTTATACACGTCTCGGTTATTTCGGCACTTATAATTTTCGGTACAAAGAAAAAACCTTCCGGGAACGTCGCGTTTATACCGCTGATTCTACCTATTTCTCCGTTTTTTCTTTTCCTTTTTTATATGGCAATCCACAGACAGCACTCACCCAACCCAACAGTATTGTTTTGACCGAAACGGTAGCCAAACGGTATTTCGGCAATGAGAATCCGCTGGGCAAATCATTTCTTGTTGACGGACAGCAATCGTTTTTGATTACGGGAGTAATGCAGGATTTCCCGCCTAAATCTCATTTCAGTTGTGATTTTCTTCTGTCAATGGCGACCTACGCTGAGGCTAACACCAATTACTGGCTTAACCTCCATTATACGACCTACCTGGTCTTAAAAGAAGGCACAGATCAGAATGCCCTGACTCTAAAAATGAAAAAGACGGTAAAAGATTACGTAGGCCCGCAAGCCGAAAAGATTCTCGGCATTTCAATGGAGCAGTTTTTGGCTAAAGGCAACGCGTATGATTATCGCCTGCAACCCTTGACCTCTATTTATTTGTATTCAAAAACAAAATACGGCATCGATAGTAATACCGAATGGGGTAACATTAAAATCAGCGATGTGACCTATGTGTATATTTTTGGAGCGGTAGCTCTGTTCATTTTATTGATAGCCTGTATCAATTTCATGAATCTCAGTACGGCCCGCAGTGAAAAACGCGCCAAAGAGGTAGGTATCAAAAAAGCACTCGGCTCTCAAAGAGCGGCCCTCATCAGTCAATTTATCAGCGAATCGGTGGTGATGGCCACGATTGCCGTCCTTTTTGCTGTTATTATCGTACAATTGATACTGCCCGAGTTTAATGAGCTTGCCAACAGGCAAATCAAACTCCATTTATTAAAGAATAGTTATACCATTCCTACACTCATTGGTTTTACACTGGCAGTAGGTTTTTTGGCAGGCAGCTATCCGGCTTTTGTACTTTCGTCGTTCAGACCTATTGAAATTTTAAAATCAGGGGTCAAAAAACGCAAATTATGGCTTCGAAACCTTCTTGTCATTACTCAATTTGCTATTTCCATTTCGCTTATTATCGGCATGATTGTTATCCGCAGTCAACTGAGTTATATCCAACACAAAGATTTAGGGTTTTCAAAAGATCATTTACTTTCTATTGACAACGCCGCCGTATTGGGCGATAAAATCAAGTTGTTCAAACAGGAATTGTTGAAAAATCCTAAAATCACGGCTGCTACCAATACTTCGCTCATGTTTTCATCAGGTATTCCGGGAAGTGGCTATCTGTTTAACAAACAATCGGGGACGAACCTGATTTCCTTTCAATTCCTGGATGTAGACTATGATTTTGCCAAAACGTTTGACCTGAAATTAACGCAGGGGCGATTCTTCTCGGATGCATTTTCGACCGATAGTACGGCCGTTATTATCAATGAAGCAGCTCTCAGAGAATGCCACACCACCGACGTACTCAACAAAACCATTACCAGGCTCATCAGTGATGGCAGCGAATCTAAAACGTACAAGGTGGTGGGTGTGGTAAAAGATTTCAATTATGAATCACTGCACAAAGAAATTCGCCCTTTAGTCTTTCATTTGAGTGCCGTACGGCAGGCTTCGAGCATTTTAAATATTCGTATTCATCCCGACAATGCCTCAGCTACGCTCAAATATATCGAAGATACTTGGCACGCGTTTACCCAAGAGGAAAAATGCCGCTATAATTTTCTGGACCAAAATCTGGCCCGTTTGTATGAAACAGAGCGCAAAGTCAGTGTGATTGCCACCGTCTTCTCGCTTCTGGCCATCTTCATTGCGTGTTTAGGCTTGTTTGGCTTGGCCGTTTTAGTAGCAGAGCAACGCACCAAAGAAATCGGTATTCGCAAAATACTTGGAGCATCGTTGACAGAAATCATCTTTACTATTTCAAAACAGTTTGTGCTGTGGGTAGGTATTGCCAACCTCATTGCTTGGCCACTCATGTATTACATTATGCACAACTGGTTGGAAAATTTTGCTTATAAAGTCGAAATGAGTTGGTGGATGTTCACTGCGGCAGGATTCTTAGCCTTTTTCATCGCTCTGGCCACCATCAGTACCCAAAGTATCAAAGCGGCATTGGCAAATCCCGTAAAGTCATTGAAAACGGAATAGCCCCCAAACCCCCGATGGGGGCTTAAAGCCAAAGATCGGGGATATTTTTATGTTTTTAATTCCCCCATTGGGGGACAGGGGGCTTATGCTACGCAACTATCTCAAAATCGCCTTTCGTAACCTTTTGAAGCACAAAGGTTTTACGTTTATCAACATTGCCGGCTTGAGTTTGGGGCTCACCGGTTTTTTGGTGATTGCGTTGTACGTGACCGATGAACTCGGTTACGACCGTTTTCATCAAAAAGCCGACCGTATTTACCGCGTCTCGCGCTATTTTAAATCTTCCGACGGACAGATCAGCTTGCGGTTGGGGACCATAGCCCCTGCTTTTTATCCGCATTTAAAAAACGACTTTCCCGAAGCGGAACAAATAACCCGTATGCTGGAATATGACGGAACCATGCGACTGCCGGAGGATTTGGAGAAAAAATATACGGAAGAAAAGCTGTTTTTTGCCGAAGACAACCTCTTCAAAGTATTCGATTTTAAACTCTTGGAAGGCAACCCCGCGAAAGCCCTTTCAGACCCTTTTACGGCTGTGTTGTCGAAACCCCTCGCCGAAAAATACTTCGGAACGGCAAGCCCCGTGGGCAAGCTCATCAGGTTCAATAATCAGTTTGACTTTCGGGTAACGGGCGTGTATGAGCCGCTGCCGGCGCA
Source organism: Spirosomataceae bacterium (assembly GCA_046329125.1). Lineage (GTDB taxonomy): Bacteria > Bacteroidota > Bacteroidia > Cytophagales > Spirosomataceae > Runella. The sequence goes on along the minus strand of JAXLVD010000007.1, from coordinate 292,178 downwards.
ATCGCACTTTCACCCCAACGCCCTGTTTTCAGCCACTTCGCTCAACGATGAACGTTTATACGGTGTAGAAAATATGCGGCGGGATTGGGGGGGTAACAATTTTGCCACCTATTTTTTACTACCGGCCAACTACGACCCTGCCCAACTCGAAAAATCCTTTCCGGCTTTTTTGGATGAGCATTTGCCTAAATCAAGCAGCGGTCTGCCGGGCTCCCAAACCTCGGAACTTCATTTGACCAACATTCCTGATATTCATCTTTATTCTCATTTAGACTACGAAATTGAACCGGGCGGCGACATCAAATACGTCTATATTTTTTCGGCTATTGCGTTGTTTATCTTACTGATTGCCTGTATCAATTACATGAACTTAGCCACGGCCCGCTCGGCCAATCGCGCCAAAGAGGTGGGAATGCGCAAAGCGGTGGGGGCACTGCGCCAACAACTGATCGGACAATTTTTGAGTGAATCTATTTTGGTCACCTTGTTTGCCTTGGTTTTGGCACTGATTGCTACCGCCGTTTTACTGCCGGTGCTTAATGATTTCACGAACAAAAGCCTGTCGTTTACCAAACTGTTCAGCGGCCAATTTTTATTCATTGCTTCGTTGGCTGTTTTACTTACCGGATTGGCTGCGGGGAGCTATCCGGCTTTTTTCCTCACCGCGTATCAACCCATCCAAGTGCTGAAAGGCAGTATTGTCAGCGCACTGAAAAACGGCAGACTGCGCCAAGTGTTGGTTATTACCCAGTTTGCCATTGCCTGTGCCCTGATCATCTGTACGAGCATCGTGTACAGTCAACTTGATTTTATGATGAATCAAAAAACGGGCTATAAAAAAGAACAAATTCTGGTCATGTCGGGCATAAGAAGTTCGGATGCTGATTTTGAAACCTTAAAACAACAACTCAAGCAACATGCCGGCATTACCAACGTAGCCCATTCCTCCCGCGTTCCGACGATCCGTCTGCTGGATTCGATGGGTGCCTCCGTTGCGAAAGGCGACTCCACGGCTCCGGTCAAAACCGAAATCAAAGGTCTGTCTACCGACTACGACTTTATCACGACCTACGAAATTCAGATGGCGGCGGGTCGCGATTTTTCACGCTCCTTCGGCGCTGATACGTCTAACTTTATTTTAAACGAAGCCGCAGTAAAGGCGATTGGTTGGAAAAATAACGAAGCAGCCATCGGTCAGCGTTTCAAGTACGGCAGTCTTGACGGGCAGGTAGTGGGTGTTGTGAAAGATTTTCATTTTGAATCTTTGCACCAAAAGATCGCTCCAATGGTGCTGTTTATGCGCCCGGGTTGGCGAAGTCGGTTGTCAGTGAGCGCCAAAACGGGGGATTTGCCGGCGGCGATTGCCCACGTAGAAAAAGTATGGAAGCAATTTTTTCCGAATATTCCTTTCGAATATACTTTTTTGGACGAGCGCTTTAATGACCAATACCAAGCCGAACAAAAACAGCGTTCTCTCTTTTTGATCTTTGCCGTCATTTCCATTTTTATTTCCTGTTTGGGCCTGTTTGCCCTTGCTACTTATACGGCCGAGCAACGTGCCAAAGAAATCGGGATTCGCAAAGTATTGGGCGCAAGTGTGGGCAGTGTCGTAACGTTGCTTTCCAAAGATTTTATCAAATTGGTGCTCATTGCCCTCCTCATTGCCTCACCGGCAGCTTGGTATGCCATGAGCCTGTGGCTTAAGGATTTTGCTTATCGTATCGACATTCCTTGGTGGGTGTTTGCCGTTACGGCCTTTTTGGCTATCAGCATTGCTTTTCTGACGGTGAGTTTCCAAAGCATTAAAGCCGCCTTGATGAATCCGGTCAAATCATTGAAATCAGAATAGTCGTAAAACGGGGTTGCAGAACACGGACAAAGTACTTTGTCCGTGTTCCAACCTTAAAATTGAAAAGCCATGATAAAAAACTATTTTACAACTATCCTTCGTGCATTAGGGCGAGAGTGGAAGGCCACCCTTATCAATGTTGCCGGACTGACGTTTGCATTGGCCTGTTGTCTGATGCTGTTTTTAGCCATTCGTTATGAGTTAAGCTATGATCGGCACCATAGCTTGGCTGACCGTATTTACCGGCTCACCTCCTATTCCAAAGAAGCGAAGGAAGAGGGGCGTACTACCGGCATTACACTGCCTGCCTTAGCCGCTCTGCGGACTGATTTTCCCGACATGAAACATCAATTGACGATGGCCTACGAATTATACGGCGCGTTGATTCGAATAAACAACCAAAAAGCCAATAAGTATCAGGAAGAAAAAGGGGTTGTTGTTTTTGTAGAACCGGAGTATTTCCGCTTATTTGATTATCAATGGAAAGCGGGTAAACCGCAAACCGCAGTTAACAACCCCAATACGGTTGTACTGTCGGAGCGGGCGGCATATAAATATTTCGGTACGGAAGATCCGATCGGAAAATCAATACGGGTGGAAAACCGAATGGATTTTGTTGTGACGGGAGTTGTGGAAAATCCTCCGGCTACAAGCAGCCTTCCTTTTGAAGTTCTGCTCTCCTTTGCTTCTTTGAAACAATACGGTGCCAACGGTAACTGGGACGATTGGGGCACTTCCTACAGCGGCGCTCAGATGTATATGGCCTTGCCGGAATCGCTGACCGCACATCAAATGGACAAACGATTAGTGCCCTTTGTCCGTAAACACATGGAGCCGGAGCAAGCCAAAAATTTTGTTTACGAATTACAACCGCTGACTGCTATCCATACCGATACCAACACCGGTAACTCAGCCGGGCGAACCGTCAGTAAGGAAATGATTTGGGCTATGGCCCTTGTAGGGTTGTTTATCTTGATCACTGCCTGTGTCAACTTCATCAATCTGGCCACGGCTCAAGCCCTGCGACGCGCCAAGGAAGTGGGTGTTCGGAAAGTACTGGGAAGCTCGCGAGCGCAATTGGTACGGCAGTTTTTAGGGGAAACCGGCTTTCTGACCGGTATGGCTGTCGTCCTTGCTTTTGGAACGGCTTATGTATCTATGTCTTACGTAGCTGAATTGCTGGATATTAAAGCTACGGCATTGGTTTTATCTGAGCCGGCCGTTATTGGCTTCTTACTGCTGTTAGCTTCGTTGACCACCGTATTGGCCGGGTTTTATCCGGCTATGGTGCTGTCCGGTTATCAGCCCATAGTGGCTTTAAAAGGTAAAATGAAAATGACCGGCAGGAATCAACTGACACTTCGCCGGGGTTTGATCGTATTCCAGTTCGCTGTTTCACAGATGCTTATTATCGGTACCATTATCGCTTATAATCAAATGAATTACGTGCGAACAGCGGATTTAGGCTATAACAAAGAAGCCATTTTGACGGTAAGTATACCGGAGCGAAAACCCGGGCACTTAGAAACTCTGCGAAATAAACTGTCTGCGTTGCCCAATGTAAAGTCATTAAGTTATGGCTATTCCGTTCCTTCATCGAACGGAAACTGGTGGACCAATTTCCAATTTGAAAATGCGGATAAAGATGCCGACTTTGATGTGGTGATGCGCTTTGCGGATACCTCTTACATTACTACATACGGTTTGACATTGATTGCCGGAAGGATGTACACTCCTGCCGATACCATGCGCGAGCTCGTAGTGAACGAATCGTTGGTAAAAAAATTAGGTTTACGGGAGCCGAGCCAAATCTTAGGAAAACATTTAGCTATCGGCGGTGTCGGAAATCTGAAGCTACCCATTGTGGGAGTAGTAAAAGATTTCAATACGTTTTCGTTGCATCAGGAAACCAACCCTTGTGTACTGACTACTCGGCGTAATGCCTATTTCTCTCTTGGTATTAAAATGACCACTCAACAGGGAGGTACCGAGTCCATCAGCCGACTCATCAGTGACGTAGAAAAAAACTGGAATGCCACGTTTCCTGATTTTGCCTTCAAATACGAATTTTTGGACGAAAGGCTGGCCAATTTCTACAAAGGCGAAGAACGCATGTATGCCCTCTTTCGGCTATTGGCGGGCATTGCCATTTTCATTGGTTGTTTGGGTCTCTACGGTGTGGTGACTTTCATGGCCGAGTCTAAAACGAAAGAGGTCGGGATTCGCAAAGCGCTCGGTGCATCCGTTAGTCAAATTGTAGGTTTGTTTTCGTTGGAATTCATTGCGCTTGTGCTGATCGCTTTGATCATTGCCTCACCCGTAGCTTGGTATTTTATGAACCAATGGCTGGCCGATTTTCCGTATAAGATTGACATCGAATGGTGGGTTTTTGTGCTTACGGCACTGTTGGCAGTAAGCGTTGCGTTTTTGACGGTCAGTTTTCAAAGTATCAAGGCCGCTTTGATGAACCCAGCCAAGTCATTGAAATCGGAATAATCAGAAAAGGGGAATACGGGGAAAGGAAACGTGCTTTCTGCGTGTCACCCGTGCAACTTCGTTTTCCTTGTCACTTCATCCTAATAAACCTATACAACCATGCTTCTCAACTATCTGAAACTGACCGTAAGAAAATTGGCCAAACAGAAAGGATTGACGCTGATCAATATCCTGAGTTTGTCCGTAGGATTGGCTTGTTTTTGTCTGTTCCTACTATATGCCGTCAATGAGTTCAATTTTGACCGGCATCACGCCAAAGCTGACCACATTTATCGAGTGTATCGTTGGAGCGAAGCCATGAATGACTCGGAGGCAGAAGGAGACCCTTTCCTGCCTATGCCGTTGGGCCCTGCTATCAAAGCCGAATTTGCCGATGTGATTCATTCTGTACGTTTTCGGGAACGATGGGGGGAACAATTTACGAGGACCAACGGCGAAATCAGCCGACAGGAACTGAACTTTGCTGATCCGGAGGCATTTGAGGTATTCAGCTTTACGGTCAAAGCGGGCAATCGCAGCAATCCGCTCAAAGAACTCAGAAGTGTGGTATTAACCGAAACCAAAGCAAAGGAGCTTTTCGGTACGGAAAATCCGATCGGCAAAATCATTGAAGTAAAGTTGCAGGATGAATTTGAAGCGTTTACGGTATCGGCTGTGGTCGAAAATCCGCCCGTTAATTCCATGATTCAGTTTTCTATGTTGGGCAATTACCGATTTTTGGAGTCATCCAAATACGGCACTCGAAATAAGGATAACTGGAATCGTTCCTCATTTATGACTTACGTACAGCTTCGACCGGACAGTAAGTTGGCGGCAGACCCGCAACGGCTGACGAAGTTTTACAACAAATACCACCCCGGTCAGGAAGCGGATTTGCGCAAAAACGGTTTTTGGAAAGGAAAAGGTGCCCCGATCACTTACAAACTGCAAGCCCTTAAACAGATTCACACCGACCCTACCGTTACCGGCGGAGTTGTCGCCCCCATAGACCCGAAAATCATTTGGCTTTTGTTGGCTATTGCCGGCGGAGTTTTGTTGATCGCCTGTATCAACTTCACCACCCTCGCTATCGGTCGTTCGGCAGGAAGTGCGCGGGAAGTGGGCGTTCGGAAAACTTTAGGCAGTTTCAGAAACCAACTGATCAGCCAATTTATCAGTGAGTCAATGCTGTTGAGTATTTTCTCGACGGTTATCGGGGTGACGGCAGCCTATTTTTTACTGCCTTATTTCAATCAATTATCGGGCAGACAACTGACGTTTTCCCTTCAGCAATACCCCGAAATGCCTTGGTTAGTCGCCGGCCTGACGCTTCTGGTTGGATTAGCGGCGGGTAGCTACCCGGCATTCATTTTATCCAAATTCAAACCGATAGAAGTTTTACGAAGCACGGTGAAAGTGGGCGGAGCCAACTTTTTTACCAAATCGCTGGTCGTAACGCAATTTGTATTGTCGGTAGCCCTGATCACTTCCACTATCGTGATCTTACAACAAATCCGGTTTATGCGGAGCAAAAACCCGGGCTTTAATAAAGAAAATGTAGTGGTCATCAATGCCGAAGGCACTGACAGTAAAAGAGTTTATCCGCTTTTCAAACAAGCGATCTCCAATCAATCCGATATTTTGGGGGTAGCAGCTGCCGAGCTGAGTTTAGGGGCGGGCAACGGTTGGAGCCGCTCGGGGTTTGGCTACAAAGGAAAAAACAAGGAAGTGTACGAATATTTCATAGACCACGATTACCTGAATGTGATGGGTATGAAACTGCTCGCCGGGCGTAATTTTGACCCTGCTGTTGTTTCTGACACCGTAACCTCGGTCATTATTAACGAAGCCATGGTCAAAGATTTCGGTTGGACGCTCGAAACGGCCGTAGGGCAACGCCTGACGGGATACACTGATTCGGAGAGTATGACCCCTGTCGTGATCGGTGTCGTCAAAAACTTTCACTTCTTTTCGTTTAAAAATGAAGTGGAGCCGCAACTTTTTCATCAGTTTTCGTCGTACGTCCCCTTCAAGTACATGGTACGCATCAAGGCGGGTGACCCTAAAAATACATTGACGGACCTCAAGGCGGTTTGGACAAAAATTGTTCCCGATTATCCCTTCAAGTATAGCTTTCTGGACGACGACCTCAACCGTTTTTACAAGGAAGAAGAGCGTTGGAGTAACATTATCGGTTGGGCCGGCGGCATCTCTATTTTTCTGGCCTGTTTGGGACTGTTCGGTTTAGTGGCCTTGGCGGTAGTCAATCGTACCAAAGAGATCGGTATTCGCAAAGTGCTGGGCGCTTCACTTTCGAATATCGTTCGGCTTCTTTCCGTCGATTTTTTGACCTTGGTAATCATCGCCATTATGATTGCTACTCCCGTAACCTACTATTTCATGCAAAAACTACTGCTGGAGAATTTTGCTTATCGCATCTCCCTGAATTGGTATTTCTTTGCTCTGGGCGGACTGTTTGCGGTAGCTATTGCTTTCATCACGATTGGTGTGCAAGCCGTTAAAGCGGGGTTGGTTAACCCGACTGAATCCTTAAAATCAGAATAAGGGCAGGCCTTTTGTATGCCGGACCGGTATTCAATCAGCAAACGGGCGGAGGCAAGCCCCGCCCCTACGCCCTTCTTAAATCTAAATAACTATGTTACGTAATTATTTTAAAATCGCTATTCGAAACCTGCTCAAAAACAAGGTATTCAGTTTTATCAACATTGCCGGGCTTGCCATGGGCATGGCCGTGAGCATGTTGATACTGCTGTATGTTTCACACGAAATGAGCTTCGACACGTTCCATCCCAACAGTAAACGTATTTTTCATACGTTGGTCAAAATGAATTTTGGGGGTAATGAGATACAATTCAATCGGTTGTCGAAAAACTTTGGGCCTGCGGTCAAACAGGCCAATCCGGAAGTGGAAGAATTTGCCCGCATTGGTCTGTTGTTTCGGGAAAATACAATCATCAAATCAGACGAGGAGCATCATTTTTTTGAAAAAAGTTTCTATTTCTCCGAACCGTCTCTGTTTAAAATATTGGCGTTTGATTTTTTGGAGGGCAGTCCTCAATCTGCCCTTTCGGAGCCCAATTCGGTCGTGATTACGGAGGAAGTGGCCCGAAAGTATTTTGGCAATCAAAACGCACTCGGTAAAACGCTGACTTATAATAAAACGGACCTGCTGAAAGTAGCGGGCGTGGTCAAAAAATTCCCTACCCATTCTTCGCTTCATTACGATTTCATCGCTTCCCTTTCAACGTTTGAAGCATTCATGAAACGCAGCAATCCCAATCGTGTTGAAGCCGACGGTTTGGTCGGGACGGGAGATTATGAAACTTACTTTTTGCTCAACAAACCCGAATCAGAGGCAAAAGTGGAAAAAGTCATTCCCCAACTGCTGACCGATAAAAAAGGAATGTTGGAAAACCATTCTCAGTTTATTTTGGAGCCGATTACGGCCATGCACTTGGGCAACAATTGGGGCGATTTTTCCAATACGAAGTATGTGATGCTTTTTCTGTGTATTGCCGGCATTGTGCTGTTGTTGGCACTTATCAATTACATGAGTTTGACTACGGCCCGCTCCACGATCCGCGCCAAAGAAGTAGGGGTAAGAAAGGTTTTGGGAGCGAATCGTCAAAATCTGGCCTCTCAATTCTACGGCGAATCGGTCATTATCAGTTTGATTTCCTTCGTTTTGGCTTTGGGTCTTTTTCAGGTATTGAAACAGTCTTTTTACGGATTACTTGATCTCAACATTGATGACTCCTTCGTGACAAGTCCTTTGTTCTTGTCCATTTTATTGGTGTTGGTGGTGATTACCGCTCTGATTGCGGGCTCTTACCCGGCATTGTTGCTTTCTAAGTTTTCCCCGCTTTTGATCTTGAAAGGCAAATTATCCTCGGCCAATCAGGGAGCAGCATTGCGGCGCGGTTTCATTGTGTTTCAATTTGCCGTGTCGGTGGTGTTGATCATTTTCAGCATCGTCGTGCAACGCCAACTGCATTACCTGCAAACGAAAAAAATCGGGATGAACAAAGAGCAGGTGCTGGTAATCCCTCTTTCCAAAGAAGCGCAGAAACATTACGCGGCTTTCCGCAATGACTTAACGCAGTCGGCGGGAATTCAGAAAATCGGGGCTTCTTCCATGAGCTTGTTCAACGGCGGTTGGAATATGTTTTTCACAAAAACTCCCACGACGAATGAAGACGTGAGCATCAATAACATGACAGTGGATGAAAATTTTTTGGAATTGCTGGAATTGGAATGGAAAACCAAACCGACCGATTTGAATGAATTGACCATCGGAAGCCGCGTATTAATCAATGAAACGGCCGTTGGGAAGCTCAAAATCGCCGACAAACCCATTGGTAAAAAATTGGATTTGATGAACGAAAAAGCCGAAATCGTAGGGGTGCTGAAAGACTTTAACTTTACCTCGCTGCAATCTAAGATCGAAGCCATGCTGTTTCAGGTAGTAAAAGATACGACGAGTTTGAAATCCCTTTATCTGCGGCTGGATCCTAAAACCGATTTTCAGAAAAAAATTGCGGCCATTGAGCAACTTTATAAAAAGTACGAGTCGGAAGTGCCGTTTGACTACTATTTTTTGGACGAAGCTTTCAACAAACAATACCGCGCCGAACAGCGCATGGGACATTTGTTTGCGGGTTTTACAGGAATCGCCATTTTTATTGCCTGCATGGGGCTTTTCGGGTTGATTACCTTTACGGCCGAACAGAAGATCAAAGAGATCGGCGTTCGTAAAGTATTGGGGGCAAGCGTGCTCAATATCGTTTCGCTGTTGTCCAAAGATTTCCTTCGTTTGGTGCTGATCTCCAACGGCATTGCTTTTCCCATTGCCTATTACATCATTCACCGGTGGTTACAGGATTTTGCCTATCAAACCGACATAGGAGCCGAAATTTTCATTTTGGCCGGATTGCTGGCAATTGTTATTGCCTTAGCAACCGTCACTTTTCAGGCAGTCAAAGCGGCGTTGGTCAATCCGGTGAAGTCGCTGAAATCGGAATAGCCCCCAAACCCCCGATGGGGGCTTAAAGCCAAAGATCGGGGATATTTTTATGTTTTTTAATTCCCCATTGGGGGACAGGGGGCTTATGATACGCAACTATCTCAAAACTACCTTACGCAATCTGTGGAAACACAAGGCGTTTACGCTCATTAATGTCTTTGGTTTGGCTACGGGCCTGACTGCCTGCCTGTTGATCGCGCTGTTTATTCAGCACGAGTTGAGCTTTGACCGGTTCCATCAAAAAGGCGACCGTATTGTTCGTGCGGTGATGGATTATAAAGTAGAAAGCCGATCCAACAAAACGGTCGTGACCGGCACAAAAGTCGGGCCGGCATTTCGTCGCGATTTTCCGGAAGTAGAAAACTTTGTGCGCGTAGCTGACCCGGCTATTTTGGAGCGTTCGGTAGTGGTAAAATACGGGGATTTGCTTTTTGATGAACCGCGCTTTTTATGGGCCGATTCGTCTTTTTTTGATTTCTTCTCATTTCGATTATTAAAAGGAAATCCAAAGACAGCCCTCCATGCCCCCAATCAGGTGATTTTGACCGCCGCAACGGCCCAAAAGTATTTCGGCAAAACCGACCCGATCGGCAAAATCATCCGCCTCGACGACCGCGTGGATTATTTAGTAACGGGAGTGATGGAAGATGCCCCTTCCAATTCCCAATTGCAGTTTGATTTTGTGGCTTCTTTTGTTTCGCTTTCAGCTTCAAAAAATGAAACTTGGTGGAATGCCAATTATGTCACCTATCTGATGTTACGTCCGGGCGCTTCGCTCGCCGGACTGCAGGCCAAAATCCCGGATTATATGCGCAGGCAATCGGCCGAAACAGAAATGAAAGGCGAAAACTACTTGCGTTATCAACTGGAGCCTTTTACTAAAGTACACCTCTATTCGGATGCCGAAGGCGGTATGGCCGCGGCGGGCGATATCACCTACGTGTATATTTTCTCGGCCATTGCTTTTCTGATCCTGCTGATTGCCGCTACCAACTACATGAACTTGACAACCGCCCGCTCTACCGAACGGGCCAAGGAAGTAGGGATGCGAAAAGTGCTGGGCGCTATTCGCGGTCAGGTATTTTGGCAGCTTTTGTGCGAATCGCTGATTATCACCTTGGCGGCTTTATTGGTCAGTTTATTGGCGACTTTGGCTTTTATCCCTCTCTTCAATCAACTTTCTCAGCGGCAGCTTTCGTTTCAAGTGCTCGGACATCCGGCAGCTATTCTGTCGTTAGTAGGTATTTGGTTATCGGTCAGTTTTTTAGCGGGAAGTTATCCGGCGTTGGTTCTGTCGCACTTCCGCCCTATTAAAGTACTGAAAGGAGCCTTTAAAAACACGGGTTCGGGGCTGTTATTACGAAAATCGCTCATTGTGTTACAATTCATGATTTCGGTTTTTCTGATTATCAGCACACTGATCGTGCGCAATCAAATGAACTACATTCAAACCAAAAAGTTGGGCTATGACAAAGAGCATGTGATTGCTGTTCCGACAGACGCGAAAATCACCCAAAATCTGCCGACGCTGAAAAATGAGTTTCGACAAAACCCGAATGTGCAAAGTGTAGCATTGGCCTACGAAACACCCACGTTTATTCAATGGGGCGACGGCATTCAAACCGTAGGCACGGAAGCACCCGTGGAAAAAATGGTTACGGCCTACCCGGGCGATGCTGATTTGGCCAAAACCCTGAACATCCAAATGACAGCGGGCAAAGACCTGACCGAAGAAGACATCCAACAAATCAGTAATCCCGATGATACCAAAAACTATTATCACTTTCTGTTGAATGAAACGTTGGCGAAAGAATTGGGTTGGAAACCTCAGGAAGCGGTAGGCAAAAAAGTCGCGATAGGTAGCCGCCAAGGAGAAGTAAAGGGGGTATTTCGCGATTTTCATTTTGCTTCGATGAAACAGCCCATCGGCCCTTTGGTAATTTTTCCTGTCAATTGGGGCAATGTTCTGTTGGTGAAAATGACCGGAAATAACTTACCGCAAACCCTTTCGTTTTTGGAAAACAAATGGAAAACCCTGGCTCCGCACCGTCCTTTCACCTATACCTTTATGGAGGATGAATACAATAAAATGTATGCCAACGAATACCGTATCAGCCAAATTTTTACGCTCTTTTCCGGCTTAGCTATCTTTCTGGCCTGCTTGGGGCTGTTCGGTTTAGTGGCCTACACCACTTCACAACGAACTAAAGAGATCGGCATCCGTAAGGTGTTGGGGGCGTCGGTGGTCAGTATCACAGTTTTGCTCTCCAAAGACTTCCTGAAATTGGTAACGGTCGCCATCGTGATTGCTTCCCCTGTGGCTTGGTACGCCATGAATCTATGGCTCAAAGATTTTTCGTACCGCATTGAGATCTCTTGGTGGATCTTTGTATTGGCGGCGTTTACCGCCGTCGGCATTGCTTGGCTGACTGTAAGCTTTCAATCCATAAAAGCGGCATTGATGAACCCGGTAAAATCATTAAAATCGGAATAATCAGGCGGAGCGCTTTCTGAAAATCTGATTAAACGGAATTTCAATACCGATTACGGGATCCTTAATAATACCATCCGAAAAAGTCAGTTTTTGACCATCAGGCGTGCGAATCGTTATGGTTTGTAAAAGAGGCACGACAATCCAAACCGACTGCACGCCTGCGGGAAAATAAATCGTATTTATCTTGTCAGTAATATCGGTCATGGCTTGTTTTGGCGAGAGAACTTCAATAGCGACCAGTGGAGGTTCCGTAATAAAAATAACATCTGTATCCCAGTCTTCAGGTAAATTAGGATATACAGAAACGTCAGGTTTGACAGGTTTACCGTTTAACTTCATTTCAAGTTCCGGCAAAATATCATACAAATCGTCGTAACGTTCCAAATAGAAGCTGATCCGTTGAATAGTTCGAGAATGATTAACGGACATAATATCTTCGGTTTGGTATTCCTCAATTAAATCAAAAGGTATTGTTTCCATACTGATTATTTTTAACAAATATAACATAAAACAAAGCCAAAACCCCCAACGCTGCCGCTCAGTAATGACAAATTCTCTCTTTAAGTTTTTTTAACAAACCCCAAAATCGTTTTGTACGTACCTTGCAAGGCCATTTTAAACGTACAAAACCATGCTCCGGAACTACTTCAAGATCGGTTGGCGCAACCTGCGTAAAAACAAAATCTACACCCTTATCAATATTTTCGGGTTAGCAGTGGGGCTGACCTTCACGTTGTCGATCGGCAGCTTTGTATGGGACGAATGGCGGGTCAATGCTGATCTGCGAAATATTGACAACCAATACATTATTCAAAGCAAGTGGAAGCAGCCCAACATGGGCATGGAGATTACGTCATTGGCCCCGTTGGCCAAAACCCTGAAGGAACAATACCCTAATTTGGTGGATAACTATTACCGCTTTGACGGCATCTCAACGACCGTTTCCAAAGGGGATAATAACTTCCGAGAAGATATTCAAATCGGAGATTCGACCCTGCTGACCATGTACGGTTTCCCACTTTTGCACGGTGATGCCCGCACCGCAATGAATCAACCCAACTCGGTGGTACTCTCGCAAAAAACAGCCTTAAAATACTTCGGAAAAACGGACATTGTCGGACAAACACTTCAAATAGAATCGTTTTCGAGAGAGAGGCGCGATTTTATGGTGACAGCGGTATTGGCCCCGCTCCCGTTCAACTCTGTGACTCAGTTTGTCAATTCCGAAATTCCGATCCTGATGCCGATGAGCAGTTTGGCTTTTTTTGGGCGCGACGCCGCCTTGACGACGTGGGACAATGCCTACATCGTTAATTACATCGAACTGAAAAAAGGCATTACGCCCGCCGATTTACAAAAACCCATTGCCCAAACCATTGCCACGAACGCGTCCGAATTGGTGAAAGCCAATCTTGAAGTAATTCTGAAACCATTACGCACGCTGCACCGTGAAAACAACAACGGGCTTATTAACAAAACCCTCCTGACACTGAGCTTAGTAGCTCTGTTCATTGTGTTCATGGCAGTCGTCAATTTTGTCAATATCTCCATTGGCAGTTCGTCGGGTCGCCTGAAAGAAATCGGTGTTCGGAAAGTGTTGGGAAGTGAAAAGAAGCAGGTTATTGCTCAATTTCTGACTGAATCCATCCTGATTTCCTCCTTCAGTACGCTTTTTGCCTTACTATTATACGAACTGACCCGTTCGTTTTTCGGGGAGATATTGGGCAAAGAATTGCGCTCCGTTTTCAGTGCTTTACCCTTGTTTGTACTGATTGCGTCCGTGTTAGGTACTTTGGTAGGGTTGATTGCCGGGGCTTATCCTGCCTTTGTTTTGTCTGCTGTCCCCTCCGTAGATTCGATGAAAGGCAAGCTGAAAACGTTAAAAGAAAAAACTCTGTTTCGCTATTCATTAATGACGGGGCAATTTGCCGTAGCCTTGTTTGTATTCGGTGCCTCGGTGGTCATCGCCCGTCAGGTTAATTATTTCTTTGACAAAGATTTAGGGTATTCCAAAGCATCAGTGGTCTGGGCGGCAGTACCGCGCGATTGGTCGGCGCAAGGCATTGAAAAGATGGAAACCATCCGTAAAGAGATGACCCGCTTCCCTGAGGTGAAAGAAGTAAGTCTTGCTTTTGAGGTTCCGAACGGAAAGACCGGATTTAAAACCGGACTTTTTCGGGTTGGGCAAGACTCTACCAAAGCCGCGTTTGTCCCTGTTTTACAAACGGACGAACACTATACTGCCACTTACCGAATCCCCATGCGTAGTGGTGTATTCTTCCATTTGCCGGAGCAATCTTTTGTACCCAACCGCATTGTTTTAAATGAAAAAGCGGTGAAAGCACTGAATTTTGTCACTGCGGAGGCCGCTATCGGGCAACAGGTCCGACTCCAAGGATTCCCTCAGCCGTTCACGGTAGCCGGAGTTACGGCCGATTTTCATTTTGAATCCATGCGCGAAACCATCGGTCCGTTGGCGTTCATTCACCTCAAAACCACCAATGTTTACCGTTATTTCTCCTTCAAAATTGAATCCTCAGCGCTGAATAAGTCCATTGCTTCGCTCGAAAAAAAATGGAACGAACTGCTTCCCGGAGCGCCCTTTGAATTCAAATTTTTGGACGAGATGCTGGAGAATCTTTATCAAACCGAAGTTCGTTTGAAAAAAGCGGCTCAACTGGCTACGGTTTTGTCTATGATCATTGTGCTTTTAGGAATCGTCGGCATGGTATCATTGAGTATTGCCCGTCGCACAAAAGAAGTAGGTATTCGCAAAGTGTTAGGCGCTTCCGGCCTCGGCCTTGTACTGTTGTTCTTAAAAGAATTTTTGGCGGTTATCGGAGTAGCCGCGCTTATCTCTTCTCCCTCGGTATTGCTGACCATGAATCAATGGCTCCAAAACTACGCCTATCGTATCGAGGTAGGTTGGCTGACCTTTGCGGGTGTGGTTGTTTTGTTTGGGCTATTGGTTACGATTTTAGTGGGTTTTCAAACCCTGAAAACCGCTTTAATGAACCCGATTCAGTCATTACGCTCCGAATAACAAACTTTTACATTTCGTTTACATTCTTTTACAGGCGTTTTTCTTTTTGTTGGTTTGGGCTGAATACTTTTGTTTCCATCGAAACAACGGCAAAACAACCGACGAAAATGAAGGCGATTAAAATAACGGCAGGAAGGTTATACAGCCAAACAGCACACCTGTTTGGCCTGCCGGTATTATTTGTTTTCATTACAGCCTACAACGGACAATCCCAAACTGACTTGCCGAGAGACACAAAACGAACCACAAGCGGTCAATCGAAAATCATAAAAAATCCGGGTACAAACCAGTATGTGAATGTGCATTGCGGGATACAGGACAAAGCCGGTAATCTTTGGTTTGGTACTACAGGCGACGGTGTCTATCGCTACGACGGTCACTTATTTACCAATTTTACGACGAAAGATGGGCTCAACCACAATACGGTTTGGAGTATTTCAGAAGATAAAACCGGCCGTATCTGGTTCGGCACCGATGCGGGTATCTGTCGTTACGATGGAAAAGCGTTTGCTTCTGTTCCGATTACTGCAACCAATAATCGCTATTTCAATCCCATTAATACTACGTCCAATAATCTGCCCGCTAAGAATGCAGTATGGAGTATTTTTCAGGCCAAAAGCGGAACCCTTTGGTTTGGTACGGATGAAGGTCTTTATTGTTATGACGGCCGATTCATGACCCGTTTTTTAGACAATAAGGGCATTATCAATAAAAACGCTCTTCAACTTAAAAGTGTACAGTGCATTTTCGAGGACAAAGCCGGCAATATGTGGTTTGGCTCGGGGCCGATGTCCTTTGAAGGCCTTTGTCGTTACGATGGTTCATCTTTAGTCAATTTTAAACCGAATGGTGAGGGTTGGATCCGTAAAATTTTAGAAGATAAAAACGGAAATCTTTGTTTGGCCACCCGACACCAAGGAATATGTCGCTATGATGGAAAAACCTTCACCAATATTACGGAGAAAGAGGGGCTTTGCAACAGCTGTTTTACTACTGTTTTAGAAGACAAAAAGGGCAATCTGTGGTTCGGCACTGAGAATGGGAGCGGTGAAGAAGGAGAAGACGGAGGATTGTGGCGATACGCCTCTCAACCCTCTGACGGCAAACCTTATACGAGATTTACAACAAACGAGGGCTTACATCATAACGGAGTCTTTTTTATTATGGAAGATAGGGCAGGAAACATTTGGGCAGGCACCCGAAATACGGGAGTATGCCGATACAATGGTAAAACCTTCACTGATTTTTCGGTAAATGCGCACAAAAAATAAACTATTAAAAAATACAATCATGAAAAAAACAACGAAACATCTGCTTGCTGTACTGATTGCAGTACTGTCCCTCACGGCCGGCAACACGTTTTCAAAAAGCGGCGAAGAATACTTTTACGGGAACCCGTTAGTATTGAACGGTAAACCGTTGGATTATATGACGTTTTGGAAAGGAAGCAAAGGCGTATTGGCCTTAGTCAAAGGAAATCCAAACTCGTCAACCCCTCTCAAAGTACCTTTCCGTATCTATCTCAAACACGACGGGCAGGTTGTTAATAAAGGTTTGTCTTCCGATACCCGCGAATTGTATGAAGTGGAAATAGCCCACATTTTGGCCTTAGCACAATTTGGCGACCAGCTCGTTGTCGAACCTGTCCGCAGAAGCGATGCCAATGCCAAACGCATCATCAATTTGACCAAAATTGACCTGATGTACATGATTTTCAGCCCTTTGTTGGCCAAACAAAAAAACGGCGACGGGTGCTGAGTTCTCTTTTAGGCTTTTGGAAGAAATGAACAGCCATGAAATTTAATTTTGAAAAACGGTTTTTTCTGTTGCTGTTAGTGATTTCAGCCACTTCCTGCAATCCGCAAAACAAAGCGGAAAACGCAGCCGTAACTGCACCCACATCCGTTTCAAACGCAATGGCAACCGGTAGTGTTTTCGGAGCAAATCCTACTGCCGAAATGGACGATAACATACGCAGTATTTTTCAGGATAAAACCGGAATCTATTGGTTTGGGACCAACGCCGCAGGAGTGTATCGGTATGATCCCAAACGGGCAGTTGGGAAAACTATAACTCAGTTTACCGAGAAAGATGGGTTGGCCGATAATCAGATACAATCCATTCAGGAAGATAAAGCAGGTAATATTTGGTTGGGTACCGGCAGATTCGGAGTGAGTCGTTACGATGGAAAAACATTCACTACGTTTACTGCGAAAGAAAATTTGCAGGTCAGCCATTCTGATCAAGATTGGGAAATATAACCCGAAGACCTATGGTTTTATGCCGGGGGAGGCGCTTATCGCTATAATGGCAAGGCGTAGACTTATTTACCTTTTCCTACACCTGATTTTGACGCTAAGTATTCACCAAAACCACCTGAGCTTCTCAGCCGCTACGCCGTTTATTGTACGTTGAAAGATTCAAAAGGGAACCTTTGGTTTGGCACACAGGCAAATGGTGTATGCCGGTATGACGGTATGACCTTTACTTGGTTTACAGAAAAAGGTTTAGCCAGCCCGGCCGTTCTCGGTCTGTTCGAAGATAAAACCGGAAACATTTGGTTTGGCAATAACGGTGCGGGGCTATTCCGATACGATGGCAAAATCTTAACCAACTTCACCGAAGAAAAAGGATTAGGCAATAAAGACTTCAGAGTATCCGGAAAATCCGGTCCCGGCACTTTGGCTCGTATTTATTCGATAAATGAAGATACTACAGGAAATCTTTGGATAGGAACTGTGGATGCAGGTGTCTGGCGATATGATGGAAACAACTTAACGAATTATACTACAAAAGACGGACTTACGAGTAATGCTGTTAATACCATTTATAAAGACAAAAAAGGGGATCTTTGGTTTGGAACAGACGGAAATGGGGTATGTAAATTTAATGGGTTGTCCTTCACCAAATTTATTGGCAACCGGTAAGTTGTAACGTTTTCCGGTATCGATAACCGGTCTTACTTCTTTTCAATAAACTTGGTACTGTAAATAATCCGTTGTCTCTAAAATTTTCAGCATTGAAAAGTCTATTCCTGATGTTCTTATGATAAAACAGCATATCCTTACGCTACTTGCTACCTTGTTTTTTACTCAGGCAGGCATTGCCCAATCTACCGGCACTTTTACCGACTCACGCGATGGGCAAACGTATAAAACGTTCAGCTTTAAAAATGCTTTGACTGACACCAAGGTTACTTGGATAGCCCAAAACCTGAACTACAAAGTGCAGGAGAGCTACGCTTATGATGACAAAGAGAGCAATCGAAAAGAGCTCGGCTTGCTTTACACTTGGGAAGCCGCGAAAAAAGCCTGCCCCGGCGGTTGGCATTTAGCAACGGATAGCGAATGGTCTATGCTGGTAAATCAATTCGGTGGAATGGACAAGGCGGGCGAAGCCCTGAAAAGCGTCAAAGGTTGGGCCGAAGACGGCAACGGTACTAACAGCAGCGGATTTGACGGTCTTCCCGGAGGTATTCGCAGAAATAATCTTTATGAGGTGATGAGTGTTATGGGTTTCTGGTGGACATCTACACTCACGGGTGAGGAGGGTAAAGCCTGGGGATGGAACTTCAGTTATGGTGGCCCCGGGGAAAAACCACTTAAAACAAAAGCGTTCCGTTTCCCTGCCTCTGTTTCTTACGCAGAATCTGTTCGTTGCGTTCGGGATTGATTTATTTGATTTATCCGGTGAATGCAGCGAATCCTATCCGGAATATAACGTAAAGGCGTTTGAGGACTTTAAAAGTGCAGCCGGTCAGCAATAATGTGTATTGCCCCACTTTCCGCTAATTACTGATTAGTATGGTTTTACTTTAAATTAAAGAAAATGAAAAAATTATTGGTATTTATTCCGGCTCTCCTCTTGGTATTATTTGTACTGAATTCTTTTGTATTAAAAGAAAAGAAACCAATAAAAGAGGGCCAATCATCGGAGGTCGCCAACGTCATTTTTAAATCTACTGATGGCGGACAAACCTGGCAGGACATTAGCAAAGGGCTGCCTGAAAATTTGCAGAAAGCCGGTGTACCGAGAGATGGTTTCATTGCCAATGACCGTGGGTTCTATTTGCTTGCCGGCAATGGGGTTTATCATAGTGAACCAAATGCCACAACTTCTTTTTGGACAAAAGAGATTTTCCCCGGTCATCAACGTAACATAGCCCCCGGCAAGAATGGGATAGTTGCCTATGATTTCAGGGGGCAATTTTTACAAAAAATAAACGGAACGAGTGAGTGGTTGCCCGTGTACACAAATTTTCAAGAGCAAGCTGTACGCATAGACAAAACGATTGATTGGATGTACAGGAATTATAAAGAGAGATGGGTACGCACCGTTTTTGAAACGGCCGGAGGCACTGTTTTCATCGTTTCAGCCAACCTTTTCAGATCCACTAACCATGGAAAAACCTGGGAACAAGTGCATGCCGGGGTCGGGGAAATGAAATTGGCAGAGTCAAACGGTGTACTCGTGGCTACCTGCAAAGAGGGAATAGTAAGATCGACCGATGATGGTCAAACCTGGGAGCCTGTGCTCAATGAAGGAGGGGTTGGCGTCGCTGTAGAACGTATCAATGGAGGATTTGCTGCTGTAGTGAACAACACAAAAACCCAAACAAACAGCCTGCACATTTCAATGGATAGCGGAAAAACATGGAGTGCCGTAGATGAAGACCTTCAACCTTCCCGGAGTAGTTTATTAATGAAAAAAATAGGTTTACTTCCATCAACATCGGAGATTTTATCCATCAAACAAATGGGTAACTATTTACTATGCAGTCGCTCAGACGGTCTATTCCGGTCATCTGATAGAGGCAAAACATGGCAACAACTGTCACTTCCTGCTATAGAAAATTTTGGCTTTAATTTGTCTGTTTCGGGCAACGCGATTTATGTCATACCCTATAAAGGATGTTGAAAAACTCCAAACTCCGCGATAAAGTGTCTTGCGGAGTTTAAAATCATTTGTCAATTACAATTAAAAGAAATAATGAGGAAATACGTACCTATTTATACGTTGTTCTTTGTGGCTCTTTTTTGCGGCTCTTGCAGCGGACAAGAGAAAAAACAAAAGGACAGCCCCAAAGTCATCAAAAACTTTAAGCCCGTTGGGTTGGCGCCCGATTTTGACACGACCTTGGTCAGCCAATACATCCGAAGTATTTTCCAGGATTCAAAAGGGAATTTATGGTTTGGTACCATCGGCGAAGGCGCAGTAAGGTATGATGAAAAAACGTTGACCTACTTTTCCAATCCGGATGGTTTTATCAACAACACAGTGTATGCCATCAATGAAGACAAGGCGGGTAATATGTGGTTTGGCACTGACCGGGGCGTATATAAGTACAATGGAAAAACCTTTCGGAATTACAACCAAAAAGATGGCTTAAACCATTTAGATATCACTCGAAAAGGCATTCTTGTTGACAAATCGGGGACCATTTGGGTAGGTACCCACGGTGGCGTTTATCAATACGACCCGGCAGCCGACAGCAAAGGCAGTAAAAGCTTTTCCTTATTTCGAGAACTTCCTCCTATCAATGTGGCGGGCATCATGGAAGACAAAAGCGGTAACATTTGGTTTGCGTCTTCTAATCAGGGGGTCTTTCGCTATGATCCCAGACGGGCAGTTGGAAAAACGATTACTCATCTGGCTGAAAAGGAAGGATTGGGAGAAAACTATGCGGGGGGCATAGCTCAGGATAAAGCCGGCAATCTGTGGTTTACCATGAAAAACGGCATTTGCCGTTACGATGGAAAAACGTTTACCGAGTATACTTCCAAAGACGGCTTAGGCGGAACGGAGTTTTGGGGAATCATTATAGAGCAGTCAGGTATTATTTGGATTACAGCCCGAGGGAGTACGACGCGCTTTGATCCCTCCGTTCCCTTACCGAATCCCAAAGCGTTTACCGTTTTTACACCTGCTGACGGTCTGAATTGTTGTGTTCAAAGTATGTTTCAGGACAGATCAGGGAATATGTGGTGGGGTGCGGGCTCGGGTCTCTTTCGGTTCAACGGCAAACGCTTTTATCAGGTGAAGCAGAAGGGTCCTTGGTAATAACATCAAAATCAGACAACAGCATAAAAATGAAACGAATACATCGCTTTTTCATGCTATGGCAAGGGTTGGTCTTGCTGACTTTTTTCGGGTACGGACAAGGGGTAACAAACGTTAACGCAGGTCCATTGACGTTGATCAAATCACAAAGCAAAAACCCGGGCGACAATGTTCATTGCAGTTTGCAGGACAGGAAGGGAAATCTCTGGTTTGCCACCACAGCGGATGGCGTTTTTCGCTATGACGGAACATATTTCACAAACTTCACCACCAAAGATGGGTTAAACAGTAATGGAGTTTTTGCGATATACGAAGATAAAAAAGGGAATATTTGGTTCGGAACCGATAAGGGAGTATCTCGTTTTGATGGGAAATTCTTTACCTATATTCCAATATCAATGGTCAATACTAATTATATAGACCATTTTAATAATAAACCGGCCACAACTGTTTTTGTGAACAGCATTTTAGAAGATAAAAATGGAAAATTTTGGTTTGGGGCTGAGAATGGTATTTACTGTTATGATGGAAAAACATTTACCCGTTTTATAGACAACACAACTATTATCAACCCCAATAAATTTGACCCTAAGTTGGTGCTGTGTATGATTGAGGACAAAAAAGGAAATATTTGGTTTACGACCAGAAGTGAAGGTATTTACCGCTTTGATGGTAGCACTATCGTCAATTTTAGACCCAATAATGAAAACTGGTTTCGTGGACTTTTAGAAGACAAAGACGGAAACATTTGGATAGGCAGAAGGTATAAAGGGGTATGTCGTTATGATGGAAAAACGTTTACAAACGTATTGCAAAACGGCCTGTTTGATTCATGTACGGTGATCGAAATAAGGCAGGACAAAGCAGGAAATATTTGGTTTGCTACCGAAGCCGGCGATGAGTCAAAACGGGAAACCGAAGGTGGAGTTTGGCGTTATGATGGAAAAATCTTTCAAAATATCTCAAAGAAAGATGATTTACGCCATCATGGTACCTGGTGCGTTTTAGAAGATAACGCCGGCAATTTTTGGATAGGCACGAGAGCTACGGGCTTGTACCGCTATGACGGAAAAGCGTTTACCTGTTTTTCAGAATAAAAGCATACTAAAACATCGCAGAAGGTAATGGCATTAAAACTATTTCCCCTTTTCAGTGTATTGGCTGTGCTTACTTCGTGCAAAGCGCAAAACAACTCTCAAGCGGCCGGCAGTCCTCATTCAATTTTTGCCATAGGTGATACCGTTTCAGAACTTGACAAGGCGATTTTGGTCATTTTTCAGGATAGGCATCACAACTACTGGTTTGGAAGTAACGGACAGGGGATTTATCGTTATGACCCCCGACAGGCAGTTGGAAAAAACCTTATTCATTTTACCGCGAAAGACAGATTGTGCAGCAACCAAATTCGGGATATTCAGGAAGATAAATCAGGCAATATTTACTTCACTACCTTTGAGGGTATCAGCAAATTTGACGGCCAACGGTTTACCACATTAATGCCAACAAAAAACATTTTTCCAACGAACGAATGGAAGTTACAACCCGATGATTTATGGTTTAAAGGAGCATCCGGCGCAGGGGGAGCCTACCGTTATGACGGAAAGGGGCTGTATTTTTTGAAGTTTCCAAAGCACTATCTCGAAAACGAGTTTTACGCAAAAAACCCCAACGTATCTTATAGCCCTTATGATGTGTACACCATTTATAAAGACAGTAAAGGGCATATATGGTTTGGCACTTCCAATTTGGGTTTGTGCCGTTACGACGGAAAATCAATAAAGTGGCTGTATGAAAAAGAATTGACCGAGACACCGAGCGGCGGTTCTTTCGGTATTCGTTCTATTCTTGAAGATAAAGAAGGGAAATTCTGGTTTTGCAATACCCGTTATCGCTACACCATTGACCCACCCGCTACTCCCGCCGTTTATGAAAACGACAAAGGAAAAGATTTCATTAATTATAAAAGGGAAAAAGGAATTGATGGCATAAAAACCGCCGCCGGAGAGGATTTGATTTACTACCTGTCGATTGCAGAGGATAGTAACCGAAACCTATGGATGGTGACCTATACTTCGGGCGTTTGGCAATACGACGGTCAAAAGATAACCCATCATTCTGTCAAAGACGGCACAAAGGATAGTACGCTGTTTTCGATTTACAAAGACCGACAGGGCACCTTATGGCTGGGAACCCACAAAACAGGAGTTTATCAATTTAACGGTAAGGCATTTGAGAAATTTAAACTGTGACAACAGAAAGAAGAATTTTCACTAATATCTTAATGAAAAAACTATTAGTTCTTACACTATGCTTCCATTTTTCTGCCTTTTCGCAGGTAAAAACAGATTTATCCTTGAAAGAGAGTACGATTTTTTGGAGAGGAACTCTTGCTATAGGTAACAATGGACACGAAGGAACAATACGTTTTTTGTCCGGAACATTGACTCAGGAGACCAATGGAAAACTAACCGGCGGCAGTTTCGTCATTGATATGAATTCCATTAAAAATACCGATGAAGACGACGAGAGAGGTCGAAAAAACATAGAAGAACACCTTAAATCAAATGACTTTTTTGACGTCAAAAAATTCCCTACAGCCACTTTTACCATTATTAAAATTACCCCCGCCAATCTTCCGAATAATTATTCGATAACCGGTGATTTATTGATGAAAGGGATAAATAATCGGATTGTATTTACGGCGCTCATCAATCAAAATAAAGAGGCAATTTTCGTAAAAGCCGATTATACGCTTATCCGGACACTATGGGGAATTACCTACAAATCGCAAAGTACTTTTGATTTTGGTAACCTTAAGAATGATTTGATTTCCAATGCGGTGCCAATCAAAATGGAATTGTTATTCAGGAAAAAACAGGGGCTAAAATGAATAACGGCGGAGTATCAAAAGGTACTTTTTTACCCTAATAATTAACAAATCACCCTCTGTCGTACTCCGTGTAAAATAAATTGCCTCAAAATAATAACTCATTGGAATGGCTTAATCATTGAGCTATTTCCGCTAAATTTGATACAGAATTTATGGAAATCATGGCCGGTAAATTAGCCATCGTGGCTTCATTTTTAGTAATAAGTATGTTATTTGGGCAGTTTGTCCGGGTAAACTCTGACGCCGATGCCACAAACGCACAGCGATTTGAAGAAAAGGTTAACCTCGCCCTTCGCCGCACAGGACATTATCTGTTGTTGGCAAGCGGCGATTCCACTTCCCGCATTCCGGCGGTCAGAAGGATGGATGATGGTACGTATGTACTTCAATTGAGCAAATCATTCGATTATAGCCGGTTACCCTCCTTATTACAGGAATCGTTTGACCTCCACGGCCTTAAAAACAATTATGATGTAGCGGTCATGGATTGTAAAACAAACCAATTGCAATTGGGGTACAATTTTCTGGACTATTCCAAAAGCAGGGAAGTGGCCTGCATCGGGCGTGATCAGTTACCGGGCTGTTATAATGTGAAAGTAACTTTCTCGACTCCTGAAAATTCTCCTGCATCCAACCCGGTTTGGTGGACATTGGGGATAGGGATTGCCTTGGTCGGTGTCTCGTATGTGGTCCTTTCTCGGAAAAAAGCGGTTTCCGCTCCACTCACAGAAACACCGCAGGAACAGCCCACTGAGAAATCTACACGGATTCATTTTGGTGAATCAAGCATGGATGTTGAAAATCAACTGTTGTATTCTGCCAACACACAACACAATCTTACCTTTCGCGAAGCCAAATTGCTTCACTTATTCATCAAACACCAAAACCAGGTCTTAGAGCGGGATTTTATTCTTAAATCCGTTTGGGAAGACGAAGGGGTTACTGTAGGACGCAGTGTTGATGTGTTTGTGTCGCGTCTTCGCAAATTGCTTCAGGAAGATGCTTCGCTAAAAATTGCCGCCGTTCACGGTGTTGGCTATCGTCTGGAAGTCAGTTAATTAGAAAACAATTGAGCTTTTGCAGAAGTAGTCAGTGCTTTCACTGACCACGGCACTTTCCGAATAATCAAAATTGCAAAATTCCACCTTCTCCCTTTTATGCTCCGCAATTACTTCAGGATCGCCTTGCGCCACTTGTGGCAAAACCGTTTGTATTCAGGTATCAACGTCGTCGGATTGGCACTTGGGCTAACCTGCGTGCTCTTGGCAGTGCTGTACATTCAGGATGAGCACCAATTTGATACTTTTCATCGGCATAATCCCCATCTGTACCGAATCACTACCACAGCTATTGAAAACAAGGGCGAAAGCCCCCAAGTTTCGGGGGGAACGGGACAAGTTCAAGGGCCTGCGTTTAAAGCGGCAGTTCCCGAAGTATCAGAATACGTCAGAGTCATGGGAGGAAGTATTTTTGGCGAGGTACGTTCGGGCCAAAAAGTAATGAAAATGCAGTTACTGTTTGCTGACAGTAATTTTTTTGACGTTTTCAGTTTTAAACTTATCCACGGCAATCCGAAAACCGTGTTGAAAGAGGTTGGCTCTGTGGTGATTCCCGAAAAAACAGCGCTCAAATTCTTCAACACTACCGACGTCGTCGGGAAAACACTGCATTTGGAGGCTGACCCTTCGGCGCAAAGATTAGGCAAACCGTTGGTCATCTCGGGAGTAGTGGAAAACCCTCCGTCTAATTCGTCCATTCAGTTTGATGTACTGCATCCTTTCTCTTTTATGCAACTGAGTTTTGAGGACACGTATTGGTTGAATGCCTATTTGGGAACGTTCGTCGTGTTGACTCCCACGGCTGACAAAGAGGCGGTCATTCGCAAATTCAATCAAATTCACGCCCGAAACGCCCAAAAACAAATCAAAGACAACGGTTTTGATCCTCAAGTGCATTATGGCCTGCAACCGATTACCGATATGCACTTATATCCGCTTCATACCGGCGGAGAAGGCGGGGCGGTCAATTACAGCAACCCCATGTATTCGTATCTGTTTTTGGGGATTGCCTTGTTTATTTTGATGATGGCAAGTATCAATTTTGTCAATATCACCATTGCAAGCTCCCTTAAACGGGCCAAAGAAGTAGGCATCCGGAAAGTGACAGGCAGCCGGCAGCGTCAAATCATCTTTCAGTTTTTAGGCGAATCTTCCATTCTGTGTTTCGCTTCTCTTTTGTTGGCTACAGCAGTAATCCTCCTTGTTTTACCCGCATTTAATGAACTTGCCGGCAAACAGTTTACGCTCAGTCAATTGACCAATCGAGAGTTTATTGCGGCCGTTGTCGGAGTCTTGGTGCTGAATATCCTGTTA
Organism: Spirosomataceae bacterium; assembly: GCA_046329125.1. Taxonomy (GTDB): domain Bacteria; phylum Bacteroidota; class Bacteroidia; order Cytophagales; family Spirosomataceae; genus Runella. The sequence goes on along the minus strand of JAXLVD010000007.1, from coordinate 265,951 downwards.
TCCGGTCTTTATCCGGCCTATGTCCTGTCTCAATTCAACCCTACCGAAGTACTTTATCGAAAACAAAGACTCTTGGGAAAAGGCTACTTAGGGCAAGGGCTGGTACTTTTTCAATTTTCATTGGCAGTGGTTTTGATCATCGCCTCCTTCGTCTTTTTTCAGCAGATGGACTTCATTCGTACCAAAGATTTGGGCTATACCCCTTATCAAGTTATCCGCTCGTACATCAGCGGTGACCGTGAAACAAAACCCATCGCTGAATTTCTCAAAAACGAATTGGCGAAAGAACCCTCTATTGTCCAAACGTCGTTTGGGGGAGATTGGGGTAATAATCACACCGTTGTCATTAACAGACAAACCATTCGGGGCTTTTATCAGATTGCCGACAACAATTTTTTCTCGGTAATGGGAATCCGTTTGCAAAAAGGTCGGCTTTTTACCGCCCCTAACGCCGCAGAAGTCATTGTAAACGAAGCCTTTGTTAAAGCAGCTGACCTAAAAAACCCCTTGGGCGAAATGGTAACGTTGGAATCTCACTTCGGGCGATCCCCCTCTCAAATTGTGGGGGTGGTGAAAGATTTTCATTTCAACTCCCTGCGCAACCGTATCATGCCTTTGGTCATGACCCCAAGCAATGTCCATTACGGCGGTATTTGGATAAAAGTAAATAAACATTGTCAGCAGGAAGCCGTACGAGCCTTTGAACGAATCTACCATAAAGCCCTTCCTAACGCAGTATTCGAATACGATTTTCTGGATGAACTCAACCACCGGGAATACCTACAGGAACAGCGCTGGCAACGGATCATAGGCATCGCTACGTTGCTGTCGCTGATTCTTTGCGGCATGGGATTGTTCGGTGTCATGCATTTGGCCATTCATCAGCGCACCAAAGAAATAGGTATCCGCAAAGTATTGGGTGCCTCGTCTCGGAGCATTGTCCTGCTGCTGACTAAAAATGCAGTAAAGCCGGTAGTGCTTTCTTCAATAATCGCCTCTCCTGTAGCTTATTATCTTTTGCATCAATGGTTAGCTTATTTTGCTTACCGAGTGGAACTTTCGGGGGCGGTATTTATCGGTGCCGGAGGCTTGGCGTTGTTGGTCGCCTTACTCACCGTAAGCACGCAAGCCCTGAAGGCTGCTTGGGCCGATCCCGTTCATTCTATCAGGCAGGAATAACCTCCGGAATATTCCGGAATACGCGAAAAAGTCATAAATTTCCCTAAAAACCCCTAATTTTGCGGCACAATTTCCCCCCTACCCCCAAAGGGGGATTGTACGTACTATTAAAAAGCACCCCATTGGGGCCGGGGGCTGGATTCTATATGAAAATTTCTTATAATTGGCTTAAACAACTCATTGATATTCAAGAGTCTCCCGAAGAAGTTGGTAAATTATTGACCGCAACGGGTTTGGAAGTGGAAGGTATCGAACCGGTCGAACGCGTAAAAGGAGGATTGGAAGGTATTGTCGTCGGGGAAGTGCTTACCTGCGAACCTTTTACGGTAAAAGAAAAAACCCTGCACCTCACTACCGTTGACATTGGCACCGGCGAACCAAGTACCATTGTTTGCGGAGCTTCTAACGTGGCTGCCGGCCAAAAGGTAATTGTAGCCACTATCGGGGCCACCATTTATCCCACCGGAGGCGAGCCGTTTACCATTGCCAAACGAAAAGTGTACGGCAATCCGTCCGAAGGGATGATTTGTGCCGAAGACGAAATCGGTATCGGAACCTCGCACGCCGGCATCATGGTGCTGGACACCGATCTTCCCAACGGCACTCCGGCAGCTGAGTATTTCGGAGTACTCCCCGATTATGTCATTGAGATTGGCCTCACCCCCAACCGCGCGGATGCGGCGTCGCATTTGGGTGTAGCCAGAGATTTGAAAGCCGTTTTAGGGCGTGAATTAACAAAACCATCGGTTGAGGCGTTTGATCAACTGCCTATTACTCCATTGGCCGAGCCTCTTCAGGTAACGGTCGAAAATCCGGTGGCCGCGCCGAGATATGCGGGAGTTACCATTTCAGGTTTAACCGTCACTGAATCTCCCGATTGGCTGAAAGAAAAATTACAGGCCGTAGGAGTACGCCCCATCAATAACGTAGTAGATGTCACCAACTTCATCTGTCACGAGTTAGGCCAACCGTTACACGCTTTCGACGCTGCCAAAATTTTGGGCAACAAAGTAATTGTCAAGACCTTGCCGGCAGGCACTCCGTTTGTTACACTCGACGGGGTAGAGCGCAAACTTTCTGACCGCGATTTGATGATCTGTAATGCCGAGGAGCCCATGTGTATTGGTGGTGTTTTCGGCGGAACCAAATCGGGGGTTTCTGAACAAACGACCGCTATTTTTCTGGAGGCCGCCTATTTTTCACCCGCTTGGATTCGTAAAACAGGCACTTTCCACGGCTTGAAAACCGACGCTTCGTTCCGTTTTGAGCGCGGCACCGACCCGAACTTGCCCATTTATGCTCTCAAACGGGCGACTTTATTGATGCAAGAAGTGGCCGGCGGCCAAATTGCCTCTGGGATTGTGGACATTTACCCTCATCCGATTCCGAATCATGAGGTAAACGTGAAGTATAAAAACGTAGATCGCCTGATCGGGAAAGCGTTGGACCGGGATTTGATCAAACAAATTTTGACCAACCTCGACATTGCGGTAACTAACGAAACTCCGGAAGGCTTCACCGCTTCCGTTGCTCCTTACCGCGTAGATGTAACCCGCGAAGCGGACGTGGTGGAGGAAATTTTGCGCATTTACGGCTTCGATAACATTGAACTTTCGGAAAACTTGGCCACCGATTTTCTCTCCGGATTCCCGCTCGTTGACCCTGATAAACAAAAACTGCGAGTGGCAAATCTGCTGGCGGCAAACGGGTTTAACGAAACCATGACTAACTCCCTCACCAAGCCGCAATACAACGAGGCCGTTCGTTCAAGCTTGCCCGGTGACGACGTGGTCATGCTTAATCCGCTGAGCGAAGATTTGTCGGTAATGCGCCAAACGATGCTGTTTTCCGGATTGGAAAGTTTGGCTTATAACCTCAACCGCCGCCAAAGAGACCTCAAAATATGTGAATTCGGCAAAACCTACCACAAAATGCCCGAGGGCAAATACAAAGAGCTCTCGCATTTGGTCTTGCTGATGGCAGGAAATCGCCTGGCGGAAAGTTGGACTCAAAAAGATCAAAAACTCGCTTTTCACGATTTGGCCGGCATGGTGCATTTGGTGCTTAATGCCCTACGTGTTCAAAACGTGGAGAAACAGGAGATTCAGGACAAAACCATTTTTGAGTACGGACTGACCTATACGTTAAAGAAAAAACCGATCGTAAGTTTCGGATTAGTCAGGAACAGACTCTCCAAATTGGCCGATATCAAGCAACCGGTGTTTTACGCCGATTTTGATTGGGCCTACTTGTTGAAACAATACAACGACAAAGTACGCTTTACCGAAGTGCCGAAATACCCGGAAGTGCGCCGTGATCTGTCGTTAGTATTGGACAAAGCGGTCAGTTTTGAACAAATCAAACAAACCGCTCAAAAATACGAGCGCAATTTGCTGACCGCTATCAACGTTTTTGATGTGTACGAAGGCGAGAATATCGGTGCCGGAAAAAAATCATACTCTGTAAGTTTTATTCTTCAGGATATCGAGCAAACCCTTACCGATAAAGTCATTGATAAAACGATGCAAAAGTTGATGATGGCTTTTGAAAAAGAATTGGGAGCCGTGATTCGGAAGTAAGTCAAACTTGTCCCAACCGCTCATTCACCATTCGCTCAATGACAATTTGCACTTAGGTATGAAACACGCAACCTTCGGACACGGTGATATTCTGGAAAAGCTTAACGACCGGTTTCAGCAGATCGAACAACGACTCATTACGCTGCAGACTTCGTTGGCTTTCGAGAGAGCATCCCACAACGAATTGAAAACCCGGCATGAGCTCTTGCAAAAGCAATACGATAAGCAAACAGCCGAGTTGAAGTACGACCGTCAGGAACTCAAATTGTTAAAAAATGAAAACAAGCAATTGCGCGAAAAAGAACTTTCTTTGCGGGAAAAGTTAAATAATTTCAAACAATTGTCTATAATTGTAAAAAACCCGAAAAACGCAAACGCGATAACGGAACTGAATACCAAATTGGACGATTACATTCGATACATTGATGAAACGATAGCCTTGTTACGAACTATCTGATTTGCCGCCAATGGAACCTAAAAAATCCAGACCTCCCATTAACGTTACCATCGGAAACAAATCCTACGAATTGCGCAGTGATTCAGAAGATGAAGAACAATTGATACGGATGGCTGCAAAATTGGTGACCGAACAGATCGAGTATCGAATGAAAAGAAAAAAAGGCGAAGTAAACCGAGAAGAAATACTGTCTATGGTCTGTCTTGATGCGATGGTAGCACGACTGAAAGGAGACCATGATTTGGAGATAATAAAAAATGAAGTCTTCAAGAATTTAGACACTATCCAAAACCACTTCAGTCCAAGCGGTCAAAATTAAGTTTTTGATCCGCTCATAAACGTCCGCCGGCTTCAGTCTTGCGTCATTCCGTAGGCGTTGGGGGTATGTTCAACCAACAAACACACACACGCAAATGTCAGATATAATCCTTTTTTTACTGGATACCGTGGTTTCGGCGGCAGTAGGAGCATTCATTGTGTATTTTGTCATTAAAAAGACAGGAAAAAAAGCAGAGGAAGACGCACAGCAACGAGCTGCCGAAATCATTAAAAATGCGGAAATTACAGCCGAAAACATCAAAAAAGACCGAATTCTGGAAGCGAAAGAAAAGTACCTTCGACTCAAGTCCGAATTTGAAGATGATTCCAACAAAAAGAAACAGATCATAATTCAGAATGAGCAAAAGATAAAACAGCGAGAGCAACAACTCAATCAAATGACCGAACAGAATAAGCGTCGGGAAAATGAGTTGGAAGCCCAAAAGAAAACCCTCGAACAGCAAACGGAAATAGCTGCAAAACGCCGCGAAGAAGCCGAAAAGATGCATAAATCGCAGGTAGAGCAACTGGAACGAATTGCCAATCTGACCGCCGACCAAGCCAAACTGCAACTCATTGAAGCCATTCAGGCCGATGCCCAAACGCAGGCCTCTGCTTTCATTAAAAACACCATTGATGAGGCAAAACTGACCGCTACCAAAGAAGCCAAGAAAATCGTTATTGAGACGATTCAGCGTACGGCTTCTGAGCACGCTATTGAAAATACCGTTTCGGTATTTAACATTGAAAGTGACGATGTCAAAGGAAAGATCATCGGCCGCGAAGGGCGTAACATTCGTGCTTTGGAAGCCGCAACGGGCTGTGAAATTATCGTTGATGATACCCCCGAAGCCATCGTGATCTCCGGTTTTGATCCGGTACGCCGTGAGATTGCCCGTTTGTCATTACACCGTCTCGTTCAGGACGGGCGCATCCACCCCGCCCGTATTGAAGAAGTGGTAGCCAAAACCAAGAAAAACATTGAAGATGAGATTGTTGAGATAGGCGAGCGTACCGTGATTGAATTGGGGGTACACGGCCTCCATCCTGAACTTGTAAAAATGATCGGACGGATGCGTTTCCGTTCGTCTTACGGTCAAAACCTGCTTCAGCACTCCCGCGAAGTAGCGCGTTTGTGCGCTGCAATGGCCGCAGAATTGGGCCTCAACGCCAAATTAGCCAAACGTGCCGGATTGTTACACGACATCGGGAAAGTATGGCCGGAAGAATCCGAGTTGCCGCACGCCATTTTGGGAATGGAATTGGCCAAGAAATACAAGGAGAATCCCGAAGTTTGTAATGCTATCGGTGCGCACCACGATGAGATCGAAATGACGAGCATGATGTCGCCGATCATTCAGGTATGTGATGCTATTTCCGGTTCACGTCCGGGGGCTCGTCGCGAAATGATGGAATCCTACATTCAGCGTCTGAAAGACCTCGAAGCTTTGGCTACCAACTTCCCGGGGGTAGATAAATGTTATGCGATTCAGGCGGGTCGTGAGTTGCGCGTAATTGTCAATTCTGACACGGTCAATGATGAAACGGCAGGCAAACTGTCTTTTGACATTTCTCAGAAAATTGAGAAAGATATGCAATACCCGGGTCAAATTAAGGTCACGGTGATTCGCGAAATGCGATCGGTAGCCTACGCCAAATAAAAAGGGGCAAAGAGCAAATTAGCAAAAGGCAATAAATAGCCTTCATTAGGCCCTCCGGAATTTTGCCCTTTGCCTACTTGCAATTTGCTTTTTGCATACTTTCTTTTTGCCAATTTGCTTCTTGCCCTTTCGCTACTTAATCACTCGTCCGAAGACGTACAAATATTGTCCGTTTTCGGACGTTTTTTATACCTTAATTCAAATTTAAAAACTGATTATCAGGCAACTACCAAATTGGCACAACTCGTGCAAACTACTAACAAACCCCATCTGAATCTTCCCCTCTGAGGGAAGACCTTATTGGATTCAAATTTACAAAACACTTAGCGGCAAGTTCATGATTCAATTAAAAGGCATTTCCAAATACTATCCTGCGGGCTTTGGAAAAACATACGTATTACGCAATATCAATTTAGACATAAACGAAGGAGAATTTGTCTCTATCATGGGACCGTCAGGCTCCGGAAAATCGACCCTCCTCCACATCATGGGATTGTTGGAAGAGCCCTCAGAAGGGGAATACTTGTTTATGGACGAAAGAGTACAAAAACTCAGTGAGAAAAAACGTACTGAGCTTCACCGCCACCGTATTGGTTTTGTATTTCAGGCGTACCATCTTATTGATGAACTCACCGTTTACGAAAACATTGAAACACCGTTACTATACAAAGGGACCTCATCGTCTGAACGGAAAAGCCGCGTGGCAGAATTGCTGGACCGGTTCAATATGGTGGCAAAAAAGGATCTGTTTCCCAGCCAATTGTCCGGAGGACAACAACAAATCGTAGGGGTAGCGCGCGCCATTGTCCATGAACCTAAGATCATTTTTGCCGATGAACCGACGGGCAACCTGCACTCCGAACAGGCCCAACAGATCATGGAGTTGTTTAAAGAACTCAACCAAAAAGACGGAGTTTCGATTGTACAGGTCACTCACTCTGAAATAAACGCCGAATACGGCAATCGGGTGATTCGTTTGAAAGACGGTTGGGTTAGTTAAACCGAAAAATGGAGAGTTTAAAGTTCAGTTTAAATGAAAGCATCTAAAACATTTGTTTCAGCTATCTGCATTTTGCTTTATGCGTTTAGCGTGAACGCTCAAAAAAATTTATCATTAAGGGAGTGTGTTGAGTTATTAACCAAAAACAATCTCCTTTACCGCGAAAGCCAACTGCAGGCACAGAGCAGTGCGGCGGTGTTGCAGCAATATAAATCGCTTCAATTACCGCAGTTAGGCTTTAATGCGGGGCAAAATCTCAACTTCGGCCGAAGTATCGACCGCTTTACCAATGCCTATATTGATGAGGTCTATAATACCAACTACGTCGGGGTCGGGGTCCAAGTACCTATCTTTCAGGGTTTTCAAATTCAACACCAAATACAACAGGGAATTGCTCTGCGTGATGCCGCGTTAAAAAATCAGGAAGCTGTTCTGAACCAACAAATCATTCGTTTGCTTCAGGCCTACGTTCAGGTATTAGCGACGAAAGCTTTATACAGTGCCGCCCAAGAACAGGTGGCTTCTTCTCAGCAGCAGGTAGATCGTGTAGAAAAACAGGTAGCCGCCGGAACGGTCGGTCAAAATACCTTGTACGAGATCAAAGCCCAATTGGCCAATGACAAGTTTGACGAGGTCACGGCTCGCAACAATGAGCAATTAGCGCGTTTGAATCTTTTTCAACTCATGAATATTCAGCCGGATAAAAGCATTGTCTTTGAACCGCTCCCCGAAACTGCGGTTGCCTTGAACAATATTCCGTCGGCCGATGCGATTTATGAAGATGCGGTAAAGATGTTTCCGGAGGTTAAAAGCGGTGAACTCCGCCTCTTGAGTTTTGCCGGCCAGATTAAGGCGATCAAAGCCAATGCGATGCCGTCTTTGGGACTTTCAGGAAATTTCGGGGCTTTTTATGCCTCTTCCAACGCCGAACGCAGTTATTTTAAGCAATTGGATGCAACCCGTAACGGCTCCATCAGTTTAGGCTTAAACATCCCGATCATGGGTCGTTGGCAAATACGCCCGCGGGTAGATGTAGCCAAAGCCCAGCAACAGTTGGCTGCCAATCAGGTGGATATTATTAAACAGCAGTTGCGTCAATCCATCGAACAGGGAGCACAACAACTCGCCGCTACCGGTGACCGTTATGCTGCTGCTTTAAGTCAGGTGGAATCGCTGCGGGCCAACTTCAGTGCCGCTGAAAGCCGCCTCGCCGCCGGGACAGTCAACATCTTTGAATACACGTTGGCAAAAGCTAATTTGGCTCGTGCCGAGGCCAATGCCATCCGTTCTCGCTACGAATATGCCCTACAGCGCCAAATCATTGACTTCTATCAAAAAGCCAAATGGGAATTCTGATCGGTTTCTGTGATTCCTGACTAATTGCTGACTGCCGTGTTTAAACCCGTCATTGAGACAAAAAAAACGACGGCAGCAGCAAACACACCAAATCAAATTCGCTGATTGTCAACACCTTGGAATTAACTTTCAATATTTAAGGTTTGACCGTTATGCACTTCTGATAATCTTTCTTGATTTTTGCGGAGGTTTTCGTATCATTGATACCTTCATTCAAAATCAGTCATTTATGTTTGGCTACATTATCTGGGATGTCAATCCCGAAATTTTCAGTATCGGCAGTTTTTCCATTCGTTGGTACGGGTTGCTGTTTGCCTCCGGTTTTTTGGTAGGTCAGCGCATTATGGCCCACATCTTCCGGAAAGAAAACCTGAAAGAGACCCTTCTTGATTCGCTGCTGCTTACCATGGTTATCACCACCGTGGTAGGAGCACGACTAGGGCACTTCTTGTTTTATGAACCCGAAGTACTTCTCAAAAATCCCTTACAGGTAATTACGCCCCCGTTTGCGGGTTTGGCCAGTCACGGGGCCACCATCGGTATTCTGTTGGGATTGTATTTCTACGCCCGCGCCAAGAAAATGAATTTTTTATGGGTGGTCGATCGCATTGTTATCGTTGTGGCTTTGGCCGGATGCTTTATCCGGATGGGCAATCTGATGAATTCGGAGATCGTAGGCAAGGTCACCGATGTGCCTTGGGCTTTTGTTTTCACCCGTAACTTTGAGTTTACGCAGTACCCGCGCCACCCGGCACAGCTGTATGAGGCCATGGCGTGTCTTGTTCTTTGTATTCTGCTGTTTTGGTTGTGGAACAAACGCAAAACACAAACCCCTCAGGGTTTACTATTGGGTATTTTTCTGATTTGGGTCTTCGGTTTGCGGTTTGTATTTGAGTTTTTCAAAGAAAACCAAGTCGCCTTCGAAAACGAACTCCCGTTGAATATGGGGCAAATTTTGAGTATCCCGGCAGTAGCTTTAGGGTTTGTATTCTTAGCGTACGCCTTTAAAAACAAAGACAAACAACAAAGGATATTTACCGATAATCTGGCCGAAGAGTCGAATCGGATAGATTCCAATACAGTGAATTCATAACCGCTGAGTAAATTTAATTCGGCAAAAAGAAAGCGATTTCAGAAAAAGCGTAATTTCGGGGAACATTGTGTTCCCCTTTTTTTTATTCAAAACCCGAAATAAAGACATGAAAAAGATTTCGCTTTTTGCCCTACTGTTTTCGTTAGCGGCGGTAATGTGGCATTGTACAAGAAATTCCGAAGAAGAAGAGGCCAAAGAAGAGCCTAAAAACGGTTTGGAGGCCATTCAAAAAATGGCAACCGAAGCCGAAAAAATGTCAAAAGAAGGTCCTAAAGAAACCATTGACCCTAAATTGCTGAAGGCTTTGTTGCCGGAAGATGCCGATGGACTCAAACGCAAGGAAGCGTCGAGCGAGAAAACGGCGGCCATGGGATTCGGTGTTTCTACGGCCAAAGCCGACTACCGCGATGACAATGGCCAAAACATAGACGTTGAGATCGTAGACGTAGCCGGTATGGGAGTAGCCTTGATGGGAATGGCGGCGTGGTCGATGGCCTCTATTGACAAAGAAACTGAACACGGTTACGAAAAAACCACCGAATATGAAGGGCACAAAGCTTTCGAAAAGTACAATACCGACTCCAAAGACGGTGAAATCTCGGTGATCGTGGCTAATCGCTACATTGTGAATGTTCGCGGAAACGGCGTGAGCATTGACAAAATCAAGTCTGTGTTGGATGATATAGATTTAGGCAAACTGGCGGACTTGAAATAGAACCCCACCCCTGTCCCTCCCCTGTGAGGGAGGGTGCAGCTTTTAACCCCCTCCCTCACAGGGGAGGGTTGGGGTGGGGTTAAGAAGCACTTGCCCTACTTTCCAAACTTCTTCGAAGGTATTATAAAGCGGTGTCGGTGAGAGTCGGATACAGTTCGGCTCTCGCCAATCACCGATAATGCCGTTTTCGACCAAGGTATCAAACAATTGCTTCCCGCCTGTATCTACCAACAACGACAACTGACAGCCCCGTTGCACGGGATCGGTCGGTGTAATGATCTTTATTTTTTCATAACCGGCCGCCTGATTGGCTCTTTGGATCATCAAAGCCAAAAAACCGGTCAGCTGTTCGCTTTTGCGGCGCAGATTTTCGATACCGGCTTCTTCAAAAATAGCTAAGGAAGTACGATGCAGGGCCAAAGCTAAGATACTGGGCGTGCTCAATTGCCAACCGGCCGCTCCGGCCATCGGTACAAATCCTTTGGTCATTTCAAACCGACGCGCCTCGTCATATCCCCACCATCCGGCCAAACGAAGTACCTCTGAACGATGGTGTTTTTCGTGAACAAACACGCCTGAAACACCGCCCGGGCCTGAATTGAGGTATTTGTAAGAACACCACACGGCAAAATCAACGCCCCAATCGTGCAACTGAAGCGGAACATTGCCGACAGCGTGGGCCAAGTCAAACCCAATAGTAATTCCGAGTTGATGCGCTTTTTCAGCAATAGCCTGCATAGCAAACACCTGACCCGTGTAATAATTTAACCCGCTCATGCAGATAAGGGCCAATTCATCGGCATGTTGTTCGATGGCCTCCGTAATAGCCTCCGTCCGAATCGTAAACTCTCCGGTACGCGGGCTGATTTCAATGAGTGCTTCATTGGGGTCGTACCCGCGAAATTTCAGATGTGTTTCTATGGCGTATTGATCCGACGGAAAATCTCCGGCAATGGTCAATACTTTGTACTTATGCGCCGTTGGCCGGTAAAAAGAGGCCCACATCAAATGCAGATTGACAGTCAAATGATTCATGGGGCAAACCTCTTCCGGAAGCCCTCCTACCACATTGGCCAAGGACTGCTGACAATAACGGTGATACGATAACCACGATTCTTCCCCCTCAAACCAACCCTCTACACCGTGGTTTTGCCACGTGGACAATTCTTTTTCTACGGCCTCACGTGCCGTTTTCGGTTGTAAGCCAAGGGAATTTCCGCAAAAATAGATCAGGGGGATTCTCTCCCGCTCCGGAATATAAAAAAGGTCGCGAAAGGTACGAAGTGCATCCGTTCGGTCCATTTGTTGAGCCCAAACGTGCAAATCTTGCGGAGAAAGCGAAAGTAGGTGTTCGAAATTCAATTTTTTGCCGGTTGCAGATGAAGAGATACAGGTTGACTGCAAACGTACACAAAGCCTGATTTTTAACCAATTTTTCCCACTTATCAATGTAAACAGTCGTCCGTTTTGTGCCAACATTCCCCCGAAAAATTCGTAATTTTGCGGCATCTTTCACAGAAAATTTCAATTCATTCAATGATAACGGTATCTAATGTGTCGTTGCGCTACGGCAAACGAGTGCTTTTCGACGAAGTAAATATTAAGTTTAACCCCGGCAACTGTTACGGTGTGATCGGTGCCAACGGTGCGGGGAAGTCCACCTTTTTGAAAATCCTTTCGGGCGATATCGAACCCCAAACGGGCAGCGTGGCCATTACGCCGGGCCAACGTATGGCGGTTTTGAAGCAAAATCAATTTGAGTTTGACGAGTATCAAGTGCTTCAAACGGTTATTATGGGCCACAAACGCCTGTATGACATCATGTTGGAAAAAGATGCCCTCTACGCCAAAGAAGATTTTACAGAAGCGGACGGAGAAAAAGCGGCCGATCTGGAAGCCGAATTTGCCGAATTGAACGGCTGGGAGGCCGATTCGGAAGCTGCCTCTTTGCTAAGCGGATTGGGTATTAAAGAAGACTTACATTATGCCCAAATGACCGATCTTGACCCCAGCCAAAAAGTACGGGTACTGTTAGCGCAAACGCTCTTCGGCAATCCGGATATTTTGCTGCTCGACGAGCCGACCAACAACTTGGATGTCGAAACGGTAATGTGGTTGGAGAACTTCCTGAATAACTTCAAAAACATCGTCATCGTCGTTTCGCACGACCGTCACTTCCTTGATCAAGTGTGTACGCACGTGGTAGACATCGACTTCAGCAAAGTACAATTGTACGGCGGTAATTATACTTTCTGGTACGAATCCAGCCAATTGGCTTTGAAACAACGCGCCGACCAGAACAAGAAGGCGGACGAAAAACGCAAAGAATTAGAAGAGTTCATCCGCCGTTTCAGCGCCAACGTAGCCAAATCAAAACAGGCAACAGCGCGTCAGAAAATGTTGGAGAAACTTAACGTGGACGAGATCAAACCATCGTCGCGCAAATACCCTTACATTAATTTCAAACCCGAACGTGAGATCGGCGATCAGGTATTGGCCGTGGAGGGTCTTTCAAAAACGGCGGAAGACGGCACCAAACTGTTTGACAACATTTCTTTCCGTCTGAATCGGGAAGATAAGGTGGCTTTTATCGGCAGAAACACCTTGGCGATTACGGCTTTGTTCGAAATTTTGCACGGACAGCTCAAACCCGATGCGGGCGATTATAAATGGGGTGTCACTATCACCAACGCTTATTTTCCCAAAGACAACGATCATTTCTTCCAAACTGACGATAACTTGGTAGATTGGCTGCGCCAATTCTCCAAAGAAAAAGACGAAAGCTTCATTCGCGGTTTCTTGGGTCGGATGCTGTTTTCGGGCGAAGAATCGTTGAAGAAAGCGAGTGTACTCTCCGGAGGAGAGAAGGTGCGTTGTATGTTATCAAAAATGATGTTGTCCGGCGCCAACTTTTTAACGCTCGACGACCCGACCAACCACTTGGATTTGGAATCTATTACGGCGTTGAACAACGGTTTGATCGATTTTAAAGGAGCGATGCTGTTTTACTCACACGACCACCAATTCATTCAAACCGTCGCTAATCGCATTATCGAAATTACGCCGAACGGCATCCTCGACAAGATGATGACCTACGACGAATACATCACCGACGACCGCGTCAAAGCCCAACGCGAAGCATTGTATGGGGAATTGGTGTAGGGTATTTTTTGCTCTTGACCGTGTTATTTCCAATCCTCGCCCGTTGGCGGTGAAAAACACCACCAACGGCATTAATAAATAATATTAGATTATAAAACAAACAAAAGCCGCCCGGTCAAGCGGCTTTTGTTTGTTTTATAAATGCTCTATTGAAAGCGGCATTACCAACAGGATATCTTTAAAAGGCCGTCAAATAAATGGCCAGCACATTTGTTGTCCGCTGTCAACAATTTCCCGTAATTTCACCGTTAATACGCTTACATTCTAAACCTTACTTCCAATGCGCTCCTTTGTCAGCAGCCGCTTTTCCGGTATTGTCCTCGCTATTCGGGATTTAAAATCCCGAATCAGTTCTGTTACGGATATTAAATCCGTAACAGCGCAGAAGTTCGCTCGCCTTTCCCTTTTTACTACCCTCTTTTCTACATTCTTCCTCACCCAATGTGGAAAACTCAACGAAATTCGGGTCGTGGGCCGAAATTTTGAAGAGGAGATCAATTTGGCGCAAAACTTGGTCTTTACCTTCAACAAAGACATTGTTCCGGCATCTGAACTCAACAGTTGGGAATCTACTAAGTTCATTGACTTTATCCCCGCCGTAGCGGGCAAATTCAAATGGACCGCCCCTAACGAGTTGGTCTTTTCGCCCGCGGGCGGGTTTGAACCGGCCACTGAGTATCGCGCTGAATTGAGCAGCGAGTTGTCAAAGAAAACGACCGACAAGACATACAGCGTTTCGGGTGAGGAAATGGCCTTTCACACGCCTTATCTCCAACTCAACGACGCTGAAACTTACTGGACCAAATCGCGTGAAACGGGCAAACCTCTGGCCAAAGCAAAACTCAATTTCAACTACGCCGTCAGCGGCAGCGAGGTAAGCGGAAAATTGAAAGTCAAAAGTGAAGATAAAGCACTCAGTCAGTCGGTGATGCAAACGCAGGTGGCCGAAACGGTTACGGTGGCCTTGAACAACGCCGTTGCGGACAAAAACGAGCAACCGCTGGAAATAGCGCTCGAAAAAGGCGTAAAAGTCCCGAATACTAATTATGCAAGCAAAGAAGACATTAAGCTTTCGGGCACGCTTCCTTCGGCCACTGCGCTGGAAATCAAAGATGTAAAGACCGGTTTTGAAAATAACCGAGGCGTGGTACGCGTCGTAACGACGCAGGAGTTGCAGAATGTGGATTTATCGGCTTATTATACCCTCCAACCCGCCGTTGAAACCAAAGCTGAATTGACCGAAAACGGCTTCCTTATTCGCGGTGCCTTCAACGAAACCGACACCTATGTACTTACCCTGACCGACCAAGTGAAAGGAGTGCTGGGAGCGCGACTCGAAGAAGCTGTAAGCAAAGACCTGTTTTTCGGACAAATGCCCGCCAACATTGCGTTTGTCAACAAAAAAGCCATTTATCTCTCTTCGAAGGGGTCGCGTAACGTTGGCGTGCAGATCGTGAACGTACCGAAAGTGCAGGTCAGAATTGCGAAGATCTACGAAAACAATATCCTGCAATATCTTCGTAACGGTCGCTACGAAGAATATGGTTACTTGGGCGGCGGTGAAGACAATTGGGGACCTACCGGTGCCTACAATTACGAAGACGACTACAACCAACTCTACAGCGACCTGATTGTTGATAAGACCGTCGAAACCGACAATTTACCAAAAGTGAAAGGCGTATCGGCGCTCAATTTAGGGATTCCTGATCCTACTAATTCGTTTCGGGGAATTTATCTGGTAACGGTAGAGTCCAAAGAAGAACAATACAAACGGGCCAACAAACTCGTATCGCTTTCTGACATTGGCCTGATTGCCAAACAGGGAAAAGACGAACTGTGGGTTTTTGCCAATTCAATCAAAACGGCCGAACCGCTCGGTAAGTTGGAGATCGGCCTGATTTCGACCAACAATCAGACCGTTTTGACGGGTAAAACCGACAGCAAAGGCATTGTCAAATTTGAGAAGTTGTCGGAAAAAGCGCCCAATTTTACCGTAGCTATGGTGGTTGCCAAAACCACAGAGGCGGATAAAGCAACGGCTGATTTCAACTACTTATACTTAGAAGACACGCAGGTGGAGACCTCCCGTTTTGAAGTGGAGGGCAAACGCGACAACAGTTCCGGTTTTGAAGCCTTCGTTTACGGCGACCGCGATATTTACCGCCCGGGTGAGACCGTTCACTTCAACACCGTTGTTCGTCGGCAAGATTGGAAAAGTGTCGGTGAAATTCCGTTGAAGATCAAAGTATTACTGCCTAACGGCAAGGAATTGAAAACCTATCGTCTCCACACCAACAGCGAAGGAGCCGTTGAGACATCGCTTGCTTTGGATAAGGCGGCCGTCACAGGCAGCTACAGCGTCGAAGTGTACAACGCCAACGATGTATTGCTGATTTCTAAAAAGCTGAGCATCGAAGAGTTTATGCCCGATCGCATTAAGGTGGATGCCAAAACCAATCAGGAGTTTTATCGAGCCGGCCAAACCATCAACCTCAATGCTACAGCACTCAACCTGTTTGGCCCGCCTGCCTCGGGACGAAACTATGAAATGGAGTTTTCGCTCAAACGCAAAGCTTTTTTTGCCGACAAATTCCGTGACTATATTTTCGATATGCACGATGATGCCGTTAAGTTTGAAAATGTACTTCGTCAAGGAATTACCGATGATAACGGACTGGCCAAAGAGGCTTTTGCCCTGCCGGCCGAATACCGCGACATGGGCGTACTCGAAGGAAAGATCTATGTTACGGTCTTTGACGAAACCGGTCGGCCGGTCAACCGACTCAAACGCTTTGATGTTTTTACGCAAGATATTTTCTACGGAGCCAAAATGGCCGACAATTACGTCAGGCTCAATGCTCCGTTGCCTATCGGTCTCATCGCCGTAGACAAGGATGGCACCCCCAAAGCCGCACAGGCACAGGTAGACGTGATTCGAATGGATTACCAAACCGTTGTTGAAAAACAGAACGACCAATTGCGTTATGTTTCCAAAAAGCGGGAAAAGGGAGTGTACTCCAACATTGTTGCTTTCAAAAACGGATTAGCTGACCTGCGCTATGTGCCAACCGTATCGGGAGAGTACGAAGTACGCATCCGACGTGTCGGAAGTACCGGTTATTCCGTGGTACGTTTTTACGCTTATGGCTGGGGCAGTACCTCTGCTTCGTCGTTTGAAGTAAGCAATGAGGGCGAAGTACTCATGGAATTTGACAAACCGAGTTATCAGGTCGGCGATAAAGCCACTGTTCTGTTCAAAACTCCCTTTGCCGGAAAATTGCTGGTGACGGTAGAGCGAAACAGTATTTTGGAACATCATTATTTAGAAACTGACAACAAATCAGCCGAATTCAGTTTTTCCGTAGGAAGTGAGCATTTGCCCAATGCCTACGTCACGGCCACGCTGATTCGCCCGCTGGACAACTCTGACCTGCCCTTGACCGTTGCCCACGGATTTGCTTCGATAAAGGTGGAAGATGAAGATACGCGCTTGCCCGTTGAGATCGTAGCGGCAGAGAAATCGCGTTCCAAAACCAAACAAAAAATTCGTATTAAAACCGCTCGCAATGCGCAAGTGACGGTAGCCGTAGTAGATGAGGGCATTCTGCAAATCAAGAATTTCCAAACTCCCGATATTCACGGATTTTTCTACCAAAAGAAGGCCTTGGAGGTCAACAGCCACGATCTGTATCCCTTCCTGTTTCCGGAGTTGTCATTGGCTTCGGCAAGCAGCGTAGGCGGTGACGGCTACGACTTAGAAAAGCGCATCAATCCCCTTTCCAACGGGCGGGTCAATCTGGTCGCCTATTGGTCGGGACAGTTGGAAACGGGTTTTGACGGAGAAGCGGAATTTGAAGTGGATATCCCGCAGTTTTCGGGCGATTTGCGCATCATGGCTGTGGCCTACAAAGACAATGCGTTTGGTGCCAACAACAAAAACATGAAAGTAGCCGATCCGATCGTGATCAGCACGGCTCTGCCGCGTTTTCTCAGCCCTGACGATGAGCTGATTGTGCCGGTCAACGTGACCAATACTGAAAAAACGTCAGCCAATGTCAGCGTTTCATTGGGGGTCACCGGGCAACTGTCCATCGTCAACGGCGGAGTACAACAGATCAGTGTGCCGGGGGAAAAAGAAAGCCGTACGGCGTTTGTCGTGAAAGCGGCACAAGCCATGGGAACGGGAAGCGTAACGGTGACGGTCAACAACGGGAAGGAAAAATTTGTCGAAAAAACGGAGTTAACCATCCGCCCTGCGACGTCTTTGCTGAAAACGTCGCAATCGGGGGTCATTGCCGGGGGAAGTACGGGAACGATCGATTGGGCCGGTAACGGGTTTATTCCTTCGACCGTCAGCAGCAAACTGATCGTGAGCCGCTCACCGATGGTACAATACGCCAAAGCGCTGGATTATTTGCTCGGTTATCCGCACGGCTGCATTGAACAAACCATCTCAAAGGCTTTCCCGCAATTGTATTTTGCTGACATTGCCAAAACCCTTTCGCCTAAAACCTACGTGGTTAAATCAGGGGAAAGCGATTTCAACCCCAATTTCAACGTACAGGCTGCCATTCAGAAAATAGAGAGTATGCAATTACCCAACGGAGCCGTAAGCTATTGGCCCGCGGCTACCGAAGAATCTCCGTGGGGTACCGCCTACGCCACGCATTTTCTGATCGAAGCTCAACGGGCAGGATTTGAGGTCAATACTTCCGCTTTAGGTCGAATGTTGGATTATCTGACGGTGAAAACCGGAACCCCGGCCACCGAATATGATTACACCTACGAAGAAGGCAGCGGTTATACGCAGCAGACCATTGCGAGCCGTTCCTCACTCTATTCTCTTTATGCCTTGGCTTTAGGCGGCAAAGCCAACCGCGCTTCCATGAATTATTACAAACAAAATCAGCAACTGCTCACTTCCGATACGCGCTATCTGCTGGCGGCCGCCTTTAAGCAAATCGGTGATGAACGCAGCTACAAAGAATTGCTTCCTCCTTCGCTTACCGAGAAACCATCGCCGCGGCAGTTGAGCGGCAGTTTTGCCTCACCGATACGTAACTTGGCGCTGACGTTGAACACCTTGATCGAAACAGACCCCAATAGCCTTCAAATTCCTGTCCTGGCACGTCGGTTGTCGCAGGCGCTTAACAGTACCGGGTATCTCAATACACAGGAAGCCGCCTTTTCGTTTTTGGCGCTGGGAAAACTGGCAAAGAAAAACGCAAATTCTTCCGTTACAGGAAAAATCCTTTCTAACAATAAGCCCATTGCCGCATTTGACGGCAAAGACATAGTGCTTACGAAAGGCCTTAATCAAAAGTCACAAATTATAACCGGCGGCAAAGGCGCCCTTTATTGGTTTGCCCAAAGTGAAGGCTTGAGCGGCACAGGGGCGTACGTAGAAGAGGATGCAGGCTTACGGGTACGTAAGCAGTTTCTGAACCGTAACGGACAGCCGTTGAGTACCTTCCGTCAAAATGACTTAGTGGTTGTTAAAATCACATTGACAAGTGCTGACGGCTCCCCGGTGGACAATGTAGTGGTGACAGACTTGCTGCCGGCGGCGTTTGAGATCGAAAATCCGCGCCTGACCGAACCGCGCGATATGCCGTGGATCCAAAACCCAACCACCCCTGACCATTTTGACATTCGCGACGACCGCATCAATTATTACACCACGGCTAATAACACCCCGAAGACGTTCTATTACATGGTGCGTGTAATTACCAAAGGTACCTTCACCCTTGGACCGGTTTCTGCCGATGCGATGTATTCGGGAGATTTCCGAAGTTATTCGGGCGGAGGAAAAGTGAAAGTGGAGTAATAAAAACGGGCGGTTAACCGCCCGTTTTTATTTTAATTTTCTTCCCATTTCCAGTCTTTCCCCAAAATCAATTCTTTTTTAAGACCTTGGGCAATGAGCAGATCACGGGTTTTGTAACTGTCTAATTTCTTCGCAGGTAGGTCATTGGCATTAGCGAGGGCATAGAGCAGCATCGCTGAAAAGCGCACCCCGTTGACCATTTCCTGACGGTTGATCAGATTGAAATTGTCGCAATTGGCATGATAGCAGCCAAACACATTAGGGCCAAGTCGGCCCGCGGGTGCGCCCGTCGGGATACCCTCCAGCATAAACGGTTGATGATCGGAATGAAGTCCCGCCCGACTGCTGACGGTATTGGCAAAGCCGGCATCCACTTTCTTGATTTGTTCTCCCACCGCCTGAAAGAAAGGAATCAACTCATCACGCCCCCCCACACTCATCCCGTACACGTTATTGGTCATGTCGAGATTCATCATGAACCTTACTTTCTCTGCCTGTTTGGTTTTGACCAATTCTTTTACCACTTGACGCGACCCCAGCAGGCCTTGCTCTTCCCCCATGAAAAGTACAAAATCAATGGTCCGCTTCGGTTTTAATTTCAGCGCTTTAAACGTACGGGCAATATCCAATATGGTAAATGAACCGAGTCCGTTATCAGAAGCACCCGTAGCCAAATCCCACGAATCCAAGTGCCCTCCAATAATGATACGCTCATCTGACTTCCCGGGAATCGTGGCGATCACATTCCGCGCTTTGATCTTTTTGCTCACATTACGCATATCTATGACGGCGTGCAAATCGGTATCTACTTTGATCCAATTACGAATTTCCTCTCCGCTTTCTTTGGAGATATTTACGGCCGGAATCGCGATCAGCGAACCCGTGACTGAGGCCGTTCCTGTCAGCAATACATTTCCCGGCACTTGATTGACGGTAATGATAGCCGTAGCGCCGTATTTGATGGCTAAAGCCGTTTTTTCGGAACGATGCAGGTTTTTCTGTCCGGGCTTTCCGTTGATCAGGCCGATGTTGGTCAAGGCAATTTTACCCTTTATCTGCTCTTTTACTGCCTCAAAATCTTCCTCCAAACCATTCCCTACATCCACAATGGGGCCATTGACCCGCGCCTGAACGGGAGAATGCGCCAAAGCCACCACCGGTACACTGCGAAAGTTATCACTTTTGTTGGGAACCACTTCCAGTGTAACGGTATCCCGCATCCACGATTCCACCTCAAAAGGTTGAAACTTCACATCAGCATAACCGTATTTTTTAAGCAAATTGAACGCATACAGTTCGGCTTTTGCCCCGTTGGAGCTGCCGGTCAAGCGATGTCCAATGGTAGAAGTAGCCTCACCGAGCGTTTCGTAGGCTCGGCTGTTTTTTTGAACATCCTCATTGATTTTTTGGAAAGCGGAAACAAATTCATCATCGCCGCGAAAGGCAAGAAAAGCAATTAAACCGGCACTTACGACAAAGGCAGGGTATAGGTTACGGTACATGGGGAATGTGGAGTAGCTAAGAAAACCTGTAAAAATACAAAGATGCGTTCTGATTAGTTCAAATATTTATCAAATGGTTAAAGTGTCTTTAAAAGTGTCGTTCCGATGCTGCAATGCAGACATCGTTTTAG
Source organism: Spirosomataceae bacterium (assembly GCA_046329125.1). Lineage (GTDB taxonomy): Bacteria > Bacteroidota > Bacteroidia > Cytophagales > Spirosomataceae > Runella. The sequence goes on along the minus strand of JAXLVD010000007.1, from coordinate 244,971 downwards.
GGTACAGAAATGAGTGTACAGCTCGATAACCGACTGAGAATCAAAGGCTGTTTTTACTTTCAAATCCAATTTTTCCCATAACTCAGTAATATGATTGTGTTCAGCCGGGAGCTGTTCCAACCATTCCAACGCTTTTTCTAAAAACAAATGATTGTCTTTCGCCTGCGAATAAGCTACTAACAACGGCACCCCGGTATTGACAATAATATTTTCAGCTGATGCTTTTCCGACCGCTGCTACCCGCCCCGCAGCCTCTTTATGAAATTGGTAATGTTTTTGCCAATAGGCCGACTGCTTTACCCGCAGTGCCGCTTCCAAGGTCTTGCCGGGTTCGGAATGAACAAACAATGAAAACAGACTCGGTTGTTGTTGAATCAAAGCCGCCAATTGAGCCAAACGCACCGTGGGGAAATTGGCGGGGCGCAAACGTAAAAACTTCCACTCGTGGGCCTGCAGTTGTTGTGACTGCAATCCATATTTTGCCGCTAAAAAATCATACTCGCGTCGCAAGGTGCTTACGTATTCCTCCTTCGTTTCCAAAACAGGCAACATTCCCGACTGCCCCAGCAGCAGCGCTTCGAGTTGCGTCAGATTATCCCGATGCTTTTGGAGTACTTTGAGCGGTACCCCCTGTGCCAAGCGAAGCATCGGCTCGGCATTGATCTTGAAACCGAAATTTTGAGCCAACAATTGATAGGCCGTTTCTTCCCAATCGCCTCGGTTGCGTTCCAACAGTTGGTGAACATCTTCTGCTTTTCGTTCCAATCGTTGCATAAGTGCCCGATCCAGCATGACTCTTTTTTGAATATCAATCGCTTCGGCAAATTGACCGGCACACGGAATAATGTCTTTGCTTTCGGTAAGAGAGCGGTACTTGTAAAGCAGTTGGCGAGACGTTACCGATTTCAGGGCGACCGTAGGAACAAGGGTACCGTCAGGCCGCTGAATCGCGGTGTCGTTTTCCCACACTACGTGCAGTATGACACTGTCATAAGCGCGGTCATGAGTATGGGTATGACGATGCCAATCGGAACTCCGCAGGTGCATTTCTATGTTACCCGCCCATTCCAGACCGCCGATCAATATGCGGCCGTTCAGAAAATCAGGTCCCGCATGGGTATTGCGCTGACCTACGGCCAGCGTTTGAAGTGCCTCACCCGCAGTAGTTTGTAAATCGGTAGTATCAAAGTACTGAAATTGCCACAAGAAATACAGGAAATCTTCGGACATACGGTTAGGTTGAAAATAAAATGATACGAAATGTAGTTATATTAGTCGGTTAGTTTCCGCAAATTACACAGATATTATGAAACGGCTTTCCCTATATTTTACCCTATTTCTCTTCTTGGCCGGAGCCGGTTTACGGGCCCAGGTGGTTAAACTCTCGGAAGATCCCGCTCAATTTATCGCCGATGTTCAGAAAATGATGGCGATGAGCGGCAATCCTAATTATGTGAAAGCCGCCAAAAACCTCGAAACCTTGTGGTTAGACAGTCGTTTGACGCAAACGCAGCAAAAAAGTATCATCACCATTGCCCGTCGCATGGTCGCGAAAGGCTACAAACCTACTACGCCCCACTATGAGCAGTTTTTCAACGGAATTTACGCGGCTTTCAACGGAACCTACGCCGCCCCGAACGAAGCGGAGGGCTATCTGAATACTACCGCTCAAACCGTAGAAACTTACGATACCAAAAGCGCCTTAAAATATTTCGAAACAGCTCGCAATCTATTCGAAAACAGGCTGTTATATAACTCCACCTTCAATCGTTTGTTCGCTTATGAGGGTACGTTCAGTTTTCGTTTTGAAGGAGCGCCTGATCCGAACAAAGCTGCCGAACCCGCCAAAACCACCCCGGCTAACGACGATTGGAGCAACGCTACTGCCGATTCCACCAATTTTATGACTGCAACGGCTTACGAAAAAAAGCCCCTTCCTACCGTTACGGGCGCCGTGATTGAGTTCAAAAACGTCAATTTGGTGATGGTTACGGCCAATGACTCCGTACCCATCGCACAAACCGGCGGAAAACTCGGGATTCGGGAAGGAATTTGGGTGGGAAACGGCGGAAAAATCACGTGGGAAACCGCCGGCAGTGCCGATATTTATGCTGTATTGAAGGATTACAGTTTCAATATCGGCCTTCCCAAACTTATAGCCGACGAAGCGAAGTTGTTTTACGAAGCCAAATTAACGCAACCGGCAGAAGGCGTATTTGAATTTGAAAGTAAGAAACGTCCCAAAGGACAGGCATCGCCTTATCCGCGCTTTATTTCCTACCGCAACGATGCGCAATTGAGAGGGTTGAGTAAGAATGTCCGCTACCAAGGCGGTTTATCGCTGACCGGACTCAAGTTGTCAGGGATGTCGTTGAGTCAGCAACCTTCTACGATCACGGTCAGTCACGAAGGGAAAATAGCCTTTCGCTCCGGCAGCCGCCGTTTTGAGCTGACCGACTCGCTGATCACGTCTCCTTTGGCTACATTTGTCACTTATTTAGGCACGGATTCGCTCTACCATCCGGGGATTCAATTATCTTATAATGACTCGGAAGGTTTGGTCAAAGCCCAATCGGCGGATAGGAAAACGGGCTATCAGTACACCCCTTTTTCCGATTCGTACCACAAGATGTTCATTGAAGCCGAAATGTTGCGGTGGAATTTTGTCAAAAACCAAATTGAATTTTCGGTCATTTCGGGAAAAACAGTTGTTCCGATCCGGTTTGAATCCTTCAATTTTTACAAACAGGAACGGTTTCGGGCCATGAGTGAGCAATACGGGTTTCATCCGTTGTTGATGGCTGCCAACTACATCGCCAAACAAAAAACACCCACCTTTGCGCCCGAAGAAATTGCGGAATTTTATAAGAAAGACATGAATGCGGTGCGTGCGGCGTTCAATCAGTTAAATTTCGACGGATACGTGACCGTAGAGCCTAAAAACGGCCTGTTGCGCCTGACCAACAAGGGGATTTTGTACGTATTGGCCAATAATAAACAAACCGATTTTGATAACCTTCAAATTTCTTCTTTGTATCCGGCCAATACCACTACCGCCAATGCCGACATTGACTTGAAAGACTATGTATTGACGATTCGGGGGGTGGATAAATTCACCATTAGCGATTCGTTGAAAATTGTCGCTTTCCCTTCCGACAAGCAGATCAAAGTCATGAAAAATCGTGATTTTTCGCTGAACGGTCAATTGCTGTCTGCCAATTTCCGCTTCAACGGTCGCGATTTGGTGTTCAATTATGACAAGTTTTTTGTAGACCTCAATAAAATTGACAATATCACCTATGTCCCGAAAGCCGCTTACGACAAAGGCAGTAAGGCAGAAGTCGGAGGCGACATCGTGTACGAAAAATCAGGCAGGATTTATCTCAATGACCCCGGCAACAAATCGGGTGCCAAGAAAAACTCAGTTTTCCCGCGCCTGAATGTGCCGGAAGGTATGACGGTCTATTTTGACCAAGCTGATCGCGGTAATTTGGCCTATGACCGAAACGTCTTTTTTAAGATACCGTCCATTGATTACGACAGTTTGGCTACGCAGGATATTGTTTTTATCGGTACATTCAATTCCAACGGTATTTTCCCTCCTTTCAAGGCAGAGCTGCGTTCTATGCCCGACAACTCATTGGGCTTTAACTACACACCGCCGGCGGCCGGATTTAAAGTGTACGGTACAAATACCAACGTTAAATTCACAAAAGAATTGACGATGGACAAGCAGGGATTGCGTTCGCAAGGAGAAATTACGCACCTGAGTGCCCGCATTCCTACCGAAGGTATGTTGTTTATGGCTGATTCGATGATTGCCCACGGCGCCCAAGCTGAGATCAAAGAAGCTACCATCGGAAAGGCGTATTTCCCCAAAGTGGACCTTCGCAACTATACCCTCCGTTGGACGCCGAAGGCTGACAGTATGTCGTTGACCACGAAAGGCAATACCTTCAATTTTTACAACGGAACTACCAAATTGGACGGACGTATCGTACTGCGTTCTACGGGATTGTACGGAAAAGGATTTTTACGCCGCGACGACTCTGAGTTGACCTCCCAAGACATCAAATTTAACAAAGAAGGATTTTTGGCGGGCGAATCGCAGTACAAGATCATTTCAGCAACCAATACGACGCGCCCGGTACTGTTGGGAAAAAATGTAGATGTTGATTTTAACGTTGTCAAAGGGTTAGTAGGTATCGTTACCAATAACAATTCATTGGAGACCACCGCTTCCATGGAATTTCCTTTTGCCGCGTATCGCACCTCCATCAACCGTGCTCAATGGAATATCAATGCCAAGACCATTGCCATGAAAGGCGACGTGGCCACCTCTACTTTTACGACTACTGCTCCCGAACAGGAGGGACTGTCCTTCAACGGGTCGTCGGCTTTGTACGAAATTGAAAAAATGACGCTGAATATCGGCGGGGTACCGTTCATAACGACGGCCGATGCCAAGGTATTACCGGATAAAGGGTTGGTGGTTATCCATCGTAACGGAGAAATGACTCCTTTCAAAAATGCCCGTTTGCTGTTGGATACGCTCAACGAATACCACCGCCTTAAAAACGGAAACATTCAAATTGTTTCCCGAACCAAGTTCACGGGCGATGCTACCTATTTGTATGCAACCGTTACCAACGATACTATTCCGGTGAAGATGGGCAACTTTACCCTGCAACAAGCCAATCTCACCGCTTCGGCAAGCAATCGTTTAGCCCAACCCAAAGGAAAATCTTCTTATACAGTAGCCAAGGCTGAAATTGTGGAGATAGATAACTTTGTGGTCGCACCTCGCCTGCAATACAAGGGCGGAATGACGATGCTGGCTCCGGAGCCCAACCTGCAATTTGACGGCTATGTCAAACCGATCATCAAAAAACGCCCCGATTTAGTGGCTTCTTGGATTCCGTTTAAAGAAACACCGACCAAAGATGCCGCTCTGAAAGTAACACCGACGCTGAAAAATGAATCTGACTTGCCGATTTCGGTAGGAATGCATTACCGCGCCGGAGCCGACGGACTGTATTCCACCTTCCTCTCTCCCAAAGAAGCTAAAAACGACCAAACCATTTTTGAAGCCAACGGCCTGTTGCGGTTTGACGATAAAACCAAGGCATTTCGGATTGTGCCCGAACCGAAAACTCCGGACGAATTGGTAGATGAAGAAAATGCCTACACTTTCAATGATGCCAAAGGAACGATCAACTATCAAGGGAAACTTAGCCTTATCCATGAGCGTGGCGCGAAGGAAGGAGAAGAATTATTTATGGCAGCAGGTGCTGTCCAAACCAATATTGACAGCAGTACGTATCGATTCAACAGCCTGCTGTCGTTCAACTTTCCGGCTAACCGTGAAATCATTACCAAAGCCGCGGAAAACATTGTTCAAACTAACTTAGATGAACAAAACAGCGACCCTGCCGAACCGAATTTTGAGCGCTTGGGGTCAAAATTAGCGGCTTTGATCGGGCGTAAAGCCACCGACGGCTATATCAGCCGTACCGCTGCCGCCTATAAGCCTTTATTTGATGCATCGCCTAAATTCAATGCTACGTTGGTGTTGTCTAATGTCAACTTGCGGTGGTCGGCCCCTCAAAACGCGTTTTACAGCGTAGGAAAGATCGGGGTTTCCAATTTAGGAAATACGGATATCAACGCGGAGTTGGACGGCATGGTTGAAATCAGAAAGAGTGCGCGCGGGGATGAAGTAAGTATTTACATCGAATCCTCCGAAGCGGTGTGGTATTATTTCGATTGGCAGCAAGATAAATTGGCTTTGGTATCCTCTGTACAGGAAGTCAACGACTTTATTGCGGTCAAATCAAAAGATAAAAAAGAATCATCGATCTTAGCCATCGGCATGGAAGAGCGGGATTTGTTTGTTGACCGATTTAATGCCATGTATCGTCCTAAGCCGAAAAAGACTACCTTAGCCAAAGATACGAAAGCTCCGGCCAAAGGTGCCCCGGCGAAGACGTCGACTCCGGCAGCCGGCTCAAAAACAGCACCGGCGAAAGCACCGGTAACTACCGCCAAGGAAGTCGAAGAAAAAGAAGAGGAAACAACGGAAGAGGAAGATACCAAAGTAGCCGACAAAGCGACTCCGCCGACTAAAGGAGCAAAAGACACCAAAGTCGCTGCCAATGCCAAAGACCCGAAAGCAGCCGCCAAGGATACAACCTCTAAAGCGAAAACCGGTGCGAAAGTAGTACAGACACCGCCGAAAGCCCCGGTGAAAAAGAAAGAAAAAGCGGAGGAGAAAGAAGGTTTTTAATAAAAAAAACGCGAACTTTTCGGGGAATTAGGTCAAAATGAGGGTTTCAAATGACAAAAATGAGCATAGAGAGAGAAAAGATAGTATTTTGGAGTTACCAACCTTCAAAAACTAACCAAATCCTCCCTATGCTGACGGAAATATACTACGAAGTGGACGAGTTCAACAAGAAACATCTGGAAAAAATTGCATCCTATGCTGCAACAATAGATTGGTATTCTAAACGCCAATTGGGTTGCATGACTATGAGTGAAATTATGACCATACTTATCTATTACCACTACTCTCACTACAAAAACTTCAAAAGCTACTATGAAGAGCATGTCAGTAAAGAACTCAAAAAAGACTTCCCGGATTTAGTGGGTTATGACCGATTTGTATGGTATATCCCTTTAGCTTTTTTACCCCTATTTTGTTTCCATTTATATCGCTGTCAATTCTCCATTCGCACAGGTATCTATTTCATTGACAGCACCAAAATAGAAGCATGTCATCCTAAACGAGTACACCAACATAAAGTCTTTAAAGGGCTGGCCGATTGGGGAAAAACTTCTACGGGATGGTTTTACGGGATAAAAATACATATGATTATCAACAACTTAGGTGAAGTTATTCAAACTTGCTTTACAACAGGCAGCTCATCTGATACTAATATCGCTACTGTTTTTTATCTTCTCAAAGACCTTTCCGGATGGGTATTTGGTGACAAAGGCTATTTGATGAATGAGGCTAAATTAGCCTTTATCGAATATGACAACACAATTGATTTCTTTGCCAAACCACGCAATAATGCAAAGAAAAAATCGGTCAAAGAAATTCCTTTACAAGCTCAAAAGATGGCTAAAAAAAGACCCATTATTGAAACCGTAATCGGTATTCAAAAAAATGTAATGGATCTCGAACACACAAGGCATCGAAAAGCTACGAATGCTTTTACGCATTCATTGGCAGCTATCTGTGCCTATTCTTTTTATCAAAGAAAACCCAAAGTTAAGATTACAGCACCATTGGAATTGAGGCCGTACTGCCCCACAATGGCTGCGTAAAAATTGAAAAGTTCACGTTAAAAAAAGCGCCTAACGGCGCTTTTTTCTTTCTCGTGTCGAGCTGACGCTTTCTTTTCTTCCGCTGCTTCGTTGACGACCGCGCTCGTTTTTGACCACGGCCGAACTATGACTTGGCGTCGCTTCCGCTAAAACCAAATCCATACTGCGGCGCGAAATATTGGTTTCTTTTACCTTTACTTTTACGGCATCGCCAAACGTGTAGAACCGCTTAGAGCGTTTCCCGACAAGTCGGTAGTTTTCTTTGTCGAGTTCGTAATAGTCGTCGTTCAAATCATTCATTCGTACCAAGCCTTCGGACGCCGTTTCGGTGATCTCTACAAAGAGGCCAAACTCCGTCACGCCCGTTATGATTCCGTCCCATACTCGGTTTGACTCCATCGAAGCCATAAATTCAACCTGCTTGTATTTGATACTGGCCCGTTCGGCATTCGCGGCGAGTTGTTCCCGCGACGACGAATGCTTGCACGCGGGCTCGTATTCGGCGCGGTCCGGCGAGGGTTTGCCGTCCAAATAATGTTGCAGCAAGCGATGCGCCATCATATCCGGATACCGTCGAATGGGCGAGGTAAAGTGAGAGTACCTTCGGAAAGCCAAGCCGAAATGACCTGCATCCTCTGTACTGTAACGGGCTTTGGCCATGGTGCGAATCGCCAATTGTTCCAAGGCATTCTGCTCAGGTTTCCCTTCCAGATCAGCCATCAATTGATTGAGCGACTGAGCCGCTACTTTCTCATTTTCAATTTTCAACTTATACCCTAACCGTCCCGCAAAAGCGGCAAAAACCCGCAGTTTTTCCATATCCGGTTCTTCGTGGATACGGTAAACCATGGTGTTGGGTTGGTTTTTGTCTTTCGACTTTCGATAAATAAACTCCGGAACGCGCTTGTTGGCCAACAACATAAACTCCTCGATCAGTTTGTGGGCATCTTTCCGAACCTTAGTATAAAGCCCGATAGGTTTACCGTTTTCGTCCAGATTGAACTTTACTTCCGTTGTTTCAAAATTGACCGCTCCTTTTGCAAAGCGTTCTGCCCGAAGTTTATGTGCAAGTTTGTTGAGGAGCGAGAGAACCCCACCCCACCCCTCCCCTCTGAGGGAGAGAGCAGATTCTCCCCTTCCCACAGGGGAGGGGTCAGGAGTGGGGTTTTCCAATACCTCCTGCGCTTCTTCATAGCTAAACCTTCTGTCGGAATGTATCACGGTACGCCCAAACCACTCATGCACGATTTTGGCCTCTTCGTTCATTTCAAAAACGGCGGAAAAAGTCAACTTGTCTTCATTGGGACGAAGAGAACACAGGTTATTTGATAGTTTTTCGGGTAACATCGGCACGGTTCTGTCTACCAAATAGACCGACGTAGCGCGGGCGTAAGCTTCGCGCTCAATGCCCGTATCCGGACGGACATAGTGCGTCACATCTGCAATATGGACACCGATCTCGTAGTTGCCATTATCCAAATACTTCACCGAAAGTGCATCATCAAAATCTTTGGCATCGGCCGGGTCAATGGTGAAGGTAAGAATATCCCGCATATCGCGCCGGCGGGCAATCTCTTCCGCCGGAATGGTATCGGGAATGGCATTGGCTTCGGCTTCCACCTCTTCCGGAAACTTATACGGCAATCCGAATTCCGCCAAAATAGCGTGCATTTCGGTATCGTTTGAGCCTGCTTTGCCCAATACTTCCGTCACTTCACCCTCCATACGCCGCGAACGCGTCGGATATTGGGTAATGCGAACCAGTACTTTATCACCGTCCTGTGCGTTTTTAAGTTTTGTTTCCGGAATGTAAACGTCATCGTACATACGCCGGTTGTCCAAGACTACAATGCCGTATTTGGGCCAAAGCTCAATTTCACCCACAAATTCGGTGCGTCCGCGTTGCAGTATCTCTTCTACCTTTCCTTCGCGACGGCGTCCGCTTCGATAATCACTGAAGAGCGTAATCCGCACGGTATCCCCATCTATGGCACCGCGCAAATCATCTGCATCTACCCATATATCCGAATTTCCGGAAACAATCGGGCCGTCGGAGGGTTCATCGTTAAGCACTACAAAAGCGTAATTTTTATTCACATGCTCTACCTTTCCGATGAATACGTTGGCATTTTCTTTGGCGGCATATAATCCTTCAGGTGTCCGTTTGACCCGTCCTTCTTCGATCAGTTCATCCAACAATCCATTGAAAATTAAACGTAGTTTTTGGTCATCCGCATCAAAATGGGTGTGCAATTGGTGCAGTTCAAATGGCCGATCATCATTTATCTCAAAAAATGCAGCAATTTCTGATTTAAATTCATCCAAAAACGAAACAATCTGTTTTTGGGGGCGAGCCTGTTTCTTTTTAGGCTCGCGCGTTTTTTGTTTTTTCTTCATACATACATACTTCTGAATAAATAAACCGATTTTTTATTAAAAACATTGCATATCTACGATTCCAAAACTAAAAGCGGATATATTTCGTACATATTACAACGAATCAATCAATCAACCCTTCTACTTTGATGCCATCGTACTATAACCCGGAAGATCTCAAAAAATTTGGCACCATCGGTCATTTCGGTGCCAAAAATCTGGCCAATGATTTTTTTAAGTATTACGGCGACGTATTTGCCGAAGGAGCGCTTACCTCCCGTGAAAAATCCCTCATTGCCCTGGCAGTAGCCCACGTACTCAAATGCCCGTATTGCATTGATGCTTATACCACCGACACGCTTGAAAAAGGCTGCTCCGAAGACGAAATGATGGAGGCTGTTCACGTAGGAGCCGTCATGGCAGCGGGCATTACGCTGGTTCACAGTACGCAAATGATCAATAAAGCCAAAGAACTAACCATGTAAAATCAGGAGTCAGAAGTCAGGAGTGAGGAGTCAGTATAAAAAACTTCTGACTCCTCACTTCTCGCTCCTCACTCCTGCCCACAATATGAATCCTGTAAAATCACTGAAAGCCCGAAAACACGAACTGGGCGAATCTGCGTTTCAGCTGGAGGTACTAAACGACCGCCTGACGTTGGGAAAACACCTTCCGCTGTTTCGGGAGAAGCTGGCCCCGATCGACCTTTTCCCGCTGAAACCTACTGAAATCGACATTTTTCAGATCAATGTGGGGAAAATGTGCAACCAAGTATGCAAGCACTGCCACGTAGATGCCGGGCCCGACCGCAAGGAAATCATGACGAAAGAAACCATGCAACTGTGTTTGGACGTGCTGAAAAAACATAAATTCAAGACCATCGACCTCACGGGCGGTGCGCCCGAGATGAATCCGCATTTTCGGTGGTTTATTGAAGAAATCAGAGCCATTGACAGCGACATCAACATCATCGTTCGGTGCAATCTGACCATTATTCTGGCCAATAAAAAATACCACGACCTACCGGAGTTTTTCAAACTGCACCGCATTGAAGTAGCCTCTTCGCTGCCGTTTTATACCGCCACCCGCACCGATTCGCAGCGCGGCGACGGTGTCTTTGAAGATTCCATCAAAGCCCTCCAAATGCTCAATGCCGTCGGTTACGGGCAGGAAGGCAGCGGCCTGACGCTTAATTTGGTCTATAACCCGGCAGGTGCTTTTCTGCCGAGCGGGCAAGCAGGCATGGAAAAGGAGTTTAAACGTGCGCTCAGGGCCAAATACGGCATTGAATTCAACAACCTGTTTTGCATTACCAACATTCCCATCAGTCGCTTTTTGGATTATCTGTTGGTGAGCGGCAATTACAGCGAATACATGGAAAAACTCGTCAATTCCTTCAATCCGACAGCGGCGGCCAACGTCATGTGCCGCACAACGCTGTCTATCGGTTGGGATGGCTACTTATACGATTGCGATTTTAACCAAATGCTGGACCTGAAAGTGGCAGGCAAAGCCAAACACCTGCGGGATTTTGACATGGAAACCCTGACCCAACGTTCCATCATTATCAATCAACATTGTTATGGATGTACGGCGGGAGCCGGCAGTTCGTGTGGCGGAGAAGTAGCCAAATAAGTTGTTTGCAGCTTGACAGACAAATCGGTATCGAATGACTTCGGTACCGATTTTTTTATGTTCTAAAGTGACAGTATTTTTTCAATCACGGAGGTGCACGGGGTTATATTACCCGGTATATAAGCGAAAAATAGCGTCATCAGCGTGCCATTTCAATAATTACATTAAATAGTGCACTATATTACACTATTTAATGTAATTATTACAAATAATTGTATATTTACATAAAAAAGAGCCGTATAATGCACTTTAAAGAGTTAATACAATCAATAAAAGAACGCCGACAAATGATGCAGGTGACGCAGGAAACGCTCGCGGAGTTGTCAGGTGTCGGTTTGCGTACGTTAAAACAGTTTGAAAGCGGCAAAGGGAATCCTACCCTGCAAACCCTGCAAAAGCTGGCCGATGTATTGGGGATGGAAATCAGCTTACGCTTAAAAACCATTTCCCGTAACCCATGAGACAGGCCAAAATACTCTTCCGCAATGAAGAAGCGGGAATATTGACCCAACACGATAACGGCTCTTTTACGTTTCGCTACCATGATACCTGGGTAGACAGCAATAAGCCATCCATAAGCCTTACGTTTCCCAAAACACACCGGGAATTTCATGCAGATTATTTATTTCCATTTTTCTATAATATGTTGCCTGAAGGGTCTAATAAACAAGTCGTTTGCAAACACCATCGAATTGATGCCGATGATTATTTGAGCTTGCTGATGGTTACGGCGGCCACCGACAGCATCGGTGCCATTCGGGTTATTACATCAGAAATGCCATGAATGTACCTGAACTTACGCATTGTCCGGGAACCTTAGCGGAGGGTTTCAGCACGTATAGCAAAGCCTGTCTGAACAGGGTATTTTATGGCAAAAAGGTACATCATGTATTGCCCTACGATTCACCGGCGTTCAATCCTGACACTGATGAACTGTTTGAAGAGAACAGGAAACGTATGTCTATTTCGGGCGTACAGGAAAAATTTTCGGTTGTGCTTGAAAAAAATAAATTGAGACTTACCCATGAAGGCGAGCGCGGTACCCATATTCTGAAACCTATTCCCGGAGCGGGTAAAAAACCCGACCAAATGCCGGCCAATGAACACCTCACCATGCAAATTGCTCGACAGGTCTTTGGACTGGAAACGGCCGAAAACGCCCTGATTTTCTTCAAAAACGGTGCTACGGCCTATATTACCAAGCGTTTTGATATTCGGGAGGATGGCACAAAAGCGGGACAGGAGGATTTTGCTTCTTTGGCCGGCCGAACCCCGCAAACCCACGGTGCGCATTACAAGTATGCAGGCAACTACTCTGAGTTATTCCAATGGATGCAGTTCTATTTACCGGCCTACAAATCGGAAGCCCCCAAACTGCTGAAAACCCTGCTTTTCAACTACCTCTTTTCCAACGGCGATGCACACTTCAAGAATTTTTCAGTACTCGAAACCCCCTTGGGTGATTATCGACTCAGCCCGGCGTATGATTTACTGAACAGCCGCATCCACACGGAAGATAAAGACTTTGCCTTGGAAGATGGGCTTTTGCCTAAAAATATGGCGCAGGGAAAGATTCGTCAACAATTTGCCACTCTTGCCGCACAGGCAGGAATCAGTGAAACTACTTTTAACACGCTGCTTACGACGCTGCTATCCCGCTCCGAAGCAGTTGAAAAAATGATTGCCGCCTCTTTTCTCAACGATTTTACCAAAAGAAACTATTGGCAGGCGTATCAGGGGCGCTTAAAGCAATTGGGGAAAGAGTGAGGGAAAGAATCGCAAGGTTTATATCCACTTGATATTCAATACAATAATACCGCCAATTACAAATACGCAATTTGCAAATCAGACCAACTTTTATTGGTATAGAAATAAAGTTGTAATTATCTTCCCTCTCCCTACAATTCAATAGCCACACCCTGCAATGCCGTTTCTTCGTCGGGCAGGATGTCGCAGTTGTCCCAAAGGCCGGTCAGGAGGGTTTCGGAATAGGAATAGGGCAGGCCGTTTTCCATCATAAGTTGGTTGGCCTCGCCGGCGTCGTACTCAAAACTTCTGAATTCGTACGAAAAGGTATCGTAGGCATCGTCCAACACTACGTACCACACGCGGGGGGTGCCGTCGTTGGCGGGCATTCCGATCACACCGGCGTTGAGCCATAATTTATCTTCCCGGGCATCTGCAAACGGCAACCCGCAGTGACCCGCCAGAATGACGTCCGCTGCTGCCGCTTCAAAATTGGCCGCTTTGACGGCCCATGGCGTAGATTTAAACACAAATTCCGAGATATTCTGTAGGGAGCCGTGCAATACGCGTACACGCTTTTGAGCGTATTCAAAATCAAGAAACAGAGGCAATGTAGCGAGATAATTTAGGTTGCGGCGGGTCATCCGAACGGCGGTGTACGGAAACCACTGTTTGGCAAAAAAATCACACCGACTGCCTTCCGAAAAATTACAGCCGCAATCGTCGGTGCCGTTGAGCAGATTTTGTTCTACATTTCCCTGAATCGCCCGAATGCCCCAGTCTTCCAAAAAATTCAGACACTCGACCGGCGAAGCGCAGTAGCCGGCGATATCGCCCGTACAGATGATGTTTTGCGCGGGAATCTTTTCCTTCGTTGCCCATTGATACAATTCTTCCAACGCCTGATAATTGGAGTAAACACCCCCAAAGATCAGGGCTTTTCCGCGCAGGATACCGATATGTTGCGTTTCAGGCGTCACTTTTTTTCAACAGAACAGGTATAAAAAACAACGTAAAGCACCCTATGGTTCCGACGACGTTGATGCTGAGCAGGTCGGCGTATTTGCCGTCGGAAAATTGAATCCAATGCACATCTTTGACAAAAATGGTGGTCAGGCCGCACGCAATGCCGAACAACACGGAACCGTAAAAAGACCATTTCGGGGCTTTGATCCACCAAAACACAAAAATCGGGGCCAATCCCAGCACCATTGTGCCGCTGATGGTGGTGGCTGAAAGAATTTCGGGGTTCAGAAATACGGGCAATGTTCCAAACAATGCACACAGCACCATCGTGATGCGCCCTTTGCGCACGCTGATGCCTTTTTCTTTGAGCAAATCCAAATGAATGAGTTTGGTTGACGACGAAAAGGTCGAATCAATGGTAGAGGCCGCTGAGGTCACCATGATGGAATTCATCATCAGCATCATGGGCAAACCGAACAGTTTGGCTACTTCCACCGTGGCAGGTGCGGGAAGACCCTTCATGGAGCCGAAAATCCCGACAAAACTGAACAGGATGATGCAGGACATACCGATCACGGTGGCCATTGCAAAAGACACCAACGTAGTACGGGGCGGCGCAATAAAGCCCCGGTCGGTCATAATGGGGTCGTGGAAAGGATAACTCAAGGATTGAAGCAACGCTACGCACAACAGATTAACACCCTGACTCATTTTCCATTCGCCTTTATTCGCCAAAGCCGTGATACCACCCGGTGTTTGGGGAATCAGAACAGCTAAAATGAACACCAAAAGGCCCATAAACAGCACCAAGTGAATCATATCGGTAAAGATCGAACTCCGCATCCCGCCTTTGAGCGTATACGCCAACGTCAGCATCGTAAATACGGCGATGGAAGCAAAGTAGGGAACACTCCCCTGCTCGCCGAAATAGGTACCGATAATGATGGTGTTGGACCAAATCTCGTTGATGAGTCTGAAACCGATCAGCAACGAAAAGAGCCCTACCGCCACCTCTCCGTAGCGTGTTTCCAGGAAATGATGAATGCTGCGAAACTTGCCTTTTATGCGCATCTGGTAGATCAGCACCCCCGCCACCATGAACGAAAGGTAATAGCCCGCATAGGCCACGCCACCCACGATTCCGAAGGCATAGCCCAAATCGGCGGCGTTGGTAATGGATTTGGCAAAAAGCCACGAAATCACCAAACTGCTTGTCAGCCACAGCGAATTGGGCGGTACGTTGTCTTTGCTTCCCTTAAAAAAATCGTTGGTTTT
The DNA here is from genome assembly GCA_046329125.1 of Spirosomataceae bacterium. GTDB lineage: Bacteria > Bacteroidota > Bacteroidia > Cytophagales > Spirosomataceae > Runella. The sequence continues at coordinate 229,641 of JAXLVD010000007.1, read as the reverse complement.
ACTCGTCAGCGGTGAGACCACAAACAACAGCAGGCTCGACCCGATCATGATCACCCACTGCCACATCATTGCATTCATACAAACTTATTTATCCCACCAAACGGGCGAATTGACACTGTTGTTATTGGTTTTGGCCGCAGCCGCCTTAAAATTAGCATTATTCAAGGCATCTTCGGTCGTTGGGTAGGGCAATCGCACCGGAATCAGGTTTTGATTTAAACTGGCTGAAATGGTTTTCAGTTTTGGAAAACCTGTCCGACGGTATTCGGTCCAACCTTCGTAGCCGTTGATGATGTTGGCCAACCATTTTTGCGTAATGATCTGCTCAATGGGATTGGCCCCGTTCAGCTTATAAGCCGCCGGGGTGGTTTTGAGGTAGGTATCGGGCACCGCCGCTCCCCAATACTCAAATGCCTGCGTTACGCCCGTTTCGTAGAGTTGTTTGGCATCGGCAGTAATAAGCCCCTTTTCAGCCGCTTCGGCCAACAGGAAATTGACCTCAAAACTCGTCAAAAAATTCGCTTTCAATTTTCCGGCATCTTCCCGGAAAATCCGTCCCGCAAAGGAGTAATTGCCGACCGAAATAGAAAGTTTGGACGCATCCGGGCCGTTGAGCAGCCCTTTATAGGCATTGGCATTATTGGCCGTAGGTCGAAAGAAAACCTGTTTACGCGGGTCATTCAGTTTGGTCAAAATCTCTTCGACCGTTTCCGACATGATGAAGAGGTTGAAGTCACCCAGGCGGGCGGTGGCCATGCGGAAGTTATTGGGCTGCGAGGCAGTAAATTGATATACCGCGTTTTCGGAAGGCAACTTGATGTAGTCCCCGCCGGCGTAAATTTTTACCAACTCGGCAGCAACATTCTCCTGCGCCGACACTCTCATCAGGTACTTGAACTTCAGTGAATTGGCCAACTTTCGCCACGCCGACAGGTTACCGCCGAAAATAATATCGCCCTGCAACGCCTGCGCCCCTTTGTAGGCAGTAATGACATTTACCGCTTTCGTCAGGTTTTCAATAATGCCGTCTTTGCCCAAATAAATATCCCGTTGTGCGTCGTATACCGGTGTTACGTTTCCCTCTTTTCCCTTTAACGCTTGACTGTATGGCACATCGCCGTACAGGTCTGTCAGTATACCCGTCAGGTACGCTTTGTAGATCAGCGCCGGGCCTTCATAGACCGCATAGGTCGGATTGGAGCGGGATTTGGTGAGTAATATCTCGTTGTCACGGAGATTTTCGTAGAGAAACAGCCAAGGATTTCCGCCGTATTGCGCTTCGGTAAGGCTGTGACGGTCGAATAAATTGAAATCAATGGCGGTGAATAATTGCCCCAACAGATTGCCTGCCACGAAACCTTCGTACGACATTTGGTCGGCGTAATCGAAGAGTACTTTACGCAACAACAACTCCGGCTGCACGTCTACCGGCGCTACGGGATTGACGTTGATTTTCTCAAAGTCTTTGGTGCAGCTTCCCAACATCACCAACACGATGACCGAAAAATAAGCGATATATTTTTTCATGATTGAATGCATTTGTACAACAAAAACGTCGATGATTTAGAAGGTCAAGCTCAATTTAACGCCCAAACTGCGCGAGGTAGGATAACTCATGTCTTCTACCCCCGACAAAAATTTCTGCCCCTGAAAGGCCGTTTGTTCGGGGTCAAAATGGCGCATGTCGCTGATGGCAAACACATTTCGCGCAACCAACGAAACACTGACGGATTGAATATATTTGCCTAACACCGAAGCGGGCAGTTGATAGCCCAATTGCACCTCCCGTAATTTCACATACGACGCATTGTAAGTACTGTTTTCTTCGTGGTTGCGGTCATAATACTGACGATAATACGTCTCGGCCGACACCGCCACGGTATTGGGCTGATACACGGGACTTTCGGCGGTTCCGGTATTTACCACGCCTTTGGCCACTATACCCACCTCGGGACGGTTGGCGGTTTCGATCAACTGTCCGCCTACGGCTGCCAGCGCCAGCGTGCGCGACACCAAAATGCCTCCCTGTCGCCAGTCAACCAGAAAAGCGGCATTAATATTTTTATAGGTAAAATTGTTACTGAAACCCACCATAAAATCAGGATTGTAATTACCCAACTTTTTCAAGGTGTTATCCGCAATGTATCCGCCGGTTTTGTTGATGACAAAGTCGCCGTTGGCGTTTTTCAGATAGCCTGTTCCCCACATATCGCCCATTCGTCCACCTTCCTGCACCTGGTACCAAACCGTCTGATTGACAATATCATACACGCGATTGTAGGCCAATGTGATGGTTTTGGCCCGATCGGGCAACGACTCTACCCGATTGCGGTAAGCGGTAAAATTGATCAACGTATTCCATTTGAAACGCCGCCCGCGCACCGGAGTAATCTCTGCGACTGCTTCCAGACCTTTGCTCCGGACCGCGCCGCCGTTGACATTTTGCTGTACATATCCCGACGACACCGCAATCGGCAGCGAGAGGATCTGATTCTTATTCAACGAGTTAAAATAGGTCACATCCAACTTCAGGCGGTCATTGAAAAAACGCACATCGGTTCCGAATTCCACCGACGTGATGCTCTCGGGCTTAAGGTTGGCATTGGGAATAAAGTTTTGGTCACTATAACTCGGCAACCCACCCACGGGCGTACGCGACGTAAAAGTTCCATTGGTCTGGAACGGATTGGTGTCATTGCCCACCTGCGCGTAACTCGCCCGGACTTTCAGAAAAGAAATGATTTCGGGCAATTTGATGGCGTTGGAAACCACAAACCCCGCCGAGACCGACGGATAGAAAAACGACGTATTGGCCACCGACGTAGCCGTAGCCAGCGCGCTCGACCAATCATTGCGGCCCGTAATATCTACAAACAACAGGTTCTTAAATCCCAATTTGGCAATGCCGTACAGGCTGTTAATACGCTTATTATCGGCATTTTGAAAATATTCCAGAGGGGACGACGCATTGGCCAAGGAATACACCCCCGGTTGCGCCAGCGACAAAGTCTGTATCTGCTCTAAATTAGCTTTACGGTTCATTTGATTACCGCCAAGGGAGACATCTACTGAAAAGTCGCTGAGCGTTTTGGAATAATTGGCCAGAAAATCGGAGTTTATTTCCCGATAAAAAACGTTCTGCTCCGCATACGCTCCCGTTTTAAAACGATTGGAACTGAACGCTCTTCTAAACGTGCGAGCTTCGTTTTGGTAATCCATCCCCGTTCGTACTGTCAGCGACAGTTCTTTGGTGAAATCATATTTCAACGATACATTTCCAAACAACCGATCGCGGTTGAACGCGTTGCGGTTTTCGAGTAACGTAAAATAGGGGTTGTCAAAAAACGTGTAGTTGTACGAATACTGCTGCACATTTTCCAGTCCCGGCTGCCAATACTCTTTTAATGAGTTTATATCCGTAGATCTTCCCAGCCAGCCCACCATGGCATAGTTCGTATTTTCCGAACCGTATTTGGTTGCAGGGCGGTTCTTGCTGCCCGTATTCACGTAGTTGATGGTGGATAGGATTTTAAGGGCCGAGGTCGGACTGAAAGTAAAAGCGGCTGAAACCGTTTTACGCTTCAGATCCACGCCCGGAATGATGGATTGGCTCGCCAAATCAGTCAATGACAGCCGCGCATTGTTTTTGTCATTCCCTGCCGTGAAGGCCAGATTATTGATGCGGGTATAGCCCGTTTGATAAAAGTCTTTGACGTTGTTGGGGTGAGAAACAAACGGAGTCGGCGTAATGGGCTGTCCGCCGTGAATCGCCAGATCGCCGCCGCGCACCACACGCCCGTCGGGCAAGGTAACGGGGCTGTCAAACTGCGGAATTAAAAGCCCGGCGTCGAGTTTCGGCCCGTAACTGTAGGTGATATTATCATTGACACCGCCGCCCAACCCGTCTTTGAAGGCAAATTTGCCACTGTTGCCCACGCCGTATTCATTTTGAAAAACGGGCAGTTTGAAGGCCGTTTCGGCATAATTGGTTGAGTTGAACGACACACCGATGCCTTTCTGATTTCCTCCCGTTTTGGTTTTGATAATGATGACTCCGTTAGAAGCCCGCGTTCCGTACAGGGCGGCGGCGGCCGGTCCTTTGAGCACGGTTACTTTATCAATGTCATCGGGGTTGATGTCCATGGCACCGTTGCCAAAGTCCACTTCCTGAAAACCGGCCGCATCGTCGTTGACATTATTTACGACGGTATTGTTGTTAACAGGAATTCCGTCCACCACAAACAAAGGGTTGGAATTGGTAAACGACGACTCCCCTCGAATGGTAATTTTGGTCGAAGCCCCCACGCCCGTAGTTCCGGCGGTGATACTGACTCCTGCCACTCGCCCGGCCAGATTATCCAAAAAATTGACGGATTTAACCTTACTGATTTCCTTAGCATCCACCTGTTGCACGGCAAAGCCCAGGTTTTTGGATTCACGCTCCACCCCCAACGCGGTAACGACCACCTCGTCTAACAACTTACCGACTGCGAGGTAAATTTTTAAGTTATTTTGATTCAAAACAGTTACTTCAGCCGTTTGAAAACCCACAAAAGACACCTTTACCTTTTTGCTATTTTCAGGTAGCATCAACTCAAAAGCCCCGTTGGCATCGGTGACCGTGCCGGTGTTTGAACCGGCGGTTACGGAGGCTCCCGCCAGTGGCAGATTGGTTTCCGCCTCGAAAACCGTTCCGGTCAGTTTTACGGTTTTTTGCGCAAAAACGGAGAAGACTCCCATGTAAAACAGCAACAGGGGTAAGCCAAAAATTGGCACAAATTTTTGCCGGTACAGTAGCGTCATATCTTGTAAGAATAGGTGTTTAAACAATATACGGTAAAAGCCCGAAAAGAGTTTTCCATTTTGCTTCAACCGTCATCGGTCCATAAATAGCACAATCAATTACTGATAAAATTAAATTATTTTTACATTTGTAGTACAGAAACAGTATGCTTGCATAAGACCTATTGAGACTAACCAATGGAAACCTACGGAAAAATTCTCCTGATTGCAATGCCCATCTTTTTGGGATTGGTGTTACTGGAAAAACTCTACGGATGGGCCGTTAAAAAACAGCCTTTCCGTACGATGGATATGCTGTCAAGTATGAGTTCGGGCTATACCAACATTATCAAAGATGTACTGGGTCTGAGTGTTTCTATTCTTACTTACAGTTATATGGTAGAGCATTGGGCCATTTATACCATTAAATCTACGATTTGGACATACGTCGTCGCTTTTATTGCTCTGGACTTTTCGGGGTATTGGGTTCACCGCCTGAGCCATGAAATCAACTTTTTTTGGAACAAACACGCCATTCACCACAGCAGTGAAGAATTTGATTTGGCCTGTGCGCTTCGGCAAAGTATATCCACCTTTGTCAGCCTTTTTACCATTTTTCTGCTTCCTGCGGCGCTGTTGGGCGTTTCACCGACGGTCATTGCTATTGTTGCTCCGCTGCATCTCTTTGCCCAGTTTTGGTACCACACCGTTTATATTGGCCGAATGGGGTTTTTAGAGCACATCATTGTCACCCCTTCGCACCATCGGGTGCACCACGCCATTAACCCGATATATCTGGATAAAAACCACTCGCAGATTTTCATTATTTGGGACAAACTTTTCGGTACATTTCAGGAAGAACTTCCCGAGGTACCGCCTGTGTATGGCATTACTCGCCCCGTACAAACATGGAATCCGATAAAAATCAATTTTCAACACCTGTGGTTGCTTATCAAAGACGCCTATCGTACCGAAAGTTGGCGTGATAAGTTTCGGATTTGGTTTATGCCGACAGGCTGGCGCCCGGCGGATGTGATTGACAAATATCCCGTCCATAAAATTGAAGACCTGTACCATTTTCAAAAATATGCGACCAAAGCAACTACCGCTTTTTTGGTGTGGACGTGGATTCAGTTTTTGTTCACGTTTGCCCTTATTAATTATTTCTTCCTGAGTATCGGCAAGATCGGCACACCGGGTGTTTTTATTTACGGAGGTTTTATCTTTTTGTCGGTTTTTGCATATACCGAGCTTATGGACCGCAACCCCTACGCATGGGTATGGGAAAGCCTTAAAAATGTACTGGGCCTTTGGTTGATTTATGACAACGATTGGTTTGGTATCAGCGCCTCATTGCCTTGGGCACCGGTAGCTCTCGGCAGCTATTTTGTTTTAGCAACGGTGGTAGTAGCACTTTTTACTCGCTTCGATATCCTGAAAAAAGAAGAAAAACCCACCCAAGTTTTGGTTCACGGATAACTATTCGGGACGATTTTACTCATCCCAGAGATTTTCGAGGGTGTAATCGCTGCCCGGCAGGCACCAAAAGTTTCCTTTGATATACCGATAGCGGAGGTCTAACGCTCGTAAGGCCTCCATTTCTTTTGAAGAAAGGTCTATATCGGCAGCGGCGAGGTTTTCTTTCAAACGCCCGGCATTGACCGACTTCGGAATCACGGAGGTGCCTCGACAGACAGCCCAAGCCAACATCAATTGGGCTGCCGAACATCCTTTGGCCTGTGCCAAATCACGAATTACTTCATTTTCAAACAATTTTGGTTCTCCCTCCACAATGCGATTGGCAGGTCGGTCAGACGACCCCAACGGGCAATAACCGGTGAGGTGAATGCCGTTGGCTTGACAAAAATCAAGCATTTCCCATTGTTGCAAAAAGGGGTGCAATTCCAATTGGTTCACTTCAGGTCTCACTCCCGTTGCTTCGGTGATTTCCGTCATTTTTCGAATACTGAAATTGGAGGTGCCAATGTGACGGGTCAAGCCCCGTTCTTTTAAAGCGATCATCTCGGTCCACGTTTCCGAAAGCGGAACTTCCCGTAAACTCAGCATGTCTTCTCCGGTCTGCGGAAAAGTCACGTCGTGTTTCAGCGCTATCGGCCAGTGAATCAGATATAAATCCAAGTAATCCAATTGCAGATCTTTCAAACTTGTCTGAACGGAAGGCAGAACGTACTGCTTTTGATGGCTGTTGTTCCATAACTTGGACGTGATCCAAAGCTCCTCTCTTTTTACGACTCCTTCTTTCAACGCATCCGCAAACGCCTGTCCGATCTCTTTTTCATTGCCATACAGCAAAGCACAGTCAACATGTCGATAGCCGATTTCGAGAGCGGTTCGAACCGCCGTATATACTTCTCCTTTGGCTGATTTCCAAGTACCTAAGCCGAGAGCCGGCATTTTATCTCCGTTAGTAAACGCTAAATATTTCATCGTAAAGTCAGATTGTTCTAAAACCATTCGGTCATTCTCTGAGTTAAACCGAACAAACGCACTTTTCTAATGTCATTTCAGGGAAAAAACATTTTAATTGTCGGCGCAAGTTCGGGTATCGGTTTATCCGTTGCGAAATTGCTACAAGCCGAAGGCGCTCATTTGTTTACGGCTTCGCGCCGAATACCGCCGGGAATTCAGAGTCATCATGTGGTATGGGATGTCACCCAACCTTCCAACGGTATTTTCGGCAGTTTACCCGACACCCTGCATGGCCTTGTTTATACTCCCGGCACCATTCAACTGAAACCATTTCAGCGATTTTCATTGAATGACTTTCGCCATGATTTTGAGATCAATGTGTTGGGGGCGATAGATACGATTCAGGCCCATTTGAACCGGTTGAAGAAAGCCAACGGTGCCTCTGTTGTGTTGTTCAGTACGGTAGCGGTGCAAACGGGTATGGGTTTTCATTCTTCCATAGCCGTCGCTAAAGGAGCGATTGAGGGGTTGACCCGCTCGCTCGCTGCCGAATTGGCCCCGGCCAAAATACGATGCAATGCGGTGGCTCCTTCACTTACCGATACCCCTTTAGCCGCCTCTTTACTCGCAACGGAAGAAAAACGGGAAGCCTCCGACAAACGTCACCCGCTCGGGCGTATAGGTACTACCCAAGACATAGCTGCTGCGGCCAAATTTTTGCTTTCGGACGAAGGAGGCTGGATCACGGGTCAGATCATAGGCATAGACGGCGGAATGGGGCGATTGAAGTAGTATTACTCAAAACGAATGGTTAAACGTACTTTTTCCGCTTTTGTCTGTCCGTTTTTTAATAAGGGTTGCCATCTTTCACCGGCTTTCACCATACGCACAGCTTCCTCAAAAAGCACCGGATTGGCTTTGTTCTTATTCTCAAAATCGGTCAGTTCCCCCGAGGAAGTAACTGAAAACTGCAACACAACTTTTCCGCGCGGCCCCTCAGGATGACGAGCGACAAAAGCGGCTGCCGAAGTTTTGAGGTAATGCTCATAATTTTTATAACCACTTACGGGACTTGCTTCTTTGCTTGCAGGTTTGTTTTTGCGGGAATCCGTCACCACGACCTCGCTTAAAACCTGTTTATCTTCCTTCAGTAAAACAGGGGACACGATGGAATCTTTTACCGACATTTGAACCGATTGAAATCCAATCGCCGCAACAGTGATTTTTTCATTTTTTCGGACATCGGGCAAAGTAAACTTACCTTCGGTATCTGTGCTTGCGCCTTTGTTTTGTTGCTCTAAACTCAGTACAGCGCCGGGAACAGGCAGCAGCGTAGCGGCATCCAATACGATTCCGCGAAGGGTAAACGCCGTTTCTTTTTTGAAACTTTGTACAGCACCGGCGGGAGCCGACGCCGCTACGCGATTTTGAGCAGGCATTTTGGCTTTAGCAGCCACAGGCGGCGGAGCATCCTCCTGCGGTTGAGTTGCCTGAGGGATGGAGGCGGGAGCCTCGGACTCGTTCTTGTTCTCTTCCACAATCAGGGCGGCCACGGCGGGTTCCGGTTGTTGACCGGCTTCCGCTCGTTTTTCGGGGGCAGGAATCGGAATACTGACCGAAGGCTTCGGAACAGTTGTTGACGGGGCCTCAGGCAGCTTAGACGGACTTTCCGGGGCAGGCGGGGTCTTTTCGGGTTGAAGTATGGGCGTAGCCAGCTCTTTGATCATAGCTGACGTTTCTTTGTTTTCAACCGAAAGCTTTTCTTTTCGAATCACCCACCAACTCAATCCTACCGTCAGTACCACTGCCGCCGCCGAAGCGTAGTAGTAAGGAATCAACCGTCTTTCTTTGGGCCGGACGCGTTGGCGCAGTCGTTGGCTTAAGTCAGCTAAAACCACTTTTTCCTCTATACCGGCGGCTTTCATTGCCTGCAATCCTTCGAGTGTATCTTCGAGCTGTTGATTCAGCAATGCCGCTTTTTCCAGTTGATGTTGCTCCGCGGGGCTCAAGGCTCCGTCGGCATAGCGGCGCAGCCGATCCATGGTGGGAGTAATCCGGTTTTTTGATTTAGCCATTTTGTTTGCCCTCCATACACCCTTTCAAATTTCGTTTTCCGTTTTGGAGATAACTTTTGACTTTCGACAGTGCAAATCCGGTTTGATCGGCGATCTGCTGATAACATAACTGTTGAAAATAAAACAATTCGACACTGCGTCGTTGTTCCGTCACCAGTGTTTGAAGGCAATCTCCCAAATCGGACAATTGATTTTCCAATAACCAATCTTCTTTCTCGGGCGATTCTGCCACAAAGTTTTCGTACGCTTCATTTTCAAAAAGCCCTTCGTCTCCTACCGTCACTTGTTTACGACGAAGCTGCATCAGGCAATAATTGCGTGCCACACTGTGCAGCCAACTTTTGAAGTTTTGTACTTCATGCGTGTTCAGGTCGGTGACCAACTGCTCAAACACCTGCATGACGGCATCTTTCGCTTCTTCCTCATCGCGTAAATACTTAAAACAGATCGCAAAAACCATGTCCATGTAGCGTTCATACAGTTCTCCCAATCCCGTCAGATCTCCCGTACGTCGGTATTCTGAGAGATATTCGGTATCGGTAATGGCGGTTTTTCGTCGAAACAGTTTCAGGAACAAGCGACTGTGTACGTTTTAAGTTGATTTCAGACAATGGATGCACCGACCGGCATTTTTCCATAAAAAAATTTCAAAAATTTTTATGGAATCCATAACGACTTTGCATCCAATGGTTGAAACTAAACGATTACAACCATGAAAACAAAACTTTTTTGCTTGATTTTTAGTGCATTGGCGCTTTATGCCTGTGCCCAATCCACTCCCGTGACCGTCACAGGGACCGTGACCGAAGAAGGTACCAAAACCCCGCTTGCGGGGGTGAGAGTTCTTATCAAAAATACCAAAAAAGGTGTCTCCACCGATGCCAAAGGCCATTATTCCATCAAAGCGCACTCCGATGATAAACTCGTGTTTTTGTTTGTCGGCTATCAAACAGCGGAACGAAAAATCGGGAAAGATTCGGTGATCCATATTACCTTAAAAGCAGCCAAAGAAGTACTGCAGGAGGTAGTAGTAGCCGAAGGCCGAAAACCGAACGCTAAAATGCAAGCCTATGCGCTGCCTCCTGCCGGGGCGCCGATGCCCTCAATGGCGTATGATCTCGATTACAATACGGAAGAATACAAAAGCCTGAACGAAAATATATTTCATGCAACAAAGCAAAATCCGCTGACCACGTTCTCGATAGACGTTGACCGCGCGGCTTACAGCAACGTGCGTCGCATGTTGAATTTGGGTCAATTTCCACAACGGGATGCGGTACGCATTGAGGAAATGATCAACTATTTCGACTATAACTATCCGCAACCTAAAGGAGAGCACCCGGTAGCCATCCATACCGAATTTTCGGATTCTCCCTGGAACAAAGGGTTGAAGCTTCTACACATCGGCCTTCAGGCCAAAACCATTCCTACCGACAACCTGCCGCCTTCTAACTTGGTCTTTTTGGTGGACGTGTCCGGGTCTATGGCCATGCCCAACAAATTGCCGTTGGTAAAAGAAGCCTTCAAACTGCTCGTTGACCAATTGCGTCCAACTGACCGCGTAGCCATCGTTGTGTATGCGGGCGCGGCCGGGTTAGTGTTGCCATCTACTTCGGGCGATCAGCCTTCTGCCATTAAAGATGCACTCGACAAACTAAGTGCCGGCGGCTCCACGGCCGGCGGCGAAGGCATCCGATTGGCCTATAAAATTGCGCAGGAATACTTCATCAAAGGCGGTAACAATCGCGTCATTCTGGCCAGCGACGGAGATTTTAACGTCGGCGTTTCGAGCGAAGGAGAATTGCAGCAAATCGTGGAAGAAAAACGCAAAAGCGGCGTGTATCTGAGCGTGTTGGGCTTTGGCATGGGGAACTACAAAGACAACAAAATGGAAACATTGTCTGACAAAGGCAACGGAAATTATGCGTACATTGACAATTTGCAGGAAGCCCAAAAGGTATTTGTACACGAATTTGGCGGAACGCTGTTTACGGTAGCCAAAGACGTAAAATTGCAATTGGAGTTCAATCCGAAGTTTGTCAAAGGGTATCGCTTGATCGGTTACGAAAACCGAATGCTCAAAAATGAAGAGTTTCATGATGACAAAAAAGACGCAGGCGAAATGGGCAGCGGTCATACCGTAACGGCTTTGTATGAAATCATCCCCGCGGGGGTCGAAAGCCCTTATTTGGCAAAAACGGACGAACTGAAATACCAAAAAACAACCGAGCCTACTGCTGCTTCTCATTCCGATGAGTTAGTAACCGTTAAGTTACGCTACAAACAGCCCGACAGCGAAACAAGTCGCCTGTTTGAAGTGCCTGTGCGCGACACGCATACCCCTTTTGCCCGCACCTCCGATAACTTCCGCTTTGCCGCTGCCGTAGCCGAATGGGGACTGCTACTGCGTCAATCTGAATTTAAAGGAGAAGCTGCGTACGATCGAGTGATTCAAACGGCTCAACATGCGTTGGCCCATGATTCGGAAGGATATCGGTCAGAGTTTGTACGATTGGTTAAATTGGCCAAATCGTTGGATAAAGGGCAAATTATGGCGAAAAAAGACGAGTAAGCACAAAAAAATAGGGAGAAGTGGCGGGTTATCAACATTTAATGTTGAAAAATCCGCCACTTTGGCAACTACGTGTGGATATATATTACTACTGAACTGAATGTCGAGGGACAGATAACAAATGTTATTCTATCAATCTTACGTTATACTCTCACAACAGGATAACCTGACCGACCGGCTATCCATCATCTCAGTGTGCCGGTACTTGGGCTGTATTTTCCTAAAGGGAAACTCAAGCCTACGTTAATACCCCAAGATCGATTGTAAATATCATTCGTAGTATTCATCACTTGGGCAAGCCCGAGGTTATACCGCAAATCCGCATTCAACCATACTTTACGGCCAACGGCGTAATTGAAACCTGCCCCCATAGCCGCACCCGCATCTACTCCTTTATAGGGTCGATTTCCGCCTTCAGGATTGATGGACACTCCGCTTTCATTCGTTGCTTTGGCCAAAAATCCAATGTAAGGACCAAGCATTAATTTAGGGCGGAATTGGTTTCCGCGACCATTGAGATAATAAGTACCCATGATAGGAATCTGGATATAATCCAGATGGCCTTTAGAAGCACCGTTGGCCGATTGGCCCCCAATTCTTGAATAGAGAAGTTGACCATTTACCCCAAAACGACTTTCACCGCTGTAATTGATGAAAATCCCCGCCGTGGTTCCGGTTTTCCAATCATTGTAAATCGTATTTCCTTTCAATCTCGAAAAATTAACACCTACAATCGGTCCGAAAGAAACGTTTTCCTGAGCAACAACCTCGGTGCAGGACACCGCAGCAATAATGGACAATGCAAAAAGAACCTTTTTCATAGTATTTAAAATTTAACAATAGAGTTATGCTTCTTTTTACAGCAAAGTCCGTTCCTTGCCCCACAAGCATAAAAAAAGCCCTGATGTGAGGAATAATTTCCCCACATCAGGACACAAGTTTGGCAATCTGACTACAAAAGCTATTTGGGCATTGTCGGTCTTACTTCGATTTTGCTCGGCAACGTACGCGGATTCATTCGGAGCAGATCCGCCACCAACTGCCCAATGTCTTCGGGTTGAATCTTCCAGGCATCCTTTTCCGAAGGTTCATGGTTATTGAAATAAGTAGCTACCGAGCCCGGCATGATGGTTGTCACTTTAATACCGAAGTTGCGTACATCCAACATCACCGCCTGCGTAAAGCCTACCAAGCCGAATTTGCTGGCATTGTAGGCAGCCCCGTTGGCAAAAAAGTTAGTTCCGGCCAAACTGGCAATAGTTATGATATACCCTTTTGTTTTTTTCAAGGCCGGCAACGCCGCCTTTACGCTGTAAAATACGCCCGTCAGGTTGATGTCCATCGTTTCCTGCCATTGCTCAGCCGTCAAGGTGTCGATCGGGGCAAAGTGACCTACCCCGGCATTGGCTACCAAAATGTCCAACCCTCCCCATTGTTCCGTCACCCGATCCACAGCCTTTTGTTGGGACTCAAAATCACGTACATCCGCCACAAGGCCCAGCGCAAAGCCTTCTTTCAGTTGATTCAATTGCGCAGCGGCTTCGTTCACCGTTTCTTCATTTCGTCCGGTAATAGCGACACGAAAACCTTCACTAATCAATACCTCGGCAATGCCGTAGCCAATACCTTTGGTCCCGCCCGTAATAAGGGCCGTTTTCATAGAGTTTGCCATAGTAAATCAAATTTATTAAATGGATGTAACTCCGAAACTTATCTTGCTTTATATAAGTTCGGAAACAGCATCGGTACCCGACGTCGATATTCTAGGTAACTTTCTCCAAACTCAGCCACAAGTTTTCGTTCTTCAAATACAATGCCGATACGGACATAGGCCGTGACGCACACGGCCATAATGAGATTCCGAACGGAAACTTCTTCGACAAAAAGCCCCCAAACAAAGAGCAAAGTACCCGTGTAAATAGGGTGCCGGACGTAGCGAAGCAGCCGGGTGGTTTTGAGTGTACCCGAGCCGGCATCAGCGTTACGCGGCGACAGCGCTAACCCCGAGAACTCTCTCAAATCATAACCCGATACGGCCATCAGCACCAAGAGCAAACCGCCGTATTTCAGGATATTTCCCGCCATGTGCCGAGCCCAATCAAACTCCCAAAGCCCGTCGGCAGGGAGAGTTCGTTGATAAGCCAAAATACCGACCAAAAACAGCAATGCCAGCAAATTATACAGCAGGCGATACCAACGGTAGCCTTTGCCCATTTTTTGCTCAAAAAGCTGCTTTACTTTATTGTCTGCCAGTACGCTGTGTAAAGCACCGTAGACAAGCCAAAGGAGGATTTGGAGGAGGTAGGATGGCATGGACTCGTTTTTACACTTTTTTTGTAAATAAAATAATGTAAATTACATTTGTAATGACATTCCCGTTAAGAATATGCTTGTAAAGTTTAATAATGACTATCTGGAAAATTTGTACGAAGGAAAGGAAGTAAAAGGAAAGCCTCGTTATAGTGAACAAGTTATTAAAAAATTTATTCAGAAAATTAATATTTTGAAAAACATCGAGAATTCGTCTGCTTTACGACAGTTCAGGGGATTAAACTTTGAAGAATTAAAAGGAGATAAAAAAGGCATTTATTCGATGAGGGTAGATTTAAGCTATCGGCTGGAATTTCGATTACAGAATGACATTATTACGCTGACCGAAATAGCCTTGATTGATGATATGACAAAGCATTATCAGTAAAGAAATAGAAACTGTAGCATTTAATAAAAATATGGGAACCTACAAAGCAATAAGCAGCGACGGCCGAGAGCTTCATCCGGCTATTCCAACCCACCCCGGCGAGGTACTTGAAATGGAATTGGAAGCGCGGGGACTGAAAAAATCAAGCTTTGCGATGGATTTGCGCATGTATCCATCCCATTTTTCCGATATTCTGAAAGGGCGACGCGGAATTACTGCTGCCATTGCCCTCAAACTGGAGAAAGCCCTTGAAATTGACGCTGCTTTTTGGCTGAGAATGCAGATGGACTATGATTTGGCCATTGAGAGACAAAAGTTGGTTGAAGTCTAATTATCCTTTTCCACTTTCATCAAACAAACACATGAAAAGATTAAACCTACGCCTGTATTACCTTTCATTCAGTTCTATCTTCATTGCTTCCTCTTCGTGGCTCTTGGCTAAATCCTACAAACCACCCGTTTTCACCGACCCCGAGCGGATAAAAAAAATGGAAGCAGTATTTCCCATCATTGACAACATTTATAAGGAACACGCCGAAAAAAGCCGCTTTCCCGGATTTACATACGGCGTAATAGTGGACGGCAAATTGGTCCATACCGGAAGTACAGGCTATACGGATGTCAGCAAAAAAACAGCGGCGAGCCCTCAATCGCTTTTCCGGATTGCGTCCATGAGCAAAAGCTTTACGACGATGGCGATTTTGCAACTGCGCGATGCGGGCAAACTCAATCTCGACGACCCCGCCGACAAGTACATTCCCGAAATGAAAAATACCAAACTGCTCACCACCGACGCGCCGGCCATCACCATTCGGCACTTGCTGACACATGCGGCAGGGTTTCCCGAAGACAACCCGTGGGGTGACCGCCAATTGGCCGATACTAACGAGGAGTTGCTGAAATTGATGCAAAGTCAGGTCACTTTCTCCAATGCACCGGGTGTGGCCTACGAATACAGCAACTTGGGTATTACCTTGCTCGGTTATATCATTCAAAAGGTATCAGGCAAAACCTATCAGCAGTTTATCAACGAAAATATCTTTAAACCCCTCGGCATGACCCATACCAAATGGGAGTACACCGAAGTTCCGGCCGACAAACTCGCCCACGGCTACCGTTGGCGCGACGGACAATGGGTAGAAGAACCCCTGCTCCACGACGGTGCTTACGGGGCCATGGGCGGGTTGATTACGTCCATCGAAGATTTCAGCAAATACATGGCGCTGCACTTGGCCGCCTGGCCACCCAAAGACGATGCCGATACCGGTCCGCTCAAACGCAGTTCCATTCGCGAAATGCACCAACCCTGGAACATCAGCGGCTTTGCTCCACAGTTCAAATACGCAAGCGGTCGCCCATGCCCGACGGTTTCGGCCTATTGCTACGGCCTCAATTGGATGCGCGACTGCGAAGGCCGCGAGTACGTGGGTCACAGCGGGGGTCTGCCCGGCTTTGGCAGCAATTGGCGGATTTTACCGCAATACGGCATCGGTATTGTCGCCTTTGCCAACCTTACTTACGCTTCTACGGTTCCGGTCAATCTGCGGGTTTTAGACACGCTCATTATCAGCGCTAAGCTGCAACCGCGTCAGTTGCCCGCTTCGGATATTCTCAAAAAACGTCAAAAAGAACTGACTCAACTCCTGCCCGATTGGAAAAACGCCGAAGCAAGCGGACTGTTTGCCGAAAATTTCTTTGCCGATTATTCGTTGGAAGCCTTGAAAAAAGAGTCTTCTGCCTTGTTTGATAAAGCGGGAAAAATTGTGAATGTGGAAAAAATAATACCTGAAAACCAATTGCGGGGGCGTTTTATTATGGAGGGTGAAAAAGCCAATTTGTGGGTTTCGTTTACCCTTACGCCCGAAAATCCGCCACTCATTCAGGAATATCACATTGGGGAGGTGAAGAAGTAACCACGAAGAAAGAGTGTAAAAACGGCAAGGAAACTTATCCTGTTTCTTTGCCGTTCTTCGTGATTATACCTTCAACAGCATGTCAACAAAGAAAAAAGTAATGGCCGTTTCGGGCAGTACACGGGCAAACTCTACTAACCTTAACTTTATCAAAGCCATTGCTGCCTTGGCAGAAAATTCCTTGGAAATCACTCTTTTTGAAGGACTTACCGACATCCCGCATTTTAATCCCGACCTTGACAATGATCACCCACCGCCCGAAGTGGCTGAGTTCAGAAATACGTTAAGGGAAGCCGACGGTATTTTAATTTGTACTCCGGAATATGCCATGGGTGTGCCGGGAACCTTAAAAAATGCCCTTGATTGGACCGTTTCTTCCATGGAATTTTCTCAAAAACCGGTAGCGCTCATTACCGCGTCTTCGCTTGGCGAAAAAGGGCATCGCTCTTTGTTGGAAACCTTGCAGGTAATAGAAGCCAAAATGACGAGTGAAACTCAACTGCTTATTTCTCACGCTAAAACAAAGATCAATCCCGGTGCCGTCATTACGGATAAGCTTACTTCAGAAGCGATCCAAACATTGATCCGAGCGTTTGTAAAACTGTTGACAACTCCTTCTTAATGAAAAAGATAACAGTGCATTAGATTCGGCTTTTTTTCTGCTTTTGCATAGAAAAACGCACGATACCTATGCATACTTCACGCAGAAACTTCATACGCTCGGCGTCTGTCCTGACGGGCACGAGCCTCTTTTCATTTGCTCCCTTGGAAATATTGGCAAGCCAACGTAAACGCGTGTCGGCCAACGAAAAAGTACAGCTGGGCGTCATCGGTTGCAACGGCATGGGCTGGTCTGACCTGCGTTCTCATCTTCAACTGAGTGACGTCGAATGTATCGCCCTTGCGGATGTAGACCAAAATGTGTTGGACCGCCGCGCCGCCGATGTGGAAAAAGCCCAAGGCAAACGCCCTCAGTTGTTTAAGGATTACCGCAAAATGCTCGAAAACAAGGACATTGACGCGGTCATCATCGGCACTCCTGATCATTGGCATTGTCTGGCCCTGACCGACGCTTTGGCGGCCGGTAAGCACGTTTATTGTGAAAAACCGTTAGCCAATTCCATTGAAGAATGTAATATCATGTTGGGCGCGGCCAAACGTTCCGGCAAAATCATTCAGATAGGACAATGGCAACGCAGTGGTTCTCACTACGAAAAGGCCATCGAATACGTTCGTTCGGGCAAATTGGGCAACATTCGCTTGGTCAAAGTATGGGCTTATCAGGGTTGGATGGAACCGGTCCCCGTCAAACCCGACAGTGCCGTACCGGCAGGCGTAGATTATGATATGTGGCTCGGCCCGGCCAAAAAACGCCCCTTTAATCCCAACCGTTTTCACTTCAATTTTCGATGGTTTTGGGATTACGCCGGCGGCTTAATGACCGACTGGGGTGTACACGAAATTGACATTGCGCTGTATGCCATGAATGCCAAAGCCCCCAAATCCGTCATGGCTTCGGGCGGCAAGTTGGCCTACCCCGACGATGCCTCCGAAACCCCTGATACGCTCCAAACCGTGTACGAATACGAAGGATTCAATATGCTGTGGGAGCATGCCACGGGGATTGACGGCGGTAATTATGGTCTTACCGAAGGAATTGCCTTTATCGGTAACAACGGTACACTTGTATTGCACCGGGGCGGGTGGTCATTGCACCCTGAAACGCAAAATAAAAACGGTATCAAAGTCTATAAAATCGAAGATATTCCCGATCAGGCACGCAACGGAGAGTACCTTAATGACCATACCAAGAACTTTATTCAGGCCATTAAGGACAATAATCCGAAAATTTTGAAATGCGGTATTGAGACGGGCAGTGTAGCCGCCATCAACGCCCACATGGGTAATGTAGCCTATAAAACGGGCCGCAAAGTGTATTGGGATGCGGCAACGGGTTCATTTAAAAATGACGCCGAAGCCAATGCACTCATCAAAGCCCATTACAACAACGGCTGGCAATTGCCGAAAATAAGTTAATCGACGTCGGTGAGGTTTTGAATTTCACCGACGTTCTGCGCACTTTCGGATTTGAAATCCCGCATAAATCAAGTTCACAATTTGGCAGGGGATTATGCCGAATAACGCAAAGAATGTAGAAAATGAGGCGTAAAAGTGATAGCTTTACGCCTCATTTTGGTACAAACCCCATGACTGAACGTTATCTCCAACGCGGCGTATCCGCTTCCAAAGAAGATGTGCATCGCGCCATTGCTAATCTTGACAAAGGACTTTTTCCGAAAGCCTTCTGCAAAATAGTCCCCGATACCCTCGCCGGCGACCCTGCCTATTGTACCATCATGCACGCCGACGGGGCCGGTACCAAAACCTCTTTGGCTTACTTGTATTGGAAAGAAACGGGCGATTTATCCGTATGGCGCGGCATTGCCCAAGATTCTATCGTGATGAATACTGACGACCTTATTTGTGTAGGGGCCGTGGGGCCGATGCTGATTTCGTCAAGCATTGACCGAAATAAAAATAAAATCCCGGGCGAAGTCATTGCCGAAATCATCAACGGCACGGAAGAGGTTTTAGAAATGTTGCGCAGTCACGGCGTAGAAATATACAGCACCGGCGGCGAAACGGCCGACGTAGGAGATTTAGTGCGTACCATTACCGTAAACAGTACGATCATTGCCCGCATGAAACGCGCCGATGTCATTTCCAATGACAACATCAAAGCAGGCGATGTAGTGGTAGGATTGGCCTCTTTCGGACAAGCCACCTACGAAACGTCTTATAACGGCGGCATGGGCAGCAACGGTCTTACTTCCGCTCGGCACGATGTATTGGCTAATTATTTGGCCTCGAAATATCCCGAAAGTTTTGACCCGGAAGTCCACAGTGCTTTGGTGTACAGCGGTTCCAAACGATTGACAGATGCTGTGCCTTCCACCCCGGTCAATGTAGGTCAACTGATTTTGTCGCCTACGCGCACGTATGCGCCCGTTGCCAAAACACTATTAGAAGAATTACGCCCGCACATTCACGGCATGGTGCATTGCAGCGGCGGGGCGCAAACCAAAGTCCTGCATTTTATTGACAACCTGCACGTTATTAAAAATAATTTATTTCCTATTCCTCCGCTGTTCAAACTGATTCAGGCCGAGAGCGGTACGAGTTGGCAGGAAATGTACAAAGTCTTCAACATGGGGCATCGTCTGGAAGTGTACCTTCCCGAAACCCATGCCCAACAGGTGATTGAAATCGCCCAATCCTTTGGAATAGAAGCCCAAATCATTGGTCGGGCAGAAGCCTATGAAGGAAAAAAAGTAACGATACAGAGTGAATTTGGCGAATTTGTGTATTCCTGAACAGTCACTGTCCGTTTCTGAAAATCAGGAAACCGACACCGACAAAAACCAAACCGAAGCCCCCGAATAGAGCGGTCAATCCCCATAATTCCCAAAACCCCGCAATTTTAGCTTTGGCGGGGTTTTGCATTTCGTAGCGAACCGGGACCTGCTCGCCATCTTTATAAATAGGGCGGCTGTTGCCGATTCCGTTACGAAATTCGTACTTTCTTCCACCTGAGGTTTGAAAAGCAACTACAGGATAATAACTGACCGCCCCTCTTTCAGGGCTCACCCTTTCAGACCTGACCACAATTCCCATAGTTGGGGACGAATGTTGCATAAAAGCTCGGTCTCCTTTGTACAAATGCCAAGTGAAAGCCATAAAACTGACCCCTATCAAGACAAACACACTGCCGCCTATTCGATTTGATGATTTTTTCATAAGTCACGAGCGCAGCATCAGGCTTTTTCGGGTAAGAAGGAAGTATCAACATAATACTTCTTTTTCGGGTTTTGCGGATCAACCCACACCCCTACGGATCGCCCCTGCACAAAAGGAGTAGGGTCATAAGCCAAGGTATCGCTGTCAAAGAGATACATTTTGCCATCAGAAGGATTAAGCCACTGACCGCGCAGATAATACTGATGACGACCTTTCACCGAACGATATTCCACTCGGGGAGAGAATTCAATCCGACTTCCGCTCAGTTTCAATTGCTCAATCATTCGTTTGCGTCGGATCATATAAACCAAAAAGCTGATACCGATGGCAGAAAAAACACTGCCCATCCCGGCAAAGAGGACCGAAAGCCCCCATAAGCTCCAAAAACCGGTCAGCTTGGCATCAAACGGGTCTTTGGGGTTATAGCGTACCTCCACCTGCTCTCCTACGTCATAGGCCGGAGGCTTAGAGCCCATTTCTGAGCGAAAAGTATAGGACTGCCCGTCAGGCGTTCGGAATTCTACGATCGGGTAATAAGTGCCGCCGCCCTTGCGCGAACGACTGTACTCCAACGCCGTCACGGTTCCCGTAGAAGCATACGCCTGCGAAAGAAACTTCTTTTGACTTTGATAGGCATACAAGGCTCCGCCCAACAAGGCAAGGCCGACGACGGTGAAGATAATACCGATATAAAATTCCGGTCTTCTCATAAGAACAAATTTTTTCTACGGTTTTGGGGAATACGGCCGGGCTTCCCGTCGTAATGGATTGGGCATTCGATAGACTCCGGCCGTGTCTTGGCTCATTTTCAGCGGCATATTCGGCATAGCTTCGGGGGCTTGCGTCAGCAAAATCGGCATATTATCCGTTTGGGCGTACACTGCATCCGAATTTTCAGAAAGGCGATAAGTATTCAGAGGGATGGTACTTCTTGCCGACAACATTTTCTTGGGAGGTTTTACGTCTAACTTTTGCGCCCAAACTTCGGAAAGGCTCAAAGCAAATAAAGAAAGGAAGAGGTATTTCATGGCAACTGAGTTGAGTGATTTTTCTAACGCAATTTAATCAAAATCAAATCACCATCAGAAACCTACGGCATTTTTCTCTAATTTTGCAGCCCAATTCAGGTAGCCAACTCATAAGCTGCCGGCAGTATCGACATTGAGATAATGACTGCCAACTATGAAACTGTAACCCCTGAACTGTAAACTGTCAACTGTTGACCGTAAACTGTAAATTGAAAATGACTTCTCACGAAATCCGCTTGGCGTTTTTAGACTTTTTTAAGAGTAAAGGCCACCTGATCGTGCCCTCGGCACCGCTTGTGGCTAAAAATGACCCCACGCTCATGTTCAACAACTCGGGCATGGCACAGTTCAAAGATTTCTTTTTGGGCAATGGTACGCCGCCCGGCAAACGTATCGCCGATACGCAGAAATGTTTGCGCGTGAGCGGTAAACACAACGACTTGGAAGACGTAGGTTTTGATACCTATCACCATACCATGTTTGAGATGCTGGGGAACTGGTCGTTTGGCGATTATTTCAAGAAAGAAGCCCTGGCGTGGTCGTGGGAGTTGTTGACCGAAGTCTATAAACTGCCGAAAGACCGCATCTACGTATCGGTTTTTAAAGGTGATGAAAAAGACGGGGTTCCCTTTGACCAAGAGGCTTGGGATATTTGGAAAGAAATGGTGGGCGAAGACCGCATCATTTTGGGCAATAAAAAAGATAATTTCTGGGAAATGGGCGATACCGGCCCTTGTGGGCCTTGCTCTGAAATCCACATTGACCTCCGCGACCAAGCCGAAGTAGATGCCAAGTCGGGCAAAGAACTCGTCAATGCCGACCACCCGCAAGTGGTCGAAATCTGGAATAACGTATTCATGCAGTTTGAGCGGAAGGCCGACGGTTCGTTGGTGACACTTCCCGCCAAACACGTGGATACCGGCATGGGTTTCGAGCGCCTTTGCATGGCAATTCAGGGTAAAAAATCAAACTATGACACCGACATTTTCCAAAATACCATTCAGGTCATTGAAAAAATGTGCGGTAAAAAATACGGAGTAAACGGCACGCTCAACACAACCGATTATACCGACATTGCTATGCGGGTTATTGCCGACCACCTGCGCGCCGTCAGTTTTGCCATTGCCGATGGGCAGTTGCCTTCCAATGCCAAAGCAGGCTACGTTATTCGCCGTATTTTGCGCCGGGCCATTCGCTATGGTTATTCCTATTTGGGCTTCACAGAGCCGTTTATGTGTCAATTGGTTCCTGTGTTGGCCGATCAGTTTAAAGATGTTTTTCCTGAACTCAAAGCACAGGAAGATTTCGTAACCCGCGTAGTTCAGGAAGAAGAAAAGAGCTTTTTACGGACGTTGGAGCTGGGTTTAAAGAGACTGGATACGCTTATCAAAGACGCTGCCACTAAAGTTTTAGACGGAGAAGCCGTTTTTGAATTGAGTGACACCTACGGTTTCCCTTCAGACTTAACCGCCTTAATTGCCCGCGAAAAAGGATTTTCGATTGACGAAGCAGGTTTTGAAAAAGCTTTGGCCGAACAAAAAAACCGCAGTCGCCAAGATGCGGCCAAAGAAGCTACGGATTGGATTGAAGTAAGCGAAGGCGGCGATTTTGAGTTTCTGGGCTATGATACCCTCGAAGCTCCGGCTCAAATCGTGAAATACCGAAAAGTAAAAACCAAAGCAGGCGAAGAGTACCATATTGTACTCGACCGCACCCCGTTTTATGCCGAAATGGGGGGACAGGTAGGAGATTCGGGGGAACTGGAAGTACGAGTTACGAATGACGAAGTACGAATTATCAATATCGTTGATACGAAGAAAGAAAACGATTTGTTTATTCACATTTCGAGAGATAAGCATTTAGAAGAAATACTCAACACTCCTCACTTATCCCTCATCGCTCGTGTAAACGCTCACCGCCGCCAAAATATCATGCGCAACCACACGGCTACGCACTTGATGTTGGCCGGTTTGCGGAAAGTATTGGGGAATCATATTGTGCAAAAAGGTTCGTATCAAAACGACGAAGTAACGCGTTTTGACTTCTCTCATTTTGCTAAAGTGACCGATGAGGAATTGGCTCAGGTAGAAGACATTGTAAACGCTAAAATTCGCGCGAACATTGCCCAAAAAACCTACGTAAACGTACCGATTGACGAGGCCATCAAAAAAGGAGCCACGGCTACGTTCGGTGAAAAATACGGTGATTTTGTACGTGTGGTAGAGTTTGACCCGCAGTTTTCGGTAGAGCTTTGCGGAGGTACCCACGTACCGGCCACGGGCGAAATTGCGCTTTTTAAATTCACCTCGGAAGGGTCTGTATCGGCGGGAGTGCGTCGCGTAGAAGCCGTGACGGGTGAGAAAGCGTTGGAAATCATCAGTAACCAAGCCGCTGTCATCAGCAAATTGGAAGAATTGTTTAAAGGGCAAAAAGATGTGGTAAAAGCCGTTGAAAACCTGTTTTCGGAAAGAACCGCTTTACAAAAACGCATCGAAGTCCTTGAGAATGAAAAACTGCAACAAACCAAGCAAAGTCTTTTGGCTCAAATAGAAACCAAAGGGGAAACCACGGTATTGATCGCCAAAGTGGATGTTCCGAACGCGGATGCCCTCAAATCATTGGCCTACCAATTGAAAGAGCCGTTGACCTCGGGCTATATCGTATTGGGAACTGTTTTGAACGGAAAACCTCAGTTGGCTGTGATACTGACCGATGACTTAGTAGCCAAAGGATTACACGCCGGCAACATCATCAAAGACCTCGCCAAAGAAGTAAAAGGCGGCGGCGGAGGCCAGCCTTTTTTTGCCACGGCCGGCGGCTCGGAGGCAAGTGGACTGGACGCTGCGCTGGCGAAAGCCAAGGCGGTTTTGTAAAAAACCAGGCAGATTCTATTGAACATAGTAAAAATCCCCGGTCAACCGATTGGGGATTTTTGTTTTTCAGTTCTTCCCCTATTTTGAAAATATCCTGTCATTTTATGGAACATACTAACAGGATTTCGGCTCTTTTTACTACAATAATTATCCCTGAATTAGCGGTTTTTAACGTTTATTTTAACTTATCTTAGTACTTTCCAAGAAGTTCCATACTATTAAACATGGGTATATTGTATCGGTTTCCGTTTGTTTTTATCAGTGCTTTTTTATTCGTCCGAGCCTATGCGCAAGCCCCCATCCTCTCACTTAAATTAGTTCAGACGGGTTTCAATCGTCCTACAGATATCAAAGCAGCGAATGATAATCGACTGTTTGTGTCGGAAATCGGCGGAAAAATCAAAATCATTCAAAACGATACTGTGTTATCCTTTCCTTTTTTAGACATTAGTGCTAAAGTACAGGACACAGCATGGGCCGGCATTCACAGTTTTGCCTTTCATCCCAACTATGCACAAAACGGTCGAATGTATGTGCTATATGTTCGGAAGCCCGACAATGCTGTTCAACTGTCCCAATTCAGAAGGAGCCTTAATCCTAATCAAGCCGATACCACAGAAGTTCGTTTGTTGACTGTCTCGCATCAACTCGCAACGGGTCACCGAGGCGGTTCGCTCAGTTTTGGCCCGGATGGTTATCTTTATATCTCCACCGGAGATGACAGCGACGGAGGCAGAGGCATTGCGGGCGACCCACTGAATAACGCCCAAAACCTATCTAAGCTTTTTGGAAAACTTTTGAGGATAGATGTCAGCAGTAATAACAACACTTATGCTGTTCCGCCCGACAATCCTTACCAATCCCCCAATGACAGCATTCCGGACGAAATTTGGGCACGCGGCCTGCGCAACCCTTGGCGCATCAGCTTTGACCGCGCGACGGGGGATTTGTGGATTGGCGATAATGGGCAGGATGGCTGGGAAGAAGTTAATTTTTTGACCAATAATTCTCCCGGCGGTAAAAACTTCGGTTGGCGCTGTTATGAAGGAAATCATCGCTACCTACTGCCTGCGTGCGAAGATTCTGCCTCTATGGTATTTCCGCTTCATGAATACCCCGGTTATACCAACAATGGCGGAATAGGGGCCTCTGTCATTGGCGGTTATGTCTATCGAGGTTCTCAGTTTTCGTCCTTGTACGGGCATTATATTTATGCGGACTACACTACCGGAAAGTTTTGGGCATTGCGTCAGAACTCGACCGGGTCTTATCAAACCTTTGTTCAATCCATTACGGTGGACAGTCCTGTTACTTTCGGAGAAGACTCGGCCGGAGAGTTGTATGTTGCCTCATTTTATGGCGGTGCCATTTATAAATTAACCGCCCAAGCTTGCCCACCGTTGGTAACCTTAACGGCTTTCGACCCAATAAGAGGTGCCGCACTGATGCAAGCTTCTCTTTTAATCCGGGCAGCCAACCCCATTATTTCACCGGCTTCCGTGACTTTTTCTGCTCCACAGAGCATTGAGCTTCGACCGGGTTTTCAGGTCATGCCGGGCAGTGTATTTTTGGCAAAACCCGGCCCATGCCTTACCAACCCGTAACAAAGGCAGGCAGCTGTTTTTTCGTTTACAGTTCAATCAACCGTCTTACATTCTCCGCAAACGACTGCCCTGAGGTGATTTTCGTGGCTTTCTTATCGGCCAACACCAACACGTATTTCCCATCAAAATGTTTTTGAATCTCTTTGACATGATGGGCATTCACAATAGCCGCCCGGCTGACGCGGGTGAAATGCGGCGGTAATTTTTCTTCCAAAACGGCAATCGTATAAGCGGTCAGGTATTTTTGGCCCTCTTTGGTGGCTAAAAACACATATTTATCCTCAGCCTCAAAATAGCTGATGTCTTCTAAAGGAATGAGCAGTATTTTATCGGCAAATTTAACGGAGATAGCATGCAGGTCTTTTTTTGGTTTAAGTTGGTCAATAAGTTGCAATAAATTGTCGGAGAAGGGATTAGGCGCCTCTTTTCCCGAATGAGACGCCGATAAAGTCTTCAGTTTTTCAACCGTTTTTGCTAAGCGCTCCGGTTCAACGGGTTTCAACAAATAATCAATCGAGTTTTCTTCAAAAGCCCGCATGGCGTATTGGTCATAAGCTGTGGCAAAGATCACTATGGGCATATACGTCAGCTGAGCCAACATTTCAAACCCGTTCATCAGCGGCATTTCGATGTCCAAAAAAAGAAGATCCGGCTTCAGTTCCCTTACCAAAGTAAGTCCTTCGGCACCGTTGCCGGCTTCGCCGATAATGGCAAAGGTATCTTCAAACCGGCTGAGTAAACGACGTAGACGAACTCGAGCCAAAGGTTCATCGTCAATGAGCAGTGTTTTGAATGGCATGATTTTCGTTTAAAACCGGAACACATAGTTTTTGCAAAGTTAGCAAGGCTTTCCCTTGAACCAAACCGCAAAAAGAGGCGTTTTCATTTTGCTGAGAATAAAAGTAGTTTTGGACTCAAAAAAACAGAATTGTGAATTACCGCCTGTCCGTTTATCTTTTAGCCGTCATTTTCTTCATTACCGATGCCTGTAACACAGAGCAACGCCCGGAAGGAGCCAAAGAAGCCGTTGAAAGAATGAAAAGTATGCAAATCAAACGCGTTACGGGCCCGCAGGTAGTTACAATTGTCGAAGATTGGGGAGAGCGTATAGTCAAGCAGGCACAAGCCGCTTTAGAGAGTGCTTTGGTCAATCCGGGTGCCGAAGTATCGTCTGTTTGTCTGCTGAAAAACCTTCCCAAAGTGGATACATTGAAAAAAATGTATGCCGTTGAAATCAGGCTTTTGGGAGCAAAAGACATGAAAAACCCGAAACTCAGTTCGAAAGAACAGGAAAGCATGAAAACCTACCTCAATAACGCCGAACACAGGCAACTGTCCACTCCTGCTGTTCAGAAATTAGGGGATTCTGTGCTTATTTACAATGTGTCGGTTTCGAAAGAGAGTATCATTTGTCAAAAATGTTTTCCGGACAATGCCACGTTTCCATCCGTTTGGCACGTAACGTTCAGAAAGAGTGAAGTCATACGAAAAGTAAATACGAAGTCGTTGGAAAAAAAGCGCAAAGTCGGCTAATTCCTATTATCCTAATAATTGTTTATGAAAAGTTTAATCAGTGCTGTTTTATTATTGTTGGCTTTTTCGGCGGTTGGTCAAATCCAAAACCATGCTCAATGGACCTTTGAATCTCCCAAAAAGGAAGTAAAAGTGGGAGATGTGATTGAAATTAAATTCAATGCGACAATTGATGAAGGCTGGTATTTATATTCCAGTGAGTTCCCCGCTGAAGATCCGATTAAAGCTACCTTTGACTACAAAAAAAATGGAACATTTGAACTTGTTGGAAAAATTATACCTATTGGGTTCCATAACAAGGAAGATGAGTTTTTTGGCACAGTAAGCATTGCAGAGAAGAAAGCTTCTTTCATCCAAAAAATTAGAATTTTAAAGGAAAACCCTATTATAGAAGGGCTGATTGAAGGACAAACTTGTACTGTAAAAGACGGGCAATGTGTGATGCTCAAAAGTGATTTTAAATTTCCTTCTATTAAGGTCATATCAGCAGATACAAAAAAAACAGAACTTACTCCCACTCAACCTGTCACAAAGGAAGAGCAGGCAGCAGCAACAAATTCAGTCGTTGTCGATACCAACAAAACTTCCTTAGAAAGCACGCAGCCGGAACCGACTGCAGAAGCATCAGGGAATTCTTCTCCCTCAGTCGGCAGCGAACCGCTCGCTGCTGAACCGGAAGAATCCCTTTGGAGCTTTCTGTTGGCTTGCTTTCTGGGCGGATTGGCCTCCATTTTTATGCCGTGTATTTATCCCATCATGCCCATGACGGTGAGCTATTTCACCAAACAGGAACACGGTACCGGTAAGGCGCTGCTGTATGGTCTTTCGATTGTCGCCATTTTTACCTTGTTGGGCTTTTTAGTGTCGCGCGTCGGTGGCGCTCAAGCTGCCAATTTTATCAGCACCCACTGGGCACCCAATGCCGTCTTTTTCATTGTATTTATCCTTTTCGGACTATCCTTCTTAGGTTTATTCGAAATTGTACTGCCCAATTCATTCGTCAACAGTGTCGATAAACAAGCCGACAAAGGCGGACTCATCGGGATTTTCTTTATGGCGCTGACTCTCGTCGTGGTTTCTTTTTCCTGCACCGCCCCGATTGCCGGGTCGTTGCTGATTTTGGCTTCCAAAGGCAATGAAGTCATGCGACCGGTCTTGGGAATGATCGCTTTTTCAATGCCCTTTGCCGTTGTATTTACGGGATTGGCCATGTTCCCCAAATTCCTCAAAAGTTTGCCTAAATCCGGTGGCTGGCTTAACGAATTCAAAGTTGTATTTGGGTTATTGGAATTTGCCTTGGCCCTTAAATTTCTGAGTAATATTGATTTAGCCTATCGTTGGAACACCCTCGACCGCGAGATTTTTCTGGCAATTTGGATTGTGTTGTTTTCTATCATCGGATTTTACGTATTGGGCAAACTGCGCATGGAAAAAGATACGCCTGTCAAAGGCATCAGCATTCCGCGCCTGTTGATTTCATCGGCAACGTTTGCCTTTGTAGTGTATATGATTCCGGGCATGTTTGGGGCACCGTTGCGGGCACTATCGGGTTGGCTGCCTCCGGAACAAACCCAAGACTTTTACTTAACCAATGCCGTCGGCAGCGGTGCTTCAACGACTTCTCTCACCAAAATTGACCGTAATAAACCACATCTGCCGCACGGGCTGGAAGGTTATTTTGATTATGAGCAGGCACTGGCCCATGCCAAAAGCGTAGGGAAGCCCGTCTTCATTGATTTTACCGGGTTCAATTGCGCCAATTGTCGCAAAATGGAGGCCAATGTTTGGCCGCAATCAGAAGTGTTGAGCCGCCTTAAAAATGATTTTGTGATTGCCTCGCTTTATGTGGACGACAAAACCGAGCTTCCCAAAGAGAAACAATTTGTTTCGACTTACGATCAACGGGAAAAAACAACCGTTGGCGACAAAAATGCCGATTTACAAATCACGAAATTCAACAATAACGCCCAGCCTTTTTACTGTGTAGTGACCCCGGAAGGTGAATTGCTGACCAAACCGGTGGGATACACTACTACCGAAGAATTTGTGCAATTTTTGGACGCGGGTTTGGAAAAATTCAAACGTTAAAAATCCCTAAAAGCGGTTGTTTTGAATGATGTTCAACGGTATTTTGTTAGTTTTGTGATACTAATCCTTTTATGCTATGGAAATTAAAATAACGATTCCTGAAGGAAGCAGTTTAGAACAGACTGTAAGAGATATGATAAAAGATAAAAATGAAATTCACCGGGAATTAAGTAAAGGAAATACTTCTGTTATCACGCAAAAAGGCCGCAAAATTGTTCGATTCTCCTTACCCAATCGTTGAAAATCCCGACGGTACCTATTCTTTTTTATCAGATTACGGCATCCAATATAGTATTGCGCTTTTTGATGCCTCTTTCCATTTCAACAATCTAATCATTCCTAACGGAAATATCGTAGAGTTCAGCTTTGGGGCTGACAATGAACTTCCGGTTGACAAAAAAGTAACGGATACTGTACTTCAATTTTTATCTGATTTTTTTCAAAATCCACAAAATGTAATGCTTTATGTTTGTGAGAGCATTGATCGTAAGCAATTGCCTCGTAAAAGAGTTTTTGACAAATGGTTTTTGAAATTTGGTCATTCCGATTTAGAAAAATATGATTTTTCATTTTCTTTGGATGATATCATTATTAGGGGAGTTGTCATTATAGATGCAAAAAATACAGAAAGAGAACTTCTGTTAAACGCTTTTTTAGAAAGCTATCAAGTTTATTCTGACTACAAATCATGAAAATTTTAGATAGATACATTCTCAAAAACTTTCTCATTACATACGTCTTTACAGTTCTTGTAACGTTGCTGATTATCTGCGTGATTGATTTCACCGAAAAGATCGACAACTTCCGTAAGTTCAATCCGCCCGCTCGCGAAATTCTGTTGGATTATTACGCCAACCTGATTCCCTATTACGCCAATTACCTCAGTCCGTTGTTGGTATTTATCGCCACAGTATTTTTTACCGCACGCATGGCGGCCCGAACCGAGATCATTGCCATTTTCAGCAGCGGTGTCAGTTTTTTGCGCATGTTGGTGCCTTATTTTATCGGGTCGGTATTATTGGCTTTGTTTACTTTTTACATGGTGGGGTGGGTCATTCCCCGGGCTAATAAAATTCGGTTGGCGTTTGAATACAAGTATATTGAAGATCAATATTACTTCAGTCAGCGGAATTTCCACATCAAAGTAGCCCCCAAGCATTATGCGTATTTGGAAAGCTATAACAACACTTCACTGACCGGCTTTAAGTTTACTCTTGAACACATAGAAGGGAATCAATTAAAAGAAAAACTGACCTCCGACCGCATCGTTTGGGAACCTAAAAAGAAGAAATGGACGATTTTTGATTATAAAATCAGAAAAATCAATGGATTACAGGAAACGATCAGTCAAGGGACTCAAATAGATACCACGCTCAATCTCAGCCCGAAAGACTTTGAGAATGACAAAAACCGCTTTGAAGAACTTACCCTTACACAACTGAATGATTACATCGACCTGCTCCGCCTGCGCGGGGCCGACGGCGTAGAGACCTATTTGCTCGAAAAATACACCCGCTTTACGCACCCCTTTGCGTTTGTCATCCTTACCATCATCGGTGTGGTAGTCTCAGCGCGTAAAAGTCGACGCGGGTCAGGTTTGCAAATTGCTTTCGGTTTTATATTAGCCTTTGTTTATTTGTTGTTCTTCATGTTGTCGAAAGGGATTGCCGAATCCGGCAAAATCCCGGCAATTGCTGCTGTTTGGCTTCCCAATGTTATCTTTGCCGGTATTGGCTTTATATTGTATAAAACCTTACCGAGATAAAGAACATTTTCTTAATTTTGGTAGCCAAATCGCTGAACATCATGAGAATTATTATAGATACCAAAGAACAACATCGCAATCTGTTTATAGAAATGGCCAAAGCCGTCAAGGCTAAAGTGCAGATAGAGGAAGAAGAAAAAGACCGTCCACCTACCAATTAAAATCACGCTTCTATCTCCGAAAAAGAAATTATTACCCGACTAAATACAATCAACAAACTCCAATGAATAAGTTATTTTTCTCTTTACTGTGCTGTTTGATTGGCACAGTATCCACACTCATGGCGCAGCAGCCCGCTCCCGCCAACTACCACGCCAACTCTCGTTTTGAGCAAATGGGAACCGCCTTGCCTACCCCCAATACAACCCGCACTGCCTCCGGCGCACCGGGAAAAGAGTACTGGCAAAACCGGGTGGATTATGACATCAAAGCTGAACTCAATGACGAAAAACAGCATTTAACAGGCTCTGAGACAGTGACATATTTCAACAATTCACCCGATGAGCTTCGTTACATTTGGATGCAGTTGGATCAAAATCTGTTTCAGAAAAACTCTATGTCATCGCAGACGCGAACGAGTTCGGTCAATGAAAAAGGAATGCCGATGTCTTCTGTGATGCGTACCATGATTGATAAAGATTACGGTCATAAAATCACGTTGGTAAAAGACGTTAAAACAGGCCAACCGCTTAAATATACCATCAACGAAACCATGATGCGCATTGAGGTTCCGGCCCCTTTGAAAACAGGTCAGTCATACAGCTTTCAGATAGACTGGAATTACAACATCACCGATTTTCGCTACGCACAGGGACGTTCCGGGGCTGAATTTTTTCAGAAAGACGGCAATTTTATCTACGAAATCGCCCAGTGGTTTCCGCGGGCTTGTGTCTATGACGATGTAAACGGCTGGCAAAACAAGCAATTTCTGGGGCAAGGCGAGTTTACACTGGCCTTCGGTAATTACAAGGTGGCCATTACGGTACCGAATGATATGCCGGTCGGTGCTTCGGGCGAATTGCAGAATGCGACTCAGGTACTTTCTGCCGAACAATTAAAACGTTTTGACCAAGCCCGCAAGACGTTCGACAAACCGGTGCTGATTGTCAATCAGGAAGAAGCGACCAAAAACGAATCCAATAAACCGAACGGTAAAAAAACGTGGATTTTTAAAGCCGATAACGTGCGCGATTTTGCCTTTGCCACGTCCCGTAAATTTATTTGGGATGCCATGAATGTAGAGTTGAACGGCAAAAAAATTATGGCAATGTCGTTTTACCCAAAAGAAGCCAATCCGCTCTGGGGACAATATTCGACCATGTTGGTAGCACATACGGTAAAAACCTACTCTAAATTCACGTTCGATTATCCTTACCCGGTAGCTCAGTCTATCCACGGCCCCGTCGGCGGTATGGAATATCCGATGATCTCGTTCAACGGTGCCCGTCCCGAGTCTGACGGCACCTATTCCGAAGGCACGAAAAACTTCCTGATTCAGGTAGTTATTCATGAAGTAGGGCACAATTGGTTCCCTATGATTGTCAATTCCGACGAACGCCAATGGTCTTGGATGGACGAAGGATTGAACTCGTTTATGGAATATTTGGCCACGAAAGAATGGGACCGCAGTATGGGAGGAGACGTAGCCGAACCACAGAACATTGTGGATTATATGCGTACCGAACCCGCCAAGCAAGTGCCTATTATGTCGAGTTCAGACAACATCATGGGATTCGGCCCGAATGCCTACACAAAACCTGCCACCGGACTGAATATTTTGCGCGAAACCGTCATGGGGCGTGAGTTGTTTGACTACGCTTTCAAAGAATACGCCAACCGTTGGAAATTTAAACACCCCACTCCCGCCGATTTTTTCCGTACTATGGAAGATGCCTCGGGTGTAGACTTGGATTGGTTCTGGAAAGGCTGGTTCTACGGAGTGGAACCCGTTGACCAAGATCTGGTCGAAGTCGAATGGTTTGCCCTCGACACCCAAAACCCCGAAGTCAACAAAGCGGCGGCTAAAAAAGAAGCGGAAGACAAACGCAATACCATCGCCCGTCAGCGCGACAAAGATTACATCAAAGAATCGGTCGTGGAGAAAAACCCCGACATGAAGGATTTCTACAACTCTTACGATCCTTACAAAGTTACTGAGGCTGACAAAAAGAAATACGAGACCTATTTGGCAAGTTTAACTCCGGATGAGCGTAAACTGGTGGAGTCAGGCTTGAATTTCTATACATTGAAAGTGAAGAATAAAGGGGGCTTGCCCATGCCGGTAATCGTGAAGATGCAGTTTGAGGACGGTACCGATTCGGTGGCGCGTTTTCCGGCGGAGATTTGGCGCTTAAATGACCAACAGGTATCGAAGGTGGTCACTACTAAGAAGAAAGTGGTACAGTGGACCTTGGACCCGTATCGGGAGATTGCTGATATTGACGAGGAAAGCAACAGTTTTCCGCGGCAGCCGGCGCAGCCGACCAAATTTCAGTTGTTTAAAACCCAAGGTGGAGGCCGTAGAGGGGGCGGAGGTACCAACCCTATGCAGGAAGCACAACAAAGCCAACCGCCGAAAGCAGGACAGCAAGGCGGAGCTAAGAATTAATATTGATCTAAGGGCGGGACTCAACTCTCGCCCTTATTTATTGAATCAACGGTGCAGATCATAAACTGATTAACCCACAATTCACTCATTGACAATTCACTCACTCATAATCGATAGCTATGTCAAAACGAATCAACATCTCATCCGGGGCACCGTGGGAAGCCGTGGTCGGTTATTCTCGGGCCGTTCGGGTAGGCAATATCGTTGAAGTCACCGGTACGGTAGCAACCGATGAAAACGGACCCGTAGCGGTTGGTGATGCCTACGGCCAAACGAAGTTCATTCTTAAAAAAATCGAGCAAATACTGGAACAGGCCGGGGCTTCACTTGCCGACGTAGTACGGACCCGCCTATTTGTTACGGATATTTCGAAGTGGGAAGCTTACGGGAAAGCACACGGGGAATTTTTCGGTAAAATTCTTCCCTGCACCACGATGGTAGAGGTCTCAAAGCTGATCTCATCCGAATACATGATTGAGATCGAGGCGACAGCGATTATTCAAAACGGTTAAAAACCGGAGGGGAAGCAGTTGCTTCCCCTCCCTCAGTTAAATGTATTGGCTACCGAGTCGTTTGGCATCGGCCACAAAGTCTCTAACCCGTTGTTCTTCTTCTATTTTACAAATCATCAAAACGCCGTCGTTTTCGGCAATAATGTATCCTTCCAACCCCTGTACTACAACCAATTTGTCTTTGGGGGTTTTGATAATACATTTACCGGTATCGTACAGCAGATGTTTGCCTTCGGTCACGTTTTCCAATTCATCTTTTTCCGATACATCGTACAGCGACTTCCAGGTTCCCAAATCTGACCACCCCAAATCGCTCAGTACGACATAGACATTGGCGGCTTTTTCCATAATGCCGAAGTCGATGGAGATATTCTTACAAAGCATGTAGGCTTTCTCAATAAACTCCTTTTCCTGAGCAGTATAGTAGTCATTCTCTCCTGCTTCAAATACCTCAGCTACGTCGGGGAGATGATGGGTGAATGCCTTTTTAATGGCCTGTACATTCCACACAAAGATGCCCGCATTCCACACAAAATCACCGCTTTCCAAAAACTTAACGGCTATCTCCAACTGCGGCTTTTCGGTAAAGGTTTTTACTTTATGTACCAATCCTTCCGCCGCCAAAAATTGAATATAACCATAGCCCGTATCCGGGCGGGTAGGTTGTATACCTAAGGTTAAGAGAATATCCTCTTTTCGGGCAGCCTCCAGTGCAATCGTAACCTTTTCGCGAAATACCTCTTCTTTCAAAATAATATGGTCGGCAGGGGCTACTACCACCGTTGCCAGAGCATCACGTGCCGCAATTTTGTAACAGGCATAAGCGATACAAGGAGCTGTATTGCGTCGGTTGGGTTCCAACAAAATTTGGTCTTCGCTCAAAAAAGGAAGCTGTTGTTTGACCAAATCATGGTATTCCATACTGGTAACAACATATATATTTTCCGACGGACAAATTCCCTCAAAACGATTGGCCGTTTGTTGCAGCAACGATTGACCCGTCCCCAATACATCATGAAACTGCTTGGGGTTATTATTACGACTGAATGGCCAAAATCGGGTTCCGACACCACCGGCCATGATGATTACATAGGTGTGATTCATTGCTTTTTCAGAAAACTTTCTACCCGCAAAGCTACGTTTTCTCTGATGCTCTGCCAAAAAAGGTTAATATCGGCCGAATGCCAAACCTTAGTTCTCAAAAAAGCTCTTCCTCTGACATACGGCTTATTGATCCACAAAAGCCCTTTATGCACCTGCGCATCCGCCAAATGCGGATAAAGCGTATAGTTAAGCCCGACTCCGCCTTTATTCAGTTTTTGGGAGGCATACTCTTCATTTAACTGCCACGTCAGGGGATTGGTACATACGCTTGTCGGGAATTGGTTTACCTCGTATTTTTCAGGAATGAAGCCTTTTTGATACGTGCGCCAAGCAGCAAATCCGCCCGTTTCATCGGGGTTTTGTGCCGGTTTTATCTGTTGAAATTCGTTAGGTTGGGTAGGAATATCGGCAATATCGCCTACCAAATAGGCAAATACCAACTTCGAAAACAGGGGCTTACCGTCAAAAAAATCCTTGAGCAGACGCTTAGCGTGATAACTGCCTTGACTGTGGGAAGCGATCACGATCGGGCGGCCTTGGTGATAATGGCTGAGATAATACTCAAATGCTGCTTTCACATCGGAGTAGGCCAAATCAAGGGCTTTTTGGCGGTCATCTCGGTTTTGAGTGACAAAAGAATAATAATGCGCTTGGCGATAGCGAGGAGCATATACGCGGCAGGAGCCATTGAAAACCGAAGCCTGATTTAAGATAGTAGAGGCATCTACCCGTCGATTGAGCTCCGCATCATTTACATCAGCGTTCCACTCAAAAGTACCGTCTGCCGGGCGATTGGTATAGATGGTAGGGTGAATAAAAAACACGTCAGCTTTAGCCGTGCTTTGCTCATCTTTCAGTCCGATTGCTCTTAGGGGAATACTGTCGGCCGCATCTTTCTTGTCGGGTAAAGCTGCCCAATGATCCGAATTTGCATAATTAGGCGCTTCCGGAAGCGTACCCAAACCGTAAGAATTTCGTAAGATTATTTGTGCCGGACAAGTTGTCAGAAGCCCGAAAATCAAGCTGACAGCCCCCAAAATTCGAATTTTCAATAAGTCCATTTTGGATTTTTTAAATAATTATGCGTGCATAACACTCTATTTTTATGATTATAAAGAGTATAAATTGTAAATTATCTTTAAAAGAGCGAATATTACGCAGTAAATTTATAACAACAGAAACTAAAACCAACCAAAAACCTATGGGTAAATCACTACGTAATGCCGTTTTGTACATAGCGGCATGGTTAATCAGTGCCGGCGCGTTACTGGCACAAACCAAAATTTCGGGTACAATTACCGATGCTGCAACGCGTGATGGATTAGTTGGGGTAAGTGTTCAGGTGAAAGGAAAAGTGATAGGGACTATCTCAGACTCGAAAGGAAATTTTTCATTGACCACCACTACGCCCACGCCTTTTACGATCGTTATTTCTTCAGTAGGCTACGAAACCCAGGAAGTCCAAGTAACCAATGCGGTATCTGACCTCAAAATCGCCATCAAAGAGCAGGTTATGATGGGACAGGAAGTAGTCGTATCGGCCTCGCGTATCGAAGAAGGAGTCCTGAAATCTCCTGTTACGGTAGAAAAAATGGACATCCGAGCTATTCGCGAAAATCCTTCGGCCTCTTTTTACGACGGTTTGGCCAACTTGAAGGGGATTGATATGGCTACGCAAAGTTTGTTGTTCAAATCCATCAACATGCGCGGTTTCGGTTCTACGGGAAATCCGCGTACGGTCCAAATGATTGATGGCATGGATAACTCCGCCCCCGGCCTTAACTTCCCGATTGATAACATCGTGGGGATGCCTGAGTTGGACGTAGAAAGTGTAGAAATCCTACCGGGTGCCGCTTCTGCTTTGTATGGTCCTAATGCATTGAACGGCTTGGTGTTGATGAACAGCAAAAGTCCTTTCTTATACCAAGGACTAAGCGCCGCCGTAAAAACAGGCGTGATGTCAGCGAGTAATCGTACGGAAGCCACCACACCTTACGGCGATATCTCTGTTCGCTATGCCAAAGCCTTTAATAACAAGTTTGCCTTCAAAATCAACTTGGGTTATATCCAAGCCAAAGATTGGCAATCCACCAACTACTCTAACTTAAACGTTGGGGGTAATGCCGATCCGCTCAGAGGTGCCGGCACAAAAACAGACTACGACGGGGTAAATATCTACGGCGACGAAGTGCAGGCCAACATGCAGACTGTAGCCAACGGACTCATTGCCGCCAAATTGTTACCTTCAGCTGCTTTGGCGCTCATTCCTAACACCAACGTCAGCAGAACGGGCTATGCCGAAAACGGATTGGTGGACAATAATGTAAAAAGCTTCAAATTTAACGGAGCGCTCCACTACCGCATCAGCGAAAAAGTAGAAGCCGTGGTACAGGTAAATTATGGTTATGGTACTACACTGTATACCAGTACCGGCAAATACTCCCTTCGTAATTTTAATTTGACGCAGGCTAAAGCTGAGCTTCGGGGCGATAACTTCACGCTGAAAGCTTACACGACGCAAGAGCGTTCAGGAGATTCTTATACTGCCGGTTTGGTAGCAGTTTCTATGCTGAATGAGATCAAACCGCATGCTACGTGGTTCGGCGAATATGTAGGGGCTTACGCCGCCGCAAGAGGGGCCGGAATGGCCGACGACCAAGCTCAATTAGTTGCTCGTCAAAAGGCCGATACCGGCATGCCGGCAGTGGGTTCATCTGCTTACAATACCTTATTGGATAAATGGAGAAATACCTCTATCGCTCAAGGTGGCGGCAGTTTTCTGGACAAAACTAATCTTTATCATGCCGAAGGGGTTTACAATTTCAAAAATCAAATCGATTTTATTGAGTTATTAGCCGGGGCTAACATTCGCCAATACCAACTCCGTTCGGGAGCCACTTTGTTTGCGGACATGAAAGACGGCAGAACCGGCACCATCCCCATCAATGAATACGGTGCTTTTGTACAAGCCGGCAAAAAATTGTTTGGTGACCACCTGAAATTGACCGCTTCGATCCGTTACGACAAAAACCAAAATTTTGAAGGACAGTTTTCACCTCGGGTATCTGCCGTAACGACTTTCGGTGATCATAATATCCGTCTTTCTTACCAAACCGGTTTCCGTATCCCAACTACGCAAAACCAATACATTGACTTAGCTACTCCCGCAGGAACACTGATCGGCGGATTGCCGGAATTTGATTCTCGTTATAAATTGAGTTCGGGGGTATCGCGTGAAACATTGGTAGATTTCGCAGCTAATCCTCTCAAATACGTTACTCAAGCGGTCATTGATCAGGCAAAAGCATACGCCACTGCGGCGGTAACGGCGCAATTGCCTACGATTCAAGCGGCAGTTGTAGCGGCGGTACAAACTCAGGTAACGGCAGCTGTAACCGCGCAGGTAAACGCAGCCGTAGCGGCCGGACAAATCCCGGCAGCACAGGCAGCGGCTGCCATTCAAGCAGGAGTAACCCAACAAATGAACAGTGATGCGGTCAAAGCTACCATTGCTACCAACGTACAAAATACGGTAGTTCAACAAGTAACGGCCGTAACTAACCAAGTAGCTCCTGCCTATGCCTTGGCGACCCTCCCTAAATACCAAGCAAAGGCGCTCCGTCCGGAACGCGTAAAATCGTTTGAGATCGGGTATAAGAGTGTGATCGGCAAAAAGTTATTGGTAGATGCTTCGTATTACTACAGCGTCTATAAAAACTTCATCGGGGGTGTAACGGTAGTTGTACCTACGGCAGCAGCCGGCCCGGGCTTACCGATTGAATCCGGCTTGAGCAGTGCTACTACACGGGCAGGGTATTCAAGACCGGCTAACAGCGACAAAGACATCACGGTCAGCGGTTTCTCCATTGCGTTGAGCTATTCATTGCCTAAAAACTTCTTCATCGGCGGTAACTTTGCCAACAACGTGCTGAAGGATTTTACACCTACTCCTGAATTACCCTACTCCGGGTTCAATACGCCGCAAAACCGCTTCAATGTTAATTTCGGCAAGCGGATTTCGGCCGGTAATAAAATCGGTTTCAATTTAGCGCTCAAACACCAAGACGAGTTCTTGTGGCAATCAAGCTTTGTAGTACCGACCACCGCAGGTACTCCTTTGTTTACGAATACCAACGTACCGGCATTTACCAATTTCGACGCCCAAGTAAGCTACAAATTAGCTTCATTGAAGTCTATACTGAAAGTGGGCGGAACCAATATCGGCGGCAAGCCTTACTATCAGGCATTCGGCAGCCCGTCGATCGGCTCGATGTACTACGTTTCATTGACATTTGACGAATTGTTAAACAAATAATCTTAATTACTCTATTGATCCTTCACACAAAACGGCTCCCGATTGGGGGCCGTTTTTGTTTTATGCCTCAGTTACTGCCACCCGTACCTTTGGTGCCGATAGCTGATGCAGCAGGCGGTACAGGAAGCAAAACGCCGTTGTTGAACTGATCTGCACCAATGTCTATTTTTGGGGCCCTCAGTCCGCCGTCGTAATCTTTCTCGACCAAAACGCCGAGTGATTTGCCCGCACCGACGCAGAGGCTACCGCCGGTCAGATGGTATTGAGCATCCAATTTAGGATCGGCATTGATGCTGTTGGCATCTGCTTTGGCTTGGATTTTCCAATTGCCAAAACCGTCAAACTCTGTATAATCATCGTCGTTTTTGTCAATTCGGTAAGTAAGCGTTCCCGGTTTGTAATAAACATTATTGCTGATCTCTGTATTGCCTTCCGTTGCCCATCGCAAGCGCGCCATATAGCCTTTGGCAGAGGCCGTCTGAATAAAAATATTATTGGCGATCTTGAGGTCTTTGCTTTTCGGATACACATCACCTTTCGGCGTACTGTATGTTTCTCCCCGCGCAATCAGCAGCGCCGCGCTTCCTTCCTGCGCTACGTTAATGAGCGTATTGTTATATACTTGCGCATTAAAAACTGCGTATAATCCTACGCCTTCCCGGTTGGTATTGATGACGATGTTATTACGAATGATGATGTTGATGCTTTCGTAATAATTAGGATTAGCAGTTGTATTAAACCACTCGGCGTCCGTGTCTAAATAACCCGCCACCAGCCCTCCTTCGCCGCAGTTCATGATCAGATTTTGTTCAAAAATACAATCTTTTGCTCCGCCTTTGGCATATAAAGCATTGGTAGCAATGTCGTGAAAATAGCAATTGCGGA
Source organism: Spirosomataceae bacterium (assembly GCA_046329125.1). Taxonomy (GTDB): domain Bacteria; phylum Bacteroidota; class Bacteroidia; order Cytophagales; family Spirosomataceae; genus Runella. The sequence continues at coordinate 189,058 of JAXLVD010000007.1, read as the reverse complement.
CGATCATGGCAGAGCCGTTTACGTTGTCAATTCCTTCGGCATTTTGAGCGGATAGGTTGGCAGGCCCCACGCCGGAGCGATAAATTTCGCAATTCAGAATTTCTATATTTTGACATCCCGGAGTGATTTTAATGCAATCGCGACCGGTATCGTGGATTTTACAATTGCGAATTTTGATGTTTCGCACTCCGCGTCGTTTGTCAAACGGCACACTGCGGTCATCGTCCCAGTTGCTTTCAAATTTGAGTCCATAATAGTATCCGCCGATGATTTCGAGATGCTCAAGAGTAATGTTTTCGGCAGTGGGTTCGCGAAACCACAAACAACTTGATATGTCCTCGACATTCGTAACGGCTTTGATCACAGCCCACTCTCCGTCATAAGAGTGAATGCTGATATTGGACGTTCGAAATCGGATCTCTTTACTCTCGTAGGTTCCTCCCCGAAGGATAATTTCTAACCCTTTCACGGGGTCGGCCATATCCGCAGCTTTTTGAAGGGTTTTGAAGGGTTTGGCTTCACTGCCGTCGTTAGCGTCGTTGCCATTGGGTGAAACGTACACTTTACCGCTAACGGTAGGTCCGCCGACATTTGGGTCATCTTCACAATTGGGCAGAGCTTGCGGGCACCCACAGGCGGTTGGGTCGGCGTCGCATTCGTCGGTTTCGATGGTTTCTTTCTTGCAACTTTCCAAGGTTGCCATAAAAAAGACGAGGGTAAAAATGAGAAGCTTTTTCATAATTCTGAGGAAATAAGTGGCTGTTGTTGGAAGAAAAGAGACAAGCAAATCCGTAATGAGGAAATTCCTCATCATACTACTCACTCGGCCATAAAATCAATTTGTCAGATCTTGGTATAAACCAGCATGAGCGACTTGGTTTTGCCACCGGGGTTCAGTGTTTTAGGATTGGCGGCGTAGTCAAAAAACCAAATCATAGTGTTTCCTTTGAACTGTATCTCATAGACAGCAGGCGGGAGTTTGGAAGAAGTAACAGTCAATTTATTCCCTGACATTTTGCATTTTCCGTCGCCGTTCATGGACTCAATCGTCTTTTTCATGGGGCCGCATTCGTCGGGTACTTGGATGAGAATACTTCCGTCGGCTTTGAAGGTATAGGTGATGTTTTTAGTACACGGCATCACTTTCAGTGCGGCAGCCTGATCATCGGAAGTAGTGCCGTCGCTATGGACAGAAGTCATAGCGGTGCGCTTCCAAGTGCCTGTCACACTGCCGGGAAGTTGTGCCAAAGCCGTGTTATTCAGACCTAAAGCGAGAAACAGAAATATAAGAAAAAGGATAGATTTCATAAACTTTTATTGATTACAAATGAAAAACCATTTACTCTTTTTGACGGGTCAGTGTTACCATCGGTTGTCTGCTGAAGCGCGGGTCGGCACTGTTGCTATAGGCAGATTTATCGGGCAATCGATAGGTAAAACTGACCGGTAAGGTCATCTGATGGCCCTGCCAACGGCCTCCGTTGACCAAATTGAAATAGAAATTGGGTAAAATAGGATATTTTTCCTCGGGCACATTGAAATGAAGTTCAAATAAACAATCATCGTCACGGCTCACACTGCCCCATACTTCGTATGGTTCTGTCCCCAACTTACTTGAGATTGTAGCCTTTCCGTCAAAATTGCGCCGTGTGCGATACAATCCTCTTTTACGGCGGCCGGATTTGGTCCAACGTTCTGCCGTGGTTTGCGGAACAAAGATTTCCAGTTGAATGGTTTTGGTTACGCCGTCGGGATCGGTGAAATTGCCCTGCCACTTACCCGGTAATAAGGGCGCATTCGGGTCGCTGCTAAACGCCCATGGACGTTGGTACTTGTCTAAAAATCCGCCGATGAAATAATTGAGACCATAAGCGATCACGCTAATTACAACCAAAATCAACAAAGCCGGTAAGCAACCTATTTTCTTTTTCATAGCAAACACTCATTGTTTTTGACGGAAAAGCGTCGTGGTTGGCTCTTGGTCAAAGTGCGGGTCAGCACTGTCCCGGCGCGCTCCGCCTCCTATCAATACAACCAAAGTGAGCAATTTTTCATAAGCTGTTTGTTTACACTAAGATAAGCACCTTTGCCTGTATTTCAGTGCCGTTTACTAAAAGGCAAGAACTCAGGTCAGACCCGTCCGTCCGGTCGGTCAGTTGAATTTACGCGTCAGACCTCCGGTCAGACAGAATCAACGTTGCCGGTTCACTTCTCAAATCTTTTTAAAATTTTGTATCAGAATCATTTCTTTGTAATTGGAGGCTTTAGTGACATCCACCACCAGAAATATGAGCTCAGGTGATGTATTGATCTGAAATGTCAGGTCACCGGGTTGGCCGATTAGCTTTGCCAATTCTTTTTGCTCTGTTCCAATCTGAATGAGTTGACCTTCAAGAATGCCATTGCCAACTGATTTGGTTACCTTCAAACTCCATCGAATTTCGGCTTTCGTACTTGTTGCAACATCGGTCACAACCAAACGTCCGTCGTCGAAAAATTCATAAACGATGTTGATCTTTCGGGGTTCTGTATCATAGGTATCGTCTACTTTAGTGCCATCTGATTTGGTAAAATAATAGCCGGTTTTGATCAATTTCCATTTTCCAATGAGGCCCGAAAATGTATCAGGTTTAGGATCTGTTGTTTTGTCGCTGCAACCCGCTCCCGAGTTGAGGATAAAAACGGTGAGTAAGACACCGTAAGCGATCAGTTTTTTCATGGCTCTGTTGTTTTGTGATGCCTGTTCTAAATAAATAGGGAATAATAAATCAGCAATCGTCCATTGGACATTGACAATGTTTTAGAGTTATTTTCCTGCGTTGTAAATACTCATTAACAAGGCTTTGCTAATGCGGTGCCCCGCTTTTTTGCCGATGTGGCCCTGTCCGTCCGAACTGTCAATACCGTTGACATCCGACGGGTCAGAGGCGGAGTTACGATTTTCGGTGCAAATGCGCCACACGTTATTTTGCTGACAGGCACCGTCGTTGGCTTCCAATGCCTGCAGATCAAAAATAACATCGGTGCCTTGGAAGGTATCTTTCATCCATTGCCCTACTTTCATTTTAGCGGCGTTGCCTTCAAAAGAAGTTGTTGAATATACTAAAGGCGGAGTGACATGCACAAAGCGTAAATTGGGCGACTGTGCCCGCAGTGCATCGACAAAGGCTTTGTATTCGGTTTTCACCTTTTCAAAATTATCATCCATGATATCGGCATAACCAAACTTGAAAATGACGATTTGGAGTAAATCTTTGTTGCGCGTCGCGTTTTCTTTGTACACTCTGATCTTTTCATAAGGATTGCCGTTGGCTATTCCGCCGACATCCACAAAAATACCGCCGCGCAAACCGCTGTCTGTTTTATCGCCGGGGCCATAGTAAGTAAACGGAAATCCGTTGGCCTTGGCCCCTTCTTCCAGATCCTGCCCTACGGATTGATGCATAAATAAGGCATTCCAATTGTTGATGCGGTCTTTTTCACCTGAAGCAAGCTTGTCCCAAGCCTCAATGCCGCCGATCCCTACTACACCGGGTTGTCCTTTTCCGAGAGTACCGCTGCCGGTATTTGAGCCGTTGTTATTACCCGAATTATTGGGGTCCGGGTCTTCCGTTGACTTGCTGCAGGCAATTGTCAGAATGACCGGAAGAAATAGAAGGATGAGCTTTTTCATGGTTGTATAAAGTAATGAAAATCGGGTGTGCGTTCTCTTTTTCAGAAAAGCAGTTGGATGCTCCAAAACTAAAACGGCTCGGAAAGGCACCCAAACGACAATAGACGAACGACATTTTAAATCGACTGACGACGCACCGAAAACTAAAAACAGCCTCAGCGGCTTAGGTTCGGCCAGAAAAGTGTCTATCTTTGGAAGAGTTCGAAACACACTATGGAAGCCCCGGTAAGCTATAACTGCATTATTATTGATGACAACGAGATCGACCGCCTGACGTCGTTGGCGTTTGCGAAGCGGTATCCGTTTCTGAATGTCATCGGTATTTATAGTTCTGCCGAGGAAGCAACTGCCTTACTTCAGGATAAATCGGTGGATGTATTGTTGAGCGACATTGACATGCCCGGCATGAACGGGTTGGACTTCCGCTCGCAGATGATGCACGTTCCCGTTTGCATTTTTATCACGTCCTATCCCGACTATGCCGCCGAAAGCTTTGAAGCAGAAGCTTTCGATTTTTTGATCAAACCCATGAAAAGTGAGCGTTTTGCGCATACCATGAATCGGTTACAGCACTTTTTTGAGTTGAAACGCAAAGCCGAACTGTTTGAATACAGTTTAGGAGGAAGTACGGTTTTTATCAAAGACGGGCATGAGCAAATAAAAGTAAACCTGCACGATATTGTGTATTTGGAGGCATTAAAAGACTACACGCGCATCGTCACCACCACCAAAAAATACAGCGTTTTATCGTCCATCGGTAATCTGTTGCTCGAATCGGCCTTTCAATCGTTTTTGCGCATTCACCGCAGCTATGCCGTACAGCGGCATTACATTGAGCGCATTACACCGCAATTGGTTTACTTACAAAATTATTCTCTGCCCATCGGCCGGAGTTACAAAGAGGTATTGACTCACTTAAAATAACCTCCAATGAAGTATTTTGGGTTGCTTTGTTTGATTTTATCTATACATTTTCGGGTAGCGGGGCAAAAAACAGGGCAAGCCTTGATTGATTCATTGGTGCAGGCAATACCTAAAGCCGCCAATGATACCGTTAAAACAAGACTTATTAAACGAATCACCGACGAATATTTTTTCATTGATATTGACCGGGCCTTAACCTACAGCCGGTTGGGATTGAAGGAGGCAACCAAAATGAACTGGAAGCGCGGCATTGCCGTGTTTAACTTTTATTTGGGCCGAGCTTATAGTGATAAGGGCAATTACGATTCCTGCATGTTGTATTACAGGCGGGCATTGGCGTTGCATCAGGCGGCCAATGACCGTTGGAATGAGGCCTCTACGTTCAATAATATGGGTGTGGTTGAACAGAATATTGCCTCCAATTACCCGGAAGCCAATCGGTATTATTTTGAAGGGTTGAAAATTGCCCAAAACCTACGGGACAAATACCTTATCGCTCTTTGCTTCGATAATATTTCTCAAATTTATCTGCTCCAAAAAAACTACCCCAAAGCCTTAGCTTATGGATTCAGGGCGTTGCGATTGCGACAACAGCAAACCGATACTCCCGAAAGTAACGCTACGCGGGAAGTAGCGGCTTCTCTCTCAAGTATTGCGGTTATCTATACGGCAATGAATGAATTCGCCAAGGCAAAGGCCTATTACTTAAAGGCTATTCCGAAACATGAGAAGGTAGGGAATAAAGAGGGATTGGCAAAAGCATACTCCAAACTGTCTGTTTTACAACAAAACAATTACACGGCAAAGATTGAATATGGATTGAAAGCCAAGCAATTGTGGGATGAAATACATAGCATAAATTCAGATGCCATTATCAATATAGGCAACTTAGGAGTTGCCTATCTGGACAAAGTACGATACGGTGCGCAGCCTCCTTTTAAAGACGGGCAGCCACTTTCAGCCGACCAACGGACCAACCTCGAAACGGCACAAAAGTACCTGCAAACGGCCATTCAATTGTCCGTTCAAAAAGGAGAAGTTGACCCTAAATCGTACTATACGGGAATATTGGCCGAATTGCAGGCGCTGAAAGGCGACTACAAAAACGCCTATCAAAATTTCAGGTACTATCAGTCTGTACAGGACTCGCTTTATTCGCAGGAAAGTAAAAACAAAATTGCGGCGGAAGAAGGCAAGCATGAGATCGAACTGCGCGACAAAGTGATCGAAATCAATAAGTTGGCGCTTGAAAATCAGAAAAAACAACGCATCGGCTTGTTGACAGGCTTGGGGTTATTACTGATTATCGGAGGATTATTGTATTGGCAAAACCTTTCGCGAAAACGCACCAATACCACACTTTTGCACCTCAACGCCGAACTTGACGAAGCCAACAAGATAAAGGCCAAATTCTTTGCTATTTTGAGTCACGATCTGCGCAGTCCGGTGGCCAATTTGATCAGTTTTCTGAATCTTCAAAAAGAAGCTCCCGAATTGCTGACACCCGAAATGGCAGAGGCCAATCAGAAACGCATCACTGCCTCAGCCGAAGCCTTGCTGGAGAATATGGAAACGATGCTTTTGTGGAGTAAAGGCCAAATGCAGGCGTTCAAACCGCAGGTGAAGACCATCGAAGTGTCAGGGTTGTTTGCCTACATTCAGAAGTTTTTTGACGGTACTGCCGGTGTTCAATTCAGTTTTGAGAATCCCAACTCGTTACACGTCGTGACCGACGAGGATTACCTAAAAACCATTATGCAAAACCTTACCTCCAACGCCGTGAAAGCACTGAAAAATAAACCGAATGCTTCCATCCACTGGGAGGCACGGCAGGAAGGGAATCAAATCATTCTGGCAATCACGGACAATGGGGCAGGTGTTACGGAACAGCAACTTGACGCCCTGTATACCCATGAGGCGTCTATCGGTACGAAAACCGGGTTGGGCCTGCACCTGATCCGCGATTTGGCGCAGGCAATCTCCTGCAAAATAGCCGTAAAATCAAGCGAGAATACCGGCACTGAATTTCAATTGGTTTTTGCTTTCCCCTAAGCTCGATTCTGCATTTCTTTTTGTTCTCCCCTGATACTTCGACAGTATGACGATTATCATTCTGCGAAAATGAAGTTTATCATACAAAAATAGTTTTACAACGAGTAGTTTCAGTATTCGTCTGACGCTCTTGTGAGCCTAAACACAGGCACTTATGAATACACTTACCCTACCCTTTCATAATAAACGCCTACCCATAGCTACCGATGAAATCATAAAATTGGAAGCCTCAGGCAATTATACCCTTTTTTATTTGACAAACGGCCGTCAAATACTGACTTCCAAAAGCTTGTCAGTTTACGAAGAACTCCTGTCATTTCCGTTTGTACGTGTACACAAGTCGTGTCTGATCAATATCAACTATGTTACCCAAAGAGCAACACCAACGATTCTAAGCCTCGCAGACGGTACGGAAATACACGTAGCAAGACGCCGAAAAGCTACTGTGACTCAATATTTACGCTACAAACGTAAGCCCCGGACCGTCAAAGCCTCAACAGTAGCAAAAACAGCTGCCTGATGCTTTTACGGACGTATATACTTGATCGCAGACGTTAAAAAGGCTATCGTTCCCAAATTCTTTAATACAAAGAAACGGTAACTCAATATTTGCCTTCTTGGCAGAAAGGCAAATATATACACCTCAAATACAAGCAATTATAAAAAATAAATAGGCATTTTTCTTTTTTATAATCATAAAAAAAGTTAAACTTTATATTGCTATAAGTCTATAAACCGACCGATAAGGAAACGCTTGTCATAAAAATCACCTGTTTTTTACACTAAACTCTTTACCCTATCATGAAAACTTATGCTTTAAGAATTATAGGGTTATTTTTAACTCTGCTATTGCCGGTACTTAATAACATTGCCCAAGCCCAAACTACGTTTGTAGGATTTAAGTCTTCGGGTTGGAAGTATCGTGAAGCCTTTCAGGACGCCGCTGCTATCGGAAACGGTACTTGGAAAACCACCAACTACAACGATGCTGCCTGGACCTCCGGTCAGGCCACATTAGGATATGACGACGGCACGCCAACTCACTCAATCAATACGTGGGTTTGGCCTTTCAGCGCCTCAAGAACAGGGAATAATTCTTCTAAAACACATTATTTCAGAAAGTCGTTTTCCGTTGCAAACCCCAATTTATTTACCGGGTATCGCATCAAAACTTGGTGCGATGACGGATTAGTAGTATATCTCAATAACAAAGAAGTACTTCGTCTCAATATGCCGGTGGGGAGTATCGATTCACTTACTGCTGCTTCAATCGCGCCCGCCAATGATTCCATCTATGGGGAGACGACCATTAACCTCCCGTCGGATTTGGTTACAGGAACAAATGTCATCGCTGTTGAAGTCCACCAATTCGGTACCAGTATAGACCGTTATTTTGATTTGTCGATCGAAGGCTTAGCTGCCCCGACCGCCTGCGCTGAGTGGCCCGTGGCTTTCAAAGCCACAGGCTGGAAATCACGAGAAGCGTTTCAGGATGCAGCAGCTATCGGCAACGGCTCTTGGAAAACAACCGCCTACAACGATGCTTCTTGGGCAACAGGCCAAGCTACCCTTGGTTATGATGACGGTGCGCCTACGCATGCGATCAATACCTGGTTGTGGCCGCAAGGGTCGGGTCGAACCGGCAATAACTCCTCCAAGACGCATTATTTCAGAAAGTGTTTTAACATTACTGATAAAAGTTCGTTTACGGGTTATCGCATCAAAACTTGGTGTGATGATGGCTTGGTGGCCTATCTGAACGGGCGGGAAGTGTTTCGATTAAATATGCCGGCAGGCGGTACAATTGACTCCCTCACTGCTGCGGTAACCGCACCGGCCAACGACTCTGTCTATAAAGACACAACGGTATATGTACCTGCTGACTTACAAAACGGCACCAATGTGTTGGCAGTAGAAGTACATCAATTCGGAACAAGCGTAGACCGCTATTTTGATCTGTCTATTCAGGGGGTAGGAGGCTGTCCGACAGCGAACTTAGAAAGGCAGCCTTATTTACAGGTAGGTACTCCCACTTCCGTGATTATACGATGGAAAACCGACATTCTCACCAACAGTAAAGTTAAATATGGTCTTAGTGCAGGCAGTCTTACTAACGAAATCACAGTCAATACAAACGACTCGATCCACCTTGTTACATTGACCGGATTATCGCCTGACACCAAATACTATTATTCGGTGGGCTATTCCTGCGGGATGACCGATCAGACGTTAGCAAGCGGAAGTGAGTATTATTATTACAGTATGCCCAACAATACAACCGATTCGCTCAGATTATGGATTTTGGGAGATGTATGCAGTAATAATCCCCTTGGTGCTGCAAATATTCCTGACGGCACACGCCGCCAAGTAAATGTTCGAGATGCCTACATGAGCTATCTTGGAAATAAACGTTTGCATGGGATTCTCTTTGGAGGCGATAATTCTAAGCTGCAAGGTTACGACGGTACCGACGTCGCGCTCGACTATAACTTCTTTCCGGTTTATCCGAATCAATTGAGAAATACCGTTTCCTGGATTTCTCTCGGTAACCATGATTATGGCTATAAACCTTACAACGATACAACTGTTGCTTCCTATAATGCCTTCTCCTACCCTACCTTGGGAGAAGCAGGAGGAGCCGTATCAAACAGCAAAGGCTATTACTCCTTTGATATTGGGGATGTCCATTTTGTGATGCTCAATCCGTATCATGCAGACCCCTTTCTTACCAGAGGTGCTATTCCCGGTTGTAGCGGTGCTGATTGGATCTGTGCCAATAACTATCTTATGAATATGTATTTATTGAAGTTTGATGACCCGGCCAATCGCCCAAGCATTTTTAATCAATTTCAGCAGGTTAAGTGGTTAAAGGTCGATTTGGCAGCTACGGTCAAAAAATGGAAAATCGTCTTGATCCACACTCCGCCTTACACCAAAGGTACCCATGATTCTGATCCTCAATCAACGGCTTTTTCGAGCCCGGATGGCGAATTGACCATTATGAGGGAGTTATTAGTGCCGATTTTGGAACAATATAAAGTAGATTTAATCGTCACGTCCCATACCCATGCACACGATCGCTCTTTTTTGATGCAGGGCGTAACAGGCACACCTACCAAGGCCCAATTTAAAGCAAACCCCAATCAATTGTTACAAAATTGGTCGGGTACTTATGGCCCGGCCTCAAAACCCTATATTAAAAACAGCCCTTACAACGGTGCCGTCCACGTAGTTACCGGCAATGCAGGTAGAGGTGCTGCATTGGGTGTTGGTGACGGAAAAGAAACAAATGTTGCCTCTCGACCGCACCCCGTCATGTTTTACAGCGACAGCACTGATGCACTGCTTGCTACAGGCGGAAGTGTAGAGTTAGTTATCAACAAAAACCGCTTGGATGTAAGATACCTTAAACTCAACGATGACAATGCTGCAAATGCTGCCTATACCATCAAAGATCAATTTACGATCATGAAGGATGTCAATAAAAAAATCACCTATAATAATCCCTCTCTTCCCCTGACAGTGGCAGCTTCTTGGGAAGGAACCTATAATTGGAAAATATTGGGCGGAGGCAGTTTGGGATTTACCAATAAATCCATTTCAGTAAATCCTTCTGCCAATACTACGTACATCGTCAATGATGGCTTCAATGGAGGAAACGGATTTTTAGCAGATACATTTATTGTAAATATCTGCCCTGCCACTATTACACTTAATTCAACGGTTGCTGCAAGTACGGTCTATCAGGCATCTCAGTGGATCAAAGGAACCAATACCAATAGTATTGCTCCTAACGCTGTTGTTGAGTATCGGGCAGGGTACGTGGAATTAGTGCCTAATGCTAATGGTACTGCCTTTTTGGCTGCGCCCTCCAATGGTGCTTATTTTTTAGCATTGCCAATCGGCTGTAACCCCGGTGGGGGAGGCGGTGGAAATAACGGAAGAACTCAACCCGTCAAAAATACCGCAGAGGGCACTTTACCCTCTCAAAAATCGCCGATTAAATGGCTCAACAAAATAACTCCTGCCAAAAAACAAATTAGGAAACAGTAAGCCCGGTAAGGAGAGCTATATAGTTTGAATTGGCTTTTACCAACTTATTCTCAATCGCTTCCCACGTATAGTTTCGGCGAAGGGATTTGCTGAATACAAAGTTTTTTTTCTGTAAAATCAACTGTTGCAGTAGGCCGGCAGCGTCTTTTTCATAATAGCTTTCCAATACGAAACCCAGGCGTTTTTGGGCTACAAATTGAGCTACTTTGATTTCGCCGTTGATAATAACCGGGGTTTGGGCCTGAATGGCATCGTAGATTTTATTGGGGCTGGCGTTCAGATTATTATCATTGATCGGTTCGTAAACCGACAAAATGTAGTCACATTCCGAAGCCAACCGCATGGTTTCCTGTTGTGTTTTTACGCCCCAAAACGTCACTTGCGGATGTTTGCTTAGTTGTCGCGTCGGTTCATCATAGACCCATCCAATCATCCAAACCCGTACTTTGGGAGAAAGAACAATCAAATCGGTCAGCAACTGCGTGCCGCGGGTCATCCCCAATGAGCCGCTGTACAAGATCAGCAGTTCGTCATCGGCCGCCGCTTTGGGTTGTACGTCTTCAAACGCATACGGATAATTTTCTACCACCGTCACTTTGGCTTGAAATTCTGACGGAACCAGTGTCTTCCGATTTTCGTCCGTTACGATGATTCGGTTGGGCAAACGATACACCAACGATTGCAACGAGCGCACCAAAGTGCTTTCGGTTCTCAGAAAAATGGAATCAAAGATATCGGCCACGACGCGTTTTCGGCTCCACCACAAAAACGGAAAGAAAATAAACAATAACTGCTCATTCACTACGTGAATACTTGCATAACGGCGAGAAAAGTACAGTTTCAGAAAGGATAAAAAGTATCGGACAAGGGTACTGATGGATTTATGATGCCCTTTCACTAAACAAAAATTTGTGCACAGGGGCTTTACAAAAGATTGATGATCAGTGCGACCGATACCCAAATAGGTAATTTCAAAATGAGCCGCGAGTGTCTTGATTTCTTTGTTGATGCGGGTATCCGAACCATCGTTGATACAAACGTAAAGGAGGCGAGGCAAAGGCATATGCTGTGGTACGGGCAGGATGCCCGTCATAGTTTTATAAATTTTAACCCAATGAACAAATATTGAGGTTTGTGTTTCCGTAGGAACAGCCCTTGAGGGCTGTTCCTACTCCGGAATCTCCATCCGGATGCGCCAATCTTTGGGTAGGTAATTGTTCACCCGATTGCCTAAGCCCTTGACCCAGCCTAATCCCAAGCCCTGATGGGTAATCAGAACCCAACCTCTGGGGGCTTCCAACATCAGGTTTTCTTTTTTCAAAAACAGCAAGGCTTCATTGGCCGACAACTCCAAACGAAGTACCTCGGGCGAAAGCACCGTGCTTAAGGCCAAAGCGTGAGAAGGAATAAAATCATTGCCTTTAAACTCGCCCATTTCCAACCCTAATCCTTTGGCAAATAAGGTGTTGTCCAAAATACGTACATCGTTCAATTGGCTGTCCAACAAAGCAAGTACTTCGCCGTTGGGTTTGACAAAAAAATGAAAATTTTCAGGATTCTCCAGCCAACGACTCACTTCAGGTGTTTGTTTGGGGTGGAGCCGTTTGCAGGACCGAAACCCTTCTTCTTTTCCTTTTCTCGGCAATGAATCGTAGGGTTTTGCCGTTTCAAAACTTGCCTGTTTTTGAAACACCGCAAAGAAAAAACCTTCGCCCTTCAGCCGATGCGGATAGCATTGATAGCCGATCGGTTTGGCAACTACCCCCCACGACTCGGGAATAACTATTTTGATTTCTGTAAACTGCCCGCTTTCCGTGATCTGTTGCCCGCTTCCCTGATTCTCCGAGTCATTGTAAGTACAGGTGCAGTAAATCAATACTCCGGCGGGTTTAAGCAGGGGCATAGCCGCCTCCAAAATGCGCTTTTGTCGTCCCGCACATACCTGTACATTGCCCGTCGACCACTCATGGACAGCAGCGGGATCTTTGCGAAATAACCCTTCGCCCGAACAAGGGGCATCTATTAAAATCACGTCAAAAAAGGCCTCCAATCGCTCCAGATCTTCCGGATCATGGTGGCTGACGTGTACGTTGGGGAAACCCCATTTTTGTACATTTTCTTTCAGAATCATGACCCGGCTTTTGATTACTTCGTTGGCTAAAATAAGACTGTCGGGATGCAAAACGGAGGTTAAAAGAGTAGTTTTTCCACCCGGGGCGGCGCACAGGTCCAATACACGCAACGGCTTTGTGACATTGACCGCCTGTGTCAAGGCGTGTCCGACCAACATAGATGACGCTTCCTGAACATAATACGCCCCTGCGTGAAAAAGCGGATCTAACGTAAATACCGGTCGCTGTTTCAAATAACGACCCTCCTCACACCAAGGGATAAGCTCACCTACGGAGGCTTTACTCTTTCGGGGATTATATCGGATACTGACGGGAGGTGTCTGCTGCAATGCTGCCTCAAAATCGGCAAATTCACCGCCGAGTTGAGAATTCAATGCATCCGTAAAAGCGTTGGGAAGTATCAAAATAAGAGAGATTCGTAAATAGTCACTAATTTCTTTGCTATGTTTTCCGCGGCAAATTGCTTAACGTGCGCTTGCCCGTTGGCAATTAATTGTTGACGAAGCCCTTCGTCCTGCCAAAGTAACTGTAATTTTTGGGCTAATTCATCGGTATCGTTCGGATGGACGTACAATCCGCCTTTGCCGCCCGCCTCTTCCAAACACGAACCTGTCGCTGCTATCACGGGTACGCCGCTGTGCAAGGCTTCGACAATCGGGATACCAAATCCTTCAAAAAACGACGGATACGCAAATACCCGGGCCGATTGGTACAAAGCCGGCAAATCAGCGAAAGGAACGTTATTAAAAATTCTGACCTTTGTTTCTAACCGGTTTTCAGAAACAAAAGATTCAATCTGCTGCTGAAATTTGGTTTTACTGCCTACCAATACCAACTGCGCATCGTCCAACTGAGCCGCCTGAAAGGCCTGCACCAAGCGCAACTGATTTTTCCGCGCCTCAATCGTGCCTACGCATAGAACGTACGGTTTCACAATCCCGTATTTTTGAAAAACTCCCATAGAACCCCTCTCCAGTTGGACCGGGGTCGCGCTCGACAGGGGCAGGGGTGAGGCTTTCCGCTGAAAAGCTTCATGGCAATCCTGATATACCACCTGAATTTTTTCCGAAGCAGTCCCGTAAAAGGCCATAATGTCGCGTTTGGTTTGCTCACTGACAGCCACGATCATGTCGGCTTGTTGGCAGGCATTTCGAAATTTTTGACGGTAAAAAAAGCGATCTATGGCCGGATACAATTCGGGATAACGCAAAAAAATCAAATCGTGAATGGTCACCACCGACTTAATGCCTGCCTTTGGGAGTCCGCCGGGAAGTTCGTTGCTGAGACCGTGAAAAAGTTGAATGCCGTCTTTGGCAAGGCTTTGGGTAATGCCATAACTCCGCCACCACGCGCCGTATAGTTTGTTTTCAGAAGCCGGCAGTCGAACAGCGTCCACGGGAAATTCGTCAAAAAGCCCCGGTTGGATTCTCGGTGTATAGGCCCAATACGTAGGCTCGGGAGCATAGTGGTGCAGCGCATTCAGTACAAACCGGCTGTAATTCCCCAAGCCGGTTCGGTTATTAAAAGCCCGTTTGGCGTCGAATCCAATGCGCATCAGTGTTTTTCCACAGGTTTATGAACGTGCTCTACTTCCTGCAAATCGATCCATTCATGACAGTGAGGACACCGAACGTGCTTCCGGCCTTTTTCTCGGCGAATCTGCTCCATAAAGCCCGAAGCGATGATACCCGTAGGCAGCGCAAACAAGGCAATGCCCAAGATCAGAACAATGCCTCCGAAAAATTTTCCGGCGGCCGTAACAGGGTACATATCCCCATAGCCGGTGGTGGTCATCGTAATTACCCCCCACCAAAGGGTGGCCGGAATACTCCTGAATCGTTCAGGTTGCAGATTATGTTCCAAATAATACATCACACTCGACGAAATGAACAGCGTGAATATAATAAACGAAAAACAGATCAACAGTTCTTCTTTAGTCTCCAAAAGCACATTCCGGATCATCTTGAGCGCACGCGAATAGCGCGTTACCCGGAAGAGGCGGAACAAGCGGAATACCCGCAGGATACGGATGATCCCGAAATCAGAAGTGAGCAGGGTAAAGTAAAAAGGGAAAATACCGAGAAAATCGACGATGGCCCAAAAGGAGAAAATATAACTCATCCGTCCTCGCCAACTGTTTTTGATGGTGGGACTTTCAACGCACGACCAGATACGCAGAAAATACTCAATGGTAAAGATCACGACTGAAATAATCTCAAAATCTTGAAATAATGCCTCGTACAAGTGAATGTGCCTGATCTCAGGAACGGTATGCAGAATAATGGCTACCGAATTGAGAAAGATAATAGACACCAGCCCGATGTTGATATACAAACTCAGCCCTCGCCGCCCGATGGCCGAAAATTCCAGCGTATGATAGACTCGTTTACGAAAGGTCACAGGTAGTACTTTTTTGTGCAAAAGTACGGAGAAGTTAGTTCAAATTTCGGGTTGATTACTTCTAAAAAACAACGCCCTTCCACGAATAGCGAAAGAGCGTTGTTAATCATTGATTTTAGCTATTTACTCTAATCGAACCTGAACGATCTGTACTTTTTGCTTTGAATCACCCTTCGGGTTGATGTGCAGATAATAAATCCCCCGAGGTAAATCGCCCACGTTCACATCCACTTTAGGGCCTTCTTTGGAGGCATTATCCTTTACAAAATCTTTTACCGGTACAGACTTAACACGTTCAGCAGATGATTGAGAATAAATGTCAATAGAAGAGACATCCTCACTTTTGAGCTCTAATGTCAATACATTTTTGGTTGGGTTCGGATAGGCCATCATTCTGTAGCCTTCAGCAGCGGGGATATCGTAGTAAGTAGCATCAGATGTGCCACAAGTATTAGTAGCCGTAATCGAAACAGTGGCACCTCCGGTTGTAGTAACATAACAATCATTGTTATTTGGGATTAATGATGCTGAGCCTGACACCAATGTCCATGTACAACTGATTCCGGAAAACGGCGTTATGCTATTTGAACATTGCCACATATTTGAACCGGCGTCAAATAGCCACTGATTAGGATAAGAAATAACAGGAGGACCATATCTTACATTACCAACGATAGAGTTGCTACTTGTCACTCCACAAGAGGAAGAATAGGCTTGAACAGTGAAGGTGCCTTGTCCGGTAGCAGCAATAGAAACAGCACTACTGGTGTTTTGTGGCGAAGAGTTTCCATTTACTGTCACGTTTGAAGAAGGAGTCCATACAAACGAATCAGCATTGCTGCCACTGGCTGAAACGGATTGGCTACCACCTGAACATAAAAGAAAATCGTTGTTACTTACTGAACTTATGACGGGCAAAGGACGGGTAATATTAACTTTTATACTTACTGTCACCCCACCATCACTTCGTCTAGCCTGCACCTCTATTTGCCCTTGTTGATTCAAACCAGGAGTCACAGTTACTGAGTTAGTAGGGTATGTAGTAGTTGCAGGTCCACTCCATCCACTGGGATAATCCCAATAATAAGTTACACCCTGAGGAGGATCTGTGACAACGTTAGGAATAGAAACAGTTATAGCTGTAGTATTACAGGGATGTAGGTGCGTATTATTATTGCTATATGTTGAACCTGCAATTGTTAAACTGCTAATGGCTCCTATATGCTTTACTTCGATTATCTCTTCACTACTAGTGACTTCTACAGGTGTGGTTGAAGGAGGAACTACATATGTAATTTTCACTTTTATTTTCTTGACGGTTGCACCACTATTTAGAGTATTAGGAAAAGTAACATAAGCGGTATATTGAGTACTACTCGTAGGAGTCACCGTTCCACCAGTAACAGTCCATAAATAAGCTGTAACACTTGCTCCAGATGGCAATCCAGTAATTAATGGGTGGAAAGCATAAGAGCTTCCCGGATCTAAACTAGTGAACCCACCACCATCAGCAACAACCTCAACAGTAACAGCCGAAAATGCTGGAGTAAGACAAATAAAAAAAAACTAATAAATTAGTTAAAAGAATTGTTTTGATAAAATTTTTCATGAGAATGAAATTTAAAAATGATAACTGATCATAAAAACTGATAGTCCGTTCAGAAACAACAGTGCCCCTGAAGATTCTTCAATCAAGAGATTGATTGGTCGTAGGTTATAATCTACTGTACCCATCTCGCGCCTTGTCCAACCATAAGTTAGTGATAAAGAGGTTTCCGCAGAGAGTGAAAACCGATGATTCAAGAAAAACTTTCCTCCAATTATCCCTGATATACCTGTTGCAATATATCTGAAATAATTTCTTGAAAGAGAAGGATTTGGTTGGTTAATACCTAAGCCAATATTAGTGGCATCAAGTTGAAAGATAAATCTAAGGTCGCTTCCGTAATAAAAGACAAATCTCCCCGACTGCTTTCGTTTTTCTATTCCTAAATCAAATGAAGCATTTAAGAAATTGGTACCTCCTATTCCAGGAAATGTCTTGTTATTTGTATTATAAAATTCAGGTGCAGTTCGAAAGCGAATCGCTTTGGTTTTATCTTTTAAGCTTCTTTTTACCATCACACCTACCTTAATAGGAGTATCAAAAAAAGGCCTTAAATTTAAACCAACCTCCCAATTGTGAGTTTTGACTTCTTTATCTATAGATTCTAAATCCTGTGCCCTGAGTTCACTCCCAAACCCAAGGATAAAAAAGGATAGAAAGAGAAGGGTGTTTTTCAAAAAAGCATTGTTTAGTTTTTGGGTGGTGCCTACTTGCTTGCCGGCGTTTGGGCGGTGGCCGTTGTTGTACAACGACACAAGGTTAAGACCTGCCACTGCAAACGGCTTGCAGTGAGCTATTTTTTTTGTTGGGTTTTTCATGATTGTTTGTAATTAAATGTAACACATTGATAATCAAAAAATTACCCCCCCTATTTTTGTGATAGAGAGGGTAGTTAAGAAACTTTTGCAGGAAATCTTCCCAATGAGAAGTATCGTCGGTGTAGTAGTAGCTACGCCTAAAGCGGTCGTAAAGAATCGGCAGTCCGTAATCGTTACGGAGTTGGTCGAGCAGATAATACCACGCTCTTTCGGAGAGGCCAAGGCGTTGAGCCATTTGGCGGGGCGTACCGGTAGATTTGGTTTTTATCAAATCGTCGGCTCGCTTTACCAATACAAGCGGATGAGGAGAAGACATGAGAAAAGTGAGGATACGTCTGAACGTTGAGTTGAATTATCCCAAACTTCTGTGATTTGTCTCTGCTTTGCAATAAATTATCAAAAAATAACACAAAAAAGTTATCCGGTGGTAAAAAGTAAAGCGTCAGTCAGTTTGGGAAAACTCATTCCAAACCGACTGACGCTTTATGCCAAAAACGATGGATTACTTTCGCTCAAACACTTTCTCCCCCGCCACGTAGGTCTTCAACACTTTTACCTCACGCAATTCATTGGCGGGGGCCGTCATCAGGTCTTTTTCCAAGATCACAAAATCGGCGGCTTTGCCCGGCTCGATGCTGCCGAGGCGGCCTTCTTCAAAATTGCCGTAAGCCGACCAAATCGTCATACCGCGCAGGGTCTGCTCGCGCGAAAGCGCATTTTCTGATTGATACCCTCCGGCCGGAAACCCTTTGGCATCCTGCCGAAATACCGCCGAGTGAAACGTATAAAAAGGCGAAACGGCTTCTACCGGAAAATCCGTACCCAACGCGATCTTTTGGTTTTGCTCCATCAGGGTTTTGAAAATATAGCCGTTTTTTTCCCGGTCTTTCCCCAACCGCTGCCCTGCCCAATACATATCTGAGGTAGCGTGGGTAGGCTGAGCCGAAGGCAGGATGTTGTACTCACCAAACTTCGCTACATCGGCAGCATCTACGATTTGGGCGTGTTCGATGCGCCAACGGCGGTTATTTTTTCCTTTGAGGTATTTAGCGTACAGATTCAGCATCAGACGATTGGCCGAATCGCCGATGCAATGCGTATTGGCCTGAAACTCGCTATTGGCCAATTGTCCTATCCATTTTTCAAGCTCGTTGGGGCTAAAGAGTAAAAAACCGGTCGTTTCAGGCGAATCACTGTAAGGTTTGAGCAAACAGGCACCGCGCGAACCCAAGGCACCGTCGGCGTAGATTTTAAAAGAACGAACATTGAGACGGTCGGTGGCATAAATGCCTTTCTTCAACATTTTGTCAATATTTTCCTGACTCACGCTCACCATCGGGTACAACCGGATTTTGAGCGCTCCTGCCTTTTGGAGGCTATCCATGTGGTCGATAATCTCAGGTGATACCCCCGCATCTCCTACGTTGGTAAGTCCGTATTGAAAGCAAACTTGCTGCGCTTTCAGAAGTTTTGCGGTAATTTCTTCCTTGGTAGGGGTTGGATTGAGAGCACGAACAAGCTGTTGGGCACGATCTATCAGCACGCCCGTCGGTGCACCGTTTTTGACAATGACCAACCCGCCTTCGGCTTTGGTATCGGCCGTGATTTTAGCGAGTTGCAAGGCTTTTGAATTGACCCATCGCGCATGACCGTCAATGCGGGTCAGATACACAGGCTGATCAGGAAAGACTTTGTCTAAAATATCTTTGGTCGGAAACTCCTTTACAGGCCAATCATTTTGATCCCAGCCTCTGCCTATAATCCAAACCGCATCCGGATGCTCTGATTGGTATTTTTTCAGGCGTTCGATAATTTCCTCAGGCGACTGAGTATCTATCAAATCCGCTTGGTCGAGCATTTGGCCTAAACCGTAAAAATGGGCGTGGGCATCATATAAACCCGGAAAAACGGCCTGCCCGCCGGCATTGACGACAGAATCCGACTGAAACTTGCTGAAAACATCGGCGGAATCGCCGACGGCAACAAATTTACCCTCTTTCACGGCAAAAGCCGTTGCTTTACTGAAAGTAGAATCGACGGTATAAACCCTGCCGTTGTAAACGATCAAGTCCGCTTTATCGCGGCCGGAGCAGGAAGCTAAAAAAAACGCTGAAAACGTGGCGAACAGCGCGTAAAAGTAGTTTTTCATCCTATAAGGGTTAAATCTTGCCTAAAACTACGTTTTAAAAAGCTATTTTTGAAACCTGAAGCGAGTTTTGTCAACCTAACCGGGTCTGCTTTCCGTTATGCCGAAGCAGACAAATACTAACTCTATTAAAAACAAGGCCAATTAATACCGTTTTTGCCTGTATGAAACGATTTTTGCCATTTTTGCTCCTAACCCTTTTGCCTTCTTTTTTTTCCTTTTCCCAAGAGCTGCTTACCCTCGAAAACGCGATTTCAACGGCCCTCGAAAAGAATTATGCCATCAAAATAGCCCGCAGCCGCGAGACAATAGCACACAATGATAACACCCGCGGCAACGCCGGCATGCTGCCCGTAGTTACGGGGTCAAGTCAGGCGAACTTCAACAATAACAGTGTCAATCAAACCTTTTTTCCCGTAGGCACTACCACCCGTGACCCGCTGGTACAGAGCGGTGTTCACAATCGCAACTCTGCTTCCGGTGTCAATATGGTATGGACGGTATTTGACGGTATGGGCATGTTTGCCACGGCCGAGCGTTTGCGCGAAATTGAGCAATTGGGTAAAACAACCGTCAGGATCAATATTGAAAACACCGTAGCTCAGGTAGCGGCTGCTTATTATGACATCATCCGCCAAAAGCAGCGACTCGAATCCCTCAAAGATGCTTTGGATATTTCTAATACCCGCCGCGAATTGGCTAAGGCCAATTACGAAGTAGGCACTACCTCTAAGTCAGAATATTTGGCAGCTCAAGTAGATTATAACCAAGACGAAGCGGCCGTAGTAGCCCAAGAACAGTTTTTGAAAAACAGCAAGGTCAACCTCAACTCCTTGATGTTAAGAGATTTCAATGCTGACTTCAATGTGCCGGATACCATTGTGTTTCGAAAGGATTTAGACATTGCCCAATTGCAGCAAAATCTGAAAAGCCAAAACCCCAACTTGTTGGCAGCCAACCAAACGCGAAAAATTGCCGAAATCAACGAAAAAGAAATTCGGGCGATACGCTACCCGCAAGTAGATTTGCTGGGAAGTTATACGTACAGCACCCTGAACAATGAAGTAGGTTTTGGGGTAAAAAGCAGTAAAAGCGGTTCACTCAACTACGGTGCCCGTTTGGTCGTTCCCATTTATGATGGCTATAACCAACGCCGCCGCGAACAAAATGCGAAGATCAACACGATCATTACGGGCTATCAGGAAGACGACCTGCAAAATCAATTGTTAACCGCCCTCGAACGCGCCTATATTTCTTATCGAAACAGCGTTCAACTCTTTGATTTTGAGGATCGTAACCTGAAAATCGCGCGTCAGAATGTGGATTTGGCCTTTGAACGGTACAAATTCGGAAACTCTACGGCTATCGAATTTCGCGAAGCGCAACGCAACGCCGTGGCTTCAGAATCACGCCTGATCGAAGCGGCTTATAACGTAAAAGTGACCGAAATTGAATTATTGCGTTTGAGCAGTTCGATTGTCTCCGACGTTAAATAAGAAAAGCCACCAACATTTACGGGTTTGAAGTACCTTTGCTGCAACCAATCACTTCTTGCTAAGGCCGCACTATGGTAACTTTTTGGAACAAAACCCTCATTCGTGATGCCATTATTACCGTTTTTACCGCGGCGGGAGTAGCCGTTGCCTGTTTTTACGGTCCTTCGGTACACCTTCCTTTTCTGATCGGAATGCTCGTAGCCGTCGGTTTAGGGTGGCTCCAACCCCGCAAAGGATGGGTATTGGCCATTGAGCAAATCGTTCTGACGGCTGTTTTTTACTTTCTTATTAATTCTTTGCAGCTTCTTACACCTTTCGATGCGGAGGCCACTCAATTTATCGCCCTTTTGCAGTTTTTTCCCGTGTTTACGGGCAGCTTTCTGGGCGGTTTTATTCGACGGGCTTTTTAATGGGTACATTGTGAATATACTCCCTGCCAACTTACACGTCAGACCTCCGGTCAGACGAAGTCAGATTCTTCCTTTTTCTATGCTTTTAGCGGCGGTTCGGCTGAGCGAATGCACGCCCATGATCAATCCGGCAAAACGTTCATCTTTGCTGAATCCTTGTTTCCAACGCGCATAGATCTGTTGAATCACCACGCTGTTTTTAAACAACCCGAATACGTAGTAGTACAAAATGTGAGACAGGTCCCGACCGCTTTGTTGTGCATAGCGATCGGCAAACTCCTGCCGGGTAAAATTGCCGGGCAGCCAAGTCAAATTAAAACTTTGTTCAAAGGCACCATCCGTCGCCTCAGCCCAATACGACAGCGACGTACCGACGTCCATCAGTGGGTCACCCACGGTAGCCATTTCCCAGTCTAAGACGGCAACAATATCGGCGAGATCGTGGGTGTTCAGTACCATGTTGTCGTACTTGTAGTCGTTATGAATCAGCGTCGGTGCATTTTCGACAGGGCGGTTTTGCACCAACCACGCGTACACCTGTTCCAATGTAGGTACCTCATCGGTTTGGGCATTTTGGTAACGCTTGTACCAACCGTCTACCTGCCTTTGTACATAGCCCTCGGGCTTACCCAAAGTGATCAGGCCCGTAGCCTGTATATCCAGTGCGTGGAGAGCCGCCATATTGTCTACCACCGCCTCCGACAAACGGCGCAGCACTGTCGGCCCAATGCCCATCTTGACGGCTGAATGTGCCCGCAGGATGACTCCCTGCACTCGTTCCATGACATAGAAAGGACAATCCAAGATACTTTCCTCTTCGCAATACACCACAGGCGAGGGGATTTTAGGATACACGGCCGCTTTAAGCAGCGACAACACCCGAAACTCTCGCCCCATATCGTGCCCGCCTTTGATATGTTTCGAGCCGAAGGGCGGCCGACGCAGCACGTACTCTTTGCCGTTGTCTGTTTTGAGAAAATAGGTCAGATTGGAATAACCACCGGGAAATTGGCTGATTTCGGTAATGTGTCCAAAATCAGGGACCCGGTCGTTCAGGTAAGCATTCAGGCGTTCGCTGTTGAGTTGCTCTCCCTCACGCACGGCGACCGGAGCATCGTTTTTTATGGAGGTCATGGAATACACTTTTTTTGCAGAAATAAGAAACGCGGCAGTTTGTTTTTCTCCCTACTTAATTGTCATACCCTATTTAAGAAACGGAAACTATATTACAGCTTTTGTCCGAAAGCCAAGTCACCGGCATCGCCCAGACCGGGTACAATGTAGAAGCGAGGGTCCAGCTTAACATCTACCGCCCCTACCCACAGGCGGCACTCCGGCATTCGGCTTTGGAGATAAGCGACCCCTTCCGGACTGGCAATCACGGCGGCAATGTGAGTTTGGGCCGGAATCCCGAAGCGTAACAGCGCATGATAGACTTTTTCGATCGAACGGCCCGTTGCCAACATCGGGTCCGTCAGAATCAGGGTGCGATCTTGCAGGTCGGGGGCTGTGATGTAGTCCATTTCTACTTCAAAATTCTCATCGCCGATGTGATGCCCCCGGTAGGCCCCGATAAACGCGTTGTCGGCCTGATCAAACACGTGCAAAAACCCCTGGTGAAAAGGCAAACCGGCCCGCAGGATCGTTGCCAAAACGGGCGACTGCCGCAGCAATCGAGTTGAAGCTTTGCCGAGCGGTGTGGTGACCTCTGTCTGACGATACGGCAACGATTTAGAAATCTCATAAGCCAGCAATTCACCCACGCGTTCCAAGTTTCGCCGAAAACGCAGGCGGTCTTGCTGAATAGTTACGTCACGGAGTTCGGCCAAAAAATGATTCGCGATGGAAGGTTGTTGCGTAAGAATGAACATGATCCGATAATTTGTTTAGAAGCGAAAGCGAAGGGTTTAACTTTAGGATAGTACATTTGCCGCGACGATAATACAAAGACATTCGTTGAAAACCAAAAACAGTTCTCAACAAAACAGTCAATCCAAAACTGAGCCGTGATGCAAACCGAAACAGGAATGAAAAATAGGTTCTGTGTTTTCCCAAGAAGGAATAGCCTACTGAAGTTCAGCGCGAAAAATCGGCTGTTTTTGGGGTTGATAATGGTTTTAGGCCTTTACGGTTGCGGCGATGTTTCCCAAACACTGCCACCGCCGGGCATTGCGTTGTCATTGGATGATCGTTACGTCGAAGAATGGACCCGCCTTCGGCCTTTATTCAAAAAATACAACGCCCATGTTACTTTTTACGTCACCCAATTTGACAGTTTAACCCCGCACGAAGTAGCCTTGCTGCATCAACTCCAACGCGACGGCCATGAAATAGGCGCCCACGGGGCCGCCCACATACGTGTACTGGATTGGGTACGAGGGGGCGGCTCGTTGGATGATTTCTTTCGGTTTGAAATTGAAGCGGAAGTCAACGCCATGCGGAAAGCCGGTTTCCGACCGGTCACCTTTGCCCACGTAGGCGGCCAGCAAACGTGGTGGACCGACCAACGTCTGTTGCGGGATCATTTTATGCTGCTGCGGGATGTGTCCATGACCGAACGCCGATTGCCGTTGATGGTTTTACGTCAACCCGTTTTCGGCATCAATGATATCTATTACCACTTCGACGGTGACCGAACGGTGCATTCTTTATTGATAGACCAATACACGCATATCACTGATGCTCAATTGAAAGACGGGCTCATCCGGGCTAAAAATACGGGTTCGGTATTAATGCTGTTAGGGCATCATCCGCTCTTTACGCCCTCCGACGAACCTTACGCTTTTTCGGTAGCTCGTTTGGAAAAATTGTTGGCAGAAGCCCAACGCCTCGGCTTGAAAACGTACACGATGGCGGAGTTGGTAACGCTTAGCAAACCCTGACTTCAATAATGGCTGAGTTTTTACGGATTTTAAGTTGATTTTTGATTTTGTTGGTTTAGATTACTGAAGATACGGCCCTACTAAATCCACTTAAAACCAATAAAATCCAAATTTGCACATTTACTTAACGTCTAATGCTTGCTGAAACGATGTTTCAGGTCTAAGAAGGGCTTTTCAAAATAACGATACGACAAGGCCGAAACGCCGACGGTCAAAAACACAGCTAACGGATACAGCAGAAGGTTAAAGGTCAGGGGTGACAGGTTGGTACCGAAAGCATGATGAATCAGATGCACACCGGCTACAATAAAGGCCGTCTGATAAATGTAAATACCGTAAGAGATTTGGCCAAGATACGAGATCCAAGGGTATTCCAAACGAATCACTGAACGCGGATTGGCCGCCAAATTCAGAATAAAATACCCAAAAAACAGCCCGTAAAACTCCAAATTCAGGCCACTGATGTGGAAACCCGTGCCTAAACAAAGGAGCAGAATACTGTAAACCGCCCATTGTACCTCTCTTCGAAAAAGTACGTTCAGGGTTTTTTCTTTTTTGTAATACACCAACATAGCGCAGCCTCCGCCCGTCATTAGGGTAAGGATACGAAATTGACTGAAAAAGAAACGCACGATTTCAGGCACGTCGTTTGCATATTGCGTATTGCCCACCCAACGATAATAAACGAAGAAAACCGCAAACGTACCTAAGCAAAAAACCGTGACAGTCAGCAGCAGGCGGGGCCAACTGAAATTTTTGACAATCCAGGGCCAGAGGTAGTAAAACTGCTCTTCCACGCCGATTGACCACGTTTGAGCTGCCAAGTAGGGCGAATTATAAAGAATAAAGCCGATATTAGGCAGGACCAACAAAAACAAAGACAACCGACGGTAAAAATTATGGGCCATGAACGAAATTTCGTTGTTGGGCGGCACAAAAATCGGAATCTGAGGAAAAACAAAAAAAGCCAGAATGACAATCAGAAAATACAGCGGCCATATCCGTAAAATACGCCGAACGTAGAAATTTCGGGTATTAATGCGCCCGAAACGCCCTTTTTCGTGCAATAAAAGGTAGGTGATCAGAAACCCGCTCAATACGAAAAATAAATCAACTCCCAACTTCCCCATGTTTTTGATGAGGTGATTATCATAAAAATTCGGAACTTTGAAGACCTCTTTCACTTGTTCAGTATGGTGAATCAATACCGAGAAGGCCGCAATAAATCGCACACCATTGAGGTTCGGAAAATAAACCGGGTTGGAAGATTTACTCAAGTGAATAATCTATTAGTAAAATCGTATTTGTTTAGTCTGTATTGAAAGCAGTCGTGCTCCTCGCAGAGGAACAAAATTAGCTTAATTTGCCCAAGTGATAACAACCGCTATGCAATTTAGAATTTATATCCTTTTCCTGTTTTGGTTTTTCAGCCGACAAACAGCCATAGCCCAATCGCAATTTTTACCGCTCAACGACGATTATTATCATTTAATAGACCGTTATGAAATTCGCCGCAATCGCCTGTCGGAAGATTTTCATATCGGGGTCAAACCCTTTCAGCGGGCGGCTCTCATTAACCTGCTGGACAGTATCAAAGCCGATCGCAGTATGCCGCTCAACGACACCGATTTTTTTAATTTGGACTACCTTCGTCAGGACAGTTGGGAATGGTCGGCCGACCAAACGCCGGCGAGCGTAAAGCCTTTTTGGAAACGCTTTTACAAGAAACCTTCTGATTTTTATTACGTTCAAAACAAAAACTTTGATTTACACCTCAGCCCGGTCACGCACTTGATATTGGGTACCGAAAACAATTCCAAAGACTACCTGTGGCTTACCGCCCGCGGGGTAGAATTAAGAGGACTGATCGGCAAAAAACTGGGCTTTTACAGCTATGTGACTGATACTCAAGGAATGTTTGGACAGTATGTGCGAAATTACACACAGAGCGTACGGGAAATTAATTTAAATTATCCCGTCTATTTATTACCGGGAGAAGGTAATGTAAAAAACCTGCGAACCAATGGTATGGACTTTATTTCCGCACGCGGCTATCTTACTTTTAATCCCATCAAGCAAGTCAATATTCAGTTTGGACACGATAAAAACTTCTTTGGCAGCGGCTACCGTTCTATGCTGCTTTCCGACTGGAGTTCTCCGTATTTGTTTCTGAAAATGACAACCCAATTAGGTCGTTTTCAATATACTAATCTTTGGTGCGGAATGCTTTACTATACAGACAACCGCGGCAAGGATGTGCCTATCAATAAAAAATACGCTGCCATTCATCATCTAAGCATCAACCTCACCAAAAACTTTAATTTGGGAATTTTTGAGGCCGAAATGTTTGGCCGTGAAAACAAAGCTTTTGATCCTCATTATTTAAACCCTATTATTTTTTATCGCTACCTCGAAAGCTATCTCGGGAGTGCCGACAATGCAATGCTTGGAGTTGATGTTCGTTGGAATTTCCTGAAGCGCTTTAGTTTTTACAGTCAGTTTATGCTGGATGAATTTAAGACTGATGATTATTTTGGCAAAAAAGGTTCTAAGAATAAAAAGTTCGGTTTTCAGACGGGCTTTAAATACATAGATGCTTTCGGCATCCGTAATTTAGATTTACAAACGGAGTTGAATTTGGCTCGACCTTATACTTATTCCCACTTTACAGGTTATACCAACTACGTCCATAATGATTTACCATTGGCCCATCCTTTAGGTGCTAACTTTTGGGAAATCGTAGGAATAGCCCGTTATCAACCTATCCGTCGCCTCACCATGTATGGTACTTTAACCCGTTCAAAACACGGGATAAACATTGACGGACGAAACTGGGGAGGAAGTGTGTATCTAAATTATCTGGAGAATACCCCTCGTGAAACAGGGAACTTCATCGGGCAGGGTACTGCGGTCAATGTTACTTTCGCCGATCTGCGACTATCCTACATGCTCAAACACAACTTTTTTATCGACGGTCGGTTGCTGATGCGTAACCAAAGCAGTTCGTTTGAGCCGCAAAACCTCAAAACAACCTCGGCTACGGTCGGATTTCGACTGAATATCCCCTACCGGCAGCAAGTATTTTAAATTTTTTGTCTGATTCGGAAGATTAACCCAACAAAACTCTAACTTTGTTTTAGTCCCCTGCTAAGCCTGCGACAGAGCTAAAGCGGTTCCGTAAGCAGATACAGCCTCCTCAACCGTTTATTTCCTGAAATTACTTACAAGAAAAACAGCCGGCACCGACTTTTCAGAAAAGGAAAAACAAAACGATTACATGGAAATTTTTATTATTTTTTTACTTACTGTCCTGAACGGTATCTTCTCGATGTCCGAAATTGCGGTAGTCTCCTCCCGCAAAGTAAAACTGGAAAGTGCCGCAAAACGGGGCAGTAAATCGGCGAAGCGGGTTTTAGAACTCATCAACTCCCCCAACCGATTTCTTTCTACCGTGCAGATAGGCATTACCCTTATCGGTATTTTGCTGGGTATTTTCGGAGGAGAAAGCTTAACCGATGACTTCCAAAATTTTCTGAATCGCTACGAATTTCTGCAATCCTACAGCCGGCCGTTGGCTGTCGGCGGTGTATTGGTTTTAATTACCTTTATGTCATTGGTGATTGGTGAGTTATTACCGAAACGTATCGGCCTGATCAATCCGGAGGGAATTGCCAAAACCATTGCCTTACCCATGCAGGTTCTTTCTAAAGTAACGTCGCCTTTTGTTTGGCTCTTGACCAATACCACCGACCTGTTGTTAAAGATTCTCCAAATCAAACCGTCGACGGAAAGTAAGATAACTGAGGAAGAAATCAAAGCTATCATTCAGGAAGGTACTGAAGGAGGGGAAGTACAGGAAATAGAACAGGAAATTGTAGAAAGGGTGTTTCACATGGGCGACCGTAAAGTTTCTTCGTTGATGACGCATCGTAATCAACTGATTTGGTTGGATATAGAGGATACTCCCGAAGAAGTTCGCCAAAAAATCACCAATGAGATCCATTCCATTTACCCGCTTTGTATGGGCAGCATCGACGAGATCATCGGGGTGGTCACAATGAAAGATCTCTTTCGGCAAGTAATGAGCAATGAGCCGTTGAATTTAAACCAAATCAAAAAACCGGTGCAATATCTTTCTGAAAACAGCTCCGCCTACAAAGTGCTGGAGCGCTTTCAGGAAACTCGCCTGCACTACGGCATTGTGACCGACGAATACGGGACATTACAGGGAATACTGACCTTCAACGACCTTACGGAAGCGTTGGTCGGCGATGCCAGCGATATTGTTTACGACGATGAAGTAAGCATTCTCCAACGGGAAGACGGCACTTATATCGCCGACGGCCAAATGACATTTTATGACTTTTTGAGCTATTTTGATCAGAGTGACTTATACAAGGATGGTCTGCCTTTCAATACACTGGGCGGGTTATTATTGGAAGAACTCAGCAGAGTCCCCAAAACCGGCGACAAACTTCAGTGGCACGGTTTTGTATTGGAAGTGATAGACATGGACGGTGCCCGAATAGATAAGTTGTTGGTAAAGAGAAAATAGGAAACGACATGAGCTATCAAAAAATCAGAACAGTTCTCGGCCGGGAAGCCGACAGCCTGTTGGGTCACGAATGCAAAACGATTTCAAAAGCCCTTTTGCACAGCCCTTCTCCCGATTTTGTTGACCGCATCTTTGCGCAAAGCAATCGCAGCATTCCGGTGCTTCGGAGTTTGGCTGCTCTGTACAATCACGGCCGGCTTTCCGGCACAGGTTATCTGTCGATTTTACCGATTGACCAAGGCATTGAACATACGGCCGGAGCGTCATTTGCCAAAAATCCCATTTATTTTGACCCGGAAAATATCATTCGTTTAGCGATGGAAGCGGGCTGCAATGCCGTTGCCACTACCTTCGGAAACTTGGCGATCGTTGCCCGAAAATATGCCCACAAGATTCCGTTCCTTGTTAAGATCAACCACAACGAGTTACTCACCTATCCGACAAAATACGAGCAGATCATGTTCGGTTCCGTCGAAGAAGCGTGGCGACTGGGAGCCGTTGCCGTAGGCGCTACTATCTATTTCGGCTCGGAAGGCTCCAATCGCCAAATCATAGAAGTATCCAAAGCCTTTGAAAGAGCGCATGAATTGGGCATGGCCACCGTACTTTGGTGCTATACCCGAAACAATGAATTCAAAAAAGGGGAAATCAACTACGAAACTGCCGCCGACATCACCGGACAGGCGGATCATTTGGGTGTAACGATTCAGGCCGACATTGTCAAACAAAAACTTCCGGACCGCAACGGCGGCTTTACGGCCATCCATTTTTCAAAAAGTGTTCCGGAAATGTACACTGATTTAGCGTCCGATCACCCCATAGATTTGTGTCGATACCAAGTCATCAACGGCTATATGGGCCGAATCGGCTTGATCAATTCGGGCGGGGAATCAAAAGGCGAATCAGATTTAAAAGAGTCGGTCAAAACCGCCGTTATCAACAAAAGAGCCGGCGGTATGGGGCTGATATTGGGCCGAAAAGCCTTTCAGCGCCCGTTTGACGAAGGAGTAGACTTGATACATGCAGTACAGGATGTGTATTTGGCCAAGGAAATTGATTTGGCCTGACCCGACAGAGTAACGGATTTTTACGGCTTCTCTCCCGGCAAGCCGCATATCGTTCGGATTTTTTTTACCTTTGCCGCATGTACAAGTGGCTCATCCTTCCCGTTTTATTTCGCTTTGATGCCGAGCAAGTGCATCATTTTGTGTGCGGAACCTTAAAATTCTTATTCAAAATTCCCGGCGTATCATTCCTTTCCAAAAAATGGTTCGTTTATGAACATCCCTCCTTGGAGCGCGAAGTATTTGGGTTGAAGTTTAAAAACCCGGTGGGATTAGCTGCCGGCTTTGATAAAAATGCCGAGCTCACCGATGAGTTGGCCTGTTTGGGGTTTGGATTTGTGGAAATCGGCACCGTCACTCCGCTGCCGCAGTCAGGCAATGATAAGCCGCGTCTGTTTCGCCTCAAACCCGACCGTGCCCTCATCAATCGGATGGGCTTCAATAACGAAGGAGCTGCGGCGGCGGCAGCACGACTTCGCCGGCGTCGAACGTCTGTTTTGATCGGCGGCAACATCGGCAAAAACAAATTGACCCCTAACGAAAATGCGTTAGACGATTATCTGAAGAGTTTTGATGCTTTGTACGATGCCGTAGATTATTTCGTGGTCAATGTGAGTTCACCCAATACACCCGGCTTGCGCGACCTACAGGAAAAAGAGCCATTGATGAAAATTTTGACCTCCCTCAAAGAAAGAGCCAATGAACTGGCGAACCGGCCCTCACTCATCGCTCATCACTCATCACTCGCTGCTCGTTCTAAACCTATTCTGCTGAAAATCGCTCCCGACCTCACTGACAGTCAATTGGACGATATTATTGAGATCGTGACCGGCACCGACATTGCCGGGGTGATTGCCACCAATACCACGATCAGCCGGGCGGATCTGCAAACGGACGGCAGCGAAATTGAAAAAATCGGAGCAGGCGGATTAAGCGGTGCTCCATTGACACACCGTTCAACCGAAGTAATTCGTTATATTTGCGAGAAATCCAATCGTGCTTTTCCGGTGATTGGGGTAGGGGGTATCTCTTCTGCCGCCGAGGCCAAGGCAAAATTGGAAGCAGGAGCCAGTTTGGTTCAGATTTATACGGGCTTTATTTACGAAGGCCCCGCTTTGGCCAAACGGATCTGTAAAGCATTGATTTAGCGCTTCATTTTACCCCATACAGTGCGTACGCACAATTTATTGTTACAATCGCTGTTATCCTTCCGACAGGGAGTGACGATCGGCAATGATTGTACGAGTCACTTCACTCGTATCAGCATGACCTACCCTTCAGATGACACATTAACCGCAGAAAACAAACAACTATTAACCTTTTCCGGAAATGGCTAAGAACGTTTTTCCTTCAACGCCGCCTAAACGCGAACGCAAGACTACGGCTGCAAGCAGCGATAAAGGGCAGACAAAAGTTCCGTTTGGCAAGGCGTCCCCTCCCCCGCGCAATTGGCAGGCGTGGGGATGGGTGCTTGTGTTTTTATCTCTTTACATGATGGGGGCTTTTTTGTGGTATCTGTTTACAGGGGCAGCCGACCAAAGTGTTATTGACTCTGCTTTTACCACAAAAATGCGGGTCTCTCAACGCGAAACCGAAAACGTAATGGGGTTTTTCGGCTTAGTTCTCTCCCATTTTTTCATTTTCCGCTGGTTTGGGGTGGCCGCGTTGGGTTTTCCTTTCCTTTTGTTTCTAATTGGGTATAAACTTGCCCGCAAACGCGAATTACTTCCCCTGCAACGTACCACCCAAATCACGTTGGCATATATTTTTTGGCTAAGCCTGTTTTTTGGTTTTTTGGTCTTACAAACCGAATCCACCCGTCACTTCAGTGTATTGTGCGGCGGTATCGGCTATGAACTCAATGCCCTTCTCGACCATTATATCGGTTGGGGAGGCTTATTTGTTGTTTTAGGAATTTTAGGCGGTATTTTGGTTTACTTTCACGGTATTTCTTCGTTTGACCAATTTGCGGATCTGATTGAAAAACCTCTTAAAAAACGCCCGCAACCCGTTGATTTTGAAGTAGTATCTGAAGAAGACAAGTATGACGAGGACGACGATGAGCCGGAGGAAGAGGAATCGGTCATTGTCAAGCCCGTTGCAGTCAAATCAACCCCTCCGACAACCGACCGGACGAACGGGCAACCCATTGAATTGACAGGAAGCTCTTCAAACGGAAAAGCGACGCCTAAACCGGCACCTAACCTGACACTGATCGTTGAGAATGCCGATGAAATGGCGGAGCCTGCGGCCGACAGTACCAATGCGGACCTTCCTATCTCCGGGACAACCACAAAAATCCCCGTCGTTCCTTTTGCCGATACTCCGGACCTGTCCGATGATTTGGTACACCTGCACGGCCCTTATGATCCTACTTTAGAATTAGGGAATTATCAATTTCCGACCCTTGATCTGTTGCACAATCGCGGAGAAGGCAATTCAAAAGTGACAACTGAAGAATTGGAAGCCAATAAAGACCGAATCGTCGAAACCCTCGGCAATTACGGCATCAATATCGCCAGCATCAAAGCGACCATCGGCCCAACGGTCACACTGTACGAAATTATCCCCGAAGCCGGCGTAAGAATTTCCAAAATCAAGAGTTTAGAAGACGACATTGCGCTGAGTTTGGCTGCTTTGGGTATTCGTATTATTGCCCCGATGCCCGGCAAAGGCACTATCGGCATCGAAGTACCGAATAAAAATCGGGAAATGGTTTCGATACGTTCGGTATTGGCCAGTAAGAAGTTTCAGGAAAGCACCTACGAGCTTCCGGTCGCCTTGGGAAAAACCATCTCCAACGAATTTTTTATTACCGATTTGGCCAAAATGCCCCACCTGCTCATGGCGGGTGCTACCGGGCAGGGAAAATCGGTAGGCTTAAATGTACTGTTAGCTTCGTTGATCTACAAAAAACACCCGGCCTTGCTCAAATTTGTATTGGTTGACCCTAAAAAGGTGGAATTGACGCTGTTTAACAAAATAGAGCGACATTTTTTAGCCAAACTTCCCAACAGCGAAGAAGCGATCATTACCGATACCAAAAAGGTGGTTTACACGCTCAACTCCCTGTGTATCGAAATGGACAGTCGCTACGACTTGCTCAAAGAAGCGGGCGTTCGTAACGTAAAAGAATACAATGCTAAATTTACACAGCGTCAACTGAACCCGGAACGCGGACATCGGTTTTTACCTTACATCGTGTTGGTCATTGATGAGTTAGCCGATCTGATGATGACTGCGGGTAAAGAAGTAGAACAGCCGATTGCCCGTTTGGCCCAATTGGCCCGTGCGATCGGCATTCATTTGGTCGTAGCTACCCAACGTCCTTCGGTAAATGTCATTACGGGGTTGATCAAGGCCAATTTCCCCGCTCGCCTGTCTTTCCGAGTGACGTCCAAAATAGATTCGCGGACTATCTTAGATACCGGCGGGGCTGAGCAACTCGTAGGTATGGGCGATATGCTGCTTTCGACGGGCTCTGACATGATTCGTTTGCAATGTGCTTTTGCCGATACCGACGAGATTGACGAGGTCTGTGATTTTATCGGAAATCAGCGAGGGTACCCGACCGCTTACAATTTACCGGAATTCAGCGGTGACGATGAAGAAACGGAAAAAGATGCTATTGATCTGGCCGACCGTGATCCTATGTTTGATGATGCCGCCCGAGTAATCGTAGTGAGCCAACAGGGAAGTACTTCGTTGATTCAGCGGAAACTGAAACTGGGTTACAACCGGGCCGGGCGCATCATGGACCAGTTGGAAGCGGCGGGGGTAGTCGGTCCATTTGAAGGCAGCAAAGCCCGTGAAGTATTGATCACTGACATGGCTTCTTTAGAACAAATGTTGAAAAATATGAACTGATTGTTTTGAAAGTTAGCAGATGTTTGCCAAGGTTTTGTCGATTCTTAGTTATTCCACAACCGACTTATCGTAACTTTACCCGCCAAAGTTTAGTTTATCAGTTAAGTGGTATGGTTTTTTAAACTATTTATCCGAAAAACCATCTTATAGTTCAGTTAATCAAACCTACGATAATGAGAAAAATGTTGGTAATCGCGGCTCTGCTCATGAGCCAATGTATTTACGCCCAAAATGACAAACGTGCGGGTGCCATTCTGGACGGAATGAGCAACAAGTACAAAACCATGACTTCTTTCAAAGTAGCTTTTACTTATACTAACGAAGGTCCCGGCAGCAAAGAAAGTTTAAAAGGCGATGCTACCGTTAAAGGAACGAAGTTTCGGCTGAAAATGGCAGGTCAGGAAATTTTCAACGACGGAAAAACCATGACTACCTACATTAAAGAAAGTAATGAGGCCACTATCAACACCTACGATCCCAAAGAATCCGGCGATATAGACCCTACCAAGATTTATACCATCTATAAAAAAGGCTATAAGTACATGTTTATTGAAGAAGTGACCGAAAGCGGGCGCGTGTATGAAGTAGTGGAGCTTTCTCCGGAAAAAAAGGACAGCAAAGTAGCCAAAGTGCAGATCAAGGTCGATAAAAAAGATAAATCAGTAAAAAGTTGGAAAGTAACGCAGCGCAGCGGCCAAAAGTTGGTCTTCAAAGTAGATAAATTCACTCCCAACGTGAAAGTCGAAGATAAATTTTTTGCCTTTGATGCTTCCCAATACAAAGGAGTGGAAGTCATTGATCTGCGGTAATCAGCCCGCTTATGGTTTTCTTTTTCGCCGAGGTTGCTTTATTCTGAGCCTCGGCATTTTTTTTGCATCCAAAAACACGTAAAAACACCTACTGCAAAGCCGTAATAATCCTATAAAAAATTACGGGCTAAAAACCGAATTTTGTGCGTTTGAAACCGTTACTTAAGATATAATCCTCTCAAACCCATAATACTCTGATTATGAATAAATCTATCACTCTGACTTTCTTAGGTGTTTTGTTGGTGGCAGGAGTACATTACTCGGCCGTGGCGCAAACAGCCAAACCAACTACCCCTGCTACCCAACCGACCCCAAGTATGCAGGAGCAGTACGACAAGCTGCACGGCAACACACCTAAAAAAACAACTACTCAGCCTTCTAAATCTAAAACTGCCTCCAAGCCGCAAACCACCCCAAAACCGGCCAAAGCCGCTCCGGCACCTAAACCCGAAACAGCCGCCAAACCTAAAGCCGCTCCCAAAGGAGATGACGGGTTTAAGTTCAGTATCGGATTGCGAGGCGGAGCTAATTATTGTACGGTCGCGCCCAACGAACCCCTTTCTGCCGGTACGTCTGTAAAGCCAATCATAGGCTATCATGGTGGGTTGATATTGAACTTAGGCACGGAGAAATTTTCCGTACAGCCCGAAATTCTGTATTCTCAAATAGGGGCCAAAGTAACCAGCGTCCAAACGGGTGTAAATCTGTCGGGTGAGAGCAAAATCAACACGATTACGGTGCCGGTGCTGTTGAAATTTGCGACCGGCGGCGACAACCTTAAGTTTTTTGTAAACGCGGGAGGATACGGAACCTACGCCCTGAACGGCAAAGCCAAAGCTACGCTGAACGGGGCAAGTTCGAGTGCGGATATTAAATTTGACAGCGGGGACCCTCGCATGGAGTATGGAGCCGTAGGAGGAGCCGGGGTTTCTTTAGGTCTCGGCCCTGCCAAGTTGCTCATCGAAGGTCGTTACTATTACGGTTTAGGAAATGACGACAAAGACACACCTAAGGCCAATAAATCATTTTATCGCAATATTCAGGCTTCCGTGGGTATTTTGATTCCGTTAGGAGGCAAATGATAAACAGGAGCTTTCCAGATTCAAATGCTCGACACGTCGGTGTTGAGCATTTGTTCTATAGCCCTGTCCAGATCCTCTTCACGATTTACCGTAACGTTAACCAAATAAAAGTGTTTCTTTTCCCACAACGCTTGCCATCGAAAAGTCAATTGACTGTTGGTCTGCATAGTACCGTCTGAAAACCACCAAGCCGTATAAAGGCAATGAGGGCCCATCGTCATTTTTGCTTTATACATTCGTACACCTTCCGTCTCCATTTCCCGGATACTGCTAAATGCATACCCACTTCCTTGCCAGCATATATAAGGACTGTGTTCGATACTGTAAAAGGTAGGGATTGTTTTGAGATAGATCAGGGAATGCGCATTTTTCAGTTGTTTGATTCCTTCGGGCAATAACGTTTGTTCATACCCTTTTACAGAAGCTGCAGGGTAAGACGGCAGTATATTGCGGTTTTTTTTAAGGCAAATGAATGCTACAGCACCTACGGTAAGACTGTAAAGCAGGCAGTGGCTCAGCGACAGCGCTTTCCGTTTATTACCGGTATAAGGAGAGGCTGCTTCCGACAGGTTACGAGCCTGTGAACGGTTTAAAAATCGTACCGCTACCGCTAATGGAAACCAAACATACACCAATACACAAAGCAATCCCGCTAATTCATGCAGCGGGTGGTCGGCGGGCCATCCGCCTATTACCAACACGATGATGCGCACTAAATTGGCAACGACGTTGAGTCCGAAAACCAAGACAAGCAGCGCAATTATCCAAAAAACGGAAAGAAAACGACCGGTACTCTTTGCTGCCTGACCTAACAAAAATACCGCTGCCAAATACGAGAACCCCAACAAATGCAACCCCATACAGGCAGCATCCACGTTGAAGTTGGCTTCATTCAGCGTAATAACATTGCCTGATACCCGAACAGCATAACCTATATGACTCAGTACCCACCCCGCCCATTCACTGATTTGAAGTCGGATAGGGAAGCTGAATACTTCTGATAAATAGTGAAATAAAGGAGAAATGACCACGCCTATTACTCCCCAAAGCCACAGCGGTTGACGGGAAAAGCTGCTTTCGATGATCCAGAGCAAAGCGGTAAGTACTAAAAAATACTTGATCGTTCGCATCGGCACTGCAAAAGCCCATATTGCCAACAGTATGACGGCTATGGTCAATCGCCAAGTGGGTAAATGTCGCCGACGCGGCAGACTTAGGACAAGAACTGCCACGCCGGCCATGGCTGTGATAGGTTCAGAAAAGATGGGCATTGGGGCGAAGCCAAGCGTAAACAATCAATCCGATCAATAACGCGGCTAAGGCCCACTCGTGTGGTTCAGGTACGGCTCCGGATTTTTTAAGAGCCGCATTTTCAAGGCTGTTAAGCGACCTCTTAATGCCGAATCGTTCATAATCGGCTTGGGTTTCCAATACGACTAAACTTGAGATCGGTGTCACCACGTGGGCACGGGCAGCCTCCGACACCAAAGAGTCAGCCAAGTATTCCTTTTGAAAATAAAGCCCGCCTATTTGCTGTAAAATATGATTGTAGGCATAAAGTCTGAGCAAGTGGTCGGGGGCTTTTACTTCTTGCGAATCCGTATCGCCCGGTTGGTCAGCCAACGCCCTGATATTCATTTGCGCGGGTTCAATAAACGCAACCGTTCTGTCTTTACTTTCCCTAAATCGTCTGAATCGGTGTTTCTGAAGTAAGATTTGCAGTTCATCCGGCGAACCGTGGCTAACGGCCAACAAGCGCAATTCCCGCAGCGTTTTTTGATAGGGAGAAAGTGTATTGTTTAAGCAAAATGTCCGAATAGTTGATAATTTGGCGGCCGTTTGCTGTAAGTTTTCCGCAAAAATGCTTTCTTTTATTTCTGTTAGTGACGGCGTTTCGGCAATTCCTTTGGTAATCAACAACGCTTTATCAGGTTGCGAAATCCGATAGACCGGAAATAAACTGAAACGATTTTGAGCCAATTTTGTAAACAATGCTTGCTCGTTTTGAGCAGTAACCCGGATCATTTGATCATCATACACCCATACATTTCGGTAATTAAGTTGGGCGCAAATCGCCTCAAACTCAGTCCAACGCCAAGCTTCATTAACGTCTATATAAACCGCTGTCGGGGTAAATGCTTCGTACTCCGTTGAACAGGGCTCTGCTCGGTAGCTTTTACCCTGATACCGGAATAGGTCCGTTGACAACGGTTTTGCTTCAAACTGTACCGACCAATCAGGCGTATAATCTCCCTGATGCGTCATGAGTTTTTCGCCGTCAGCCGGCCAAGGTCCCGTCAGTTTTTCTACTTTTTCTGTCCATTCTATTCTGACAGTCTCCGACGTTTGTGTATTGTTGGGCCCTTTAAAATAGATATTGTCGTACACCAACCGGTCTTGTTCGACCCGTAACGGCGAGGTAATCCCGATTTTGAAACGGCGATTTTCGCGCGGAGTACACGGAAACACCCGCACACGTATCGTATTTCCTTCCTGCCAATGAGCAATAGCCGGGTCACGACTTTCTCTTCCAACAATGGTTTTATAAGCTGAATCGGCTTTGGCTTGAGTGGTCAAATACCCTTTTTCTTCTTTTCCGTTTATCCACAAAGAGAGAGAGGTCACAACCGAGCCCTCCGGTACAAAGAAGGTATAAATGGCCTCTTCCTGACGCCATTGAGAGGAAGCTGTATTCTGAATACTCAGCGTTTTCTCTGTGTAAGCCAGTCGGAAGGAAGGGTATATACGAGCATGGGTAATGATCTCCGCTGTACGCAAATTTCGACCTGTCCAAAGCCGGTCCTGCGTTTGGTGGCGAGCATCGTAGAGCGTCTCCAATAGCTTTATACGGTCTCGTTGGGCTAAATTCGGTTTTGCTAAAAGAGTTCCTAACATCACTATCGGATCATGGCACCGAATTTCTTCTAAATTGCCCAACGGCATCCAATCAAGCCGCTCGCTCGGCACCTGATACACCAAATCACTTTTTAAAATTCGCTCTGTCAACCAACTTTTATCTGTTTTCTGCGCCAATTTGACCCAAATCGGCAATTCATCAGAAGCAGTTGTTTCCATCTCGGCATATTGGTCATTCATCCGATGAGTGGTTCTG
The DNA here is from genome assembly GCA_046329125.1 of Spirosomataceae bacterium. Classification (GTDB taxonomy): domain Bacteria; phylum Bacteroidota; class Bacteroidia; order Cytophagales; family Spirosomataceae; genus Runella. Next base: position 149,977 of record JAXLVD010000007.1, on the reverse strand, counting down.
ACCCACTGTATCAACAACATTCCAACGACGAGCAAGGGGGTTATAATCCCAAGAAGGGGTACAGTTCCTCCCAATTGCTTACTTCCTTCTTTAATCACTTTGACGTGAGCGATCAAGAGCAGTAAAGGCACAAATGTGTGAAATCCTAAACCGAAAAACAGCAGTCCAAAAAAACTGACGGGATATAGCCATAGCAAATACCCGGTAAAATACAGCCATAAACACAAGGAACTTCCCCAACAGAAATAAAAAACCTCCCGAAACCGGGCAGCAGCTAACGGCAATCCGCTGTGCATTATTCCTAATGCCCCGGAAATAACCAATGCGACACAAACCCAATCGGCCGATTCCTGAAAAACAGGAAAGCTGCGATTCAGTGCAAAGCAACTCACGATCCAAATCCACCAGTTCAACAAACGATGCGAAAGGCCTTCGTGGGGTTGTTTACTCCAAAAGGGCCTCATCTTCCTGACTATTAATAGATGAATCGTGTAGCCTATGGCAATCAAATAAATGGGAACAAAACCGCCCGATTCATTTTTGAAGCCGGGAACTAAAAGATGGCTTTCGGTAAACCAAAACAAACTGAGCAATAACAAGCCAAGCCCCACCCGATAACTTGAATCGGTTGAGACCCACCATTGCCATAGCCGATTAGACGGCTGTATTGTGAAGATTTCTTCCTCCGTCAGCTCATTTGCCGAAGGAGGGTTGGGGGAAGGATTGAGCTTCATTACTTTAAAAGTTCTTTGTATTTCAAAGTGAATTAATAAAAAAATATGGCAATCAATATTGCCCCGTACGAATAAACGCCTCCAAAGCATTGAGATGGTTGGTAAAAGCCAGTCGTCCGTCGTTGGTCGCCGCATAGGTTGTATTGGGTTTACGACCGACAAACTGCTTTTGAACACTTAAATAGCCTTGTTCTTCGAGTGCACGCAAATGCGTAGCCAAATTACCGTCCGTTAAATTGAGCAATTCTTTGAGGGCATTGAAACTCAATGACTCATTGACCATCAATACTGACATAATTCCCAGCCGTGCTTTACTTTCAAAGGCTTTGTTAAAATGTTCAAGCATTCGCTATCTGTTAATAATTAATTGTAAAAGAGCACCTTACGAAGGTTTCACTCCTCTTTCGTATTTAAAATACATGAATGTGCCGTAAATAATGTGCAATACTCCGAACCCCAATGTCCAAATCAAAAGATTATAGCCCGCCAAAAATAAAGAAACCAACCCTAAAATCACTTCCATAATCCCTAAATATTCCAAATCGCGGACAGTATACTTGCTGGCATTGAGCAATGCTAACCCGTAAAATATGAGTGTCGCCGGAAAACTCACCCACAATATATTACGGTAAAACATAGCCAGACAAAAAATTCCCCCGGTTACCAACGGAATCATTAAACTCATTAACAGCCGTTGCGAAATAGGATTCCAAACACTTTGCCCGAATTTTCGAGCTTTACGAACCGTAAAAAAAACACCCAATAACAACGCCACTGCTAAAACAATCGTCCCGTCAATCAGGATAAACTCGATCATCTCCCGGCGAGTCAATACGTTGAGTTGTTCATTACTCTCATAGTTGAAAGCGTCGGTTTTTAACCTTAAATAAGCGACCGATGCGCCGACAAGGGCAGTAATACCCGCCGAAACGCCTGACAACCCGCTGAGAGACAGGAATTTTGACGATCGCTGCATTAAATCTCTGATCTCGGTAAGGGCCTGAATCGAATCTTGGTGAGAATCCATGATATTTAAAAAGTAAATGAGAAAAGGTTCATAATAGCTTTCCCAAAAATGAGCAATCCGGTCAATGCGGCAGTGCCTGCCATAATCAATACACCGGCCGCGGCCAAATCCTTGGCTGCTTTTATCTGAGGGTGTATCTCCGGCGAAACTACATCACATAATTTTTCAAGGGCCGTGTTAAAAGCTTCAGCCGCCCAAACCCCTCCGATGACTATCACAATCACCAACCATTCCAGGTAATTTAATCCCAAAATAATACCTGCTGCACAAACAGCCACTGCGATCAGCAAATGAAAGCGCGCATTATTTTCGTAGCGAAACAAGGCCGCGACTCCTTCGGCAGCATAGGTAAAACTTCGAAACATTTTACGCACATTGATCATCTTGAGGGACAGACAAACCGATGGTTATTGCCAACTCTTTTTACTTGTATAAAGCCAAAAAGCACCATATATAACCAACATGGCAAACGAAAAGGCCAGTGTCAGTTGAATGGCTAACGGATCATACAGCTTTGAAAAACTGTATCGGGCCAGCGAAAATGGATGCGTGAGAATATCCCAACTGTTCCACCGCCCAAATCGCCCTAAGTAAACACCATAACTTGACAATACCAAACTTCCGCTCACTACGATCCATGCCGAAAATTGATTCCAAATTTTTTCGACCAAGCGCTGAACTCGCAGCAAGGAATAAAATCCGGTAAGCAATCCGGCCAAAGCAAAGGAAAAATTCATCAGAGCATCGTACCATACCAACGATTCCGGCGCGGCACGCAAATGAATCAGGTCCGTAATGATATAGGGGGCATTCGGGAAAAATAACAGCCATACACTTACCCCGATCACTACACCCCGCTTTCCGATGAGGAGTCGTTGCCACAGATCTTCCGTAAAATAAGCCAACCCGAGCGGGATCCATGCTAAAAACAGATTCCAGATCAGAAATATGCCTCCTAAGTTTTCCACAGAAACAATACGGCCCAGCAGCATCACCACTCCCACGACCGACATCAGCCCCAATAAATGCAATTGATTTTTCATATTAAAAAGAACTTTGTTTTGCAAAGTAAATAAAAAACAAAACTGAAATCCAATTTTGTAAAAAAAAAATTCATCGTGTTTCGCTTTTTATGAGTTACGTCTCATTAAGTTGACCGAATATAAATAATCAAAGAGCCTTAATCGGAATACATTACCTAAGTTTTGTCCTCATATCTGTTTTAAATCGGTTACTCAAAAGAGACGTCTTTTGTATTCAAAAAAATATTTTTTGTCGCAATTTTTTACTGTAAATCACCTTTCGCTGTCCATTTTCTTACATAGTAATGTATCTTTGACCGAATTTTCTTAATCTAAACTAAAAATCGTAAGTATGAAAAAAAGGTTTACACTGCCGGCCGCAGTAGCTATGCTATTATGTGGCCTTTCGTTATTTGCCCAAGATCGCACCATTACGGGTAAAGTAACCGCCGCAGATGATGGTTCTGCCCTTCCCGGCGTAAACATCACGCTTAAAGGAGCTACGCGCGGTACCACTACTGAAGCAGATGGCAACTACAAAATTGCAGTCCCTAACAATGCCACATTAGTTTTCAGTTTTATCGGCTTTGCTTCGCAGGAAATCGCCGTAGGTACTCAAACAACGATTAACGTAAAATTGACTCCCGACGCTTCCCAATTACAGGAAGTGGTCGTTACCGCTCAAGGGATTCGTAAAAATCAGCGTGAAATCGGTTATGCTTACTCAAAAGTAACGACCGATGATGTAACCGTGGGTCGTTCTCCTCAGTTGGCACAGGCTCTTTCCGGTAAAGTAACCGGTTTGGCAGTTTACAACGTCAACAACAGTGTTGACCCTTCCGTAAAAATCGTATTACGCGGCTTCCGCTCGTTGACGGGTAATAATGAAGCATTGGTGGTACTGGACGGTATGCAAACCACTTCTACGGTATTGGCCTTAATCAACCCCAACGACATTGAAAGTGTCTCTATCCTTAAAGGCGGACAAGCAGCTACCCTATACGGTTCGGCCGGTATCAACGGGGCGCTTATCATTACCACTAAAAAAGGAGCAAAAGGAAAAATCAAAGTAGGCTATTCAAACAGTACTAACTTCGACCAAATCAGCTTCTTGCCTAAATTCCAGGAAAAATACGGTTCAGGATCACACTACTATCAAGCGTTCGGTTCTGCGGGCTACAATCCGGACCCTGTTTACCGTTCACAGCAAAACTGGAGAGCCTATGAAAACCAACAGTTTGGAGATGCTTTTGACGGTTCACTGCGTATGCTGGGACGTACTGCTGAAGATGGCAGTCAATTGATTGTGCCCTACGCCGCTGTACCGAACATGCGACGCAAAAGTTTTGACACCGGTATTTCTATGAACAATCAGGTTAACTTCCAAGGCGGCGATGAAAACAGTTCATTCTATATGTCTTTGGAAAATCAAAAAATTCAGGGGATTGTGCCACATGATAAAAGCGAGCGTACCGGTGCTCGTTTGTCGGCTACCAGAGAATATAACAAATTAACCGCTGGGTTTACAGCCAGTTATACTCAAGCAGCTTATGACCGGACCTCTGCCGACTTCTATAATGACGTTATCAACCAACCGGCCAACTTGCCGCTGAACGATCTGCGTGATTGGCAAAACAACCCTCTTGCTAACCCTAATGGCTTCTATAACGATTATTATAACAATCCTTATTTCAACGCGGACAACAACCGTATGAAGTATAAGGATGCTAACCTTAGCGGTAACTTAAATTTGACTTACAAGGCTGCTCCTTGGATTTCGGTTACAAACCGCTTAGGCATCATGAACAACTCACGTACCGGTAAAAATACCACCGGTAAGTTCTTGTACTCTGACTGGGCTAAAACAAAATCATTTATTCCTGCCCCATTCTTCAGAGATGGTGACGGTACCGGTATCTATCGGGCCATTACCGATAACTTAGGCGCTGTTACCGATTATTCAAGCACAGAGAACGTAATGAATAACGAATTCCAGATTCAATTAACGAAGGACTTCGGATCATTCGCCAACAAGTTGATTTTGGGTCACAGTGTCTATCAGCGCTATACAAAAGGAATTACAGTCGGCTCAAGTTCTATTGTGGTACCGGAAGTATATAACGTTGCCAACCGTCAAGGTGAATTAACGGGTGGAGAATCAAATACATTACAACGTCGGGTAGGTTATTATGCTGATTTAACCACCAACTACAAAAACTGGTTGATTTTGAACGGTACATTCCGCTACGACCAAACATCGTTGTTCTACAAACCGACTCGTCCGAAAGATTTCTGGTCGTATCCTTATTACGGAGTAGCTCTTTCCTTTATTCCTACTGACGCTTTCCCTGCCATTAAAAGCAATGTGTTGAATTACGCAAAATTGCGGGTCAACCTGAACAAAAATGCCAATGACAACATTCCATTGTATGGTTTGGACTTAGTGTACAACAACGGTGCTAACTTCCCGTTTGGCAACACCGTAGGTTTGACCGTAGGAAACACCTTGCCGGACGCCAACCTCAAGCCTGAAGTCGTTTATTCTTCAGAAATCGGTGGTGAATTCCAGTTGTTTAACAACCGACTTAACTTAGACGTATCGGCTTACTCTCAGACGTCAAAAGGACAGGTAATTACCGTTAAGGTACCTAATACAACCGGTTTTTCTAACTTGCTGATCAACGTCGGTGAAACGAAGAACTGGGGTTATGAGGCGGAATTGAAATATCTGATTGCCAGAGGAAGCGGCAAATTCTCATGGGATGCCTCTGTTCGTTATTCTTACAATGACAACAAAGTGGTTGACCTGTATCCGGGTATTGACGAATTCTTTGTCAGCGGTTATGCTTATGCCAGTACCAACGTTATCAAAGGTTCCCGTTTTCCAATGCTGAAAACCGACGGTTATCAATATGCTCCCGATGGCTCAGGTCAACGCTTGATAAGCGCTACTACAGGTTATCCATTGCGTCAGACCACTTTATCGCCAAGAGGAGGTACGTTGCCTCGTCATATTATCGGTTTGGGTTCGAAAATGAATTATGGCAACTTTGCCTTTACGTTTAACTTCGAATACCGCGGCGGCAACTATATGTACAGCGACTTGGGTCGTCAGATGACCTTTACCGGTTCGGGTAAATGGACAGAAAACCGTTTAGACCAAATCTTCCCGAATTCAGCGGTCTTGAATGCAGACGGAAGCGTTACTCCTAACACCACCATCAAAGTACGTGAGCCGGAATATGCTCTTTGGGTAGATCAATATCGCTTAATCTCCGAAAACTTTGTAAACAAAGCTTGGTTTATCAAACTTCGTGATATTAACCTTTCTTACAGTGTTCCGCAAAGTGTTATTTCTAAAACCAAGATTTTCTCTAACGCCAGTATCGCTGTCTATGGTCGGAATTTGTTCACTATTGTAGATAAGATGAACTTCTATACGGACCCTGAGTACAGCTTTACCACAGGTAACGGTTTAGGTATTAACAATACCAATCAAACTCCTCCGGTACGTCAGTACGGAGTAAATATCAACCTTACGTTTTAATTTTAGTAATCATCTTAATTGACTAAAAATGAAATTAAAATCATTCTTCATATTTGCTTTTGTTGCGCTGGTTGGCAGTGCCTGTAGAGAATCTTTCTTTGACATCAATACCAACCCCAACACTTTGCCTACGGCATCCCCGAGTTTTGTATTTACTAATGCTCTAAATACAACCTCAACCAACATGATCGGCCCCAACGAAACCGGTACCTACTGGTCAGGTCAATGGACTCAGGGGAATGGATATATCATTAGCACCACTCTGTTTGCCTATAATTTTACCAACGGTGATTTCAACTATTGGGACGGCTATTACGACAATTTGCAAGACTATCAATTTGTTATTAATAATGCTGACAACTATAGCCAAAAGTACCTGAAAGGCCCGGCTAAGGTGATGAAAGCAATGATTTATCAGCAGTTGGTAGATATGTACGGAAACGTTCCTTATACTAATGCTTTAAAAGGGACAGAAGTGCTTGCTCCGAAATTTGATGATCAAAAAGCTATCTATGAGTCATTAATTACTCTGTTAGACGAAGCTATTGCCGATCTAAAAGCAAATCCGTTTGCCAGTGCTTTTACGGGATCTGATATAGTATTTAAAGGTAACACCACAAAATGGGCTCAGTTTGCCAATTCGCTTAAAATGCGAATTCTGATGCGCCAATCTAAAATTGCAGGAAGAGATACCTATATCAAAACGGAGATCAACAAAATCGTGTCAGAAGGTTCGGGCTTTATTACCGGTGAAGAGGTAGGCTTAGGCGGCCCTTCTTTCTACTTAGCTACGGCAGGAAAATTAAACCCTATCTATGACCGCTGGGGTTATGATGCCAACGGTGCTAAAAGAGCGTTGAATAACTATCCGCGCCCAACTAAGTTTTTGATTGACGGCCTCAAAGCCGCCGGCGATACGCTTCGATTAAAGAGAATAGCTTATGCGATTGGCGGTGAGAATGGAAGTAATCCGGGTGTAAGCACGGCTAAAGAAGTGGTCGCTAATTATAATGGAACCCCGTTTGGCGTTAGTTCGGGTTACTTACCGGCTAATACCAGCTCGGTAGGACCCAGTTTGTTGGTAAAAGGCGAGTACAATCGTCCTTATATCTTAATGACCGCTTCAGAAGTACAATTCCTGTTGGCAGAAGCGAAACAAAGATACAGTGATGTCACTTTGCCGGGAACTGCACAATCTTATTTTGAAGCAGGTATTGTACAATCATTCCGCGTATTAGGAGCTAACACCGCAGGTGCTGCTACGTTTAAGGGCAGTAAAATCCAAAACTATGATTGGGAAGCTTCTACGGATAAATTGGCAGCGATTACCATTCAGAAATGGATCGCTTTGACTAATTACAATGGATTGGAAGCATGGGCTGAGTATAGAAGAACAAACCTTCCAGTAACGCCTCAAAGTATCCAGATCGTAGGAGAGACAAAACGCCCCCTTCGTTTCTTCTATCCTAATACGGAATTAGGGTCAAATGGTGATAACGTAAAAGCGCAAGGAACCATTGATGTATTTGCCACTAAATTGTTCTGGGATGTAGACTAAATATAACCTGAACAATCTAATTTTTTTTAATAAGGCTGCCTCCGGAGGCAGCCTTATTACTTTATAATGCTGACGTCAGCATAAAAATTAACTCCTGATATTCCTCTTTTCCCTTCAGACTCTCATCTGCTGCCCTTATTTCGCTGGTTTTTGTCATACAACTCCTAAAACAGGCAGAAGTTTAGTATGCATGCAGTGTATTTTAAGGAGTCTTTTGTTTTGACAATTATTTTATTTACTAAATTTGGAACAGTTTTTAATCTAAACTATATCGTTATTATGAAAAGATGGTTTACACTGCCGGTCGCGGTAGCATTATTGCTATGCGGCCTCTCACTGTTTGCCCAAGATCGCACCATTACGGGCAAAGTCACTGCTGATGACGGCTCCCTTCTTCCGGGAGTAAATATCTCACTACGCGGAACAGCCCGCGGTACCACCACCGATGCTGACGGCAACTATAAAATTTCCGCCCCGGTGGGTTCTCAACTGATTTTCAGTTTTATCGGATTTACCAATCAGGAAGTAACGGTCGGAAACCAAACGGTTATTGACATTAAGTTGATGCCGGATGTTGCCCAACTTCAGGAGGTGGTCGTAACAGCCTTGGGCATCTCACGCGATAAAAAAGCGTTGAATTATTCCGTTCAGGAAATTAAGGGAGATAAAATTACGGCTGCCCGCGATCCGAACGTAGCTAACGCCTTGGCCGGTAAAATTGCGGGGGTACAGGTATTGGGGCAGTCAGCGGCTAAATTCGGGACTCCAAGTATCCGTATTAGAGGGGTGAACTCACTAACCGGCGGCGATCCGCTTTATGTCGTAGACGGAACCCCAACAGATATCAGTCAAGTCAACATGGATGATGTCGAGTCATTGTCTGTTTTGAAAGGACCTTCGGCTACCGCCCTTTACGGAAACCGTGCTTCGGCCGGGGTTGTAGTAATCACTACCAAGAAAGCAAAATCAGGGGAATCCAAATTGGATATCAATCACAGCACTACGTTGGATATGGTAGGTTTACTGCCTAAATATCAGAACGAATACGGCGGCGGTTATTCACAAGATTGGGAAACCTTTACGTTTAATCCGGCCATCCATCCGGCGGATTGGAAATCATTTGACGGACAGAAAATTTTGGATTATTCTGCCGATGAGAGCTGGGGGCCCAAATTAGACGGAAGCCCTCACCGTTCTGCTTTCTCATGGCAGCCCGGCCCGGAATTCGGCCAATTGACTCCTTTTTCCCCTCAACCTAACAACGTTCGTGACTTTTTTGAAAAGCCGATCAGCAATAACACCAATATTGCATTTGCCAAAGGCGGAGACAATTATCAATCCCGGATTTCTTATACCCATATCATCACTAACGGGATTATCCCGAATTCAAAGCAAACTAAAGATTTTATCAGCGCCAAAAACAGCATTACCGTACTGAAAAATCTGACGGCCAATATGAACATCAATTATACGGCCACTCGCGGTACTAACGTTCCGGCTGATAATTACGGTTCTTCAGGAAGTGTGTTGGGAGGCTATAATCAAACCATCGGTTCATTGAATCAATGGTTTCAGCGTCAATTAAAGATCGAAGACCTGAAAAATTACAAAAACCCGGACGGTACTTTCCGCAGTTGGAATATCGGCGGGCCGCTTGATCCAAAACCTAAATATTGGGACAGCCCCTATACACAGATGTATGAAAGTACCAACAATCGTCTGGATACGCGCTTATTCGGTGATTTTGGTCTGACGTATCAATTTACTAACTATTTGAAGGCCTCGGTAACCGCCCGCCGCGATCAGCGTCAATACAAGCAGGAAGGCCGAGTAGCTTTCGGAACCTTGAATGCCGGCGGCTTGGGTGCTTTTGCGAATTACGTAGAAAACTCGCGCGAAAATAACTACGAAGCCTTGTTAAGTTTTGATAAAGAATTCGGTCCACTCTCAGTAGTAGCCAATGCCGGAGGAAATATTCGCTACAACTTAACGGAAACTTTCTCGCAGGCCACTTCCGGCGGATTGACCAGCCCGGGCTTTTACAATATCGCTGCCTCCAAAGACCGCCCGGCTATTTCTAACAACCGCTTTGAACGCCGTGTCAACAGTATTTACGGAAACGTAAGTTTAGGTTACAAAGACATGGTATTTGTCGAAGCGTCTTTACGCAACGATTGGTCATCTACGTTGCCGGTAGCTAATAACTCGTATTTGTACCCCTCTTTGTCAGTCGGAGCGATTTTGACAGAAATGATGGCCAAAAACCCGGTCTTGTCGTATGCTAAGATTCGGGCGGGTTATGCACAGGTAGGTACTGACGTAGGCCCTTATCAGATCTATCAAACCTATACGACAGGCAACGCCTTCGGTTCAAACGCTACGCAATACTTGCCTACTCTTTTGCCAAATGCGGATTTGAAACCGGGCCTTTCATCATCGTACGAAGCGGGGATTGATCTTAAATTCATGAACAACCGCTTTGGTTTAGAGTTTACGTGGTATCAAAACGACAACAAAAATCAGATCATTCCGCTGCCCGTTGATCCGACGAGCGGCTACCGTAATGCCATCATCAATGCCGGTTTGATTCAAACAAAAGGTTTAGAGTTGCATCTTTTTGCTTCACCGATCAAATCTGAAAGAGGCTTCAATTGGAACTTTGATATTAACTTAGACCGTAACCGTTCGAAAGTAGTTAAATTGGCCGATGGGCTGACGAACTACCAATTAGGCGGACCAACTTGGCGTACTTTGACGGTAAACGCTCGTGAAGGTGAAGATTGGGGCTTACTGGTAGGTAAGAAAATCCGTACGCTGGACGGTAAAAAAGTGGTTGATGCCAATGGATTCTATATCGTAGATGACCAAAAATCGTTGGGTTCTGTCTTACCCACCTTTAAAGGAGGATTTTTAAATACATTCACTTACGGCAATTGGTCATTACGCGTCAATACGGACTTTATTGTAGGGGGTAAATTCTTCTCTACCACACGAATGTTTAATGCCTATTCCGGTTTGGCAGCTGAGACTGCCGGCTTAAATGAGTTGGGTAATCCAAAACGTGATCCGGTCGCTAACGGTGGCGGTATTTTGTTGGACGGTGTCACTGAAGACGGCAAACCGAACACCAAACGCGTAGAAACGCAGGAATTGTATGAAGATAAGTTCTTCGGTTTGAACGATCAATGGACCTATGATCAAACCTACGTAAAATTGCGGGAGGTTTCCTTGGGCTATAACCTGCCTAAATCATTATTATCGCGAGTTAAAGTAAAATCTGCTAATATTTCGTTCATTGTACGCAATCCGGTACTGATTTATAGCGCCGTAGGAGGTGGTTTGGATATTTCAGAGTCTGAAACGTATTGGACAGAAGGCGGGCAATTGCCTCCTGTACGCTCGTTTGGTTTGAATCTGAAATTAGGTTTGTAACATTAAACGCATTTAAATCATGAAAAAAAGTATTTTAAATATTTTTGCCGTAGCTGCTCTGATGGCAGTAGCTACTGCTTGCGGCGATAATTTCGGGACGATGAATATCAGTCCCAACAGCCCTTCTAACCCTAATACAGCGAGTATCCTGACCGGTGCTATTCGCAACGTAGGCGCAGCCGTTACGGGCATTCAGCCCGGTCTGTATGTACAACACTTCGGGGACGTTACCTACATTGAGGATTCCCGCTATAAAACCGTCAATTTCGATTACAACGGTTATTATGCGGGACCACTGATGAACTTGCAATTTATTATCCAGCAAAATACCGATGCAGCTACCAAAAGCAGTGCAGCAGCTACCGGTTCCAATGCCAATCAAATTGCCATTGCCCGGATTTTGAAAGGTTACTTTTTTCAATTCCTGACCGATCGTTGGGGCGATATTTCGTATTCGGAGGCATTGAAAGCTTCGGGAAATTTCAGCCCTAAATTTGATAAACAACAGGATATTTACAACGATCTGTTTAAAGAGTGGAAAGAAGCAGCCGCTCAGTTTGACGGCGGGAAAACCGTTCAGGGGGATATTCTTTTGAACGGAAACGCAACGCGTTGGAAAAAATTTGCCAACTCTCTGCGCGCTATTGCAGCATTGCGTTTATCAAAAGTTGATCCGGCTAAGGGCAAAACCGAGTTTGCCGCTGCGGTAGCTGACGGCCTGCTGACTTCAAACGCGGATAATGTAAAATATAGTTATTTGTCGGAAGCCAACAATGAGCATCCGTTGTATAATAACTACATTACATCTAACCGTAAAGATTTTGCCGTAGCAAGCACGTTTGTAGATTATTTGACGAAAGTTAATGACCCGCGTTTGCCCGCAATGGCCGACAAAAACATTGAAGGTAAATACAAAGGCGTTCCCTACGGTGTTTTCCCGCCCACTTGGAAAGCACAGGACGTTTCGTTGGCAGCGACTTCGATGCGTCAGCAAAACTCATCGGTGAACGTAATGACCTATGCGCAAGTACTTTTTGCCCAAGCAGAAGCGGCTCAATTAGGCTGGATTTCGGGTAATGCCAAAACGTTTTACGAAGATGCCATCAAAGCTTCTATGGAACAATGGGGCGTTTATACGGCCGATGCTTATGCCAAGTACATTGCTCAACCTGATGTGGCTTTCTCAAGTGCGAAAGCAATAGAACAAATCGCCACTCAACGTTGGATCGCTTTGTTCTATCAAAACAGCGAAGCATGGGCGGAATGGCGCAGAACCGGCTTCCCCGTATTAAAACCGGCGGATAAACCATTGAACGGCGGTACAGATATACCACGCCGTATGGCTTATCCTACGACTGAGCCTACGTTGAATAAGAAGAATTACGACGCCCTCGTTGCTTCGCAAGGAGCTGATGATCAGTACACCCGTGTTTGGTGGGACAAAAAATAATTCTTTCGGTACCATAAAAAAAGCGAGGCATCAGCCTCGCTTTTTTTATGGCGTAACTACCAATTTACCCATAACACGCCGTTCGAGCATATCATAAAGGGCTCTTGGTGCCTCTGCTAAGGAATACGTTTTTTGAATATAGGGTTTGAGTTCTCCTTTTTGATGAAACCCGAACAATTCCATGATATTTTGAAAATTGGCTTTAGGTTCACGCTCCGCAAAAGCACCCCAAAAAACACCGACAATAGCACTGCCCTTCAACAAAGCTAAGTTCAGCGGAATACTTGGGATTTGCCCCGCCGCAAAACCAACCACCAAATATCTTCCTTTCCAATTCAGTGAACGCAAAGCCGGCTCGGCATATTCTCCACCTACCGGATCATAAATAACATCTACGCCTCCTCCTGTTAATATTTTAAGACTTTCGCGCAGGTCTTCTTTGGAATAGTTAATCAGGCCATCGGCCCCATAGTCTTTACATAGCGCCAGCTTTTCATCGCTTGAGGCCGCCGCAATGACTTTGGCACCCATGATTTTGCCCAAATTGACGGCCGCCAATCCTACACCGCCGGCCGCGCCCAATACAAGCAGAGTCTCTCCCGCTTTCAGTTGCGCCCTATCTTTAAGAGCATGGTAAGAGGTACCGTACGTGTACATCAATGAAGCGGCTACCTTAAAATCCATATTAGGGGGCATCAGGAAGGCTCGATTGGCGTTAACTGCTAATTCTTCGGCAAAACCGCCCCAACCCGGCATGGCAAATACATTATCTCCTTCCCGAAGGTGTTTCACATTTTCACCCACCGCTTTCACGATTCCGGCTACTTCTCCTCCGGGAGCGAAAGGAAACGGGGGCTTAAATTGGTATTTCCCCTGAATAATGAGCGTATCCGGGAAATTGACCCCACAAGCTTTGACAGAAATCACCACTTGGTCTTTTTCAGGTTGAAGCGGTGCCAATTCTTCTACCGTCAGGGATTCGGGAGGACCATATTGTTTACATAGGAGTGCTTTCATCAGTCAATTATTTTAAAATTTGAACTTCCAATCCACTAAAGGCACCTACCTGATGATATACCTGATGGGTAGCTTTGATAAAATCTTTTTCGTCGGCCAGATAAATGTTCGGAACGTATTTTTGAGGATTACGATCGAACAGCGGGAAAACCGTACTCTGCACTTGGATCTGTATACGATGTCCTTTTTTGAACGTATGCAAAACATCCTGTAAACGAAAATTAATATCCGTGACTTTGTTAGGAATAAGAGGTTCGGGTTTTTCAAAAGAATGGCGGAAACGCGCCCGCATGATTTCGCTGCGCACCATTTGATGGTAATTGCTCATCGTTACATTTTTATTAGGCAAATAAGCGTGTTCCGGTTCTTCACCCGGGTATACATCAATTAATTTGACAAAAAAATCGGCATCACTACCCGTGGTACTTATTTTGAGTTTGGCTGTAATTTCTCCGCCCAAGGTCAAATCTTCGCCCAATGGCTCTGTCTGAAACACCAGAACATCCGGACGTCGTGCCGCAAAACGTTGATCCTCTGACATATAGTTAAAAGGAGTAAAACCCATCGTTTGGGTATCATCTTCAATGTAAGGTACCGGTTTTAAAGGATCGCTCACATAGGCAGATACCGATTTCACTTCTTTCGGAGCTTCAAAAGTCAGTTTTCCGTTAGCATGGAAATACAACATCTTCTTTTCGGCCGCAGCGGCAGGCCACTGAGCAAATGTTTCCCAAGCCTTCTTGCCGGTGTTGAATAAATATGCGTCCGGCAGCCCGGTTTTACCGTCTCCCACGCCTTTCAGAAAATGTTGAAAAAATTTAGTTTCTATTTCGCGTTGGTAAAACGTAGCGATACTGTCTCCGAAATACACATTGCTGTGCAGGGTATGGCTCGTTTCCTGCGACCATCTTCCGTGGCCGAAGGGGCCCATTACCAACGTATTATACGTACCCGGATTATTTTTTTCCAATGTTTTATAAACAGTTAGCGGGCCGTATAAGTCTTCCGCATCAAACCAGCCGCCTACTGTCATTACCGCATGTTTGACATTTTTCAGATGCGGAACGATACTGCGTTTTTGCCAAAACTCATCATAATTGGGATGGGCCTTATGCTCCTGCCAAAAGAAGTTGTCTTTATAATAACGGTCAAAGTTTTTGAGCGGTCCCAGATCCAGATTGAACTGATACCCGTCTTTTGTGTTTGCCTGTATCAATCCCGGCAGCCACCAATTGTCGGCAGTAGGTTTGTCGTGTTGAATCCCGAACACGGGGAAAGTCAAAAAATAGCCTTGAGTATAAGCTCCGTTGTGGTGAAAATCATCAAAGAAAAAATCGGAAACAGGAGCTTGCGGCGAAGAGGCTTTCAAGGCAGGGTGTTGGCTTAAGGCACCGGCAACGGTATAAAATCCGGGATAGCTGATTCCCCACTGCCCTACTCTTCCGTTATGATTAGGTACATTCTTAATCAGCCAATCAATCGTATCGTAGGTGTCTGAGGATTCATCTACTTCCGACGCTTTGGTTTTATTGGCAATTTGCGGAGTCATGTTGGTCCAAGTACCCTCACTCATGTAGCGCCCGCGAACATCTTGGTACACAAAAATATATTTATCGCGCATCAGGAATTTGTTAGGCCCAATTTGTGCCGCAAACTTTCCTTCGCCGTAAGGCGCGATACTATAACAAGTCCGTTGCATTAAAAACGGATAGGTCTTGGAAGCCGACGCATCTTTTGGGGAATAGACAATGGTGTGCAACTTGGTACCATCGCGCATAGCAATATCGTATTCGGCTTTATTGTAATTTTCCCTGACCCACTCGCTTTGAGCAAAAAGAACAGGCGTCAAGAAATAAAAGAATACTATACAGAAATATTTCATGGGTTTAAGGTTGTTTGATGAGTAAATAATCTCCCGCTGAATTAGTGGTCAATTTGGAAAAACCTTCTGCCTGATACCGCTTCAGGAAAACGGCAAAGCCCGCATCTTTGGCAAAATACCGTTGCATATCTTGAGTCATCAGGATGAAATTGATGTTTTTTTGACGGACAAATTGCACAAAGTCGCCATCGGTGTATTCTTCCACATGAATCCAATCGGACTCCTGACGCAAAAAGACTCGATACCAATCTCGTTCCAATACACGCAAACGCACTTTAGGTTGAATCCGGCTGACAAATCGCACATTATCCGCCGTTGGTGTAGGGGCCGGCTGTCGGTACTCCAAAAAGCGGATTCCTAAAAAAATTAACAGCAAAACTGCGGAAAAAGGCGTAAAGGAAATCGTCGATAACGACACCGGTTTTCGGAAAGCGATACGCTCAGCCACAAAAGCAATGAGCCAAAAGATAAGAATCAAATGAAACACCAAATAATGCGTACGCGGATAGATAAGTACCGTAGCGACCAAAGTGGGGAAGATAAGCGTCAGCAAGGCTACTAAGCCCCACCCACCGACCGGCTTCTGCCGAAAATTACGCCAAGTCGCTCGGTAATCTATCATTCCCAAAAACAACAACGCGACCAAAGCAGCCAAAGCGGAACGTCCGGGCCAATACCAACCTCGAAACAAGGTTTGATAGAAGGTATCAACGGTATTTTTGAGGTTTGCCGTCAACGTATGAGTCAAATTGGTAAAAATATGTTTGGCTACCCAAGCCGGTTGGGTTTTCAGAGCATCGGTCAGCGTCTGAACATCATTTCCTAAAACCTGATGAAACAGACGAAGTTGTTCCTCAATAGTAGGCGGTTCGGGGCGGTGGTTCCAGGCACAGTAATTCACCACAAAATGCTGCTGAAACGCAACGGCACTCCGACTGCCGTCGCCGCTGAAAAGCGGATTTTCCAACAAAATATGAAGCAATAAGACAAGCCCGGCAAAGATACCGGCAGCCATTATAA
Source organism: Spirosomataceae bacterium (assembly GCA_046329125.1). Taxonomy (GTDB): domain Bacteria; phylum Bacteroidota; class Bacteroidia; order Cytophagales; family Spirosomataceae; genus Runella. The sequence goes on along the minus strand of JAXLVD010000007.1, from coordinate 133,288 downwards.
AACGGCGGTGTCGGACTATTTTCTCTTTCCAAGCCCACCATAGCATAAACCCAAGCCCCAAAAGAAAGGATATATAAAATTCGGGCCGAAAATAAGCACAAAGCAACCCGACAAAAGATACCGACAAAAACCGAAGGAAATGAGACCGTTTTTGAAAGTGGAAGTAAGCTAACACAGCCAAAATCAAACAAAAGGGCGCAATCGAGATCTTAGGGTTGAGCGGTAGATTTTGCGCGGAAAACAGAAAAAGTACCGCTAACCAGACGCTTACCCAAAAAGGTGTATGCAAAGCACGAAAAAACAGGAATACAGTGATTCCGGCCAAGACACTCAGTAAAGCCCAATTGAAATAGTATAAATCCAGTGCGTTAGGGACGAAAAGGTGCCAAAAAGCATACCAAGCCGCATAAAGCGGCCCCCACTGAGCGCCCCCTTTAAAAGGGATGGAAAAGGAGAGTCCCGAACCCAGATACGTGGTTTCATCTCCAAATTCCACATCTTTCCACTCAGGCAACTGATGAACCAGAACAAATCCGGCAATAGCTAAAATCAGGACTCCGATCCAATTAAGACGCATAGCGACAGAGGCTTACCCAATACTGAAATGTTATGACAAAGTAGTTTAGATGGCTTTGCCGGTATCTGTCGGAGTGGTCGGGGCAGGTTGTGGCGCAGACGGTGCTGCAGGTCGTGGAATCACCTGTGCCGGAATCAATTCGACCGATACCACAAAATACTTCGTATCTCCGTTCCAAGGCAACTGAAAGAATTTTTCTTCGTAGTGCAGAGCTACACGCTGCCCGGTACGTTGTGATAGGTTAAGAGCTTCAATCGCCGCTTTATTATCATCGTCTACGGAAAAGTCCCAAGTGGTGGAGTTAAAAGTACCGGTACCGTCCGACATTCCTCCGACCATTAATTGCCCCTCGTGAGTTTTGAAAATATATCCTTTACGGCTCAATTTTACCAATGAGCCCACGCGTGTTCCATCGCTGTAGTAGCCAAATGTTACATAATAAAAAATACCGCCAATGAGGAGCAGTAAAATTCCGAGAAAGATCCATTTGCGCATAATAGTAGGAAATTAAAGTTGAAAAAATCAATAGCGAAGGAACTAACCGACGAAATCCGAATTTAGATAAACGACAAAACAGTACCCTTGCGCTTAGTCATAAATTTAACGGGAGCGAACTTCGTAAAAGTAGCGGGATTTTGCAAGAATTGCCCGTTCTTGCTTAAAAATTAGTAATTTTGAAACGGTTTTCATTTGTAAAAAAACATACAACGTGGCTTTAATAAAATCCATCTCAGGTATTCGCGGTACGATTGGGGGTAAGACGGGAGAATCACTCACGCCGATTGATGTTGTTAAATTCTCGGCTGCCTTCGGTACGTGGCTCAAACGAAAAAGCCCCGACAATCTGCGTATTGTCATCGGACGTGACGCCCGACTTTCGGGTGAAATGGTCTCCAAATTAGTAGCTTCTACCTTACAGGGAATTGGATTTGAAGTGATTGATTTAGGGCTTTCCACTACGCCTACTGTCGAAATTGCCGTACCGTTGGAAAAAGCAGCCGGCGGCATTATTCTGACGGCCAGCCATAATCCTATCCAATGGAATGCGTTGAAATTGCTGAACAGTGCGGGTGAGTTTATCAATGGCGAGGATGGCGCGGAGGTACTCGCCTTAGCCGAAAGCGAAGATTTTGACTTTGCAGAAGTAAGGAAGTTAGGTTCCTATCGAACCGACAGTACTTATTTTCAAACACATATTGACCTGATTTTGGCTTTGCCATTGGTCGATAAAACCGCCATTACAGCCCGCAACTTTAAAGTTACCGTGGATGCGGTCAACTCCACCGGCGGAATCGCCGTCCCTATGCTTTTGGAAGCCTTGGGGCTGAAAAAAGAGAACATAAGGCTTATTAATTGCGAGCCTACCGGCGACTTTGCACATAATCCTGAACCGCTTCCCGAAAATCTCTTAGAGATCAGCCGTGAAATGACACGCGGAGACTTTGATTTAGGTATTGTAGTAGATCCGGATGTAGATCGTTTAGCCCTGATCTGCGAAGACGGCTTACCTTTCGGAGAAGAATATACTTTGGTAGCCGTGGCTGATTATGTTCTCAAAAATACCTTAGGCAATACCGTTTCCAATCTATCTTCGACCGGTGCTTTGCGCGATGTTACGCTTAAAGCGGGAGGAACCTATTTTGCTTCGGCAGTCGGTGAGGTCAATGTAGTGGAAATGATGAAAGCCAATCATGCCGTTATCGGCGGAGAAGGCAACGGCGGCATCATTTACCCTGCGTTGCACCATGGGCGTGATGCCTTGGTAGGCATCGCCTTGTTTCTAACTCATTTGGCTAAGTTCGGAAAATCGGCCTCTGTCTTACGACGGACTTATCCTAACTATCATATTTCCAAAAATAAGATCGAACTGACCCCGGAGATTGATGTGGATGGAGTCCTTGAAAAAATTAAGAAAAAATACGCCAAAAATCCAATCAACACGATTGACGGAGTTAAAATAGAATTCAATAAAGAATGGGTTCACCTGCGCAAATCCAATACAGAACCCATTATTCGGATTTATTCTGAATCCGAAACCGCTGCTACAGCCGATCACTTGGCTCAGAAAATCATTACTGATATTAAAGAAGTAATCTACGAATAAAATGAGATTCGTATCTACTCTCTGATTTTAACTACCGAAAATGGAAAAGCCGAAAAGTGTCTTTATTGCCCCTACGGCAGCGGTCATGGGCCAAGTTACATTAGGTGAAGACGTTTCCGTTTGGTACGGTGCTGTAATTAGGGCCGATGTAGAAAAAATCAGTATCGGCAACCGAACAAACATCCAGGATACAGCTGTTCTGCATGCTGATTTCGGCTCTCCTACCATCATCGGAGAGGATGTAACCGTAGGCCACGGGGCGATTGTACACGGCGCCGTTGTCGGCAACGGCTCACTTATCGGAATGAGAGCTACTGTTTTAAACAACGCCAAAATCGGCAAATTTTGCATCATCGGGGCTCATGCTCTCGTTACTGAAGGAATGGTAATCCCCGATTTTTCTATGGTACTCGGTACACCCGGAAAAATTTTCAAACAACTCCCGGAAACCTATGCCGCTCATTTGTTGGAAAGTGCCGCTCATTATGTGAAAATGGGCAAACGGCATGCTTCTGATGAATTTCCGCTTCTGTCCTGATACCTCGGCTTTCTTTTTATTTTAGTTAACAACTGATTCTCAGCCATTAACATAAACTTGGCATTGTTTTTGATTTCTGTTTTGTCGTTCACCTTCCAATTAAGAACCCATTTTTCGACAAACAGATATGAAAAAGACTTTCCTTCGTTTCTCTTCCGGGAGTTACCGTAAAATAGCTGTCATGGCTCTATTGGCATTCATTGTTGACAGTTGTCGAACTCGCGATAATGAATCGGTTGACCCTGCCGATATTTCAAAACCAACCGAAATCTACAGTGCCGAGATTGCTGTCAAATGGGCCGAAATGGATTTAAAACTCATGCGGACAAGTACCGGCTTCACCCCACCGGTGGCCTCACGTGCCTTAGGCTATGCCGGGTTGACTCTATATGAATCAGTAGTAACAGGGATCAAGGGAAATAAGTCATTGGAAGGGCAACTCAACGACCTGAAAAACTTACCTAAGCCCGAAGCCGGAAAAGAATACAATTGGGCGATCAGTGCCAATGCCGGACAACTTTATATGGCCAAAAACTTATGGCCTACGGCTACCGATGCCGCCAAAAAAACGGTGGATTCATTGGCGGTGGCTTTAAAAAACAGTTTGGCTGAAAACAGCAGCAAGGAGGTCATTGACCGCTCAGAAGCGTTTGGTCAAGCTATTGCCGAAGCTATCTTTGAATGGTCAAAGACCGACGGCGGTCATGAAGGATTCAAACGAAACTTTCCCGAAACCTTTCAAGTTCCCGTTTTTCCCGGTTCGTGGCAACCAACTGAAAACGGCCGAAAATTTCCGATGCAGCCTTATTGGGGCAAAAATCGCACGTTTATTGCCGCTCACGGGGCCCTACCTATGCCTGCCCCGTTAGCCGTTTCTACCCAAATAAATTCTCCGTATTTTCAACAGTACTACGATGTCTATAAGAAAAACATCAGCCTGACACAACTTGAAAAAGAGATCTCGGTATGGTGGGCCGACGACCCAAGCGAAACGTTTACGCCACCCGGACACTCTTACAATATTGCGGCAATTGCCGTTAAGAAATCGAATGTAAAATTGGACAAAGCTGCTGAAGCCTTTGCGCGTGTGGGGATTGCCGTGGCTGATGCCTTCATTTTATGTTGGAAATGCAAATACGCCTTCAATAATGAGCGGCCTTATACTTTTGTAAGAAGAGCCATCAACCCTAATTGGGTACCTTTTTGGCCGGCTCCGCCTTTCCCCGGCTACTCATCAGGCCACTCTACGCAATCCTCGGCATCAGCAGTAGCTTTAGAGGGATTATTCGGTACCGATTTTACCTTTGTAGATGATTCTCACGTCAATCGCCCGCGTGATGCCAAACGTAACGTAGATTTCAAAGCGAGATCTTTTAAGTCATTTTGGGAAGCAGCCGAAGAATCGGCCTATTCGCGGTTTTTAGGCGGAATTCACACCTTTCAGGACAATGACACCGGCTTGAAGGAAGGCAAAAAGATAGGTCAAAACATCAATAATCTTCAATGGAAACAATAATACAGTATTTTCTTTCTTTCCCTTTATTTTCTCGCTCATCGAAAGCGCCGGCGCTTTTGGTGAGCGAAAGTTTTTTTAAGGTAAGGGATTATTCCTAACTTTGTTCTCCTTGTTAGCGGTATGTATTCGCCGGCTGCCAAAGCCGGCAGTTTGGTTTTCAATACTTTAAACGATTAACAAACCACGTCTAAAATCAACTTTCTTAAAATTTAAAACTTTTTTACTGTGAAAAACGGACTACTTATTTGGAATGCAGTTTTAACCTTAGCCGTCATTTTTCTGGGTTACCAACATTATCAACACCATTCCGGCGGTAGTGCCGGCACTGATATCAATGAGGCTGCCAAAGGCAAAAAAATTGTTTATGTACAGGCAGATTCTCTCCTTAAAAATTATGAATACTACAAAGACTTTCAAAAGGAATTTGAAAGCAAAGGGTTTCAGTTAGAAAATGATTTGGCCAACAAAGGGCGTTCTTTCCAAAACAAAGTAGCCTTCTTTCAGCAACGGGCACAACAAGGAGCTTTATCACAAGACCAAGCCCAATCGGCTCAGGCTCAATTAGGTAAAGAAGAGCAGGATATTGCCCGTTATCGGGATGAGCAATTGCGCAAATTGGATGAAGAGCGCATTAAAAAAACGGAAGAATTCTACGGTAACATTTTTGATTACATCAAGAAATACAACAAAGAAAGCGGTTACGAATTTGTGCTTGGCTACAGTAAAGGAGGCGGTATTCTCTTTGCCGATGCCAATTTGGACGTTACCAAAAAAATTGTAGAAGGCCTCAACAAAGACTATAAAGAAAAAGAGGCAACTAAAACGAAGAAATAATCCGGCGAAGTTTTCGCTGCTTACAGTCGGCCTTCCACTGCTTATTTATGAAATCGCAGTGGAAGGCCGATTTTTTATTTTCTTGAAAACAATTTCAGGGCAAAAAGCTACGTTAAAAAGCAGCATCCTTCCACTATAAAAGATATTCTTTTGCTTCAAGTTTTACCTTATTCATTTCTTTCAACTCCTAACTATAATGAAAAAGGTAAAACTGCTTTTAAGCCTGCTTTGGTTGGCTTCCTGCGAACGTGATAACAGCATTCCGACTCCTGCTGCTGATTGTTTAGTGGCTGCTTCGTCGCATAACGGCGACATTATTGAGGATGCCTACATCATAACCCTCCATGAAAGTACGTCTGAGACTTCCCATTCTTCGACAAATAGTAACGCCCGTGTTGCTGCTTTGTCAGAAAAATTGCTGGACAAATATCATCTTGATTCACGACATATCACCACCACTTTTTCGGGACGGAAAACCGGTTTCACTGCGAAGTTGACGAAAGAACAAGCCTCAGTATTACAAAGCGAGTCAACAGTCGAGTTGGTTGAGCCCGACAGAATTGTCAGCGTTTGCTCTTGTGTAGATGTAGTTGCCCCCTCCTCTGTTACTTGGAGTGTCAGAAAAACGGGGTATGGTAACGGAGCAAATTTTCAGGAAAAAACCGTGTGGATTATTGACACCGGTATTGATCTTGACCACCCGGACCTGAACGTAGATACCCAACGCAGTCAGTCATTTATCAGCGGGCAAACATCGGCCGATGACAACAACGGACACGGCACCCACGTAGCGGGCATTATCGGAGCGCTCAACAATACAATAGGAGTAGTAGGCGTGGCTTCAGGGGCAAAATTGGTTTCTCTGAAGGTATTGGATCAATTGGGCGAAGGTCGCCTTTCAAGTGTTGTAGCTGCAGTAGCGCATGTGAGTCAAAACGGCAATCCGGGCGACGTAGTAAACATGAGTTTAGGCTTGGAAGGCATCTCTGCCACGCTGGACCGAGAAGTAAAAGCTGCCGCCGATAAAGGAATCTTGTTTGCCATTGCTGCCGGAAATGACGGCAAAGCAGCCAATAATTTTTCTCCGGGCCGAGTAAATCATGCTAATGTTTTTACGGTTTCAGCCGTAGACAGTACCGGAAAATTCGCGAGCTTTTCTAATTACGGCAACGATGTCGTTGATGTAGCCGCCTACGGGGTCAAAATCCTTTCGACTTATTACAACGGCCGATATGCGATTTTATCAGGTACTTCCATGGCAGCACCACACGTTGCGGGATTATTACTCATCCGCGGCAATACTATTCCTACTTATGGGGTAGCTTCCAACGATCCGGACGGAACCGCCGATCCCATTGCCCGCGTAAGTAATCAGCAGGTGTCAGTCGCCGTAAAAAGTGATTAATCTTCCAATACGTTCGCAATAAAGGTCACTTTCAAAAACATCATGATCAAAAAGAAGGTGATTGCCCAATTGAGGTAGATGCGATAAAAGTCTTTAACTTCCCGATAACGGCGGTTTTTGACATTGACCCGCTCCAAACGATCTATTTGTTGAAAAACATAGCTTAAAACCGAATTATCAGCAGCACGATAAAATTGCCCGTTGGTGGTTTTGGCTATTTTTTGAAGTGTACCTTCATCCGGAAGGGAAAGAGACACAGCAAGCGAATCAGTGGTACTACCTCTCCAATGGTTTTTCCCTACAGCAACAGTATATACTTTCACCCCGAAAGCTTTGGCCAACTTGGCTGAAGTAACGGGGTCAAGGTTACCGGCTGTATTCTCACCGTCGCTCAATAAAATGACGACTTTCGACTTCGCATTACTCTCGCGCAATCGGTTGATACAAACCGCTAAGGCGCTTCCTACTGCGGTACCCGCTACAGAAATCATCCGATGGTCTATTTCATCCAAAAACCCGTAGATCAGTTCATAATCATTTGTTAGCGGACAGAGCGTAAAGGCCTCTCCGGCAAAGACCACAATTCCGATACGATCCTGTAAGCGCCCTTTGATAAACGATCTCGCCACCGATTTAGCGGATGCCAAACGATTCGGCGGCAAGTCTTTTTCCAGCATAGAATCGGATATATCTATGGCTAACATGATATCAATGACCTCGGCATCACGCTCGGTTAGAGTATTTATCAATTGGGGCCGGGCTAAGGCAATCAGCAAACAACTCAATGCCGAAAAGCCGGCCGTTGGAAACAGAAATCGTAACCATACTGACCAACTGCCGGTAGTGTCGTTGTTGATAAAGGTAATGCCTAAGCGTTGAAAAGCACCGGCATGGAAGAAATTACGCAGCCAAAAAGCAATCGGAATGGCAAAAATCCCGTATAGGTAGTACGGGTGTGCCCACGTAAAAGCACGTAACTTGGAAAGAGTAAACCAATCAAGAGAGAGCCACTCCCACATGTTCAGTCAGCATTTTCAACATGATAACCTGTTGCCGTGCAAAAGGCCTAATCTTTTACTTCTTCATAATCAACATAGTCCCCTCCTCTAAAACGGGATTGATTGGGATTGACAGGTTGGTTTTCAACCCTAATGTCTCCTTCACGACGTTTGGGATGCTGATTTGCTTTTTTTTGCTCCTTCACCAATTGCCGCCCAACCAAAAGCCAAAACATAAATCGCCGAAAGGGAGGAACAAAAGCAATAAAGAAAATGAAAATAAGGAGTATATTAAATAGTAGTTTCATTGGTCTAATTTTTTATTCATCCACAATAAAAACGCAGGAAGCAAAATTAAATTGGACAGCATCCCCATTAACAAAGTAATCGAAACTAAAATTCCCAAGGCCACTGTCCCTTTGAAGGTCGACGTAGTAAAGATAGCAAATCCAACGAAGAGAATCACTGCCGTGTAAAACATACTGATACCGGTAAATCCGATTGTCTGAGAAATAGCCTCCGACACACTTTTACCGCGATTACGAAACTCATCTTTGTATTTGGTTAAGAAATAGATGGTTCCGTCAGACGAAAGTCCAAAGGCAATACTGAAGATCAAAGTCGTGGAAGGTTTCAAGTGGATACCGGCAAAACCCATGATACCGGCAGTAATCACCAAAGGAACCAAGCTGGGAATGACCGCTATCAGAATCATACGCCAATTGCCGAACAAAACCACCATCAAAACTGAAATCAAAGCTATGGCTAACAACGTACTTTCTACCAGATTTTTTAAGAGGTAATCATTTCCTTTGGTAAATACGATGCTGTTTCCGGTGATCTTGGCTTCGTAACGTTCTTCTTTTTCTACCCACTTGCCCGTTTCCGAGTCTATATTAAAAATACTGTCAATTTTTGGCTGTAGTGTATTATAAAGTGCTGTAATGCGCTTCGTCCCGATATCCGCTACCTGAAAACTCACCCGCGTATGACGCCTTGTACTGTCCATAAAGCTCTTGAATCGCCCTTCATTGCCTTTCACCGTACCGGCATATTCCGACAGTTTATTAAGTTCGACTGCCCCCGGCAATACAAAATACTTAGGGTCGCCGCCTCGATACGATTGGTAAATAAATTTGATGGCTTCTACGATCGAAACAGGCTTTGTAAATTCCGGGTAATTCGCCACTTCTTTTTGCATCAACCGAATTTTAGTCAATGTTTGAGGATTTAATACCCTCCCCGGGCGCCCCGTGTCTACATTGACTTCAAAAGGCATAACTCCGTGAAAATGGCGTTCAAAAAACGTAAGATCGGTCAGAATAGGGTCATTTTTGGGCAGATCATCTACAATGTAACCTATTGCCTTAATTTGGCTGAGTCCATAAACAGCGATAATTACTAAAAGAAATACAGTTCCGTAAATCCACCTCCGTTGTTGATGCACTAAGGTATCAACCAACTGTAAAAACGAACGAATACGTTTTCCTTCCAGACGTGCCAGGTCTTTTTGTGTGGGTTCCGGCAAATAACTGTACAGAATAGTAATCAAGACCAAGCAAATAGCATAGCTGCTTAAAACACTTAACGACGCGATAAGGCCAAATTCGGTCAGTAATTTACTGCCGGTAAAATAAAATACGCCAAACCCAATCGCAGTAGTCACATTTGCCCAAAAAGTGGTTTCACCGATTTTCTCGGCAGCAATCGCCAAAGCATGTATCTTATCCCCGTGACGTTTAAATTCTTCGTGATATTTGTTGGTTAAAAAAATAGAGTTAGGTACCCCGATCACTACCATAAGAGAGGGAATCAAACCGGTAAGCAACGAAATTTCGTACTTAAATAAGGACATGTAACCCACACTCCACACCACTCCCAGCAATACCACCCCCAGGGAGATGAACATCACAACCAACGAACGAAAAAAGAGCAGTAAAATCAGGCCGGTGACAATGACTGCTAAAACAGTGAAGAGGATGACTTCACTGCTTACTTTTTCCATAAACTCTGTGCGGATATAAGGCAACCCGGATAGATGCACTTCGATATTGTGATGTTTACCAAATGCCAAGGCAGCTTCCTTGATTTCTTGGGTCAGGGTAATTCTGCTTTTATCATTTAGATTCGCTTGGTCGAGAGTGACAGCCATCAGGTGTACACGACCGTCTTCGCTTACAATAAAGCCCTGATAAAAAGGTAAGCGGCTGATTTTAGCAGCAATGGTATCTATCATCGCCTGATCGGTCGGTTTTCGGCCAACAATTGGCTGAAATTCAAACTTTTTGATACTGTCATTCCTTATAACTTCAAACAAACCGGCATTAGAAACCACTTCCTTTATGCCGGCAATGCGTTTTATTTTTTGATTAAGATCATACCAATCGTTAAAAACGGGCATTTGAAACATTCGGTCTGTTTCTACTCCGATCATTATAATATTTCCGTCTTCTCCGTAGCGAGCCTTAAACGATTCGTAAAGTTGAAAATTAGGATCATTGGCCGGTAAAATTTTGGCTAATTCATAAGAAAGGCGAACTTTGGAAGCCCAAAACCCCATGGCAACAGTTAACCCTAAAATAATGGTCAACAGTGTGAAACGATTTTTAAAAATAAGTTTTGAAACGTTGTGCCAGAACATTCAGCAAAGGTTAGTAGCAGTCATCAAAGAGCGCAAAGTTAAAGAATATCAGGACAATAAATTTAACAATACCCGTTCATCTCAAGTTGTTATTTTTCAATTATTAAAAGCAAGAAAATGGCTGAAACATTGATTATTCCTGATACACAGGACCGTCAGTTGATTTACGAATTACTGGTACCGCAAATTGAAGCCTTGGTGGAAGGCGAAACGGATTTGGTAGCCAATTTAGCCAACATTACCGCTGCCTTGCGCGAAGGATTCGGTTTTTTTTGGGTGGGTTTTTACATAAAAAAAGGGAATCAATTGGTTTTGGGGCCTTTTCAGGGACCTATTGCCTGTACCCGTATTCATTTCAACAAGGGAGTGTGCGGGGCCTGTTACAGCCGCCGCGAAACAGTCATCGTTCCGGATGTTGAGCAATTTCCGGGGCATATTGCCTGCAGTTCAGCCTCAAAATCTGAAATAGTATTACCGGTATTTACCCCTGAGGGTGAAGTAAGTATGGTGCTTGACGTAGACAGCGACCGCTTAAATGACTTTTCAGAAACAGATGCCCAAGGGCTGGGTAAGGTCATTAAAATGGTGGAAAGGCTTATTGCCAACGGAGGCGCTTGAGTTCCTTGATCTCAAAATTGAAGGATAGCTCATTCATGCACTTAAAATGCCCCTTCGGGCACCGTTTATAACCGATTTTAGAACAGGGACGACAGGTAAGCTGACGATTTTCGAGCAATACAAAATTAGTTTGGTAAGGATACATACCGAATTCAGGAATGGTATTTCCCCAAATAGAATATACCTTTTTCTTGAAAGCGGCAGCTACGTGCATCAAGCCTGTATCATGGCTGAACACCAGTTTTGACTGCTCAATTAAAGAAGCTGATTGGTTAAAATTGCACTTGCCGCAAGCGTTATAGATCAAATTTGTACCAATGGCTTTTTCGATCATTTCGCCGTTTGCGGCATCTTCTTTCCCTCCCAACAAAACAATAGGGTAATTGATTTTTTCGCACAGTTCAATCATGCGGTTGAGGGGCAGTTTTTTTGTTTCGTGCTGTCCGCCGATGGCATAAGCTACATAGCCGTTTTTGTGGGTTTCGGGCAGCCAATCAGGCTCTATAATATCCCGATAAGGAATAAAATACTCCAATCCCTTATCGTCATTAATAACACCCAAATTTTGTACCGTGTGCAGATAACGGTCTACAATATGTATATTAGGCAGAGCGTTAATTCGCCAGTTTACAAAAAGCCACTTCTCCCAATTTAATTTATTAAAACTGTAAGATTGTGCTCCCAATGCTGCTTTAATCTGAAGCGTTCGAAGATTAAAATGCAAATCAATAATTAAATCAAATTTCTCGCTTCTTAATTGCTTTATCAGCTTCCAAGTACTGCCTTCCAATACGTGAATTTGATCAATGTATGGGTTATCGGCCAATAAGTAGCGGTACGCAGCTTTGGTGACATAATGCAACTCAACATCCGGCCGTTGGGTTTTCAAACAACGAATCACCGGAGTTGTAAGCACAATGTCGCCGATGGAAGAAAAGCGAATAACCAGAACTTTTACCGGCATCTAACGTATATGGGTTGCTGTTAAACTTGACTTTTACTACAAATCTAATTAATTTTACTCTAAATCAGTAGAATACCTTTATGGCCGATAAACTTTTTGATATTAAAAACGACCGACGTCTAAGTATCTACCTGTACCGAACAGGGTTTGGGTTATGGCTTCTTTATATCTTTTTGGGGGCGGGTTTTTTACGTGAGTTTGTCGTTTACCGAACCTACTGTGCTCTTATGTGCGTTTTTTGTATGGTATTCGGGTTATCGGCTTCTATGTATTATGATTATTACCATAATCATGAAGAATTTGAACACCGAAAAAAGTGGCTTCTGTTAAGTTATTTACTGTTGGCAGGTGTGATTTATTTTTTGATTTTGAAAGACAGGCCTTTCTCCTTTTCTCTTTTTTGAAAATTATTTCATTGCGTTCGTGATCTCATTCAGTTTTTCCAATTTTTCCTGAAAATCTCCTTTCAGTTTATTCCTGATTTGCTGTAGATTGTCTAATGTATTTTGTAAAGAATCGGGCAATATTTCTTCCAATACCTCCCTAAAGCGTTTTGCAAAAGTAGGTGACTTCCCGTTGGTTGAGATGGCAATCTTCAAATCTCCTTTTTTTACTACTGAACTTAAATAAAAATCGCATAAATCAGGCGTATCGGCTACGTTGACCAACAAGTGCCGCATCTTACAGTCGCGTTGCACCTGCATATTGACCGGCTTATCGTTGGTTCCGACAATGACCAAATCTTTATTCTCCAATAATTCAGCTTCATAGGCTTTCTCCATAAGTGTCACCTGCGGATGTGCAGCAGCCAATGCCTTGATTTCCTCCCGAATTTCGGGCGCAATCAATGTAACAGTCGCTTTGGGGGAATTAGCTAATACTGCCGTCAGTTTTTCCAATCCCACGTACCCACCTCCGACAATGAGTATGTGAAGTTGCTCAAGCTTGATAAAAATAGGAAAAAGAGTATTCACGTATTTGAGTTCTGCCTTTCGCTTATTTGAAACATCTTAATTTTTTACTCTTATCCAACTGTCGGTACGGCCAATGAGCGATACCCCGATATAGCCGCGAACATCCAACTGATTGGGATTCACCAAGCGCATTTTACAGCTATATTCTTTCCCGTTTTCCGGGTCATAAATTTTTCCGTCTTCCCAAACATTGTTTCCCTCATATTTAAAATCACTTAAATTAACCAACCCTAAAATAGGTCGTGATTTTTTTTGAGCATCTGCATTTTTGATATCTGATTTTGGTTTGCCGGTAGCAGGGTCATTGGGTTCTTTTAACCAAACAATCTTGCCGAAATATTTATCTCCCTGCTTATAGATCTGCACATGCCCTTTTTTAGAACCTGTCAGCCAAGTTCCCAAACAGGCATCGGCATTTCCTTGGGCAAACGCAACGACATTTATCAACAAAAAAGTCATGAACAACAACATTTTCACTTTTTTCATACTGAGATTTGGGTTTTAGATTGATTTATAAACGCAAGTTCAGGGCTTTTTATGACAGAAACAAATGAAGGAATTGAAGGTATCTATATTTATGCCGCAGATTCTCTATTTTTACGCAAAACTCTACGAAAAGTATGTATCCGGAAATAATCTCTGTTTTTACTGATTTAGGCGGCACATTTATTACTTCTCCCGAAATATTAACGGAAAAGATCAAGAAAATTAAAGCATTTGTATTTGACTGGGATGGCGTTTTCAATAACGGTACTAAAAACGAACAGGGTAGCAGTAATTTCAGCGAAGTAGATTCTATGGGTACAAACTTACTGCGGTTTGGGTGGTGGCTATCAAGAGGCGAAATGCCTTATACTATTGTTATCTCAGGAGAGCAAAATCTTTTATCGTTTCAGCTTGCTAAGAGAGAGCGGTATCACGCTTGTTATTTTCGCATAAAACATAAAATAGCCGCATTAGAGCATTTTATGCTTATCCACCAACTCGCCGCGGAAGAAGTAGCCTTCTTTTATGATGATGCGTTGGATTTGTCCATTGCCGAAAAGTGTGGCGTACGGATTCTTATAAGACACAACGGAAACCCTTTATTCCAAAAATATGTCATTGAAAGACAATTAGCCGATTATGTTACGGCTCAAGAGGGCGGCAATTTTGCGGTTCGTGAAGGATGTGAATTACTATTAGGCTTATCGGGACTGCATGACAGGACCATCACCGAACGCCTCAATTTTTATCCGCATTACGACCTTTACCTTTCACAAAGACAAATGTTAGAAAGCCGTTTTTTTACATTACAAAACGGGGAGTTTGGCGAGCAGGCAGTTTAAATGACAATCAAAAACAATTAAACAGCGATTGCTTTTTAAGACCAATCAATGGTTAATTTTACATTAAAGTGATAAAAATGGATTTGAAGGATAATCGACTGAAAACAGGAGAGGGAGGAATTATTATAACGAGTGCCGAAGATTTGCTGAATTGGGCCCGTTTGTCTTCACTATGGCCAATGGGCTTTGGTTTAGCTTGTTGTGCTATTGAAATGATGGCCTCTTACGCCTCCAATTATGACCTTGAACGCTTTGGCATTTTTCCGCGTCCATCACCTCGTCAATCAGATGTAATGATCGTAGCCGGTACAGTCACTTTTAAAATGGCAGACCGAATTCGACGTTTGTATGAACAAATGTCCGAACCTCGCTACGTAATTTCTATGGGAAGTTGTTCTAATTGCGGCGGCCCTTATTGGGAACATGGTTATCATGTAGTAAAAGGAGTAGACCGCATTATCCCGGTAGACGTTTATGTCCCGGGCTGTCCGCCTCGTCCGGAAGCCTTAATCGGCGGTTTTCTTAAATTACAGGAAAAAATAAGTGATGAGCATCCAATCATCACTCCGCCCCAATTGTTATTAAATATAGAGAATGAACTTTATTGACCGATGAGTTTCGAAGAAATTAAACATATACTATCCGACCGATTTAAAGAAGACAATTTTATTACGGTCAATCAAAAATCTAATTTGCCGATTCTGCAAGTGCCGGAAAAAATGTTGATTGATATCTGTCAATTTTTAAACGAGGACAAACGATTATTTTTTGATTATTTGGCCTGCTTAACGGCTATTGATAACGGACCGGAGAAAGGAACAATGGAAGTAATTTATAATTTAACTTCTATTCCTTACGAACATAACTTAGCAATTAAGGTAATTATACCCCGCCAAAGTACGGATGCCCACCCAACATTACCAACAATTAGTTCTATTTGGAGAACGGCAGATTGGCACGAACGTGAAGCTTTCGATTTAGTGGGAATACATTTCGAAGGTCATGCAGATTTAAGGCGAATTTTATTACCCAAAGACTGGCAAGGCCACCCGCTTCAAAAAGACTATATCGAACAGGATTTTTATCACGGAATAAAAGTAACTTACTGAAAATCAATGAAATAAAAATATTTCTTGACATATTCAAAAAAAATGCTATCCTTCGCAACATTATTTAGCAGAAAAACGTTGGAATTGCGTGTTTTCGTTGGTTTTTAACCTTATTTTAGAACAATAAAAGGAATAGAGTATGTATTGGACACTGGAATTAGCCTCCTACTTAGAAGATGCGCCTTGGCCGGCTACGAAAGATGAATTAATTGATTTTGCAATTCGTACAGGCGCCCCCTTGGAAGTTGTAGAAAACTTACAAGAATTGGAAGATGACGGTCAGCCTTACGAAAGCATAGAAGAAATATGGCCTGATTATCCTACCAAGGACGATTTCTTCTTTAACGAAGATGAATATTAATAAAAGAGAGAGCCTGTAATGGGCTCTCTCTTTTTGCTAACAGGATATAAAAGAAAAACCCACTCTGAGAGTGGGTTTTTATAATATTGTGGCGGCTACCTACTTTTCCACGTTTTATCGCAGTATCATCGGCGGAGCGGGGCTTAACTTCTCTGTTCGGAATGGGAAGAGGTGAACACCCACCCTGTAACCACCATCAAGGTTTTGTGACTCGGATTGACAAGAGGTGAAGCCGTACGCGGCTCCGAACCCACCAACCCTGTAACCACTATCCGGGTCTTTTGCAGTCTTCGGATTGGGAAGAGGTGAAGCGCAGCGGCGCACCGTCCCACCCTATAACCACTTTTATAACTTTGACTTTTGGTCTGCAGTAAATGACATTGGGAGAAAAATAAGAGATAATATTCATAGAAGAGATTGGGCAATTAGTACTGCTCAGCTTTGATGTCACCACCTGTACACTTGCAGCCTATCAACGTCATCGTCTATAACGTCCCTTGTTTGGAAGTCTCATCTTCAGGCCGGTTTCGCACTTAGATGCTTTCAGCGCTTATCCGTTGCCCACGTAGCTACTCGGCCGTGCTCCTGGCGGAACAACCGATTCACCAGCGGTGAGTCCAACCCGGTCCTCTCGTACTAAGGTCAGCCCCCGTCAAACTTCCTACGCCCATCACAGATAGGGACCGAACTGTCTCACGACGTTCTGAACCCAGCTCGCGTGCCACTTTAATCGGCGAACAGCCGAACCCTTGGGACCTTCTCCAGCCCCAGGATGTGACGAGCCGACATCGAGGTGCCAAACCATCCCGTCGATGTGAGCTCTTGGGGATGATCAGCCTGTTATCCCCGGCGTACCTTTTATCCTTTGAGCGATGGCACACCCATGCGCAACCACCGGATCACTAAACCCTGGTTTCCCACCTGTTCGACCCGTCGGTCTCACAGTCAAGCCGGCTTGTGCTTTTGCACTCCCCTGACGATTACCGTCCGTCATGAGCCGACCTTTGGAAGCCTCCGTTACTCTTTTGGAGGCGACCACCCCAGTCAAACTACCCACCATGCGCGGTCTTCAATTATGAATTAGAACACAGAATACAAAAGGGTGGTATTTCAACGTTGGCTCCAAGAACCCTGACGAGCCCTCTTCACTGCCTC
Organism: Spirosomataceae bacterium; assembly: GCA_046329125.1. GTDB lineage: Bacteria > Bacteroidota > Bacteroidia > Cytophagales > Spirosomataceae > Runella. The sequence continues at coordinate 116,166 of JAXLVD010000007.1, read as the reverse complement.
CCACCTATCCTACACATTCATATCCCATGTTCAACGCAAAGTTGTAGTAAAGGTGCACGGGGTCTTTCCGTCCCGTGACGGGTAAGCGGCATCTTCACCGCTACTACAATTTCACCAAGCTCACGGTTGAGACAGTGCCCAGATCGTTACACCATTCGTGCAGGTCGGAACTTACCCGACAAGGAATTTCGCTACCTTAGGACCGTTATAGTTACGGCCGCCGTTTACCGGGGCTTCGATTCAAACCTTCGCTTGCGCTAAGCTCCCCTCTTAACCTTCCGGCACCGGGCAGGTGTCAGGCAACATACGTCGACTCTCGTCTTTGCGTTGCCCTGTGTTTTTGTTAAACAGTCGCCTGGGCCATTTCTCTGCGACTCAATTTTACTCGAGTGTCCCTTTTCCCGAAGTTACAGGACTAATTTGCCGAGTTCCTTAACCGTGATTCACTTGAGCACCTTGGTATATTCTACCCGGCTACCTGTGTCGGTTTGCGGTACGGGCTCATGCAAGCTGGCGTTTCAGCGGTTTTTCTTGGAGGCCGATTCAGCTATTCGCTTTGTCCGAAAACGCCGCTCAACGAAGACTTCCGTCACTTCGTATAACCTCTTCTACCCCGTGCGCTTCACACTTGCATCAGGTGCAGGAATATTAACCTGCTGTCCGTCAGGTGCGGCCTTCGCCTTCCCCTTAGGCCCCGACTAACCCTCAGTTGATTGACATAGCTGAGGAATCCTTAGCCTTACGGTGTGTATGGTTCTCACATACATTGTCGTTACTTATGCCTACATTTGCTTTTCCAACCTCTCCACCATGGCTCACACCACAGCTTCGCTGATGTTGGAATGCTCCCCTACCGATATTACTATCGCATCGCTTCGGTGAATGACTTGATGCCCGTTTATTATCGACGCCCGCCCCGCTCGACCAGTGAGCTGTTACGCACTCTTTAAATGTATAGCTGCTTCCAAGCTAACATCCTGGCTGTCTCGGCAGTCGGACTTCCTTTGTTCAACTTAGTCATTACTTAGGGACCTTAGCGGTTGCTCCGGGTTGTTCCCCTCTCGGACCGTGACCTTAGCACCCCGGCCCTCACTGCTGTGTCTGTTTGTGCCCATTCGGAGTTCGTCAGAATTTGGTAGGATTTGACTCCCCCGCATCCTATCGGT
>JAXLVD010000007.1:0-110000 GCA_046329125.1 Spirosomataceae bacterium | reverse complement strand
AGCTGACGTTTTGCAAAGTAAGGATCTAATCTTGCCAGTGTTACTGTATGAAAAGCCAAATCCCATGCCGCAAACCAAGGATATTCCCATTTGTCAGGCATGGAAAGGATATTGGCTGTATACATGTGCTTCCATGTGAGGTTACGCGGATAGGCACGTCCTTTAAACTCAAAAGGCATTTTAGGGTCGCCTTTGAGCCATTCATTTACATTATAATAAAAGAACTGTTTGTTCCACAACATCCCGGCAAAAGCCTGTCGTTGAATCGTGCGCAGTTCAGGGTCGGTTACATTTTTTTGTAAATCATCATAAAACTCATCTGCCTCTTGTTTTCTTAAATCGAAAATCTCATCAAAATCAGCAAAAGGATTACTTATACCGGCCTGATTGGAAAAACGCAGACGCACACTGACACTTTCTCCGGCAGGGACAATGCGTTTATAATGTCCGGCAGCTTTAGAACCGATATGGTTGGGATTGATGTATTGTTTTTTACCGGTGACAATATAGTTATTGATACCATCTTTGGTGTAGGGAGAAGCATTAGGCTTACTGAAGATGCGCTCGGTATTGGTTTCGTTTTCACAAAAAATCAGTTCGTCGGCTCCTTCAAAGTATAACTTAAACCTTCCCAGCAACCGATGAGTCACCTCTATTTGACGATTTGCAATTCCGTTAAGAATAGGTTTGTAATTAAACTGCTCATATCCCCAAGACCAAGTGTTACGAAACCATAGAGTAGGTAAGATAGTGAGAGGAGCTTCTTTATTATAACGATTGTGAGCCGTGATCTTAACCAAGAGATCGTTTTCATCTGCTTTGGCGTATTCAATAAAAATATCAAAGTAGCGATTGCTGTTGAAAACACCGGTATCTACCAGTTCATATTCCGGCTGAAGACGATTTCTTTTACGATTTTCATCCGACAATTTTGCATAGGGAAAAGCAACCTGAGGATACTTATACAGCATTTTCATGTAGGAATGCGTCGGTGTACTGTCTAAATAATAGTACAACTCTTTCACATCTTCTCCGTGATTGCCTTCGGGGCCGGTAACCCCGTAAAATCGTTCCTTTATAATCGGATCTTGGTGATTCCAAAAAGCGAATGCTAAACAGATATGACCTTTATTGTCCGAAATTCCGCCAATACCATCCTCACCCCAACGGTAGGCATACGAGCGTGACAACTCATGGGAAATGAATCCCCACGAATCACCCCAATAGCTGTAATCTTCTCGAACTGTGCCCCATTGGCGTTCAGCTAAATAGGGGCCCCATTTTTTCCAACCTTTATTATCAGCGCGCGCGTGAATACGCTTTCTTTCGGCAGTATCTTTCATTGCAAGTCAAAGTGGGTTAATCAGAATTCACAAAAATAGCAGAATCAACAATATGATTTTGTGCAATTTTGCACCAAATACGCATTTATTAACCATTTCAGCGATGATAAACCTGCCTTTTTTGCGTTGGAAACTTTTAGTTATCTTTATTGGGGGTGTCCACTCGATGTGTTTTTCTCAAATTTATTCGCCCAAACCGGTCACAGCATTGCTTGGAGCACTTGATGAAGAAATTGAGTTATTACGCCTTTCATTGCAAAAACCGAAAACTGAAATTGTTCACGGTTTGCCGTTTTATTACGGAAAAATCGGTCATCAACGTGTTGTGATTGTGAAAACAGGAGTCGGCAAAGTCAATGCGACGATGGTGACCGCCTTCCTTTTGCAAAAATTTCGCCCGAAACGAGTTATTTTTACGGGAATTGCCGGAGGCTTGCATCCGGAGTTGAATCCCGGTGATATTGTCATCGGGCAGCAAACTTTACAATACGATTTCGGAAGAGTTACTAATGACAGTCTTTTGACCGGAAGTACTCGAAACCCGATTAATCGCGAACTGAATCCTTTATTTTTCAGGGCCGATTCTTTGCTGTTAGTCTCGGTAAAATCAGCAGCTCAAACTACTGACTTTAAATTATTAGAAAATCAACATCAACCTCCCCATATAATAATAGGTACAATAGTCACCGGAGACTTGTTGGTTACTTCCGAAACCAAAGCCCGTGAACTTCGCCAAAAATTCAATGCTGATGCCACCGAAATGGAAGGCGCGGCAGTCGCTCAACTATGTTGGCAACAACAAGTGCCTTGTCTGATCATCAGAAGTATGAGCGATAAAGCGGACAGCCAAGCAAAAGAAAGTATTGATAACTTCAAAAAAACAGCCGCTTATAATTCAGCTCACCTTTTAATAAATATGTTGAAGAAACTGCCTGATTAATAAACTTTTTGCGCTTTATTTGTCCTTCTTCGGGTGTTTTCGGGTGTACATTATGAGCAAGCTTAAATGGTCTGCCTTTGGATTGGCAATTTTAGTGGTTCTTATCTTATTGGCTGTTTTCGCCTTCTACAACGGTCGCGATCGTCATTCGGGTTATTCGCTCTTCCTAAATCGTAAAGCGCCCAAAGATACCGTCGCTTATTCCGCAGGTTTTGCCGCATTGAAGATCACCCCGCAAGATTGGGAAAAATGGAATGATAAAAATTCTGACGCTGCTTTTAATAAAGAGGATGGCGACACATACGAAGATAAAAACGGAAACGAAAAGTTTGATACTTATTGGTTGGCCGGTTTTGGAAAAAAACGGGCAACCACCGGTATTCATGACGACTTATGGGCAAGAACGATGGTCTTGGACAACGGACATACGAGAATTGCCATAGTGGCCATTGACTTAATTGGCTTCCCTCATACCAACGTTATTAACGTTCGTAAAAAACTTGCCGAAAGATTCGGTCTTACCTATATTATTATATGCAGTACGCACAACCACGAAGCGCCCGATATGTTGGGATTATGGGGGGACAGCTTTTTGAAAAGCGGAGTCAATCCGATTTATGAGAAATGGGTCGAAAACAGAATTGTTGAGTCGATTGAGATGGCAGTAAAAAATCTGAAACAGGCTCATCTGCGCGTGGCTCAAGATCTGACAGGTGCCGAATCACTGAATATAGACACGCGCAAACCTGTTGTCAAAGATAACGGAGTATATATTCTCCAAGCTACTGATGCCAAATCAGGCACTGCTCTTGGGGCATTTGTAGTGTGGGGCAACCACCCTGAAACGCTTTGGAGTAAAAACACTTTAATCACTTCCGATTTCCCGCATTATGTTCGCGAAGGCATTGAAAAAGGACTGTATTCGGATAAGAAATTAGTAAAGAAAGGATTAGGAGGTATTGTATTATATGCTTCGGGTTGTGTGGGAGGGCTTATGACAACCCGTCCGTCAGTCAAAATCAAAGATCCGTTCAAAGACATTTATTATGAAGGAGCTACTTTTGAAAAGGCCCAAGCCCAAGGAAATACGCTGGCTCTGTTAGCCTTAAATGCCTTAGAAAAGTCTGAACCGGTTAAAGGCGGTATTAATTTATTTGCCAAAACCTTTGAATTGCCTTTGGGAAACATCCTTTTCCGTTTAGGAATCGCCTTAGGGGTTATAGATTGGGGTTACAGCAGTTGGGGCCACTTACGAACCGAAGCGGCGGCTTTAAGCATCGGCAATGTCAGTTTGATTACCGTTCCTGGGGAACTGTATCCTGAAATTGCAAACGGAGGCATCGAAACCCCCAAAGAAGGAGATTTTAAATTGATTCACCCGATTGAAACACCATCCTTACGGAGTTTGATGCCCGGTAAATATAAATTTGTGTTAGGATTAGCCAATGATGAATTGGGCTACATTATTCCAAAATCCGAGTGGGATAAAGAAGCACCTTACTTATACGGTTCTCCCAAAGCCCATTACGGAGAGGTAAACTCTACGGGACCGGCAACGGCTCCGATACTTCACAAAACTCTGAAAGAGATGCTTGAAAAGCTTCCTAAATAATTTTTAAATTGTATTCCGAAAACCGGCCTTTTCCGGTCAAACAATCTTCATCACCTTATGAATAATCGGGAATTTCATCAACAATTGCTGGATCAACTGCAACAGCGGTATGAACAAATCAAATGGGGTGGCGGCCCTAAAAATATTGAAAAACACAAAGCCAAAGGAAAATTGACAGCCCGCGAACGCATTGCTTACTTAATTGACCAAGAAGATGATTTTACCGAAATCGGCGCTTTTGTCGGCGACGGCATGTATGCAGAGGAAGGGGGATGCCCTTCCGGAGGCGTAGTCATAGGGATTGGGCGGGTTTCGGGTCGTCAATGCGTAATTGTTGCCAACGATGCCACAGTAAAGGCCGGGGCGTGGTTTCCGATCACGGCTAAGAAAAATCTTCGTGCGCAAGAAATTGCCCTTGAAAACCGCCTGCCTATCATCTATTTAGTGGACAGTGCAGGTATCTATCTTCCGCTTCAGGCAGATGTATTTGCCGACAAAGAGCATTTCGGGCGCATCTTTCGCAATAATGCGATTATGTCTTCGATGGGAGTTTTGCAAGTAGCCGCCATTATGGGCAGTTGCGTTGCCGGAGGAGCTTATTTGCCGATCATGTCCGACGAAGCTTTGATTGTAGAAGGAACAGGTTCCATCTTTTTGGCGGGTCCGTATTTGGTGAAAGCCTCTATTGGCGAAGAAGTAGATGCTGAGACGTTGGGAGGAGCCGCTACTCATTGCGAGATTTCGGGAGTAACCGACAATAAATATCCGGATGATCACTCCTGTCTGGATGCTGTTAAACGTATTTTTGATAAAATCGGTCATGCTCCAACCGCAGGGTTTGACAGAATTGCGTCTGCTTTGCCGATCAAAAACCCCGACGAAATATTTGACTTGTTACCCGCAGACCGCAATAAGCCGTATGATATGCGTGAAATCATTGAGCGGATTGTCGACAATTCTGAATTTGAAGAGTATAAAAAATTATACGGTCAAACCCTCCTTTGCGGGTATGCCCGGATTGACGGATGGGCTGTAGGTATCGTTGCTAATCAACGAAAGATGGTAAAGGCTAAAAAAGGCAGTAATGCTGCTACGGAAATGCAAATGGGCGGCGTCATTTATTCTGATTCTGCCGATAAAGCCACACGTTTTATTATGAACTGCAACCAAAAGAAAATTCCGTTGGTGTTTTTGCACGATGTAACGGGATTTATGGTGGGAAGCCGTTCCGAACAAGGCGGAATTATCAAAGACGGTGCTAAAATGGTGAACGCCGTTGCCAATTCTGTAGTGCCGAAATTTACATTTATTATCGGAAACTCGTACGGGGCGGGCAATTATGCCATGTGCGGAAAAGCCTACGACCCGCGACTGATTTATGCTTGGCCAACGGCTAAATTGGCCGTCATGAGTGGCGCCTCGGCGGCCAAAACATTATTGCAGATTCAGGTAGCAACCCTCAAAGCCAAAGGTCAGACGATTGATCCTGCGGTAGAAAATGAGTTGTTGACGGAGATTACGGACCGTTATAATGAGCAATTGTCGCCCTACTACGCCGCTGCGCATTTATGGACCGACGGTATTATCAACCCACTTGACACTCGCCGAATTATCTCGACAGGTATCGAGGCGGCCAACCATGCTCCGCTTACCAAGCCATTTAATGTAGGTGTCATTCAAACCTAACAACACGATGCGCTATTTTATCTTTCTGTTGACAAGTGCATTATGTGTTATTAGTTTCGTTACTGCGGCCCAAAATGCGGTTGACTCTGCCCTTTACTTTAAGGCATTAACAAAGACAATTGGCGTTCCAATGCCGAAATTGCGGGAAGGAGAATACCAAATAAGAGTTTGGGTAAAAATAGCTTTGAAGTATGGACAAGCCCATGATTTGTATGTCACTACGGTAAAAAGAAAGCGGATAAAACTTAAAAAGATTGAAATCAGTAGTAATAAAGAGGGTTATTTAAAACACGCCACTACCGTAAAATCAACAATCAGAAACTCGGATTTCTCAGCACGATTTCTTCAAAACGGGTCCTTTCCGGCTCGGCCCCAAAACGCGGTTATCGATTCGCTCCGTAAAATATACAGAACCAAGCGGGCACAACACGATAACAGTACAAGGGTAGAAATGAGCGGAGATACGGTACGGGTCATTGCCAAAAAACAAAGCAAAGGAGAAATCATCGTAGGAGATGGAACAAGCTATTATTTTGAAGTTTTTGGTAAAGGTTTTTTTCAGAGATACGATTGTCATTGCCCCAAAAGCTACGCTGAATTTTATACAGAATCACCCGAACTGCAACACTCTTTACAACTTCTGTTGCTGATTTTCAGTGCTTATCAAGAACCGATTCATACAATTTGCCATGTACCATCCGGAAGTCACAATTCTTTTGCCGGTTTACAACGGAGCGGCAACGCTGGCTCGGGCTATTCAGTCTATTTTGAACCAAACCTACCCTCACTGGCAACTTTTACTGATTGAAGACGGTTCCGACGACGACAGTTTGTCTGTGGCACAACAGTTTGCTGATAAACGCATCCGGATTATCAGTGACGGTCAGCATCTTGGACTGGTAGCGAGGCTTAATCAGGGCATCCGGCTCAGTGAGAGCCTCTATATAGCTCGTATGGACGCGGACGATGTTTCCCATCCGGAACGGCTCCAACAACAAATTGCTTTCTTGAAAGCTCACCCCGACGTTGATTTGGCAGGGACTGCTGTTCGTGGTATCAATAAACAAAGTCGTACCACAAGCCGGCATGTTTTTCCGGTTTCTCATAGCGAGATTACAGCGCTCCCTTGGATAAAAACGATTTCCATAGCCCACCCGACTTGGTGCGGCCGTACGGTGTGGTTTCAACAATGGCAATACCGTAATTTTTCCCGTAACGAAGATCAGGAGCTCTTACTTCGCGCTCATCCCAACAGTACTTATGCCAATCTTCCGATGGTTTTATTGGATTACTATGAGGATTCATCTCTTACTAAAAAACTTACAGCACGTTGGGGATGGGCTAAGGTTTTATGGGACTATTATGGAAAACGAGGCTGTTTTTTCCCTTTTTTTGCCGGAATATCGGTCACGGCAGCAAAATTTTTTCGAGATATTTTGAACTATATAATCTATAAAACCAATATATTCGGGTAATTAAAATCCTAACCTCTGCTTTATGCGCGTGGTTCAGACATTTACAGTCCCGATGTCTCTGTGTTTTTTAGAAGGACAAACGCAGTTTTGGAAACAAAACGGTTATGAATTGCATATTTTAAGCTCTTCTAAAAACAGTATTGAAACGAAGCAATTAAACGCATTCGGCCTCCGAAATGAATTAATTACGAACGCCATTCCGTTTCGCCGAAAAATAAGTCCTTTGAAAGATCTTCAAAGCCTTTATCGGTTAAAGCTTTATTTCCAAAGCAAAAAACCTCAAATTGTTCACGGCAATACCCCTAAAGCTGCCTTTCTAAGTATGCTCGCTGCTTGGTACAGCGGCGTTCCGATCAGAATTTATGAAATGCATGGGTTACCGTTAGAAACGGCAACGTTTGGGCACAAAATCCTTTACAAACTTGCTGAAAAATGGGCTTGTCATTGCGCCACCCACGTGATAGCAGTCAGTCATTCGCTGAGACAAACCGCTATTGACAACAAGTTGGTTTCACCCCCTAAAATTTCGGTAATGCACAACGGCAGTTGCAATGGAGTAGATGCCGCCCATACCTTTAATCCTGAAAACATTACCGAACATCGGTTAGAACAACTCCGAAGGAAGTACCAACTAACTAAAAATCAACCCATTGTTGGCTTTGTGGGTCGCTTGGTTGCGGATAAAGGAATTGATGAGTTGTATAAAGCCTGGCAATCAGTAAAACATAGTCATCTCAATGCAAAACTACTCCTCATTGGTGGAGATGAAGAAGAAAAACTGCCTGAGCCATTCAAACAGAAATTGCAGTCTGACTCGGATATTTGTTGGACAGGAGAGGTTTCCGAAATAGCTCCTTATTATGCGCTGATGGATTTTTTAGTACTTCCCAGTCATCGCGAAGGCTTTGGGAATGTAGTCTTAGAAGCCGCAGCGATGGGTAAGCCCACCATTGGTTTTCATGTGACAGGACTGAAAGACGCTATAGTCGAAAATGAGACCGGTATATTTTGTCGAAATCGTACTTACGAAGAACTGGCGGAAAAAATTTTATTTTACCTCCAAAATCCTGAAACAGCGCAACGGCACGGCAAGGCAGCACGGCAACGCGCTTTGGCTGATTTCAAGCCTTTAGATATTTGGTTAGCCAAGGGAATGCTGTACCGTCGTTTGTTAGCTGCGGTCGAATCCGTACCTTTGCCGCATGTATCGCCGCTTCTTCAAGCCACTGATTGACAAAGGTGTTGCTTTCCTATTGCTGCTGATCACTTTGCCTGTTACGGTCACAGTTATCATTTTACTCTATTTTTACAACGACGGAAAACCGTTCTTTTTTCAACTGCGACCGGGATTAAACGGCAAAATCTTTCGAATAGTAAAGTTTAAGACCATGAATGACCGGCGTGACATACAGGGTAATTTATTGTCGGATGCCGAACGGCTCACTCCTGTTGGGGCACTGGTTCGAAAAACATCGTTGGATGAATTGCCGCAGTTGGTCAATGTGTTGAAAGGAGATATGTCGCTGATAGGACCGCGGCCGCTTTTGCCCGAATATTTGCCGCTGTACAGCCCGCACCAAAATCGCCGTCATGCCGTTAAACCGGGTATCACGGGCTGGGCGCAGGTAAACGGCCGCAATGCTTTGTCATGGCCGGAAAAATTCGAATACGACGTTTGGTACGTTGACCACTTATCGCTGCGTTTAGACATAGAAATTCTGTGGCTGACATTGGTGAAAGTACTCAAATCGGAAGGAATCAATGCAGCTCAAACGGCTACTGCAGAAAAATTTAGGGGAAACCTTTAATTATAAACTATGTTACTCTACGGCGCCGGCGGTCATGCCAAAGTGATTATCAGTTGCTTACAGGTTTGGAATATACCCGTATCGGGAATTTTTGATGATGATTTATCAAAAAAAATCCTTTCAGGTACGCCCGTTATCGGCAGTTATCGCTCAGAGTATGAACCGGAACAGCCGTTGATCATTGCAGTTGGTAACAACAACATTCGTGAAAAGATAGCGGCGGGTATCCGACATCCTTTCGGAAAGGCAGTTCACCCGTCGGCTCTTATCACAGCCGATGTGACTATAGGAGAAGGAAGTGTGGTTTTCCATAACACAGTTTTACAGGCGGAGGCAACAATAGGTAAACACGTTATTATCAACACCTCCGCTTCGATAGACCACGAATGCATCATTGAAGATTTTGTACATGTGGCACCGGGGGTAACGCTCTGCGGAAATGTACGGGTAGGAAAAGGTACGTTGATCGGAGCAGGTTCGATCGTTACTCCCAATTTGAAAATCGGAAAAAATTGTTTGATAGCTGCCGGCAGTGTTGTTACGACAAATCTGCCGGATGGGGCCATTGTACGCGGCAATCCTGCTCGAATTATTAAAATTATTTCTTCCTGAAAATCTGAAAGAGTAATTGTCGCACCACATGATGTACCCAACCGCTGGCTTTGATCCAAAACCCGGTCAGCACCAATAACGCACCAAACACAATGGCAAACCCCGCATAACGACTTTCCAACCACTCGTTGAGCAAGACAGCCAGCATCATGAATGCAAAAATGCCGGTCATGGAAGCCAATAACAGCAAGACCACCAGATAAATGATCTGTACCACAATATTCTCCAGACTTTCCTGGGCTTCTGTTTTTAATAAATCAATCCGCGTTTCGAGGTATTTAAACAAATAGCTGCGGATTTCTTCCAGTTTTTCGAGCATTCCATCAACAGATAAGTATGATTAACAATTTTACGGAAAACTATTGAGTCTGACAAAGCGTTTACCAAAGATGGATTGTAACTTTGCAGACTTTTAATGATTCCATAACGATATGACAGTAGTACCCTATAAAGGCAAAACGTCGACTAAGCGTGAACAGATTGCCGAAATGTTTGATAATGTTTCGTCCAACTACGATTTTTTAAATCATTTTCTCAGCGCAGGGATTGATTTTTACTGGCGCAAACGGGCAATTCAATTGCTTCGGGCCGAAAAACCGCAAACCATTTTAGACATAGCTACCGGCACCGGCGATTTTGCCATCGAAGCTCTAAAGCTTCAACCCAAAAAAATTATCGGTGTTGATATATCGGAAGGAATGCTGGCCGTGGGACGCGAGAAAATCAAAAAGTTGGGCAAAGAAAATGTGATCGAACTGCGTACGGGTGATTCAACTGATTTGAAGTTGGACAGCAATTCTTTTGATGCCGTTATGGCTTCCTTCGGGGTGCGGAATTTTGAAAACTTGCTCGCCGGGCTGACGGAAATGTGCCGAGTAACCAAAATCGGGGGTACTTGCCTTGTTTTAGAGTTTTCCAAACCGAAAACTTTCCCTTTCAAACAATTATACAACTTTTACTTTCGTTACATTTTACCGGTAATAGGACGAATCGTGTCGAAAGATAAGGCCGCTTATACCTATTTACCGGAATCAGTACAGGCATTTCCGGACGGAAATGATTTTTTGAAAGTTTACGAACAGGCCGGATTTAAAAACACAAAATGCATACCACTCACTTTCGGAATTTGTTCCATTTACGTGGGCAAAAAATAGTTTTAGGATTATTGCTTGGAAGCATTAGCTTCATCAACTCTGTACAAGGCCAAACTTCCTCCTATTACCGTAAGCATTTAGAATATTATGAGGACAAACCCATTCACTATGGGTTTTTGTTTGCCATGCCCGTTACCCGTTTCCACATTGTACACAATGATTCTTTTCTCAATCAGGATACAACAGCGCGTATTACAGCTCCGCCTACGATAGGGTTCAGGATGGGTTTTGTTATTAACGGTTACCTTAACGACCGCTGGGATATTCGTACCACTCCTTCCGTCTCTCTTTATGATCGTGTGGTGGAATATGAATTTACCAAAGGAAGCAAACGCCGCGAACTTCGGGAAGCTACCTGGATAGAACTTCCGCTTTTGTTTAAGTATAAATCGCAACGCCGTATGAACACCCGCATGTATATGCTGGGAGGAGTCACTTTCGGTTTTGAAACCAACGTTCGAAAAAGGCTGCGTCAAGGCTCTGACTTTCTCAACACCCGAAACTCAGATCTGACCGTTGATTACGGTTTCGGGCTGGAACAGTTTTTGGCTTATACCAAATTTTCTCCCGAAATCCGCTTTTCTCACGGGATTGTTAACTTATTTCGCAACAACGAAATCAATACTACCAGCAACGGAATACGACGACTCACTTCTCATACGGTTACTATTTATTTGATGTTTGAATAACCGATTGTTTTTTCAAACTTTGCATTACGCGTTTAAACACTTCTTGCGGTGTGTCTTCAAATCAGCATTCGAGCTAACCCATTAGCTCGTAATGGGCGGATTTTTGCGGAACAGACCGCCGGTAACCATTAATTTTTTAAAAACATGTCAGAAACTGCCCTTTTAGACGTAATACCGTCGTTAGACCTATCCGATTTTACTTCCGGAGACCCCGAACGCAAAGCCAAATTTGTTCAGGATTTAGGTACCGCCTTCAATAACATCGGCTTTGTTTCTATCAAAAACCATGGACTGACCGAAGCTATTCGACTTAAACTTTACGAATCCGTTCAGGCATTTTTTAAACAACCTGACGAGGTAAAAAAGAAATACGACTTTCCGGAACTCAACGGGCAGCGCGGTTATATTGGAAAAGGCCGCGAAAAAGCAAAAGGGTTTAAAGTAGCTGATCTGAAAGAGTTTTATCACGTAGGTCAGCCGGAACCCGAAGGAGACATGCCGCACAATGTTTTCCCCGAAGAAACGCCCGAATTCACGGAATATACGACCTTGGTGTACAATACTTTTGAAAATACGGGCAAAACCCTGCTGCGGGCCATTGCCCTTTACTTGGGATTGGATGAGTACTATTTTGAGGACAAAGTGCGCAATGGCGACAGTATTCTGCGGGCATTGCACTATTTCCCGCTCGACCCTGATACCGTACCGGAAGGAGCGGTACGTGCCGCTGCTCACGGAGATATAAACTTGATCACTCTGCTGATGGGTGCCAGCGCAGAAGGTCTGGAAGTATTACGCCGAGATGGTAAATGGATTGCCATAACGGCCTTACCGGATCAGATTATCGTCAACGTAGGTGATATGCTGGATCGGCTGACTAACCATAATCTTAAGTCAACCATTCACCGAGTGGTCAACCCTCCGCGCGAGAAAATGAATACTTCGCGCTATTCTATCCCCTTTTTCATGCACCCTCGCGCCGATATGGATTTGAGCTGTTTGGAAAGTTGTGTAGATGCTGAGCATCCCAAATTGTACGTGGATTTAACCGCAGGGGAATTTTTGGACGAGCGCTTAGTGGAGTTGGGCTTGAAAAAAGCATAAAAGTATACGTGGTGAGTAACAATAGGACGTAAAGCATCCGGTACCCACTTCTTTGCATTTTAACCATTACACTTTCTCAGCTTGTCGGACTCACTATTTTCCCGGCCCGTCAGACGGATTCGTTACATCATCTTTTTAAAAGATGTGCTGATACTGGCTTTGACTTGTTTTGGCGGGCCGCAAGTCCATTTGGTCATGTTTCTGGAGCGATTTGTGCAAAAAAGACGTTACCTTACCGAAGCCGAACTCCTTGAATTACAAGCTCTTTGTCAGATATTGCCCGGACCGACCTCTACCCAAACCATTACCGCCTTAGGTTTTAAGATGGGTGGTCCCAATCTGGCTTATCTGACCGTGCTGCTATGGTCGTTGCCTGCCGTGCTGGTAATGACCTTGGCGGCGTTAGGAATTTTTTATCTGCAACAACATCAAATATCGCTTTCGTTTATGCGCTTTGTGGAGCCGATGGCCATCGGTTTTTTGGCTTACGGAGGTTTCAGCATCGGTTCAAAAGTGATCACAAATCGAACCCATTGGTTAATTCTGGTTGTAGCTGCCACAGTCGCTTACCTTTTTCCTTCTCCCTATATGACCCCGATTGTCATTGCCTTGGGGGGGGTGGTGACCGCAATTCGCTATCGAAATTTAAAAAAAATGCAAAAAGCCCCGATTCGCATCGAATGGGCTAATTTTATATTGTGGTTAAGTGTGTTGATTCTGGCGGCGGTTTTAGGGAAAATCACTCATTCGTTGCCCATTCGCTTGTTTGAAAACTTTTATCGTAACGGCAGTTTGGTTTTCGGCGGCGGGCAAGTACTTAATCCCATGCTGTACACTGAGTTTGTGGAATTTAAAAAATACCTTACTCAGCAGGAATTTCTGACAGGTATGGCCATGGCACAGGTCGTTCCCGGACCGGTTTTTTCGATTGCCTCCTATGTCGGAGCATTATCTATGCGTTTTGATGGCCTTGGCGGCCAATTGTGGGGAAGCTTGGCGGCAACGGCCGGCATTTTTTTACCGGGCACCTTTCTGATATTTTTTGTATATCGTTTTTGGAACGAACTCAAAAAGTATCGCGGTGTAAGAGCTTCTTTGGAAGGGATCAATGCCGCCAGTGTGGGTCTGACCGTAGCTGCCGTTATTCGTATGCTCAGTGCCGGTGCCACCGGTCCGGCAGCATTCAGTATTATTTTATTAACTTTATTTTTGCTTTTTTTCACAAAAATCCCCCCCTATGGCATTGTCTTAGGCGGTATTTTACTGGGGTTGCTTTTTTGAAACCGAGTTTTGAAAGTAAATCGGTTGATTTTCGTTTATTCATTTTTAATCTTTTCAACACCAAACATGACCAAAATCAGAATCACTTTATTGGCCCTTCTGCTCGGTTTTACTTCAGCATGGGCAGGTAATCCCTCCGACGAAGGGATGTGGCTGCCGTCTCTAATCGGCAAAAATGAAGCCCAAATGAAAAAACAAGGCTTTAAACTTACGGCCAAGGATATATACGACATCAACAACGCCAGTTTGAAAGACGCCATTGTCTCAATGGGCGGATTTTGTACGGCTGAGATCGTTTCCGATAAGGGTTTAATTTTTACCAATCATCACTGTGGCTACGAAGCCATTGCCTCTAACTCTACTCCGGAAAACAACATTTTAGATAATGGTTTTTGGGCTAAAACCAATGCCGACGAAAAACCGATAGAAGGACTCTGGATGCGGCGATTGGTACGAATGGAAGATGTAAGTGATAAAATGCTGCCGCAATTAACGGGTTTAAGTGAAAAAGAACGCGCCGCTAAAGTGAATCAATTGGGCAGCGAACTTTCTAATACGGCCAAAGAGGGAACTCATTATGAAGCTTCCGTTACAGAATTTGCCAAAGGGAATGCTTATTATCTGCTTGTTTTTGAGCGCTTTACTGATATTCGTTTGGTAGGTACTCCTCCGCAATCCGTTGGTAAATTCGGAGGGGATACCGACAACTGGGAATGGCCCCGTCATACCGGTGATTTTTCTGTTTTCCGAATCTATACCGCCAAAGACGGCAAACCCGCTCCCTATTCCAAGGATAACGTACCGTATTCACCCAAAAAATTCCTGCCCGTTTCGCTCAAGGGAATCAAGCCCGGCGACTTTGCCATGGTATTCGGTTTTCCGGGTCGTACCAATCGGTATGAATCTTCGATGGGAATCCAACTGGCCATTGACAAAGTGAATATGAGCATTGTTAAAAACCGCGATATTCGTCTCAAGGCTTGGAAAGAAGAAATGGATAAGAATATTGCCACCAAACTGGCTCTATCAGCCGAATACGCCAATATCGCCAATTATTGGAAATACTTTATCGGTCAAACACAGCAGCTTCAGAAGCTTAAAGTATATGACCAAAAAGTACAACAGGAAGAGCAATTTAAAACATGGGCTAAGGGAAAACCGGAATACGAAAATTTATTTACGGATTGGCAGAAGGCGTATGCGGCCTATGAACCTTACGCCATGCACCCTCAGTACTTAAATCAAGGTTTGTTCGGAGCACATTTAGCTCCGGTCGTACTGTCAATGACACGTTTGGAGAGTGCATTAAAAGAGAATAAGACCAACGAAATCAGTCAAATTACCGGAAATTTCAAGGCAAATGCCGACGAAATTTTCAAGGATTTTAACCTTCCTTCCGACCAAAAAATCGTTGCACAAACGCTGTTGGCATTTTATAATGATATTCCTAAAGACCAGCATCCGGAAGTCATCGGGGAAATCCTTAGTAAATTCTCGGCCGGGACTCCGGAAGAGTCATTCAAAAAGTTTGCTCAGGAAATGTACCTGACCTCTCATTTTGCGACGAAAGAACGGTTTTTGAAATTTTTAGAAAATCCTACGTACGACGCCCTCGCCAATGATTGGGCATACAAGTATTTCCAAAGCTTCCGCAAAAATTACCTTACCAAATACAACAAGTACATTGCTGATTTTCAGGAAGCTGACAAGAAATTTTCGCGGACTTATATCAAAGGTTTGGGAGAAATGAATCCTTCTTGGGTACAGTACCCGGATGCTAACAGTACATTACGCGTCAGCTACGGTAATGTCCAAGACTACGACCCGCGTGACGGTGTGCATTATAAGTACAAAACCACGTTAACGGGAGTAATAGAAAAATACAAACCCAAAGACTACGAGTTTGACTTACCGCAAAATTTCTTAGAGTTATACAAAAACAAAGATTTTGGCCAATACGCCGATAACGATGGTGATGTCACCGTCGGGTTTATTACCAACAACGACATTACGGGAGGTAATTCAGGCAGTCCGGTATTAAATGCCAAAGGTGAATTGATCGGCTTGGCTTTCGATGGCAACTGGGAAGCGATGTCAGGCGATATTGTCTTTGACAAAAAATACAAACGTTGCATTAACGTTGACATTCGCTATGTACTGTGGTGCATCGAAAAACTCGGCGGTTCCGACTTAGTGAAGGAATTGAAAGTAATGAAATAGTTTTAAGTCGAAAACTAATAGTCCACAGTTGACAGGTAGTATTACCATTGACTGTGGACTATTGACTGCCGACCGGAAACCGAAAATTATTTTTCTCTAAAGAATAATGTAATCGGAACTCCCTCAAAACCAAAGTTTTCACGCATACGGTTTTCCAAATAGCGTATGTATGATTCTTTGATGTATTTGGGGTGATTGCAGAAAAACACAAACGTCGGAGACGGGGTAGGTAATTGAATCATGTACTTGATCTTGATGTGTTTACCCCGATGGGCCGGCGGCGGGTATTTGTCAATCTCCACCTGCATGACTTCGTTCAGCTTAGATGTTGTGATCTTCTTTGTCTTATTTTCATACACTTCCATCACTTTCTCCATTACCTGAAAAATACGCTGTTTTTCGTGAACAGAGGCAAAGATAATCGGCATATAGTCCATAGGAGCCAAGCGTTCCAACATTTCTTTACGGATCTTATCGGCTGTTTTGGAATCCTTTTCTACCAAATCCCACTTGTTCACCATAAGTACGATTCCTTTTTTGGCTTTGTGGGCCATCCCGATAATGTGAAGATCCTGCGCTTCCAAACCGCGTGAAGCATCCAGCATTACAAGCACCACATCAGAATCCTCCATAGCTTTGACTGACCGAAGCGTCGAGTAAAATTCAATCGCTTCTTTTACGCGTGCTTTGCGTCGGATACCGGCTGTGTCTATCAGAATAAAATCTTTACCGTAGGCTTTGTAACGGGTATTGATAGCATCGCGCGTGGTACCGGCGATATCCGTCACAATACTTCGTTCAGTACCGGTCAATACGTTCAAAAAGGAAGATTTGCCTACATTGGGGCGGCCTAAAATGGAAATTTTGGGAATGCCGGCATCCGGGTCTTCTACTCCCGGCGTTTTAAAATGCTTTACCACATCATCCAACAAATCGCCCGTACCGTTGCCCGTTTGTGAAGAAACGGTGTAGGGTTCTCCTAAGCCCAATTCATAAAACTCTGCGGCAGCCATCTCTCGATCACGGGTTTCGGCTTTATTGACCACTAAAAAAACAGGTTTCTTCGATTTACGCACCACATTGGCAAAATCTTTGTCCAAGTCGGTGAGTCCCGTCATACTATCCACCATAAAGAGGATCACATCAGCTTCATCCATGGCGATTTCAACTTGTTCTCGAATAGCTCCTTCAAACACATCTTCCGAGCCTACGACATAACCGCCGGTATCAATAACGGTAAAATACTGTTCTGTCCAGAAAGCATTTCCATAATGGCGGTCGCGCGTTACGCCGCTTTGGTCATCCATGATGGCCTGACGCTCTTTAATCAATCGGTTAAAAAACGTTGACTTACCCACATTGGGGCGTCCTACTATTGCTACTATATTTGACATTTTTTCTCAAGTAGAGGTGCAAAATTTTGCGCCTCTACGAATTTTCGTATCCAAACTGTTTTAATCGCTGCACTTTATTACGCCAATCCGGTTCGACTTTGACGTATTGTTCCAAGAACACCTTTTTACCGAAGAACTGTTCCATATCTTCCCGCGCTTGGGTGCCTATTTTTTTAAGCATCACGCCTTTGTCACCGATAATGATTCCTTTTTGAGTGGGTCTTTCCACCAAAATCACCGCCCGAATCACAATAATGTCTTTTTTCTCTTTGAACTCTTCAATGACGACTTCCGTACTGTAAGGTACCTCTTTCTTGTAATTCAGAAAGACCTTTTCTCGAATCATTTCCGCGGCAAAAAAACGTTCGGGCTTATCTGTCAATTCATCTTTCGGAAAATAAGGCGGGTGAATCGGTAAGTTTTCCATGATGGCGCTGAAAAGTTTCTCGATACCCTCCTGCTTCAACGCCGAAACCGTTACAATCGCTGCGGTAAAGAGTTTTTCTTTCCAATAGGCAATCTTTTCAGTGACCTGTTCTTCCGTAGCAAGGTCAATTTTATTAATCACCAAGATAACGGCACCTTCGGTACGGGCTAACTGTTCCAACACTTCCGTTTCATCGTGTTTTTCAAAAATATCCGTGACAAACAGCACAATATCAGCATCCTCTAATGAACTGCTTACAAAATTCATCATGGATTCATGCAGCTTGTATTGGGGCTTGATAATGCCGGGGGTGTCCGAATAAACTAATTGAAAATCGGTTCCTTCGTGTACACCGTTCAAAATTCCCATGATCCGATGCCGGGTGGTTTGGGCTTTGGAGGTAATGATGGAGAGTTTTTCTCCTACCAATACATTCATCAGCGTTGATTTGCCCACATTGGGCTTGCCTACGATACTGATAAAACCGGCCCGATGATTCGGGCTGACAGCAGGCTGTATAGGTTCCGTTTCCATATTTCTCAACCGATTCTCCTCTTTTTGAAAAAAATCAGATAAAATAAAATTATTTTTTTGCAAAGGTAGTTGTTTTTTCTGAAAAAGGTATTACCTTTGCACTCCCATTAAATCGCGGGATAGAGCAGTTGGTAGCTCGTCGGGCTCATAACCCGGAGGTCACAGGTTCGAGTCCTGTTCCCGCTACAACATAAACGCCTAATTATCTGATATTTAGATAGTTAGGCGTTTTACTTTTTCTATGGTGGACAGAATGATTTATTTGTGTTTAAGCCGGCCCTTTATACCTACCCAACTTCGAAAAGTTGACACATCTTTGTCATTTTATCAGCTATCTTTTGATGTTTATATCATTCTACAATCAAAAAAGCCATTACCATTACTTACTTCCTATCCGCTTTTTGAATGACAGCTTCCGCTTTCAATTCAGACAGCTCTGCTTTTAGAGATTTTAATTCGGTCATCATTTGGTCAAATGACTCATTCCGTTTTTTTAATTTATCAATTTCTTCCCGTTGTTGTTGAATTTGCTGTTGTTGTTCCTTGACGGCATTCACCAGAGGCATCACAAAATCTGAATAAGCCAAGGAATAAGTACTGTCATCTGCTTTCTTCAGGCCGCTGAAGGGCACGTCCAATTCTTTCATTATTTGCTCAATGTCTTGCGCAATAAAACCGTCGTAACGGACCTTGTTTTTATCTGCCTTGTAGTTATAAGAAACGGTCTTCAATTTATTGATAAAGTCCAGACCAAGCCCGGAAGTATATCGAATATTCTCTTTCAATCTTCGATCGGAAGGATTGCTCCAAGCTACTTGACCTTCAATTACGCTTATGTCGCTGTTACCGATACGTACTTTATTATTGGCATTAACGACAGCATTGTTGCCGAGGGCCATCGCATTGGTAAGGTTCTCAGTATCGGCATCCGCATTGTGGCCGATAAAGGTATTATTACTTCCGGTAGTAATGACTGAACCCGCAGAATAACCCAAAGCAGTATTGTTAGAGCCAACGGTGTTGGAAACCAGTGCCTCATGCCCGCCGGCAGTATTAGAACTTCCCTCTGTATTAAAATAGAGTGCCTGAAACCCATAGGCACTATTTGATGCTCCGATAGTATTCAGCCTTAATGCATTGCCTCCGTCTGCGGTATTATAAGAGCCGGTAGTATTGGCACTGAGGGCAGAAATCCCCGAGGCGGTATTATATTGACCTGTCGTATTATTATTGAGTGTATAGGTACCGGTAGCTGTATTATACGAACCGGTTGTATTCAGCAAAAGTGCATGAGTTCCGTGCGCACTATTGGCATAACCTTCCGTATTAAAACGAAGGGCCAGACTTCCCGTAGCCGTATTTGATTCACCTGTAGTATTGGCATAAAGCGCTAAAAAGCCCACCGCATTGAGGTTTCCTGCTTCTGTGGTGGAGTATAGTGCTCCGTTTCCAATCGCAGTATTGGAATTTCCGGCTGTATTACTAAAAAGTGCATAAGGGCCGATAGCCGTATTAAAATAGCCCGTTGTATTTGTTTTCAGAGCATTGGGACCAACAGCAATATTGCCGTTTCCGGTCGTATTAGCGATGAGTGCATAGGTGCCGAGTGCTGTATTTTCAGCTCCCGTAGTATTGGCAGAAAGGGCTTGATACCCAACAGAAGTATTATAGGAACCTGTTCCGTTAGCCGAAAGAGCAGAAGTTCCTAAGGCAACATTCGTCGTGGTCTCAACACTGTTATTTGTACTTCCTTTCAGACCTTTCGGCGTAATGGTAATAGAACCGTTAATGACACTCTGAGTAAAGATTTGGCTGTGAACTTTGTCAACGGTAAGCAGCAATAAGATAATAACGAAGTTTTTCATTGAAATGGCCCACCCACTCTCTAAGGCAGGTCTTGGAGTTTAGGGTTGTTACATACCTCTGAGAGTAAGAGGTATGTAGAGTTGATCAATACAAAATACTTCCTGAGCCGAAAGCCGATTTATTTTTATCGGCACCGAAGGGCATCAATTATTTCAGTTTCACCTCCTTCCCCGTCTTTGCCGATTGAATAGCGGCTTCTAAAATTTCTACTACGATTTGATTCACCTCTAAGGAGGAAAGGTCTTTTTCGGATTTAATTTCTCCCTTTACTACGGCTGCAAAATACGAAAAGGGGTCGTCGTAAGGGGCTGAAAGATTCGCTATTTCTCGTTTTTCTTCCGGGGCATCTCTTTTTACGCCATCGCCCAATCGAGTTGGCATTTGCAGGGTACGGTCACAAACCACGTATCCTTTTTGACCGTAAATTTCCATGTCTTTCCGATCAAAAGGCCAATTCCACGAAGCCTGAATGATCGCCTGTGCTTTGGGATAGGTCAAAATAATGGTGGCTTCATCATCTACTTTGGGGTACACCTCGGGCTTCATTTGTTGGGTCACAGCCGTAACGCTCAGCGGACGCTCTCCTTTCATCAGCCACGTCATCAAATTAGCACCGTAACAACCGAAATCAATCACAGCACCGCCGCCATTCTGAACGGGGTCGGTCAGCCAACTCAAAAACTCGGAAGAGCAACCGATTTCTTTGGGTCCTTTGTGTCCGTCATGTACCACCACTTTGCGGATATCTCCTAAGGCATTTTTGGCATGAATCAGATCATACGCCACCTGATGACTCGCATACCAAGTGGTTTCAAAATTAGTTAACAACTGAATATTGTGCTTTTTAGCCAAAGCCACCATCGCTTTGGAATGGGCGGTATTGACGGCCAACGGTTTTTCTACCATCACATGAATCCCCTTCGGGGCACAAATCTCTACCACTTGCTTGTGTTCAAAGATGCTGTTGAAAGCACATACGGCTTCCGGTTTGGTTGCCGCAATCATGGCCTCTAAAGTGGGATACCAAAGCGTTTCGGGCAGATTATAGCGTTTCAGATAGCGTAAGGCCAACTCTCGGTTGGGCTCGGCCACTCCCACAATTTCTACATCGCCTTTGGCCGGTCGTCGTAAAATTTGATGGACGTGATCGTGGGTAAAACCCGCAATTCCTAAGCGCAAGGGCTTTGCCAAGAGCCAATCAGTCGAAAAAAGAATACCGAATAAGAGAGTGAGTCGAAGGGTTTTCATAAATGCGGAAGGTTTTCCAACAAAAGCAGCAAACTGTCGGAAAATCCCCATCCGATGACAACAAAAAAGCGGGCTTCTCCGAGGAGGTACCCGCTTCAGATCGTTCCGCTTTTATTTCTATGCCGTTACGGCCAAATCTGCCCGATAAACGCCGTTATCCAGCTTTTCGCGCATCGAATCAAAAGCATTCAATGTTTTTTCTACATCTTCCAACGTATGGGCTGCCGTCGGGATAATCCGTAGGATGATCTGCCCTTTCGGAATCACCGGATAAACGATAATGGAACAGAAAATACCCATATTTTCGCGTAAATCACGCACCAAATTGGTTACTTCGGGAAGACCGCCTTCCAATCCCTGCATAAATACAGGTGTCACCGGCGATGTTGTTTCTCCGATATTGAATCCGCGTTCGCGAAGCCCGGTTTGCAGGGCATCAACGATTTTCCAAAGGTTCTCCCGCAGTTCAGGATGCGCTTTAATCAACTCTAAACGCTTACGACCTGCCTCAACGTAAGGCATCGGTAATGCTTTAGCGTAAGTTTGCGAACGCATATTGTATTTAAGGTACATGATAATATCTTCATCATCTGCCGCCACAAAGGCTCCGATCGCCGCCATGGATTTGGCAAACGTAGAAAAATACAGGTCAATATCTTCAGATACGCCGAACATCTCTCCCACACCGCCGCCGGTAGCCCCCATCGTGCCGAATCCGTGAGCATCATCCACCAAAAGACGGAAGTTATATTTATGTTTCAGCTCAACGATTTTATCCAAGCTCCCCACTTTCCCTGACATACCGAACACGCCCTCCGTAATCACCAGCACCCCGCCTCCTTTCTCGTTAGCCAATTTGGTTGCTCGAATGAGGTTTTTCTCTAAGCTTTTCATATCGTTATGATTAAACTTATAGTATTGCCCCATTTTAGCTTTGTGCAAACGAATACCGTCAATTAAACAAGCGTGTGCCTCGGCGTCGTACACAATGACGTCACGGTGGTCACAAATACACTCAATCACTGACATCACTCCCTGATAGCCGTAATTGAGCAAAAAGGCCTCTTTTTTACCAACGAACTCGGCCAATTCTTTCTCAAAAATTTCGTGCAGATCCGAATTTCCCGACATCATTCGGGCGCCCATCGGATAGGCCAACCCCCATTGGGCAGCGGCTTCGGCATCGGCTTTACGAACTTCGGGGTGATTGGCCAGTCCCAAGTAATTGTTTAAACTCCAGTTAAGGACGTCCATTCCCTTGAATTTCATATGCGGGCCGATTTCCCCTTCCAACTTCGGAAATGAAAAATAATGGTGGCTGTTCAGTGCTTTGGCGGCGGCCCCGATAGGGCCCCAGTTATTGCGCAGTTTCTCGAAAATATCCACTTTACTATGCTATTTTTAGAGTTAAATACCCGTTTTGGATAAATTTTGTACAAAATTATGGATTCTCTGCTCAATTTCAAACACTTAGCTGACACTGCCTCTGTCATAGCCTTGCCCGACCTTCGGAAATCCGTAATACAAATATACACGGAATGGTGTAATGTTAACCCAAAATTAAAATGAAGACTCCCGAAACAAAGACCGCATGTTTCTTCTAAATTTGCGCATTAACTTTAATTATTACTACATATAACAAACCAAAACCATGGAAGATCAGTTGAAAAATGCAGCCGAACAAGCCAAAGCAAAAGCACAGGAATTGGCGGCCGAAGCCCAGGAAAAATTTGAAGAAATCAAAGGAGAAATTACTGAAAGAATACAGAGTATTGACGTAGAAGGCCTCAAAGCACAGGCCGCTGCCAAAGCCGGAGAAATGAAAGCCGAAGCCGAAGAAGCACTCGCCGAAGCTAAAGTAAAAGCCGAGGAATTGGCCGCCGAAGCCCAAGAGAAATTTGAAGACCTGAAAGAAGAAGCCGGTGAAGCTATCGAAAAAGCAACGGGTTTTATCAAAGGTCTTTTCAGCGGAGACGATGCTCCGAAAGAAGAAGCCAAATAAATCGAGTCGTACTCTCTTTTATTTTGAAGAAAAGCAGAAAGTTGTCCAAACAGGCTTTCTGCTTTTTTTATTTTCAAACCGGGACGTTTTTCCTTCTGATAGCCATGTCAGCGACCGGAAATTGCAGCGAAGACACATGGATGTAATAAAATAAAAAAGTCATCCAAGGAAAAAACAGGAACTGCCCGGCGTTGAGATTGGATTCAAAATAAGGAATGACCATCAACGCCGGCAAAAAGATAAAATATTGGCTGTCAAAACGCAGGTATTTCAGAAATGCATTGATGGCATAGAAAATAAGGAAAAATAAGAAAGAAAGTATCCCCCCGGAAAACAGCACTTCCAAGTAAGAATTATGCGGGGCCAATTCAGTTCTTATGCCGGCATAGCGCTCCAAACCGGCCTGAAAACCGTCATAACCGAAACCTGTAAATAATACATGGGGATAATTGACAAAAACGTTTATAGCTTCTTTGGCCAATGTAAAACGAATTTCTCCTCTTTGACGGCGAATATTGGCATATTTGGCCCGAAGGTTGACCACCGAGTCCGGGCTGGTAATGATATAATAGGCAAAACCGATAATGCAGATACTTGCCGCTATTTTTAAATAGTTTGAAATTTGCCGACTCCGCACTACCAATACCAATACGGATAAAGCCAAACCGGCATAACTGCTCCGCGACCCCGTCAACACAACCGCCCACAGCGTGACAAATACGGTAAGAAAGAAAAGATACCGCAACCCCCTTGACATGGGCCGATTGGCGTATAAATCAAAACTCATAACTATGAACATGGTGCAACTCCACCCGATGATGTTTGCTTTATAAGCCCCCACGTATTGCCCGTACAAATTTTCGGTTTGAAACGCCACCCCGGTAATTAACATCGTGACCACCGGATAAAAGTAGATCAAACTGAATATCTGTAACAACTTGATTTTGGCATCGTCCTTTGTGTAATGCTGAAAAAGGTAGATGATGAAATAATTGGTGTACACTAAAAAGGGAATCCAAGCCAAAATGCGCTGTACACTTCGCGAAACCTCCACACTAAAGGGCAATAAAAGCAGATTAATGCCTATAAATCCGAAAAGTACCCAGTTTTTGGCTTGACTGAATATGTATCGGATTTGGCCTTGAGCTAAAAAAATCCCTAACAAAGAAATGACCACCAAGCCGGTTCGAAGCAATTTGGCCGCCTGAAAGGTATCCCCCCTAAGCCCGTAACCGTATACCACTAAAAATACGTTGAGAAAGTACAGGACTAAATGCCAATCCCAACGCTGATGAGTCCGAAATAAGCTACGCCATTGCATATAGTTGGTCTTTGGTCAAAAAGTTTGTAGCGGATAGCCCCGACAGATCACAGACGGTGGACGGTGGACGGTGAACTGACAACCGAGTGAAGCATTTCTACAAAGTTGCGTAACATTTTCTCTTTAGAAAACTTTTGAATGAACTTCCTGCCGTTTTGCGCCTTTTGCCAACGCAGTTCGGGATGTTGAATGCACTCCGAAATAGCCTCCGAAAGCATTTCCACATTACCGGATTCAATCAACCAACCGTTATTACCTTGGTCGAGCACTTCCGGAATTCCCCCTACCCGAGAACTGATGACCGAAATGCCGTGCGCTAAGGCTTCGATATTGGCGACCCCAAACGCTTCGGTATAAGAGGGTACACAGAAAACAGCATGGTTTCTCAGATACTCATACACCCGTTCCTGCGGCTGCGGGCCAACGTATTCCAATTGTACGTTGGGAATATCCTCAAAAAACGATCTCAAATGGGCTTCAAACCAAGGCTCCGGTCCAACGACGGTCAACTGAAACGAATAAGAGGATAAACGGCGGAGGGCCTGTGCCACTAAAGGCAATTGTCCTACCAAATAATCTGCCTTCACAAAGAGTACTTTTATCGGTGTGGAAAAATCGCGTTGAGGGTTGAATTCGATTCCTTCGAGCGGGATAGATTTGTACAGCTTGGCCACTTTTTCAGCGGGCAAATGATACGTTGTCCGGATTCTTTCCTGTAAAAACACGGAGTTGGCAATGACCAGGCGATGTTTTCGGGCCGACAGTCGTTCAAACTGCTTAAAAACAAACCGTTTGATCCACAGCGGTTTCATCTCGAAATTCGCCCACGTGGCCAACATATTTTTTTCATCATTGATCATTCCCACGGTCGGCTTTTCAGACACCAAACCGGCCCAAGTTCCGTTGAACGAATTGATATAAACCAATATATCGAAATCGTACGTCTTTTCAATTTCTTTGACTTGTCGGTAATACATAAACCACCGCAAGATTTGCCCGAAGGGTTTCAGCCAACGCGGAATGGCAAGTCTGACCTTATAAACATACTTTAACGCTTTTAGCCGTTCTTCAGAAACATCTTCGGTCAAAATCCGCAGTTCGTGATCGGGAAACAATTCATTGATTTCCAAAATGATATTGGCAAACCGCACCGGGCCGTTGGTTACGTGCTCAAAGGCATTGGTACAAAATAATATTTTCATCCTTTCTTCCGAGCAATATAAACTTTCTCTTTGGGCGAAATGCCGAAACGTTGGGAATCAATACGTTGAGCGTAGGTATCATCCTCTACTTCAAACCCCTGCGCTCGCAAACGATCGGCATAATCGGCCCCGTAATACCATCGTTGATCGTGCCCGTGATAGAGTTTTTGTTTTTCTTCTTTGGTCAAACCGGCATCCGAAAACGTCTTGGGCAAATCTGCATTAATCGGGTCATGAAAAAGCGCGTAACCGCCGGGTTTCAACACCCGCAACACTTCCCGCATGGCTTTGGCGTCGTCGGGCACCATTACCAATATACCGATGGCAATAACGACATCGAAGCTATTATCCGAAAACTGAATGTCATCAATCGACATGACATAATCAGGCTTAACCGTAATGCTGTCTGTAAACGATGTCATGTAGTCGGCAGTAATGTAGTCAATATAGGGGTTCTTTTTGATTCCCTTAATCAGGCAGATATCCGGTGCAAAGTGCAGTACCTTTTTAACGGGAGCATTATAAAATCCAAGTCGGTCGCGCAGGGTAAGATAAATATAGCGATGACGTTCGAGCGATTTGCAACGGGGACAATAGGCGTTTGTGCGGTAGCGAAAGGGCATGAAGGCTTTGTACGACGTTTCGCAAATAGGGCATTCTACGGCATTACCCAGGCGATACGGAAGGCTTTTGAGCTGCAATCGCAACCCGCTTAAACGCCAAACGACTCCCGGACCGATTATTTTCTTTAGGGTTTGTCTCATCGTACAAAAAGTTGCAAAATATCTCGGTAATCGGTTGAATCAGCTATCCTAAAATTTTGTTGCCCAACAGCCTCCTTATCTACTTCTTTAGCCTTTTTCAGGCATCGGCTCAATTGTTCCGGAGTTTCAAACAACAATGCCGCCTGATGGTTTAACAGGCGCCGCATGGCTTCTGTTTTCAGGCTAATGACCGGCTTTCGGAACGACATCGCCAGGTCTACCGAGCCTGAGTGGTCAATCCGAACAAAAGGTAACACAACGACGTCAGCCGCATTGAAAAAAAGCTGCACTTCTTCATTTTCAATAAAACGATGATACATACTGACGTTGGGAATAGCTTCCGCCAATGCTGCAAGTGACGAAAAATAAACTTCATCATCGCTTTTTCCGGCAATGACCAGATAATCCTCCGACTGCGCTGCCTCTGCAAACGCCTTCAACAGATTATCTACCCCTTTGTAGGGCTTTATCTCTCCAAAAAACAGGTAAACAAAAGATTCCGAAGGCAAATTCAGTTTTTTTCGGGCTGTGATTCGGTCGATTTTGTTTTCGTAGTACAAATGATAAGGCAAATCCTGAATTACTTTGATTCGGTCGGGCTTTAATCTAAAAAGTTCTATCGCCGCTTCTTTTGTTTCTTCCGAATACACACGAATCAGAAAGCAATTTTGCAGAAAAAAACGATAAACTACTCTCTCTAACCCAAGCAAAATACCTGCATGATTTTGCAGATTATGGAGCGTATGGACTATCTTGGTCCGGTACAAAAAGCGGGTAACGATAATTTCAAGAATAAAAATCAACGACTTAACCCAACTCCACACGAGTGAACGCCCCAGAATGAAGCTATGTACCCAATCGTAATAAATCACATCGGGACGGTAGCGAACTATGGCACGGAATGTACTGCCCAAGGTATATTTTTTTCCGACATGCACGGTTAGCCCCTGCTCACGAAGGTAACGGACCAACTCATACTGAAAGGGATTTTCGGGGCCGGCATCGGGCAAAACAACTACTTTAAGCGGAGATCGGGGCAATTGGGGTAGAATTTTGAAAAATTAAGTACTGCAAAAATACAAAATGCGCTTAGAAAAGAATGCATCCCTTCTTTTGTAAACCAATGATGTTCTACGCAACGCTTCTGTTTTCAGTAGCAGTAGGTATAACACACTGACTCAAATCTTATTTTCTGATGAAAAAGACCTTCTCTTTTCTTTGTTTCCTGTTGACATTTTCCGTAGCCATGGCCCAGCCTGCGGAAAAAATGTACAAAGTGATTGTAGCACCTGATCACGCCGATTGGACGTACAAAACAGGTGAAAATGTAAAGTTTACCGTTTCTGTGCTGCAAAACGGAAATCTGGTAAAGAACGCTCGTATTCGCTATGAGATCG
Organism: Spirosomataceae bacterium; assembly: GCA_046329125.1. Taxonomy (GTDB): domain Bacteria; phylum Bacteroidota; class Bacteroidia; order Cytophagales; family Spirosomataceae; genus Runella. The sequence continues at coordinate 81,921 of JAXLVD010000007.1, read as the reverse complement.
GGCCTGAAAAAATGGAGCCTGTGAAAAAGGAAAGCCTTTCTCTCCCCACGGGCAGCATCACCTTAGACGGCGGCACGATGAAAACGGGCGGTTTTTTACGCTGCATTGTTTTTGCCGAAATAGACGGTAAAGAATACAAAAATTTAGGAACAGCCGGCTTTGACCCGCTTTCCATTCAGCCTACCGTAGAGAATCCGGCTGATTTTGACACGTTTTGGCAAACAGCCAAAACTGATTTAGCCAAAATTCCTTTGGATGCCAAAATGACGTTGTTGCCGGAACGTTGTACCGAAAAAGTTAACGTGTACCACGTTAATATTCAGAACTTTCGCGGCCGTTGGTACGGCATTTTATGCGTTCCTAAAAAAGAAGGCAAATACCCCGCGCTGCTGCACGTGCCCGGGGCGGGTGTTCGTCCTTATTACGGCGATATTGCCAACGCCGAGAAGGGCATCATCACGCTACAGATCGGTATTCACGGCATTCCGGTCAATATGGACCCGTCGGTTTATACCGACCTAGGAGCCGGGGCTTTAAGCGGTTACCAAAATTATAACTTAGACGACCGCGATCGTTTTTATTACAAACGCGTTTATTTAGGTTGTGTTCGGGCCAATGATTTTCTGACCGGTTTGCCCCAATACGACGGCAGCAATTTGGCCGTTACCGGGGGCAGCCAAGGCGGTGCCTTATCCATCATTACGGCCGGGCTCGACAGCCGCGTCAAGTGGTTAGGCGCTTTTTACCCTGCTCTTTCGGATGTAACCGGTTATTTGAAAGGGCGGGCCGGCGGTTGGCCACACTACTTTGATAAAAACGGCATAGCTTTCAATAATAAACCCGATAAAATCACGACGGCAGGTTACTATGATGTGGTCAACTTTGCGCGGCGGGTGAAGGTCCCCGGTTATTATTCTTGGGGTTTTAACGACGAAACGTGCCCGCCAACTTCCATGTATGCTTCTTACAATGTCATTTCGGCTCCTAAAGAGCTTTATTTAGCTCTCGAAACCGGGCATTGGACCTACCCGGAGCAAAACGAGCGAATGACGGGGTGGTTGGTTAATAAATTAGCTGCTGTCAAATAACAAAAAGCCGAGCTTTCGCTCGGCTTTTGCATTGGATTGGTTTTCGTTTATACTTGATGAACTTCAATCAGACTATCGCTTTGGCGCGTGCCTTTGGGCATAATAGCCCACAGAATGATGTAAAAGACGATCACGGGTACGTGGATAAAAGCAAAAAAGGACACTATCCACAAGATACGCATCAAGGTAGTATCTATGCCGAAATAATCCGCTAAGCCCGCGGCTACACCGCCTATTTTGCTTTCTGAAGGGATTCTGTGCAATTGTTTCGTTGTCATGGCTTTTAAAAATTTAAGGTTTTATGGCTGTTTTTATTTTCTTTGGCTGTTATTGTTGATTCAAAGGTACTATGTAATACCAAGTAATGAAAACAAATTAGTACCAATGGCGAAAGGCATTGCCAAACGGCGATTTTTAGGGAAGAAGTAACCGAGGTTTTTACCCCTTTCTGACCCGAATCGTAAAAGCCTCCGCAGGATTGTGAATTAATAATCGGTCAAAATCAGTCTTTGAGAACCTTTTTTGGTAAAGAAGAGGAGCCAATTTTTCAAAAATAGCCGTAAAACCCACGAACTTCGCGCCATCAGCCTCGCCCGGCTTATACCAACCGGCATCGTGAGAAATCAATACCCGGTGAAGTAAATGATTGGATTTTAACAAGTCCAGCCACATTGCATAATTTTCCCAATCGCCCCAACCCATACCGTCAAGGCTTACCCATGCTCCGAGTTGAGCGGCTTTGGTGTAAAAATTTTTATTGGATTCACTTTGGGCGTGTACCCACACAAAAGCGCTCGGATGTACCCCTAAGTGTTGCAATTCTTCTATTTCTTCAAAAGCGGCCGTTGCGGGTCCGGTATGTGAACAAATAGTCAGTCCTGTTCGCAGGTGAGTCAACCCGGCTGCGTGAATCAACTTACGATGCAGTTCGGATAAAGGTCCGGGATTAACACCTATTTTTATAAATCCGGGGCGAATTTGCGTTCCGTCAATTCCCTTTTCAAATTCAGCGGTCCAGCGATTGGCCAGTTGCTCCGCCGTTTCAGAAAAAGCCCATGCCGGCAAGTATTTATTATTTACCGCTCCGTAATAACCGGTATTGGTGAGAATTTGCAGACCGCTTTTTAGAGATAAAGATTGCAGCAAGCGAACGTCTCTTCCCAAAAAAGCGGGAGTACAGTCGAGAATTGTTCGGACGCCTTGTTTTTCTGCTTCCTGCAAAAACGGTAAAACGATTTTCACCACGTCATCGCGGTTCCAACGGTCAAACCTGATTTTATCAGCGCCGATAAAATCGACCAACATGTGTTCATGGATGAGGGTTTTACCCATTTGCTTTGGCCGAACTGCCCCGTTGATTGTCATGACTCGGGGCTGTTTTGGTAAAAACGGCAACACAGCAGTGTTCAGCAGAAATCGGCGGCGTGATAACATAGCAAGCAAAACTTTGTCAAAGTTACGAAGTGGCCCAATACACGTTGGTGATTTCTTGTTCTTTGAACATTACAGCATATCGTTCAGGCACATCCGTTTGCAAAACTGCCCCGTTCATTTGCATCACCTCAAAAGAGGGTAAAGGCTTATTTAACGAAAAGCCTGCCTTCTTAAATAACTGCAACCATTGCGGAGCGGCATATTGCTTTTCTACCCGAACGGCTTCGCTATGACCCAGTACATCGTCTATTTCACGACTGAAAAACAATTTCAGTGCTGCTTTTTCCTTGTTGTTGATGGCCAAGCTGTCTATCACCTCAAAGACCAGCCCGTAATGATGCACGGCGTTTTGGAAGCGAGTGGCGTAATGCGGCTCAAAATGGTCAGATACCGGTTCGGATAATACAAAGGCGGCAGGTTTTAAATCTCGGATATACCCAAAAACGGCTTCTCGTTGATTTTGTGATTGGATATGGTGCAAGGCAAACGAAGCATTGATAACCAACCCATCATAGGAGGGCGCCAACAGGGCCTGTATTTCTGCCAATGTCATTTTTTCAATAAAATCGACATGAGGCACAAATGTCACTTGAAAAGGCAAATCCAAAGCCGCAAAACTTTTTTCAGCCGCCTGAAGCGCCTCGCCGAAAGGCTCAATGCCGATAAGAGTCAGTTGTTTAACCTTAGCGTCTTTCTGTTGGCCCAACAATTGAAGTACATTGACTGCCTGCATACCGGTCCCGATACCTATATCCATCAGTACAGGCTGCTCTGATTTTTTAAGTTCATTTACCAATAATGCATTCGCACAAACTTGCGTAAGGGTGGCCAAAGGCAGTTGCTGAATTAATAACTCAAACAGTCGAATTTGCGGAATTTCAAATTGTTGTACGTACAAATGCTCCTCCGACTGCCCGCCTATCACGTGTTTACGCATGGCTTTGGACAAAACATAACCGAACATTGCCTCGGCATTGTCAATCGAAGCAAGGCATTGTCGGTAAATAGTTTCCAGGTCAACCTTATCGGTTTCAGAAAGTCTATCAGGCAGACGTTGCGCCAGGAGTTGAAGTTGGGGAATTGAAGACATAACTGTATTTATTCAATTTCACTCAGCATTTGCATCGTTACAATTTTCAAAGGAGGCAAGTTTTTTGAGTAATCAGCCAAATCAATTCTAAGTCTACCCCAAAATATTCGTGGACAATAAAGTTTCGAAAAGCGACGATCTTTCGCCATTCTATTGTATCATATTGATTTTTAATTGAATCTGAAAGATAATTAGCAGCTTCTCCGATAATTTCTAATTGGCGTTCTATCGCAAACCTCAGTTGTGGATTTTCATATATATCCTTTTTGGATCATCCCTCCAAAAATTGCTCTACGTATTGAATAGCCTCTAATATATGTTGTAATCTGACTTTATCAGAGAGCGGCATAGTCGTATATTAATTTTTTATCGGCTTCAATGTAAGGCTTTATATACTTTGAAAGTCCATTAGCACTTACCAAATCCACTTTTTTCGCCAGTATCCGAGATAACTCCTCCTGCATCTCTACAAATAAAAAAAAGTCAGCTCCTTTGTCATAATCTAATTCAACCAAAATATCAATGTCACTTTCCTCCGTTTGTTCATTTCTGGAATAAGAACCAAAAATATAAGCCTTTTTAACGGGTTTGGCTGCAAAGTAATTCTTTAACTTTTTACCCCAAAAGAACGCCTTATTTTGATTTTGAGCTGACATAACCCTATTTTCATTTAGGATGAAATTGTATTTTCAGCTTAAAGATAAATAAATGGCCTGCTGTTTTCACAGCAGGCCGGTAACTTAATAAAAAATAATTCTTTATTGAGACAGTAAAGACATGAACAAAATGCCGAAACCAACTGATAGGTTACATTAACCCGGCATTAATTCCGAGGGGGCTTGCCGCCGGTCAGCAATCCCTGCATCCGTTCCATGGTTTTCTTTTCTCCCGTCAGCGAGAGGAAGGCTTCGCGCTCCAAGTCAAGCAAATACTGCTCCGTGACATTTTGAGGATAACTCAAATCTCCGCCGCAAATAACATAAGCCAATTTATCCGCGATTTTGGCATCATGCTCAGTAATGTAATTGGCCATACGCATACTGCCGATACCGGCTTTAAACAGCGCCATCCCGGTTTTCCCCTGCACTTTGATATCCGTTCGCGGTTTCGGTTGAGTATAACCGTTCTCTGCCAAATCAATCGCTGCCTGCTTTGCCTCAGCAATCAGGCGACTGCGGTTCAGCACGATCTGATCACGGTCGGCCTTGATATAGTTCATTTCTACTGCTTCCTGCGCCGAAGTAGAAACCTTGGCCTGAGCAATGTTCATAAAGGCCGTTTGCAAAATATTCAATTCGGGGTCGCCGGTTTGGTAAAGATCAGAACAGCGTAAAGCCATTTCTTTGGTACCACCACCGGCCGGAATCAATCCTACCCCCAACTCCACCAAACCCATATAAGTTTCGGCATGAGCTACTACTTTATCAGCGTGCAGGTTCAGTTCGCAACCGCCGCCTAAAGCTAAACTGTGCGGTGCCGTTACTACCGGAATAGAAGAATAACGCGCCCGCATCATAGTTTGCTGAAACTGTGCGATCATGAGATTGATCTCGTCATAATCCTGCTCGATAGCAAACATGAACAGCATGGCCAAATTAGCACCTGCCGAAAAGGCCTCATTCGAGTCATTGCCAACCACTAACCCGCGAAAATCTTTTTCAGCTATGGCATAGGCACGGTTAAGTCCTTCTACCACTTCGGCACCGAACGTATTCATTTTGGAGTGGAATTCTACGCCCGCAATACCGTCGCCCAAATCATAAATCGAAGCGCCGGCGTTTTTCCAAATGATATTTTGCGACTTATTTTCGAGGATAATGAACGCCTCTTGCCCCGGAATGGCCTTATAAGATTGCGCCGGAATGTCGTAATAAAGTTTTTGACCGTTTTGTACTTGGTAGAAACTTTCATTTCCGACTGCCAGCATGTCATAGACCCACTGCGCCGGCTTGGAATCAAGCGACTCCATGATCTCAACCATTTTTTTCACTCCGATTGCATCCCATGTCTCAAATACGCCCATTTCCCAACCGAAACCGGCACAAATCGCTTGGTCTATCCGATAAATTTCGTCGGCAATTTCGGGAATCCGATTGGAGGCATACCGAAAACTGCCGGCAAACGTACGACGATAAAACTCCCCGGCTTTATCCGTTCCTTTCAGCAATACACCGAAGCGTTTTTTAAGGTCATCGATCGCCTTTGTTTTTTCAAGCGTTTCAAATTTTACCTTGACTGAGGGCTTATATTCAAAACTCTTCAAGTCTAATGCAAGAATGACCGTTTTTCCTCTTTCATCTTTGGTTTTCTTGTAAAATCCCTGTCCTGATTTATCTCCCAACCACTTGTTTTCCATTAATCGAGCCATGACGGGCGAAATCTCAAAGGCTTCCCGCGACTCATCATGTTGCATTTGTCCTAAATTTTTGGCCACATTGACCGTAGTATCCAAGCCTACCACATCCGAAAGCCGATAGGTACCGGATTTGGGGCGGCCTACTATAGGACCCGTCAGTTTATCGACCTCTTCTACCGTCAGCCCCAAATTTTCGGCAATGCGCATCGTTTCTACTAACGCATGAATCCCCAAACGGTTGGCGATAAATCCGGGGGTGTCTTTACAAAGTACCGTGGTTTTGCCTAAATACAAACTGCCGTATTGCATCAAAAAGTCCAAAATGCCGGCATCGGTTTTCGGTCCGGGAATGATTTCAAAGAGGCGCAAGTAGCGAGGCGGGTTGAAAAAGTGCGTTCCGCAAAAATGCTTCTGAAAATCATCGCTTCGCCCTTCGGCCATCAAATGAATCGGAATGCCGGAGGTATTGGAGGTAACTAAGGTTCCCGGCTTGCGCAAGGCATCTACTTTTTCAAAGAGAGAACGTTTGATATCCAACCGTTCGACGATGGCTTCCAGCACCCAATCGTAATTTTTGATCTCGGCCAAATTATCGTCAAAGTTGCCCAATTTGACACGACCGGCAAATTTAGGGCTGTACAACGATGCCGGCGTTGCTTTCAGCGTATTTTGAAACGCCTCGTTGACGATACGATTGCGTACGGCGGGATGTTCTAAGGTAAGGCCTTTAGACAGTTCGGCCGGGTTAAGTTCTTTCGGAACAATGTCTAATAACAATACTTCTACGCCAATATTAGCAAAATGACAGGCAATGCGACTGCCCATGATTCCCGAGCCTAATACGGCTACTTTTTTAATGCTGCGGTTCATGTATGTAAATTGTAAATGTTGAATTAGAGATTTAGTGAATAATCAATACGAATGTTTATTTCAATTTACTTCGGGATTAGTAATCTTTGCTATTCGGGATTTGCAATCCCGAACGAGCCATTAAGCTTATGATTTTGCCCTTCAAAAGTATAAAAAAAAAGTATGCAAGCATACTATTTAAAAAAATATGTGATTTACTCGCCCGAAAGGTGTACCCAAAGCTCACAAATAGAAAGGCAGTCACCGATGACTGCCTTGATCAAGAGCTAAAAGAGAGTTATGAAGATGCGGCAGGAACTAACTGATGCCTTTCAGCCATTTAAGAATTTCCTCTCCTACTTTTGGATTATACTCCCCTCCGATCTGTTGCCCGCGAGCCATATCCCAAGTTTCGTGATAAGACATGGAATGATTGGTATTTTCGAGCGGAATATAGGTGACTTTATTGGGTGATTGACGGGCTATGGTGCGTTGAATTGTTGTATGTTCATCAGGGTGAGAAATAAAATCGTGCTTGCCCCATAACAACAGCGTATATCCTTTGAACTCCTCCCAGTTACGGGCTATATTGAGGTCGTGCAGTTGGTACCAATAGTCCGGTGCCCTATCCGCAAACAGCCCGCTGATTGCTTGATAATCAGGCTTTTCTTTCACAATTTGGGCAAGGCTTTTTTTCTCATTCAGGAATTTGCCGCACAGATCGGTGATACTGCGCATAAAAGCGTCGGTTTCTGCCCCTCCCATTTGGTACAATTTTTCCGCCTGTGCCCGTCGTGAATCAATCAAATATTCAATAAAGGGCTTGCCTATGGTTCCGTAAGCCACAATGCCTTTTACTTTTTCCTCTTTTGCAATCAAGGGTCCGAGCACACCTCCCATGCTGTGACCAATCAGAAAAATCTGAGTACTGTCGACATAAGCCCATTTTTTAAGTTCCCGGATACTTTCCGCATAATAGCGTGCTTCTGTTTTAAAATCCATTTCCCGACAAGGGATTTTGCCTTTGCTGTCGCCCAACCCCGGACGATCCAAGCGTATGACCGCGAATCCGTTGCGTGCCAAAAAACGAGCCATTTTAACCTGCGCCACAAGCGTATCAAAAGGAGTATCCAACGAGTAACAACTTACGCCGCTTACCCATACTACTGCCGGAAACTTACCTTCTTTTTTAGGATGATTGATAATGGCTCGAAGCAGAGCATCTGAAGCTTGGATTTGACTGTAAGTGGTGTGGATATCGTCGGTTTGTTCTAAAGGATAAGATTTCATGGCGGTTTTAAACACCATTTCCTGACCGTTACGAAATACAGTAAAAGCAATTGGGCTTTGAAGCGGCAATGTTCTGACCTCTTCTATCGCTTCTGTCGGCGTATTTACTTCTTTTTCGTTGATTTTCAACAAAATATCATTCATCCGAAGTCCGGCCTCTACGGCCGTTGAAAAAGCAAAAACGTTAGTAATCAACACGCCTTTCCCCTGCGTAGCTGCTTTATGTTCCGCCGTTTGCCGATTCAGGTCCATTTGAATTCCCAAAAAGGCTCGTCGGGGTAAGTCTTGTGCCTGACTGAATGCCGATAAGGCCAAAAAACAAAGGATACAAAAGAGTAAAGTGCGCGAAGTTCTCATAAAGGCGGCCCGGATTTTTTAATTCAAAAATAGTCATTGGCGGCCCGTTTACCTTCCCGCAAGATGGGGGATTTTACCTTGACTTGAACAGTAACCGAAGAAGCTATTCGCAGATCAGATTCATTTGCTTTCTGTATTCATTCGGTGTTTGGTTGGTCAACTTTTTGAAATCCGAAAAAAACGCAGCCAGGGTCGTGTATCCCATTTCAAAAGCTAAATGATCCATGCTCATCAGTTGGCTTTTGGGGTTTTCCAACACTCTTTTGGCTTCCTGAATGCGAAAATGAACGACCAAATCAAAGAAATTTTGGTCCAATTTATCCGTGATAATTTGTGAAAGCAACGAAGCGGAAACATCCAAGCGAGAAGCCAGATTTTCAATGGAGAAATTCCTTTCCAAGTATAATTTCTCCTGATTCATCAATCGGAACAAACGATTGATGAGGTTATCTGCAAATTCCCGACTGTAGGTTTTGAACAAGAAAGAACTCAGTCTTTTAAAAACACCAAACAAGTTGAAGTGCACCTCTCCCATAACTCAGCCTGTTTTTTGCAATAAGATGCTGAAAGTGAAGGCAAAGTTGCATCTGTCACCAAATCAATTTTATTTTATTGCCTGTATCGGCCGATCGTACGATGGCTTCAATGATTTTCAGGTCGGTCATACCTTCTTCTCCCGACGCTGCGGGGACGGTATCTTTCAGAATACTTTCGGCAAAAGCATCCATTTGTCTGATCTGCTGAAAATCAGGCGTTTTAAACGAAATTCTTCCTTCAGAAGAGTCACCGCTTGCTCCTGTAGCGTTATAAGAGGGCTGCAAGCCAAACCACCGATAGCCCGTGGTAGCATACAGTCGATCAACGTAAGAACTGTAAGTAGTGGTCGAATTGGACACGGCCCCGCTCGGAAACTCCATCTGAAACATCATCATTTCATAGATTCCTTTGAAAACGTTTTTGTCGGTTACGTAGCCGTGAGCCGAAACTGCCGTTGGCAGTTCATTCAAAATCCGTCGCGCACCCTGAATGCAATACACACCCAAATCCATAATGGCACCGCCTCCGCCCAACGCTTTGTTTAACCGCCAAACTTTAGGGTCGGCCATAGAAAAACCCAACGATGACTCGATCATTTTGACAGCTCCAAGGGCTTTTTCGTTGCCTAAACGGCGAACTTCTAAATGATGCGGCTCAAAGTACAACCGATATCCCACCGAAAGCTTAACTTTGGCCTCCTTACACGCTTTAATCATCTGCTCACACTCTTTGACATTCAGCCCCATGGGCTTTTCGCAGATCACGTGTTTTCCTGCTTTGGCCGCTCGTATGGTGTACTCGGCATGCATGGAGTTGGGTAATACGACATAGACGATGTCAATGTCGGGATTGTCTTTGATTTGGTCAAATGTCTCATAGTTATAACTATTTTTTTGCGGAATTTGGAATTTATTGGCCCATTCGGCCGCCTTTTGAGGCGTACCTGTGACGATACCCGCCAATTGACACAGTTCGGTTTGCTGTAAAGCCGGCGCCAGTTGATTAGTAGCGTAATTGCCCAAACCGACCAAAGCAATGCCTAATTTTCGATTTTGGGGCAGCAGTGCCCTGAGTTCGGAAGTCAATAAAGTCCCCGCAACCAGCGAAGATTGGGTTAGAAATTGGCGGCGTTGCATTAGAAAAGAAGTTTACATGGCTGCTGATAGCGTGTTGCAAAAGTCGCTATTTCAGCTCATTGGTGAGCAAATTCCTTGTTAAAGTAGGTTAAACGCTATGGATTTTTGGGCGGAGGCGACTGCCACAATACTTGTGTGATCATCCATTTATGGTTGAGCTTTGCCAGCAAAATATAATCTGTTCCCCACCAAGCGGTCAATTTGGCCGCAGCGGTTTGATCCTGTACATCAAACACTTCAATTTTCTTGGGAAACTTTTCTACATTCGGACTCGGCCCTTTTTTTCGGACGTTGGCGGCATAATCAATCATTTCTTTGAACGACATCGGCTCGCCTTCGTACGCCGTTTTATTCTTCGGCTTATAATACCCGTATTTTACCACGTTGGCGGCAATGCTTCGGTGGATTTTGGCGGTATCTCCGTAGTAAAACGCATCTACATAGTCTGTTACGGCAGCAGTTACTTCGTCTTTGTCGGTCTGTGCCCATATCCTAACTGCTGTCAGGAGAAACAGGCTGCATAAAGCGTACATTTTTTTCATATTATTTTCAGTTATTGATTGACCGTATTCAGCCATTTTACTGTCTCTTCGGCTATTTTCGAATTAAAATTTCCTTTCAGGTATTGTTGTTCTTTGAAATTTTTGGCGGCTTCGGTCCAATCTTTACTGCGCATCATAAAATGATCAAGATCGCGAATCGTCACCCAAGTAGCTGCGTTGGGATGTTTCTCATTCACGGTTTTCTGAATCATCAGGGGTTCCACTAAGGAACACTGCTCGTAGTCGGCCCCGCCGTGCAGCACCAACACCGGGCAGTTTACTTTTTGCCAGCTTTCGGCCAGATTCAACGAATCTAACTGCTGCCAAAAACGCCAATGTCTTCCCCACATATTGTTGTTCCAATTTTCTTTATAGCCCAATTCGCTTGCCACGGTCGCTTTATACTCCGGATTTTGGTAAAGTTCTGCCGGCGATTTTTTCAGGATAAAAAACTCGTAGTAGATCTTTTGGATCATGCGCGTAAAGGCTTCGGTTTGCTGATAATTTAAACCTTCCAACAACGGTTTTTGGACGCGGTGCATTTCCAACAAAAATTCGCTCCAAGGCCGAAACACGCACGCAAAAACCATCACTCCTTTGGGATTATGCAATTTAGCTACTTCCGGCGCAATCGTCCCCCCCATAGAATGCCCCCAAATGTAGAGGCGACTTTTGTCAACGTAGGGTAACTGTTCCATGTATTGATAGCCTGCATCAAAACTTTCAATATCGGTGACCAAGTCTACTTGGGTGCAAGGCGCACAACCGTAACTGTCACCCATGCCTGATTTTTCAATGGTCACGACGGCAAATCCGTTCTTGAGCCATTCGGTAATCAGTTTGCCATTGTAACTTGTCATGTAATTCTCAATCGAGCCGCAACCGTAGCCGGGAATCAACAAAATGGCCGGCATATTGGTTTTTCCTTTCGGTTTTCGAGTGATAGCCCGTAAATAACCCGTCTTAAATTTCACCCAATCATAGTGAACATCCGCTAATTCAGACTGTTCCATTGGACGCATGACGGCATTGGTCGTGGCAGCGTTTCGCTTTCGTCCTCTCAAGAACATAATAGAGACTGATTCACCCGCCCGAATCCCGGAAACAAGGGCATTATAGTCGGTCATTTTCAACGTTGGCTGTCCGTTAACGGCGACAATCACATCTCCTTTTTTTATGCCGACAGAAGCAAAAGTACTGTTGGCAAAAACAGTATCTACCACAATCCCCTCTTCGGACTCTTTGCCCATCATACCCATAACTGCCTTACGTTGCGGCAATTGAGCCAAAAGTTCATTACAGAAAATCAGCAATAAACCGGAAATAACAAGTTTTCTCATCGTGTTTTAGTTTTTAGCCATTTCTTTTTCAAATGATGTCGGCGCTAATCCAATAAACATCGGCTAAGGCTCCGCCACGGTTACTTCCGAAAAATAAGTACTTGCCATCGGGCGAAACTTTAGCAAATCGTTCCATGAATTTGGAGTTTACTGTCGGGTTCCTATTGAGCGGGTTGCTCCACTTGCCGTTTTTTTGTTTAAAACAAATATAAGCAGTTATCTATCTATTTCAATCCATTGATTATCAATACACTAATAACGGATAACTAATAACATAAAGGGTGTTGAGACTTTGCAGGTATCACCTCACCCTACGCGGGTCGCCCTAAATCCCTCCGCAGCGGCGGCCGCTCCTTGCAGGAGAGGGACTTTTTTCGACTACATGCGCAGTAAAAATCTGCATTTATTCGTACACCCAACATAAAGTATTTGTGATTGGGTACTTAAAGGTCAATACTTCCTTCGATACCATCCATACCCGTCGGACGGGTATGGATAGTGCTCCTATCATTTTAAACATACCAAAACTTTTACTTAAGCGCTTACAAAGACCAAATCTACCACACGGTGAAGAGTTACGTTAGCAAACTCTACTCCTTTTTCCACCTCATCGCTCACTTGCCTGCTGATCGTTTGCGCGGAAAGAGAAAGAGCGGAATGAAAAATAATACAAAAAAAGAAACGGGGTAACTTTTGAAACATGGCTGAATGAGCTGTTGACGTTTATGTTTCAAAACTACAGCACAGCCTGCATCAGGGCTTTCACCCAAAGAGGGGGATTTGGATGAGTGGCAACGAGAATAATCTATTTTTTCGGCAAAACTTATCTACCCATTAAGCGGCAGCATTTACTTTCAATGAAGCTTTCCAACGTTCAAGTTCTTTTGTGGCCGTACGCTTATACATCTATTTTTACATAAAGTGAGGGTAAATATTCTCTTTTTTTGTCACAAAGTGAGGGCAATTGTTAATTAGCCCGACGTTTTTCATCCTCAACTCCCGTATTACGACGGCGGGCTTGGGCGACGGTATTACTGCCGAAACGGCGGGTAAACGAAAATGTCACCACGCGCGAATCCCAACGGCGGTCGGTGAAGAAATCCATGTTTTGATAGTTGACCACTACGGCAATATGATTGGTATAAAACAAATCACTCATGGCCAATTTGAGCGTGGATTTACGGTCTTTAGATACCTTTTGTACACCTACTGACACTTGAGCCAGGTTTTTAATAATAAAAAGACCCCAGGCATTGCGCGCTTGATAGAAGCCATTTAACTCTGCCGACCACCCCTTATTGCCGATCAGGAAAGAGTTGTTGAGGCGTGCATCCCAAGCGGTGTATTCGTTGACCAGATTGCCTCCCTGCAGCGGACTGCTGTATTTATTCCAATACACACTGCCGATCAGGCTTGAATTCAGCCACTTTTTGATGGTTACAGGAATCGTCAGGCTGAGATTGACTTGATCAAAGTCCTGTAAATTGGCAGGAATCTGATACGAAATTTTGGTAGCGTCGTCCTGCGCAAAGATGTCGGTGATCACTTCCCGACTCTGCGCGTAGCTGAGTGCTGTGACGTATTTTTCGCGAAACGTATGATTGACCTCAAACGAATTGGTCAAAACGGGCTTCAGGGTCGGGTCACCGACAACGTAAGTAAACGGGTCGACAAAAATGCGGAACGGGTTGAGTTGCCGATAATTCGGGCGGTCAATGCGGCGACTGTAAGAGACCGACAATTGGTTGTTTTTATCTATTTTATGGTTGGCAAACACACTCGGAAAAAGGTAAGCATAATTTCGGGAGAATTTTTCGCCGGTTGTCACCTGTTCGCCGTGGGTGACGGTATGTTCCAAACGTAACCCCAATTGGAAATCGGTCTTTTTAAACTCCTTGGCGTAATTAACGTAGGCCGCGTTGACATTTTCGGAATAAATAAAATGATTGGAGCGCTTGGTATCCAATTGTTCCCCCGCGGCGGTTACATCAAAAAATTGAATATCATTGTCGGTTTTGACCAAACTGCTTTTCAAACCCGCCTCCATCTTTTCGCCCTTACCCAACGGATGCACATAATCGGCCTTGACCGAACGTACATTGATACCGCCGCGCTGATCGGTGCGGAGCGCTTCAGCAATCGTCGGGCTGCCTGCCGCATTAAAATAATTAGTTACGAAATTTTGGTTGGTTACGGCATCAAATTGCCCATAGTCAGCATCCACCGAAAGTTCTTTTCCTTTAGCATCAAACGTATGTTTCAGGTTGACATTGGCAAAACCGTTAAAACGCTTTTCTTTCAGAAGATTATCCGTTTCGGCGGTCGAACGCAGCGCCCCGGTGGGCTCGCTGATGATGGAATTGGTAAAACCGTTGCGCTTCAATCCAAACCAATTGCCCGTCAGCATCACGCCCACTACTGTTTTCTTGGAAAGGTAGTAGTCAGCCCCCAATTTGAGGTTGTTGGTTTGCATGGGCATTTTGATCAGCGATGTTTGGTCAAAGACGGAGGACAAGGTCCTGTTTTCGCCGAAAAATTTACGGTTGATGTAAAACATGGTAAAACCTTTCGGCATCGAAATCGAATAGTTACCGAAGAGATTCCACTTCTTCTTGCGGAAATTCAGGTTGGTACTCGCCGTAGGTTTTCGATAGCGGCCCTGTCCGTAACTGAGGCTGTAGTTTCCGTTAAAACCTTCGCGTTGGTCTTTTTTGAATCGTATGTCAATGATACCCGCGTTGCCGGCGGCATCATACTTAGCCGAAGGATTGGTAATAATATCAATACGCTCAATATTGGCCGACGGCACGCCTTTCAGATAATTGATCAGATCGGCTCCTGACAGCGGTGTAGGCTTCCCGTCGATCATCACCACTACCCCCTGTTTGCCTTTGAGATTGATGGAGCTTTCCTGATTGACCACCACTCCCGGTGCCCGTTCCAACACTTCCAAAATCGAAGTACCTGAGGCTACAATACTGCCTTCTACGTTGACCACCAAGCGGTCTAACTTCCGCTCCAAAAACGGCTTTTGCGCCCGTACGGTCACTTCGTTAAGGGTTTTGGCATCCGGAGCGAGGGAAATGCTGCGGAGATTCACGCCCGGATTCTCAGTATTGATTACAAAGGGAGGACTCGAAAAACGCTGATAGCCCACCTGCGATACGCGCACAAAGAACGAACCCGTCGGAACATTATCCAAAGTAAATTGCCCTTGATTGTCTGTCAAATCGGCTTTTACAAACACCGAGTCGGCAGCGCGGTGAAGGGTAACGTTGGCAAATTCTAAAAATCTGCCGGCTTCGTCCGTAATTTGTCCGGCAACGGTTTGTGAATACCCCCCAAAATGGAGAAAAGAACAGATAAGCAGAGTGAAGGATAGCTTTTTACGCATGGCTGAATGAGTTGGCGGTTGATACGCCAAAACTACAATGCCGTCTGTATGAGGCCGTTCACCCAAAGGGGGGGATTTGGATGAGTGGTCGTTTAGATTTCATATTAATCGTTCCTTCCGGGCCTTTTCAATCGCTTCGGCTTTGGAGTGGACTTCGAGCTTCCAGTAGATATTTTTGATATGGGTACGAATGGTTTCTTTATCCACAAACAACTCATCGGCAATCGTCGTGTAACTTTTACCTTGGGCGATACGCTCCAACACTTCGGTTTCGCGGGCAGTCAGAGGCGATTGATGGTTTTTTTGAAACGAAGCCACCACCATCCGGGCAATGTTGGTACTCATGGGTGCACCGCCCTGACGTATTTCGCGAATCGCTTCTATCAAACGGCTCGGCGGCATGTTTTTCGTAAGATAGCCCCCGGCACCCGCACACAGCGCCCGAAACACCAACTCATCACTTTCGTACACGGTTACGACTATCAATTGCGTTTGAGGACGCAGTTTTTTGGTACGTTCAATGCCTTCTACCCCTCCCATGCGCGGCAACTCAAGGTCCATCAGTACTACGTCAGGACGGTCAGCGGCCAAATTCCGCAGGTAATCTTCGCAGTTGGAATACGTATTCACTACCCGAAAGTCATCGGTATTATTCAGCAGATCAGCAAAGGCTTCGCGGATCAGGTGGTCGTCTTCAACGAGGCAGAGTCGGGTAATCATTTTTGGAATAAGTAAGGGTGAATAAGTACATTTCGAATCAATGAGTGAGTAAAGGCGACAGTACTTTTCGAAAAACTACAGAAGTACCTTTTCCTTCGACGGATTGAATCACGGCCGTACCGTCGATTTTTCGGGCACGGGTTTGAATGTTGGTCAGGCCGTTTCCGGGACGTGGCTGCTCCGAAGAGAATCCTTTGCCGTTGTCTTGCCATTGAATGCTCATTTCCCCGTTCTCCACCCCGAAAGTAAGCGTTACTTCCGTGGCTTGGGCGTGTTTGAGGGTGTTGCTGATCGCTTCTTTGAATAACAGCACCAAATGCCGGCTTTCGCCCATGGGTAAGGTTACGGTTCGCAGTTCATCGGTCAGGTTACGAACATCAAACCGAATGCCCGTTTTATCAAACACATCTTCGCCGAAATCTTTGAGACGAATGGCTATTTCATAAAAATTGTCGTGATCGGGATTAATGGCCCAAATAAAGTCCTTTGTTCCCTGATACATCCGGTTGGAATTATCACCGATTTTGGTCAGCAATCCTCCGATTTCGCCGTTGGCCTGACCGTTCAGTCGATTTTTGATAAGTTCGGTGAGCAACGAAATGCGAGTGAGCGTATTCCCGAATTCATCGTGCAGGTCCTGAGCCGCTAATTTTCGAACACGTTCATTTTCTTCCAACTTAGCTCGTTCTACGGCCAACAACTGTCGAACCCGATAGTCGTACAGTAACTTGGCGATCATCCCCGCCAAAGCCGCCACCAACACATAAAACCACCACGTTTGCCAAAAAGGCGGCTTAATAACGAGCGAAATACGAAGCAGGTCTTTTTCATTCCACACGCCTTCACTGTTGGCAGCTTTTACCCATAAAGTGTATTTGCCCGGATTGAGGTTGGTAAAACCGACAAAACGCCGCGAACCGATGTACACCCAATCTTTCTCGAAACCTTCCAAACGATAAGCGTACTGATTGCGCGAAGGGTTGGTATAGTCCAGCGCGGCCCATTCAAACGAGAAAAAATTATCGTCGTAATTCAACTCAATCGGTTGTTTTTTAGCCAATAGCCCTGCGATTTCCGGCACCGGTTTTTCAAACTTACGGAACGACGTCAATACAATTTTGGGTAAATGCCGATTCGTGACGATTTGCTCCGGACGCAGGCTCAATAGCATTCCGTTGCCGCCGAGAAACAGCTCGCCGTCGTAGCTGCGGTGAAACCCGCCCGAATTGAATTCCATACCGCCCAACCCGTCTTGTTCGGTATAGGTTCGAAATGTACGATGTTCGGGATTGAACCGAACCAAGCCGCCGTTGGTAGTCAACCACAGATTACCGACATGGTCGCTTAAAGCACCGTACACAAATGAATTAGGTAATCCCTCTTTCTCCGTAAAATGCTCAAATTCTATCTTTCCGTTTTGGTTTTTGGCCTGACTCAAGCCTTTAGCCGTACAAATCCACACCCGTTGTTTGGGGTCAATATGCACATCCAACACGGTATTGCTGATCAACGACTTAGCGTCGCCGGGATTATTGAGAAACAAACGGGCCTTTTTACCGTCGGTAGGCCAATACACCAACCCATGACGCATGCCTATCCACATAGCCCCCTGCGCGTCGCGCTGAATGGTTCCTACATTTTGCAGTTTGATCTTTGTATTTTCAGTGCCCGACAACTCCCGCAAAATTTCGGTTTTTCCGGAGGGTTTGATATTGGCTAAATATCCGCGAGTCCCTACCCACAACTCCTTACGAATGTCTTCATAGATCCGAAAAACCCAGGGGTTGTGCTCATCGTAGGGAGGTAAGTGAAAAGAGGTAAAGCGTTCATGAGAATAATCGTAGCGAAAAAGGCCATTGTTGCCGCCGGCCCAAAATCGGCCTTGACTGTCTTCCATGGTGGTTTCGATGACGGTGTTGGGCGCTACGGTAAACGATTTTATGTCGCGGGTTTGGCGATGAATACGGTACAAATGCGAATAGGTTCCGGCCCACAAATAGCCTCGTTTGTCGGTAGTGAGGCCAAAAAAGCTGCGACCGCCGGCGGGTTCTTTGGTAAAAAGCCGTTCCCAATGCCGAAAGGTATTTTTGGAACGACTGTACAATTGTACTCCTGCTTCGCGCGTACCTACCCACACCACATCTTCGTTGGGCTCGTGCCCTTCGTAAAGACAGGTAATATGGCTGCTTTTGAGGCCGTTTTTGTCAAAAAAATCTTCTTCAAACGTATCTAACAACTCATATTCCTGACTGATTGCCTCAAAACGAAAGCGGAAAATGCCCTGCCCGTGCGTACCTACCCACACCACACCGGTGCGGTCGGTCAACAAAGCCGTGATCATCGTCTGCGGCGGTAACAGCGGTGTCAACTTAGCGGCCAATAGCTTTTTAGGATTGGCCGGACTTTCTTTCGCGGGTCTTAAGGTCGTTTCGTTGGGTTTCAACGTAAGCCACCCGGCTTCGGTCCCTATCCACAAGACATGGTTTTTATCTTCGGTGAGGGCTTTGATGACCGTTTTGGTCGGTCCGATGCGGCGGAATAGCCCGGTACTGAATTGATAGCAATTCAAGCCGTTGGTAGTTCCTACCCACAGACGTTGTTGGGAGTCTTCAAAGAGGGCGGTAATGTAATCGTCCGACAGGGATGTCGAGTCAAAAGGAATTTGACGATATACCTGCATTCGTTGGCCGTCGTAGCAATTGAGGCCGTCTTGCGTACCGAACCACATCAGTCCGCGGTGATCTTGCAAAATAGAGTTGACACTGATTTGGCTGAGGCCCTCGGCCGGACCGATCTGATTCCAAAATTCAAGACCGACGGGCAATGCGTTGGCACTGCTCGCCCAAATCATCCAACAACCGATCAGAAACCACTTTTTCATAAGTCACAACAAAGGTATCAGTCATTGACCTATTTGTCTTTCCCCCAAAGTGGGGGAATTGGCGTTGGTCAAAGTTAGTTAACCCCGGCTATATCTCCCCTTTGGCCAAAGACTTTATTTATTTCCCTATTTCAGAAACCTCTTCGGAGGCCGGGCATCGGAAGCATTTCTTTCTGCGACAAACTCTGACTATAAAATCGTAACTTTGCATTTTTAAAAGCAAGGGTCAAAAAACGAAGCTACTTTTTTTGACAAAAGAAACATCAAACTCAAATGTTAGAACAGTTAGAAGCCATTAAAGAGCGTTTTGACGAAGTGGCGCAGCAAATTGTGCAGCCGGAAGTCGTTTCCGATCAAAAGCGTTTCTCCAAACTGAGCAAAGAATACAAAGACTTGGACAAGATTGTTCAAAAGTACCAAGCCTATAAAAAAGTATTGAATGATATTGAAGGCACCAAAGAACTGATTGCGACCGAGAGCGATGAAGAAATGCGCGACATGGCGAAAGCCGAACTCACTGAATTGCAACCGGCGGCCGAAGAGCTGGAAGCCACGCTCAAAGAAATGCTGATTCCGAAAGACCCCAACGACAGCCACAACGTGATTCTTGAGATCAGAGGCGGTACGGGTGGTGACGAAGCCGCGATTTTTGCGGGTGATTTGTTCCGAATGTATCAACGCTTTTGCGACCGCATGGGATGGCGCATGGAAATCATGGACTTTACCGAAGGAAGCACCGGCGGCTATAAAGAAATTATCGCTACTGTCGAGGGAGAGGATGTGTACGGTAAACTCAAATTTGAATCCGGAGTCCACCGCGTGCAACGCGTTCCGGTGACCGAATCGCAGGGACGCGTGCATACTTCGGCTGCCACTGTGGCCGTCATGCCCGAGGTGGAAGATGTGGAAGAAGTAGAGATCAACCCCGCTGACATTGAAATCATTACGTCGCGTTCGGGCGGTGCGGGCGGACAGAACGTGAACAAGGTAGAAACCAAAGTACAACTGACCCACAAACCGACGGGGATCGTGGTGGTATGTCAGGTAGAACGCAGCCAACACGGCAACCGCGAACGGGCCATGAATATGCTCCGCTCCAAACTCTACGAAATGGAGTTGAAGAAACAAAACGACGCGGTGTCTTCCCAGCGGAAAAGCTTGGTCGGCAGCGGCGACCGTTCTGATAAGATCCGTACCTACAACTATCCCCAAAGCCGTATTACTGACCACCGTATCGGCTACACGGTCTATAATTTACCGACGGTCATGGACGGCGAGATCGGCGACTTTATCGAGCAACTTCGCATTGCCGAAAATGCCGAGCGTATGAAAGAAGGATTGCCTGCCTAAAAGCGGGATTTTTTAGATTTTAAGTGGATTTTGCTTAGATTTCGTTGTTTTTAATACAACCCGTTCTATCCCACTTAAAATCTATTATAAATGGAAAAACAAATTACCAAGAAGTACACCAATGGTGAAGTGACGGTCGTATGGCAACCGCATATGTGTATTCATTCCGCTATTTGTTTTAAAGGCTCACCCAACGTTTTTGACCCTCGAAAACGCCCTTGGGTCACTCCCGAAGGCGGCACCACAGAAACTATTGTTGAGCAGGTAAAAAAATGTCCTTCAGGAGCTCTTTCTTATTTTATGAATGACGAAATAGAAGGAAATGCAGAGGTAGAAGGCGAGACAATTGTAGAAATTTTGAACAAAGGACCTTTGTTGGTGTACGGGAATCTAACCGTCAAAGACGCTGCCGGCAATGCTGCCAAAAAATCAAAAGTGACGGCTTTCTGTCGTTGCGGTCATTCGGGCAATAAACCTTATTGTGACGGCTCGCACGTAACGGCAAAATTTGAAGGATAAACGATAGTACATCCTACCCGGTCATACGTAATATAACCTAATGCTTACTACCTACCGCTTTCCTCTTAACCTATGAGTCAACCTTCTACCGAAAATCACTCGCGCCGGCTGCTGTCTTTGGATGCCCTGCGCGGATTTGATATGTTTTGGATCACCGGCGGCGAAGATATCTTTCATCTTTTGGCTGAAGCCACGGGCTGGTCGGGTGCCATTTTTATGGCTCACCAACTCTCCCACCCCGACTGGAACGGTTTCCGAGCGTATGACCTTATTTTTCCACTTTTTCTGTTTTTATCGGGCGTATCGGCTCCTTTTTCTTTGGGTGTTCGCCTCGAACGCGGCGATGACCGCCGAAAAATGCTTCGTAAAGTTATTCAACGAGGCCTGACACTGGTTCTTTTGGGGATTATTTACAACAACGGCCTTCAAATCAAGCCTTTGGAGGACATGCGTTTCCCAAGCGTGTTGGGGCGAATTGGTTTGGCCGGAATGTTTGCCCAAATCATTTATCTCTATACCAACACCAAAACGCAGTATGTTTGGTTTGTAGGTTTGCTGTTGGGCTACTGGGCGTTTGTCATGTGGGTACCTGTACCGGGCTGTGGCGCAGGTCAAATGACAATGGAGTGTAATCCCGTCAGTTATTTCGACCGTTTGATACTGCCCGGGCATTTACACAAAGACATTCATGACCCTGAAGGGCTTCTTTCTACCATCCCGGCCATTGCTACGGGACTGTTAGGCATTTTTGCGGGAAATCTTCTCAAAGCAGACGAACGCTCTACGTCTCGCCAACAAAAAGTATTGATTCTGTTTGTGGCCGGCATCCTTTTTCTCATTTTAGGCAAACTCTGGGATTACGTATTCCCTATCAATAAAAACCTCTGGACCAGCTCGTTCGTGTTGACCGTGGGCGGTTGGAGTTTGATTTTGCTGTCAGTATTTTACTGGATCATTGACGTACAAAAATGGAATCGTTGGGCGTGGGTACTGGCTGTGATTGGCATGAACTCCATCCTGATTTATATGGCACAGCACTTTATTGCTTTTGACCACACTTCCGAGCGGCTGTTTAGAGGCATTGTCAAATATTTCTCCGAGCCTTATCAAAAAGTCTTTTACGCCATCGGCTACGTCATTGTGGAGTGGCTCTTTTTATATTTCCTGTATAAGAAGAAAGTGTTTTTGAAGGTGTAAGTTTCAGCAATACACAAAAAAGCGGCCAAGGTTGAAATCTTGGCCGCTTTTTTTGTGTATTACTAACTCATTTTTGTTCTTCTTTCTCGCGATTGGCCAATTGTCCGCAAGCGGCATCAATGTCTTTCCCCCGACTGCGCCGCACGTTGACAATGACTCCTTTGCTTTCTAAAAACTTCGCAAACTGTTCTAATTTGTCCACACCCGTATTTTTAAAATCAGCCTCGGCAATGGGGTTGTATTCAATGATGTTGACTTTAGCGGGCACTTTTTTGGTAAACTCCCACAGCTCTTTGGCGTCTTGCAGGGTATCGTTGAAGTTATTGAAAACGATGTACTCAAACGTAATTCGGTTTTGGGTTTTGCGGTAAAAATACTGCAACGCCTCGGCCAAATTTTTCAGTGAATTGGATTCATTGATCGGCATGATCTGATTCCGTTTTTGGTCGTTGGCGGCATGAAGCGACAACGCCAAATTAAATTTTACACCGTCATCGCCCAATTTCATGATCATCTTGGCAATGCCCGCGGTAGAAACCGTAATGCGTTTAGGCGACATCCCCAATCCGTCGGGAGAAGTGATCTTC
The DNA here is from genome assembly GCA_046329125.1 of Spirosomataceae bacterium. Taxonomy (GTDB): domain Bacteria; phylum Bacteroidota; class Bacteroidia; order Cytophagales; family Spirosomataceae; genus Runella. Next base: position 59,254 of record JAXLVD010000007.1, on the reverse strand, counting down.
TCAATAGATTCCAACACATGGGCATAGTTGAGCAGGGGTTCTCCCATGCCCATGTACACAATGTTGGTCAATGGCAAATTGAAATTTTCTTTCGCCTGACGGTCTATGGCAACCACTTGGTCATACATTTCAGCCGCATCTAAGTTGCGTTTGCGGTCCATGTAGCCTGTAGCGCAAAACTTACAGGTCAATGAGCAACCCACCTGACTCGACACACAGGCGGTCATGCGATCGTCGGCCGGAATAAGCACGCCTTCGATCAAATGACCGTCGTGTAGTTTGAAAGCCGATTTTATGGTTCCATCGTTACTTTTCTGCGATTTGGCATTGGTAATAGCCCGAATTTCAAAGTTTTCGGACAGTAATTCCCTCGTTTTAAGCGAAAGATTACTCATTTGGTCAAAAGAAGTAGCCGATTTTTTCCAAAGCCATTCTACGATTTGCTTGGCACGGAAGCCCTGTTCGCCGTGCTGCGTCAACCACTCTTTCAATTGAGCAACCGTAAGTTTACGAATATCCTGTTTGGGTATGGAAAGTGTTTCTGTCATTTTGCAAAGGTACTGATTTACAGCCTAATCATCCAATCTTCAACACAATCTTCCCAAGCTGAGTTCCGCTATCCATACGCCGTAAAGCGGCTTCAGCATCTCCCAACGGGACGATTTCATCAATCACGGGCTGAATTTGATTTTGTTCGATAAAGCGTACCATATCGGCAAATTCGGCTTCGGTACCCATCGTAGAGCCATAAATGTTGAGTTGTTTAAAGAATACTTTCCCGGGAATGATGTCGGTAATGTTGCCGGTTGTTCCTCCGAAAAAACAAATTCTGCCTCCTGCCGTGGCTACATCAATCAATTTGGCAAAACTCGGTCCGCCGGCACTGTCAATGATTACGTCAAAATAGCCGCTGCGGTCGCCTCCGGTGGCTGCGATAAGATTTTTAGCCCAATTGGGGTCTTTGTAATTGACTCCACCTTTGGCTCCCAGCTCTACGGCTTTTGCTATTTTTTCGTCGGAGCCTGACGTCACCCAAACTTCAGCGCCCGCAGCGACGGCAAACTGCAAAACAAGCAAAGCTACTCCGCCACCGATACCGGTTACCAACACGCGGTCGCCTGCTTTCATCGCTGCCCGCGACATTAAGGCTCGCCAGGCCGTCACGCCGCCCAACGGAAGGGCAGCCGCTGCTTCAAAACTCAAATGCGTCGGTTTGGGAGTCAGGTATTTAGCCTCTACTTTCAGATATTCGGCAAAGGTGCCGTTATCGGGCATACCCAAGATTTTGAAGTTTTTGCTGTAAAAACGGTCGTCTGTGCCCCAATTGTGCGACGGATTGATGATTACCTCTTTTCCTAACCATTCTTCTGAAACGCCTTGGCCGATTTCAGACACTACGCCGGCACCGTCTGACCCCAAGATAACGGGTAATTTGATACCGGGATATTTTCCCTGCTGCACAAATACATCGCGGTGATTGAGAGCCGCGGCTTTGAGTTGGACAATGACTTCCCCCGCCCCCGCCTGCGGTTTTTCGACTTCCTGAATGGAAACCGATTGATTGATTTCTTGGAGTACAACAGCTTTCATTAACAAGGTATGATTGATAGATTTGATGAAACAACACCGATTTCCTTCCGTTTGTTGATAAAACGCACGATTTTATTGGTAAACTGAAATAGCTTTTACCAAAAACTGCGCGGAGAAGTATAATGTCGTTGGTTGCCAAGCGTGAAGCCCAGTACTAATTCGTGCGAGCCGCGCGTGGCCGATTGCAGTGAAGAAATGACGTATTCGTAGGTGTAGCTGACGGTAAACTTCTGAGCGACCCGCACGCCTACCCACCCCCAAAAAGCATCTTTTCGGCGATAAGACAGGCCAAACCAAAGGTTATTTTGGTAGGTGAATTTAAAGTTTAAATCCCACGAAAGCGGGGCATTGGCAGCTTTTTTCAAAAGAACAGAAGGCGTAAAATCCCAATCATCGGCCATAATCAGGCGGTAGCCGGCGGTAAGAAAGTAATGCGGCACCACTTTTCCCTGCCAATCGTAATCACCGTTCCGAAAATTAAGTTTGCTCCCTGTCAATTCCTGAACGGAAATCCCCGCAAAAAATTCAGGGGAATAAATCCAAACCCCGGCATTGATGTCCGGACGAAGGGTATTCACTTTTCCTACCGACACGACCGGGTCCGACGGATTGGTCAAACGAATACGGTCAAAATCTAAGGTATGCTGGGTAACTCCACCCGAAAGCCCGGCGCTGAGTTGCCACAAATCGCCCAAAGGGTAATGATACGCCCCCGACACACTCATCGAAAAACGGCTCCAGGGACCGGTTTGGTCACGAATAATCGAAAAACCTGCTCCTCCATGAGCTTCGGGAAGCGCCGGGCCGGACTCGCGCCCAAAACTGAATCGGGGCGAAGCAGGCTCTACTTCGAAATCAGGATTTCCTACGGGTAAATGAGCCGTCATGTAAAAAGTACGGGGTGCCTCTTCCAATCCCGCCCATTGCTGTCGATAGCCCATACGGGCATCGGCATAACTTTCAATACCGGCGAGTGCCGGGTTGATCAAAAAATGATTTTGAAGGTATTGGGAATAATGCGGAAGTTGTTGGCCCCAAGTGTCTGTTTTCCAAAAAACCACAAGGATACACAGGTACGCAGGAATGCCCGTTGCAGAGAACATCTTTGCGTACTTTTTGTGCCTTTGTCGTTTTTTGTAAAGAAAACAGTTCAAAATGGTTCAGATTAAGATAAAACTATGCCAACAAATATCGCGCCTAAAATACCTTTGACACAGTTCTGAACTTTGTCAAAGTTGATTCGGTATCAAGTCAGCAGCGATTTTGGCCGACAGAATCGCCAACGGAATTCCCCCGCCGGGATGCACGCTTCCCCCGACAAAATAGAGATTTTCAAACTCTCGGGAAAAATTAGCGTGACGCAGAAAAGCCGCAAAACGGTTGTTGGAACTATTTCCGTACAAGGCCCCCTGCGAACTTGCCGTTTTGGATTCGATACTGCGCGGATCTAAAATTTCTTCACATTCCACCAATTCTTCGACTGCTACCCCTAAGTTGTGTGAGAGTTTTTTAAAAACGGCACGTCGGGTTTGTTCAATCAATACATCCCAATCCTGCCCTTCGTTATTAGGGGCATTGACCAAAATAAACCAATTTTCTCCTCCTCCGGGGGCATCATCCGCTTTGTATTTTGAGGTAATATTGAGATAAATCGTCGGGTCTGAATAAATGGTTTTTTTCTGAAACAAATGCTCAAACTCAGCACGGTAATCATTGGAAAAGAAGATATTATGCAACCCTAATTCCGAAAAACTCTTTTTGATGCCCCAGTAAAAAATCAGTGCTGAACTTGATTTGGGTTGTCGCAAAATTCGTTCAGGTTGCCGGGCAGCAGGCAACAGTTTGCGAAAGGTATTAACCACATCCATGTTGGAGACAACAATATCGAATGGGTAAATAGGTGAATGAGAGAGTGAGAGAATGCGTTTTGAAAAATGTACTGCTTTCGCTTGATTTCCGGATGTTTCTATTTTTTCAACTTTGGTGTTGAAATAGAACTTTACTCCCAATTCTTCCGCCAGTTTGACCAAACTTTCCGTAATATCCACCATGCCTTTTTTGGGAAAAAACGCGCCGATGTTGTATTCCAAATGCGGAATGATATTCATCGTGGCAGGTGTTTGATAAGGGTCAGAGCCGTTGTAAGTAGCGTAGCGGTTGAACAATTGCACTACGCGCGGATTTTTGAACCGCCGCTCATTGGTGCGATTCATGGTCGTAAAAGCCTCCAAGCGATGCATATTGGCGTAGCCTTTAAACGCATCACGGTTGAAATACGTACTGATTTTGTGCAGCGAACGATGTAGAAACAGTTTCTCGGTTACGTCATATTTCAGGGCGCTGTCGCGCAGATGCGTCAAAACGTGTTCGGCCGGCTCGCCCAGCTTTTTCTCTATCTCTTTGGCAAAATTCTGTTGATTGGCATGAGCAGTTAGACGAACGCCATCATCCCAAAAGTAGCGACAGACTTCGTCCAAATGAAGGTACTCAAAATAGTCTTTCGGATTTTTACCGCTTAATTGAAACAGTTCGTCCACCAAATGCGGCAGGGTAAACAGCGAAGGTCCGGCATCAAAGCGATACCCTTTCAATTCAAAACTCGACAGTTTTCCTCCCGGGTAGCTATTGGCTTCAAAAATGTGTACTTCGTATCCTTTGTTGGCCAAACGGATCCCGGACGCAATGCCCGCAATTCCCGCTCCGATGACTGCCGCTGTTTTTTTCATTCTGCTTCTTCACTCATGGTTTGCCGTAGTTTACGGCTCAGAACACTTATTTCATCTCCTATTTTTATCGTTCCCGTTTGATTGGTCATTAGGTTTTGCCCAAAGAAAATCTTGTTGTTCCGTTTGCGATACGTTGACAGCGTGCGTATGGGTTCTTTTCCGGCAATCTCGCCTTTTTCAGGGTCGACAGTGGTCAGAATGCAACGAGCGCAGGGCTTTACTCCATAAAACGTCAGATTTCCGACGGTAAACTCATACCATTGGTCTTCGTCATAGGGTAAGCCTCCTTCAAAAACCAAGTTGGGGCGAAACCGTACCATAGAAACCGGTTCGGGCAGGCGAGTGTTTAAATCATCCAAAGAAGATTGTCCGATTATCAATAATGGATAGCCGTCGGCAAAACTTACATTGGCGTCAAAAGGAGCATAATTCGGGTCGGCCGGGCGCGGAGACGTATCGGGCAAATACACCAAACGGGCCGAAAAACCTAATGCTTGGGTTAACCAACGATTAGAAGCATCATTGACAACCACGGCTTCTATCTGATCATCCCACAAGGTAACGGTTACTAAATCAAACGTTTCGGGCAAAAAAGGAACGGTTAACGTGCCCAAATCCTGCGTGCGATGACGCAACTGTAAACCGTTCTCCGTCAATGACACCTCAATCAGCGCCATACCGGGATATTGACGTTGTGTCACAAAATGATTGTTGTCATCAATTACCAACCAACGGCGGTCATGGCGCAAACCGCGCTCTTCTACTTCGGCCTGCGAGAGACGAATAGCTCCCAATGATTTGACGGGATAAATAAGGATTTCGGAAATGAGCAGCGGAGTCTTCATAACAACAAAGTAACGCTGATTTTCGTATTTTTGGAAAAAATACAACACAGCGATGGTAGTTGCCGAAAAATTATACACAGTCGAAGAATACTTTGATTTCTGCGAAACGCATGAAGGAAGGTATGAATTTATAGATGGAGAAATTATAGAAATGTCAGGAGAATCAACCACGGCTAACGAAATTGCCGGCAATATTCACTTCTTTTTCAGGGTTTTACTGGAAGATAAACCTTTTAAAATGTATCAAAATGCAGTCAAATTGATGGTGCAGGGAGATCGAAAATATCGAATTCCTGATTTTCAGATTATCCACGAGGCCGGTAATAAAGTAAAATATGCCACCGAGCCGATCTTAATTGTAGAAGTGCTCTCAGATTCTACTGCTAATGTGGACCGGCACATCAAATTGGCCGAATATTCCGGCATTCCGTCTTTGCAATACTATCTTATTATCGACCAAGATAACTGTTTTGTAGAACTATTTGTAAGAGACGGAAATCGTTGGTATGTGGAATTTTATACCGAGTTGAACGAAAGCGTAAAGCTTCCTTTCTTTGAAACTCAGCTTCCACTTTCCACCATTTATAAGAAAATCATTCTTGCCAAGTAATCAATTATCAATGCCCTACAAACACCTGTTTTTCGACCTTGACCACACCCTTTGGGATTTTGAACGCAACTCTGCCGAATCGTTAACCGATATTTATCATAACTTCCGCCTTTTAGATCACGGGGTGATGTCGTTAGGGGATTTTGTTCGAGCCTTTCTTGAAATCAATACTCAATTGTGGAATGACTTTGACCGGGGCCTGATTGCCCATACCTATATTCGTGAACACCGTTTTCGACTGGTATTTGAAGCCTTGAAGGTAGAAAATGTGGCTTTCGGAAGCTCATTAGGAGAAGAATACCTAAAACTTTTGCCCCAAAAATCGCATTTGCTGGACGGCGCGGTTGAACTTCTGGAGTATTGTGCCAATAAAAATTATCAGTTGCACATCGTCACCAACGGTTTTGATTCGATTCAGGCTTCTAAAATGCAAAGTTCAGGGATTCACCATTATTTTCAGCATGTAGTTACCAACGAACGGGCAGGGGCAAAAAAGCCGGACGCCCGAATTTTTGAGTATGCCTTGCAGGCGGCAGGCGCTCGCCCTCAGGAAAGTCTGATGATTGGCGATAATTGGGAAGCCGACATTATGGGAGCATTGCGATTTGGCATTGATGCCGCTTTTTACAACCCTAAAAAATTAGCTTTTGACACAAAACCGACCTACGACGTACAGCATTTGGACGAACTGAAGTCAATTTTGTGATAAATTTGTGTTAGCAGAAGGTTTGCAAAAATCTCCCACGCATTTTTTGCCGCTTTCAATCAGGATATTTTTTTCGGCCTGCGTCAGCTTTCTTACTTTTCCACCAATATTCTGAAAATCAACCGAAATGGTTCGTTTTAAATCTTCGGGGCGGAGGCTGTACCGATTGGCCGCTTCCGAAATCAAATTGTAAAAGGCTCCCATGTACGTTTTAAAACTGCGAATCGGATACGGTGCCAAGCCCATATTTTGCGCATCGGCCTTGATTTGTTCCGCACTTTCTAAACGTAAGCCCAGCGTTTCGGTATTAAACACAAAAGCGTCCGGTGTGGCATTGGGTTGTGGATTGCTCAGAAAGCGATTTTTGTCGAAAAGCCCAATAGGATAATTCATTAAAAGCCCTCCGTCTACCAACACATCTGCGGGTATATTGCGCGGAGGACGCGTATAAAATCGCCCTGTACTGTCCATAAAGACCGCACAATAATATAGAGGAATAGACATGGAAGCCCGAACGGCATCGGCAATGACCAAATCAGGAAACTGCTCATACGATAGCACCATGGCTTTTTGTTGAGTCAGGTTGGTGACGGTGACGTAGAGATCCTTAAAGCAACTGTCTTGCCTCGTTAATTCGTGCAACTGCCCGAATGTCAATCCTGTAGTACCTGTTTTTCGTTCAATTTTTTCGGCTATCCATTTTCGAAAAGCATCACCGCGGTACCAACCAAAACGCTCAATCAGACGTTGCGTACCGCCCACAAAGATGTATTGACCGTCGTTAAAGGATTGGAATTTCATGGCAGAAACCAATTCTGTCAATTCAGCCGCTGAATAGCCTACCGACAGCAAAGATGCCTGAATAGCCCCGGCCGAAGTACCGCCTATACGTCGAATATCTTTTAAAAACCCTCGCTGTTCGAGTTCCTGAATAGCTCCGCAATAAGCAATTCCGCGAATACCGCCGCCTTCCAAGACCAAATTATGGTATTTTTGTTGGCAAAAAGCAGGTAATGAAATCGCAAGAAACCCGCAAAAGAGCCAAGATTTGGCAGAATTGACGAACACTTTTTGAAGCATAAAGTCGTTTTTAGTTAGAACGGTTTGTTCACAAAAAAATTGGAATAAGGATGCCTCGGATTATACCTGTTAATCTATTCTTTTTAAACTATTTACTCTGCCTCTTCAGTGTATTGTTGGTACTTAACGCTTCTGCCCAACCCTTTTCTTTTCGTTGGGACAATTCAGCAAAAGTGGTTTCAAACGGTGTTCCATTGAGCAATCCCTGGGCCGGAGGCCTTAACAGCGCGCAGTTTTCCAAAATGCACTTAGACAATGACGGCGTGGAAGATTTGGTCATTTTTGACCGGGGCAATCATCAAATCAGTACTTTTTTAGCCGTAAAAAACGGAAATACGGTTGCCTGGAAACACACGCCCAAGTACGAAATTCTTTTCCCCAACGATTTGCTGTATTGGCTATTGTTGGTTGATTACGACCGCGACGGACGTAAAGATCTCTTTACCAGCACCAATGCCGGGATTCGAGTGTTTAGAAATGTAGCCGGTGTCAACGGATTTACCTGGCAATTGATTGCCGATCCGATTATGACGCAGGGGTTCTCCGGAAACATTAACTTATACGTTCCTTCCACCGACCTGCCCGCCATTTCTGATATTGACGACGACGGTGATATTGATATTCTGACATTTGATTTCACGGGCGCTTCGGTCGAGTTGCACCAAAATTTCAGTAAAGAGCAAAACAGCCCTCAGCCCTTTGTTTTTCGGAAAATGACCACCAATTGGGGGCGTTTTGCGGCCACGTCGTTTTGCGAAAAATATGATCTTAATTTACAACCTGCCGATGCGCCTGCTCAAATTTCGGAGCCGTTGCGTACCAATCCTTCGACTCTGCGCGAAGCGATGGCCCCTTTGTCCAATGCCCGAGTGGAACACGCCGGCAATACCATGTGGGTAGGAGATATTGACGGAGATGGGTTGAAAGATTTTTTACACGGACACATTGCCTGTGATAATGTAACCAAACTTAAAAATACGGGCGGCAATGGCATGAAAGCGCTGATCAGCAGTATAGAAGCTGATTTCCCCGCCCAAAATCCCATTAATTTCCCTATTTTTCCTTCTGCGTACGTGGAAGATTTGGACGGAGACGGAATACGGGATTTGGTAGCCTCACCGAGCAGTACCGATATTGCGAGCAATGCCCTCATTAATTTACGTCAGTCCAATTGGTATTATCGCAACGAAGGCACTGACGCACAGCCCAAGTTTATGTATCGCCAACCTGATTTTTTACAAGACGGTATGATAGATTTGGGCGAAAATGCCGCCCCTGCTTTAATGGACACCGACGGCGACGGCGATTTGGATCTGCTGGTAGGTTACGGAGGAAGCCGTACTGCCAACGGCTATCGGGCCGGTATTTATTTTTATCGAAACACAGGGACTCCGATCCAAGCTCGCTTTGAACTCGTTACTACTGATTTTTTGAACCTGAGCAATAGACTACTCAGCTCAGAAAATTTGTTGATGGTCAATACCAAACCTTTTTTTGCAGACCTTAACGGCGACGGTACCACCGATTTCGGTTTTTGGGCCGGTACGTTTAAAGGTGTAGATATTCGGTACGTTCCCAACACCGCTCCCCGCGGACGCGCGATGCAATTGGATACGACCCGTTTGACCAAACTTGTTAATCCTCAAAACCTGACTAACGGTGAAAACCTGCTTTATTACGATATAGACAGTGACGGAAAATTGGATGTATTGGTAAGCAAAAACTCGGGCAACGTAGAGTTTCATCATAACACAGGCACTACGCTGAATCCAAAATACGAACTTAAAAGCGAGATTTTCGGAGGCTTAGACGTAGATTTCGACAAACGTTCGCAAGGGATGGCAGTAGCCGACCTCAACGGAGACCGTCAACCTGAATTGATTATGGGAGATCTGTTAGGAAAAATCCGGGTCTATCAAAATTTTGCAAAACCCGACGTGGTACTGAAAAGCGACAGCAATCTGATTTTCAATGAGTATTCAGGCAAACCCGAATTCACAAAAATAGGAATGGGTTTATTTCCTGCCGTGGGAGATTTGGACGGAGATCAATTGCCTGAATTACTCATTGGCGGCAATACCGGAGGAATCAAATTGTTAAAGAATGCTTCTCCCAAAGCCACTGTTCCGGTCGAAAATCTACAGTTTATTGTTTTTCCCAATCCTACCTCTAATTTTTTATACGTACAAACTCCTGCCACAGGACAATTGGACTTATACTCCATCACAGGGCAATTTATTCAAAGTCAGCCGGTTACTCAAATCGTTACAGAATCTGCCTTCGACGTAAGTAATTTACCGATTGGTATGTATGTGGTTCGTTTCATTGCCGCCAACGGCTCCAAAGCAACGCAAAAGGTAATAGTAGCCCGCTAAAACGACAATGGCATATACCCAATAACCCCAACTTTCAGGTAACGTCCAACATTCAACGCACCAACGCTGAGTGGCTGGCGGGTATAGTCCCAGATCCGGCTCCAATTCAAGCAAACGCATGAAGGGCAATGAGGTCAACAATACATACACAGCTACCCACCGGGGCTTTTGGTTCAATTGAAAAAGCAAAAATGTCATGATAAAGGGCATTCCGTTGAACAAAATTCGCGTAGTATCCCCACCCCCAAAAACACTCAAAAAGAGCCATAATAAGAAGTGAAGAGTGAGAAGTGAGGAATGAGAAGTTAAAGGTGAAGGTTTAGGAGTTGACAGTAGTACCAACCAAAATGTCCCGTAAGCCAATAACCAACTGACGGGAATGCGTAAAAATAACTCAGGTTGTAGGATGTAGCGCTTAACACCCCGAAAAAGACTGATCAGCGAATTGTTTCGCCAATCTGAAATTGAAGCGGGAAAGAAATACAAAACCAAATAATACGCTGAAACAGCCATTAAAAATGCCGAGAGCAAAATCAAAAGCTTGCCTTTTGTCATGCGGAAAGCGGTTGTTTTCAATCCTGCCCCGGTTGGTGTCCCTGATGCCGTGGTTGGTGTCTCCACCAACCACACACTCAACCCTCCCCACAAAACTGTCACTCCAATTACTGCAATAAAGGATTCTTTCTGTAAAGTCCCTAAAACAGCCGTCAAAATCAAACAGAATGCCTGCAAAAAGCCGCTCCATTTAGATCCCTTTTTCTTACTTATAAAATGAAGGGCTAAAAATACAGTTAACCAAAAATACTCGCCTACGTCCGCCGATACAGGGTCGGGCAGGTACATGCGTACTAAGCCTTTCCAATGAAAAAGCACCCAGAATAACCCAATCAAAATGACCGGAAGCCGGATTTGCAGGTTTTGCCAAATGAAAGTCAAAAACCCAACCGTCAGCACCACAAACAAGCCATTGAGCCAAATAAAATCTGTTTTCAGGTCATTGAAAGGCAGTTGCGCTGCCAACCAAGGCATCAGAATCCGAGCATTGAAGGGAAAAGACAGGGAATAGTCGGGTACAAGCCCTTTGAAAAAGTTGTAAGCTTCGGCATATTTGAGAGCGTCGTAACGAGCGTCGAGAAGATGATACGAATAGGTAGGTTGTAAATACGCATAAAGCAGGTAAATAGCTACTGTTAAACTACTTACAACCAAGACAATTCCTGCTTTTTTCATCCGGTAAACCTACACTATTTATTCAACCGGAAGCAAATAACTGAAATCTTTGTCTCTTTTTCCCAAAAGTGAGTTGCCGTTAAAGGTTATTTTTTCCGTTTCAAAAAAGGAACAACAATTTTCAGATTTGCGAATCACCTTGCAAATCAGTTTACCCGATTTTTTTTCATCCAAAACCAAATCAAAAACTACTTCATTCTCAGATATAGAGCTTATCCAACCCAATTCGTCAGTAGATAAGACAGCTTCCTGTGAGGTTAGCGTTATTTTCTGAAGTTTTGTTTCTTTCGTCAGGCCGTTTTCTAAATAGGTAAACACCGCATTGGTGAATGTTGAGGTGATGTTTTGCCCCGTTTTATCTAAGATTTTAAACCGATATGTTTCGGGGGGAGAAGTACAGGCAATGTCCCTGCATTTGTTGCAGGAGGATTGAAACCAAAGTAAAAGAATAAAAAGTGCGGATATTTTTTTCATCACAACGATTCGTTTAAGTAGAAGACGTTGTGACGGCACTAACCGTTGGCAACTCCAATAAACATTTTTTCAAACCCTCTTCCAAGGTCTTCCACGGCAACGGATTTGCTGAGATGCACTCTACCCGGCTGTCGCGACGGTAGGCTAAATATTCAATCGAAAATTCTCCGCGAACCGCATTGATCAAGACCCAATCGACACCCGTCCGAAAGGCCCCTTTGACACGCTCTACCTTTTGAAGAGAAGAAACCCAGGCTTTCAGTTTAGCCAAGTCAAATACCTCATCGGGCGAGAATACCCACCCGCAGCTGTACCGCCCCAACCCATGACTTTCCCGCATCAACGGTTTTCCAACCTGCGGAATCGGCAATGCTTCTTCGGAATGATGGTGGTGATGTTCGTGGTCGTGCGCCTGAGGATGCAGGGCTTTGCGGTTGGGAAAAGGTTCAATGTTTAACCAATTGGGGTCAATATCGCCCTGTTCAACGGCTCCAATTAAAATCTTAGGGGGGAAAAGTTCTTTAGCCCACTCCAAAAATTCCTGCGTCAGCGTTTCTCCTGCCAAGTCTATTTTGTTGGCAATCAGCACATCTGCGAGCGTAATTTGATCAATAAATGTTTCGTGTTCACGATAGTCTTCCTTTTCCCATTGGCGAGGGTCTACCAAACAGACCGTAGCCCGCACATCAAGCACATCTTTCAGAAACTTCCCGCGCAACATATCCAAAATGGTTTCCGGATGCCCTATGCCCGTCGGCTCAATCAAAATACGATGTGGTTTGACCTGACGCAGCACCAATGTTAAGGTCATTTGCATCGGCAAATTAGCCGTACAACAGATACAGCCTCCTGCGATTTCCTTAACAATCAAACTGTTTTCATCAGCACCTGCAAACGCGGTGTGATCAATGGATACTGCACCGAATTCGTTGATGATGACCGCCCAGCGTTCGTCAGCGGGTTTGCGTTTGAGGATGTTTTGGAGGGTTGTTGTTTTGCCCACACCGAGAAAACCGGTGATGATATTGACGGGTATTTTATTGAGCGCCATTTTTATTTGCGATTGCTGATTTCTGATTTGCGATTTTAAACTATAAATCAATTTAAAACCAGCTACCAAGTAAACCAATCTTTCCGCTTACAGATTCCTTTCTCCTCCAAATTGGGTGAAAGTAAGCCCGTTTTTGTTGTTTATGTTTGTGTTTTTACTTTTTACAACAAATCTGCATTACCTTCGTTTTTCTGCAAATTTCACTAAAATGTTCCGTCAACTCTGTTTTTTATTTTTGATAAGCTTCGCCGCCTTGGTGCAAGCCCAAAACCCCACTACCAAATACGACCCGCACGTATTGTTCAATCCCTTGTTCAACTACCAACCGGCCAATGAATTTCGTTCGGGCAGCGGTGCTCCCGGGCCGCGCTACTGGCAAAATCGGGCGGATTACAAAATCGCCGTTACGCTCGACGAAGCGGCCAATTCCATCAGCGGAGAGGTCGAAATAACCTATACCAACAACAGCCCGGAAACATTGCCGTTTTTGTGGCTGCAATTGGACCAGAATGCGTTCAACGATAACTCCCGCAGCGGTAAAACCACCCCGCTCAGCGGCGGTCGCTACGGCAATTCCGGTTTTGAGGGAGGATATACCATCAGCAATGTTACGATTCAACAGGGAAAAGCCAAGGCTGTTGCTGCTGATTTTATTATTGAAGATACCCGTATGCAGATTCGATTGGCCGAGCCGCTTAAAACAGGGGGAGAAAACATAAAAATCAAAGTAGGCTATTCATTCAAAATCCCGACCTACGCCTCCGACCGCATGGGTAAGCTGGACACCCGCAACGGTATCGTGTACGAAATCGCCCAGTGGTATCCGCGTATGTGCGTTTTTGACGACATTGAAGGTTGGAACGTGCTTCCGTATCTCGGGGCGGGAGAGTTTTATTTGGAATATGGTGACTATGAATACAGCGTTACCGTGCCTTGGAATCATATTGTCGCCGGTTCGGGCGAGTTGCTTAACCCTTCGGAAGTCCTTACTTCTGAGCAATTGAAACGTCTGGAAGAAGCCCGCAAGAGTGATAAAACGGTGATGATTCGTAGTGAAAAAGAAGTGAAAGACAAAAGCTCCCGTCCAAAGCAGGAAGGTATGCTAACGTGGAAATTTCGTTGTCAAAACGCACGCGATGTGGCTTGGGCAACTTCGCAGGCGTTTGTATGGGATGCGGCCAAAATGAACTTGCCGAGCGGCAAACCGGCCTTGGCCCAATCGGTTTACCCTGCCGAAAACGGTGGCAATGACAGTTGGGGGCGCTCTACGGAATACGTAAAAGGCTGTCTGGAGTTTTATTCCAAATACTTACTCGAATTCCCATACCCCGTTGCTACCAACGTGGCCGGGATCGTAGGTGGAATGGAATACCCCGGCATTGTATTTTGTGCACATAACGACAAAAAAGACGCGCTTTGGGGTGTCACTGACCACGAATTCGGTCACACGTGGTTTCCGATGATTGTGGGCAACAACGAGCGCAAATTTGCCTGGATGGACGAAGGTTTTAATACGTTTATCAATATGCTGTCCACCGAAGCTTTCAACGACGGCGAGTACAACCGCGATCGCATTGATGACATTCAGAACATTGCTCCTACGTTGTTTCGCGATGGTGCCGACCCTATTTTAACCATCCCGGATGTCATCAAGACGACTAATTTGGGGTGGGATGCGTATTACAAACCTGCCATCGGTCTTAAACTGCTTCGAGAGGTGGTAGTAGGTCGCGACCGGTTTGATTACGCTTTCAAACAATACGCCAAACGTTGGGCCTACAAACACCCTACTCCTCACGATTTCTTCCGCAGTATGGAAGATGGTACGGGAGAAGATATGGGCTGGTTTTGGAAAGGTTGGTTTTACGAAAACTATAAACTCGACCAATCGGTCAAAGAGGTACAGTATGTGGAGCAAAACCCGGCGAAGGGGGCCATCATTACCATCGAAAATTTAGACCAATGGGCCATGCCGGCCATTGTGGAATTGGAAGAAGCGGGCGGCAAAAAGACACGCGTTCAGCTTCCGGTAGAAATTTGGCAACGCAGCGGTACCTGGACCTTCAAATCTACGACCAAAACGCCGCTCAAATCCGTCACCATCGACCCGGATTCTCAAACCCCCGACATCAACCCCCGCAATAACACCTGGCGACCGGCCCGATTTATTGCACCTGACGAAAATTAAGCGTTTTTAAACGCTCACAAAGCCGAGACACTGCGCAGTGTCTCGGCTTTTTTATAATGGGCTGTTTAATAAATAATGCGTAATTTTGAAAAAATGAAAGCCATCCATGACTACTTACATTACTGAACGCATAGCCATTGACCCCGATATATGCAATGGGCGACCAATCGTCCGGGGTATGCGCATTACAGTCCAAACAGTATTAGAATTTTTATTTGCGGGAACTTCCCGCGAAGAACTTCTTTATCAATATCCGATGCTTGAACCGGAAGACATTGATGCCTGTCAGCAATTTGCGCTCAAACTAATGGAAAACCATTATGTTATTCATGAAATCAAAAATGTAGCCTGATGCCCAAGTATTTGATAGATGTGAATCTGCCTTATTTCTTTTCTTTATGGAACACCCAAGATTATATTCACCAAAATGACATTTTAAATACTGCCCCGGATACAGAAATTTGGAAGTATGCAAAAGAAAACGGAATGACTATTTTATCTAAAGATGCAGACTTTTCAAACCGCATTCTTTTAGCCCAGCCCCTCCAAGGGTTATTCATATCAAAATAGGGAATACGTCATTAAAGGAATTTCATTCTATCATTTCTGTTATTTGGCCTATTGTAATTGAGATGAGCGAAAAATATAAACTTGTCACTATATTTAAAGATAAAATAGAAGCCATTGAGTGAAATTTTTGGCTTATTACTCTTCTCACAAAGCCGAGAAACTACGCAGTTTCTCGGCTTTTTTGTAACTTCTGATTACTGCGCTACTGCAACGCGCCATAGGGAACAAGCGTATATTTTGGTACAATCGGATAAAACCGAAATCATGACACCAATATCACCTTCCTTATAACAAGTAACATCATGAATAGAAAAAATTTCGCAGCAGTCGGTCTTGTATTTGGATTCATTTTTGTTTTTCAATCCTGCAAAGACAAAGAAATAACCGCCGCCAAAGCGACTGTTACCGCTTTGAACTGTTCGGGTACTACCTTTTCGGCAGCTGCAACAAGCGGCACTTCCTATACCGCTACTGCAAGTGTGCCTTATACGGGCGGAAACGGCGTAGCTTATCCTGAAGGAAGCGCCGTCGCTTCATCGGGGGTCACGGGCCTGACCGCTACCTTACCCGCCGGCACCTTGGCCAACGGAAGCGGCACCGCCAATTTTGTCATTACCGGTACTCCTGCCTCTGCCGGCACCGCCAATTTTTCTATCGATCTGGGCGGACAAACGTGTCTGCTTGCTTTGCCCGTAACGGCCTCAAAAGCAAGCGTTGCCACCCTCACCGGCACGGTTACGCCTGCCACCGGCACCAACGGGGTAGCCTATTCAGGTACCGCCACCATTACCTATACCGGCGGCAACGGAGGCTCCTATGATGTTTCAACAGCTTCTTCCACAGGAGTCGAAGGTCTAACGGCTACCTTAGCGGCCGGTACTCTGACCACCGGTTCGGGAAGTTTTGTCTATACCATTTCGGGTACACCCACTTCTGCCGGTACAGCTGTCTTTAATTTAAGTTTCGGGGGGCAGACCTGTACGGTTTCAATCACCATCGGTACTTCAGGAACGACTACGACGGCTAAAGATACGGTCGTCATTACGTATGCGGGTACAAGTGCCACTGTCAGTAACGCTTTCCAAAACGACGGCGTGAGTATCACAACGAGCGGTGCCGATGTGACGGTGAAATCCACCAATACTTCGAAAGAAATCGTGTATCTTCTGTTAGGAACGGCTACCAAAGGCAGTTTCAAGATTTATAGTGAGTACAAGTTCAATATCACAATGAAAAGCGTCAGCATTACGAACAGTAACGGCCCGGCGATCAATATTCAATCTTCTAAAAAAGCAACTGTCAACGTCCTTGGTACCAATACGCTCATTGACGGAGCCACGTATGCAACAAGCTCGGAAGACCAAAAAGGGACTTTCTTTAGCGAAGGGCAATTGAGCTTTATGGGCACAGGTATCTTAAACGTAACCGGTAACAACAAACACGGCATTGTATCTGATGATTATATTTATGTCAGCGAGGCCGCTATCATCGTAAAATCGGCGGTGAAAGACGGGATTCACGCCAACGATTATTTTCAGATGGATAACGGCAACGTGACCGTTACTGCATCGGGCGACGGAATTGTAGCTGAAGAAGGCTATGTAGCCATCAACGGCGGTACCATCAACGTCAACAGCGTAGATGACGGTATTGTAGCTCCCTATTCGGGTACGGATGCCACAATCACCCCTTATGTGTTAATCAAAGGAGGAAAGATAACCGTGACTACCACAGGAGATAAAGGCAATGCCATTAAGAGCGAGGGTTACACTTCTCTCAGTACGGGCGATGTCATCACCCTGACGGTTTCCGGCAAAGGGTCCAAAGGAATCAAAACAGGCGGTGATTTTACGTTGAATGCCGGTACGGTGAAAATCACCACTTCGGGAGCCGCTTATTATGTTACTGCCGATGCGGATATTGCTGCCCCGGCGGGTATCAATTGTGATAAAAACTTGGCCATCAAAGGCGGAAACCTAACCATAAGCAGTACCGGAAGCGGAGCCAAAGGCATCAGTGTAGACGGTACGGCCACTGTCAGCGGCGGTACAACCAATATCTCGGCAACCGGCGCGAAATATACCTACAATACGGCCAATACCAGCGATGCCAAAGGTTTTAAAAGTGATGGGGATTTCATTATGAACAATGGAGAACTAACCATTGCCGCCACCGACGACGGTATCAAATCGGAAAAGTCAGTGACCATCAACGATGGCACCATCAATATCACCAAATCGTACGAAGGCATTGAATCCATAACAATTACGTTTGCGGGTGGGGTCACGAATGTGACGGCTTCAAATGATGGTATCAATACCTCCTACGGAACCGTTGTGGGCGGGACAGAATCGAACGACGGAAGTAATTTATACATCAAAGGAGGCGTATTAATCGTAGCGGGAAGCGATGCGATAGACAGCAACGGTAATATTACCATAACAGGCGGAACCACCATCGTAAGCGGCCCGACAAGCTCGCCCGAAGAAGGGGTTGACGTCAACGGTAATTTTCTGGTAAACGGAGGCTTTTTAATTTCGGGTGGCTCCAACTCCCGAATGACCAAAGCGATGGGAACAGCCTCTACACAGGTAAGCATGTACATTACCTCAAGCGCCCAATTGGCCACGACTTCTGTATTACACATAGAAGATGCTTCCGGCAAAGATTTGGTCACCTTTAAGCCTAAAAATGCGGTTTATTACTTTCATTTCTCCAACCCCAATTTAGCCAAAGGCGCTCAATACAAAATCTACTTCGGCGGAAGTTATACCGGTGGGAGTTTTGTAGGAAACTCTTCCGGCTGGGGATTATATACCGGCGGCACCTATTCCAATTCGGGTGCTGCTTTAAAATCAACCACAACCACATCAAGTTCTGCCACGGTAAATACAATCACGTTCTGACCTTTGATCGAGGAAAGAAGGAAGAGGCAGGAAGTAAGATTAAAGACTCTTACCTCCTGTTTCTTATTTCTTACCTCCTGTTTCTACCCTTTATACAAAGCCGAGGCGCAGGGCAGTGTCTCGGTTATTTTTTTTCGTAAGTCTCAAAGAAGGCTTTATTTTAATGCAACAAAAAGAGAAAAATGTATATTTGAAGAAAAAAGAGGCAATTATGGAGAAGTTACAGGAACGTATTAGTATTAATCCTGAAATTCGTTTTGGAAAACCTTGTATCAAAGGTACAAGAATCGCAGTATGGGATATCTTAGGCTGGCTGGCAAGCGATATGAGCTTTGAAGAAATTATTGAAGATTTCCCACATCTTACACGCAAAGACATTTTGGCTGCCTTGGCATTTGCCGCCAACCGGGAAGAAAATACTAAAATTCTCATTACAGCAGCATGAAGTTCCTTTTTGACGAGAATATTTCATATCGTATTGTTAAGAAATTAGCCGAAATAATTCCTGATTGCCTGCATGTGAGCCGAACCGGTTTAGAAATGCCTCCCTCCGACGCAAACATTTGGAAATATGCGAAGGAAAACGGTTTTGTTATTGTAACTTTTGATGAAGATTTTGAAGATTTGTCTAACCTCTATGGGTTTCCGCCAAAGGTGATTATCTTGCGTTTGGGCAACTCTTCTACCCAATCAATTACCGATGCAATTCTGTTAAAAATGTTAGATATTGAGCAATTTTATGTTTCAGGCAGTTATGGCCTTTTAGAAATATTTTAGCTGCACCGTTATGAAATCGTAGCAGTATCTTCCCCATATTTCGTCGAGGCTTTTTCTAAAATCTCGGCTATTTTTTTACGCAATTCTTTCGGTTCAAGAACTTCTACATCCGCCCCAAATTCAAGAATTCTGGCAATCAGTTCGCGGTTAATATAAACACAAATGGAAATCATCCTTTCTCCTGCAAGTTCCTGGCTGTGATGCAGTTTTTTTGTCATCACATACGGAAAGCGACTTTCACTGAATCGAAGGCAAACTGTTTCTAAGGTACCTTCAAGTGTAGTTCCAATCATGTCGTTGAATCGTTCACGCCACTCGAAATACTTGTTGTATCCAAACGTTTCGTGGGTTTGATGGAAATCAGCAATGCGGTCGAGCGGTAAATTTTGGATGTCGTTTTTGCCATTTTCCCATCCGATCAAAAACCAACGATTGTTGTACTCTTTGAGCAACAAAGGAAAAAGGTGCCTTTGGTAAACAGGTTTTCCAAAAGGCGTATAACTGAGGCGTATAAACTGTTGTTTCTGAATCGCTTGATACAATTTAGGCAAATGCTCTTTCCCTTTTAACTCCACTTCTTCAAACGCAATAGCCGCATTTTTCTCCGCCTCGGTAAGCGACAGGCGTTGTTCCAATCGCAGCAAAATATCCTCCAAACCCAAAAACTCCTTCGTTTTGGAAACTTGTCGCAGGAGAGCTACTGCCTCGTTGAGTGAGCCGTAGTAGCTGTCGTCCAATTTTTCCAAAAACGAAAAAGGAACGATGTAACGATAACTTTTGGCTCGTTTGGGAATTTCGGCACCCATATCCCGCAAATCCTGAATATCATCCCGCAATGTTCGATCCGAAATGTATTGTTCCACTTTTTCAGCAATGGCCTCAATCAATGCTTGGGCGGTATAGGCCTGCATTGTACGCAGTTTTTGGTGAATGGCAAACAGCCGCTCTAAGCGTTTTTTATCCATGAGATTTTAAGAAAATTTCAATGACGGAACTAACTCTGCCGTCAAAGGTATCACTTTTGCAGCGGCTTCTAACCAAAAGCCATTCATACTTATGCTAAATACACCTTCGCTTCCACTCAACCGCCAACAGGCTAATATCTACGCTCGAATCACAGAAACCATCACAAACCCTGATTCAAACGTAAATCTGCACATTCTGAAAGGTTCAGCAGGAACAGGTAAAACATTTCTTACTCGACAGTTTGTAAAGTTTTTGAGGGAACAAGGGATTAATGTTGTTCAGATTGCCCCAACGGGGAAAGCTGCTAAAAATATGGCATTGGGTTCAATGCTTTCAGCTAAAACGATTCACTCGGCAATCTACAAACTCGAACAGTTGAAAAATGGATTAGGGGTGAAGTTTTTACCAAAGCCCAATCAGGAATCGGGTTTTACGGTTTATCTTATTGACGAATCTTCGATGATTAGCGATAAGGTAACACCAAGCGAGCGCTTTCAGCAATCAGGAGCTTTACTTTCTGATTTAGTGGACTTTGTGAAACGAGCAAACGTAAAGAATAAATTTTTGTTTGTGGGTGACCCTTGCCAGTTGCCTCCTGTAGACGTAAACAAATCCGAGAGTTTTTCTCCGGCCTTAACACTTGATTACATGGCGGAGAAGTTTGGTTTGATAGGTAATGAGAACTTTTTGAGTGAACCTATGCGTGCCAAAGGTGATTCTTACATTATAGACAATGCGACTTATATGCGTGATTGCATTTTAACAGGTAATCAACCAGATAACCAAAAATTACGAGTTAATTCTACCGGTAAATCATGGGATACTGCTCGTTTTTTTGAACGTTTATATGACCCCAACAATACAGGAAAGGTAATTCTAATTGCCAGCTCAAATGATGATGTCAACTACTGGAATCGTACAATCCGTAAACAATTTGGCTACGAGCAAGACTGCTTGCAAGTAGGTGACCAAGTGATTGTCAATGTAACTTGGCAAGGTAACGGGCAGACTATTTACAACGGTGAAACGGGCTATGTAAGAGCTATTGGCAAAACCGAAAAATATGCAGATCTGCTTTTTGCTGAAGTACAATTAGAATTTCAAGGTATTGATAATAAACCGTTTATCATCGAAACCAAGACCTTGCTTTCAACATTGAATACCGAAAGGGGATTTAAAGGCTTTCTTGAAAATGAAGCAGTAACTCACTTTCATGCTGAAATGCATAAACATACGCATGGAAAAATAGAAAGTAGTGCTTACTACAACTCTATTCAGTTGCGTTTTGGCTACGCTCTCACATGCCACAAAGCACAAGGTAGTGAATGGGATAATGTGATAATCCACCGAGCTCCCCTTTTTGGTGAATACCAAGTTACTGACCTTCGTTGGCGATATACCGCCCTCACTCGTGCCAAACAAGAGATATACACTTGGGCGGCGTAATGCTATTTTTTGTGTAGTTTTGTACACTTGCACCTGCGGCCAAATCTTGATGGGTATGGCGTTACGCCATGCTTTATTGCGTTACAGCTCACTATTTGAGACTAAAACGCTGCTGATGATTGTTTTTTATTTTTTTGATGATACCCGCAGGTGCTTTCTATCTTTCGTAAATGGAATTTACTACCGATGAAATACAGACTATTAAAACAGCTTTGCAAAGTGGCAAAAATCTCGCTGATTTAACCAATTTGCTTAATTTGGTAGGTGAATGGATTGCTCAAAAATTGGTTTTGGAATACAAACCGTTTTCTATTAAACAGGTATATCATTATTATTATAATTTAGAGAGCAAGTATAAAGAACACCGAATCTCGAAAAAATCGGGTGGAGAACGGGTAATTCATGCTCCCGAAGAAACATTGAAGCGCATCCAAAGACGACTTAATGTGATATTGAGTCATTTGTACGAGCCTACCGAAGCAGCTCATGGCTTTGTGATGAATCGAAGCATTGTATCGAACGCACAACCGCATGTGAGCAAGAAAAATGTTTTCAATTTAGACTTGCAAGACTTTTTCCCTACAATTCATTTTGGACGAATCAAAGCGGTTTTGCAATTGCCTGAATACGGATTTACCTCCGAATTGGCACATATTGTAGCCAATTTTTGCTGCTTTCAGGGAAAATTACCCCAAGGCTCGCCAGTATCACCTATTTTGACCAATATTGTTTGCCGACGGATGGACTACCGTATCAGCGGTTTAGCCGCCAAACATGGTTTTACTTATACTCGTTATGCTGATGACATTACGTTAAGTTTTGACGAACTAAGTAATGAAGCAAAGCAGAAAATGGGCTTTGGACTTGGTAAGATTTTAAAAGAAGAGGGCTTTATAGTAAACAGCAAGAAAACCCGTTTACTCACACCCAACCAACGCCAAGAAGTAACAGGGGTAGTGGTGAACAAAAAACTAAATGTAAATCGCAGGTATATTCGCAGCATTAGAGCAATTTTACATAACTGGCAAAAACATGGATTAGAAGCTACCCAAGCCCGATTCATAGATTTTTATCCCCAAGAAAAAGGATACAAACTAAATAGAACGATTCCTGATTTGAGGAAGGTATTATTTGGTAAAATTCAATTTTGGGGAATGGTACGAGGGGGGAATGACAAAGTTTTCAAACGATTAATAGAAAAATATAAAATGCAGTAATAACATGGAAAATAGAATTATAAGATTAGAAGAAAGAATTGATCTACTTGAAAGATTAGTTTATCGTGCTTTTGACTTTCTTTCAATTGAATCTAATAGAGCATCTTACTATGAATTTATCACTGATGAATTAGTACGAAGGCAGCTCGAACTAGATTTTATAATGATGAATAAGTCACCAATCTCAGATTTTCATTCTTATTGTCAATATGCTTTATTTCAGTTTGAAAATCTACTAAATTACTATTTTACACTGAGATTTAAAGATAATGACAGCAATTTTAGAAAGTACTTCGGTATTGACGATGAAGAAAATGCTAAAAAACGTGTTTCCGAAATTCCTTATGGATCCAAGTTTTTGAAATTTGCAAAAGAGTTTTTAATGGGTGACAAAGGACCAACTCAACTTAATCATAGCATTCAGCATATTGCTTATGTTAGACACTCGACAATTCACCGAAATTCAATTGATATAGATACATATGAAAACGAAATTTTAGATGCTTATGTTAAAATAAACAACATTAACCCTAGTGATCGTACAAAAGAACAAAAAGCTTTATTTTCATTAGGAATCAAAATTGATTTCAAGAAAAAACGCAATTTCGATAAAGTGAGTAAGACGACAATTGAATTCATCAATGTTATTCGCCCCAAAATATGCGATTTACAAATTTAAAATTCATATGATTAAAAATTATTTTTCACCCATTCCTCATCCACAAAGAAGTATTGAAATTATTTCAAAAAATAGAAGCTGTTTAAACTTTTATTTTTTAGCCCAAACTTGGTTAAATATGAACTAAGTTTGGACTAAAACTCGGCTTTCAGGTTTTGATAAATAGATATAGGAACGAATATAGCTTCAAATAAAGCCTTGAAAATCAGTTTAGAGAAAAGGTAATTATTTAGGTAGCCCACTGGAAGTTTCCCATTAGAACATTTTCCATATTGTTAATAATGTTCTGGTTCATTTTGCGAATTGTAGAGATAAAACTCGCGATACGGGCATAGGCATTAGCCCCGCCGGTACGCCGAAAGCAGTTACTGATCTTTTGTTTGACCTTAGCAGTTCTTAAATCCCGCTCGGCTTGGTTATTTGTAAATGGGACACCCGACTCAAAGGCAAATGCAAGCACAGCTTCCTGATGAAGAATCAAGCGCTGTAAAAGGTTGCGTCCCTTGGTTCTTTTAGGTTTGGTGTGCCTACCGTTTGGTTTGAAAAAGGCGATGGCAGGATGTTCTTGAAGGTCTGCCTGCTGACAAATTTGTTGGTAGTGCATTCGCCAATTGGCTTGTTGGTCAGCATGAATCGGGCCATGCCGAGTTACCTGATAGGCCGCCATCAAGTAGTCGTGCATGGCTTTAGCCCACTGACAATCCTGCTCAATGAGAGCTTGTAGTTCTCTTAACAAATGAGCTCCACAGAGACTATGCCGTCCCTTGCCTACGGTAAAGTAGGACGCCCAACAATCATGGATTGTCCAATTGACACACTCAGCAAAAATACTTTCCGGTGATAAAAGGGCTTGTTGTCCCCGTTTATGATGAACAAAAAAGTACGTATATTGATTGTTGCTTGCTAAATGAAGCCATTTTAACCCTCCTTCGACTCTCAGTCCCGTTTCGTCAAAATGGCAGACAGGAGCCATCTTGAGGTGCTCTTTAATTTGAGTCTCTATCGGAGCTAACTTCTCATAAAGTTTATTTTGAGCACTTACCAAAGTGGCCGGATTGTAGGCATAGCCTGTCAAATCAACCCAGAGCTGGCTTATTTTAGCAAAAGGCAAACGATACTCAACGTTGAGCACAATACTTTGAGCATGAATACGAGGGCCATATTGAACCGGGGCCACTACATCAGAAGGAAATTGGCCTGTTTGTTCACAACCACATCGGCAACGATGAGCCACTACTTGGTGTTCGCTTACCCACATAGCAGTGGGAGGTAAATCAAAAACTTGGCGACGCGCAACCACCTGCCCATCCCCTTCGAGAGCAAGCCCACAACTACAACAATGGGTGGCGCGGTGAATATAAATTTGATCAGGATGTTCTACTAATTGTAGTGTTTTACCTGGATGACCCTGTTGCCCTCCGGGCTTTTTTCCGGCTGGTTTTGACAGCGCCGGTTTGATAAGTGGCTTCTTTGAGTAGCCTTCACTGGAAGGTGGTTTATGAGAGTTTGAGGAGTTTTGGCCAAGTTGACGACGCAAGTCAGCGTTTTCAGCCTCTAACTCTTCGATACGAAGCAGTAGGCGATTAACCAGCGATTTTAAGTCAGCTATTTCTTTGACCAATTCTTCCATAAGTTTATCTATGCAAATTGCGTACCTAAATAGTTACGAGAAAAGTTTAAACAGCTTCATAGTCTAAAATCTCATTTTTCAAGCCACTGTCTCAAACTTTAAGGTAAAGTTTGAAGGGCATTTTCTCTTATCTTTGTTAAAAATCTTCTGTTAGTATGAACGCTTACTCCCAACGTATCGTAGCAGACCATCGTATTATGCTTGGCAAGCCTGTTATTAAAGGAACTCGGATAACAGTCGAACTTATCTTGCGAAAATTGGCACAAGGGGCTACTCCTCAAGACCTCGTTCAAATGTATCCTCATATTACTTCGGAGGATATCAGTGCCGTTTTCTTATATGCAGCAGAAGTATTGGCCAACGAAGAAATGCTTGATTCCGCCGCGTGATTTTGGCCGATGAAAATATTGACCATTCTTTGATTGAAGCGATTCGAGCGATAGGACTTGAAGTTTATTCTGTCTATGAATCCAACCGAGGCATTAGGGATGAGTCAATTATTGAGTTCTCACGTAATCCACCAAGAATTATTTTGACCGAAGATAAAGATTTCGGAGAATGGGTATTTGCGCATCATGTCGAAGGGATCAGTGTTCTTCTGCTTCGCTATGATTTTAAAGAAACCGAATCCATGAAACAAGTCTTGATAAAGCTATTATCAGAACGAAGGAACGCACTCATTGGATATTTTACCACACTGACTATCAGCAAGATTCGTACTCGAAAAGTATAAAAACATGCTTACCCCCGAAGAAATCCGCTATAAGACGGTTCGCCGATGCGATTGACTACGAAATCATCGTAGATGCCTACGACGAGTACGAAATGAGCTCGGGATGGCACTGCACTTTTGACGAAACACTCGTTTTTCCGTTTTTTGCTACGGCCCAACTCAAAATGAAAGGCGGCATTGTGGAATTGAAACGGTTGGAAATCGTTGGATTACACAGTGATGCCGAAGGGTTTACCGACAAAGACTTTCAACTCTTAATGGAGCAGGGAGGATACCTTGCCCCGATTAACTACTGCAAACTCAGCGACATAGAAGCCGACGAAGAAACCCTCGAACTATTCCAAATTTGGGATTTTTGGGTCAACGAGTACTAATTTCCTCCCTTCAACTCCTCATACACACTCTCCAACTCCTCAATATACCAATAGTCGAGGTTATCAAACTGAAAAAGGGCTTCTATTCTTGGTTGGAAATGCGCTAAATAGCCATTATCCTGAATCAGTTTCATCGCTTTTTTGAACATAGTGGCAGAAGCGTTATAGTTAGCATCGGCTGCTCCGCCAAATTCATTGGCATGTTCGGTCGTGAGTTCTACCCGATACAATAACAAATCTATCACATCATACGGGAAAGCGGCTACTTTCTCAAACTCTGACACCAACGCCTTGATTTCTGCGTTGCCGGGGTTCTTAGGATTTCCGGAGGGCGTCCAAAATTGCCGATAGATTTTCTTTTTGTACGTATCCAACATGGCCTGCCTCTCGGCTTCGCTCATCAAATCTTGGTTGTAAAAGTCCTTAACTTGCGGCAGTTTTTGGTATAACTTCAAAATTTCTGCTCGAAGTGCCTCCTCATTCATTTCGGCGAGGTACTTTTTGAGTTCGGTCGTTTTACTTTTTTGAGCCATGATTCGGCAGGGATTTGTGAGCGAATGGGTAAAGATACGAGGTTTGTCATTGAACATATATTATATTTTACAAGCCGGGCGTTACTTTTGTACGATTTTTGCTTGTTAACGGGATAGACTGTTGAGCTAATGCCATTGAAAAAAATTTTATTCTTTCTTTTTGTCAGTGTTTCCCTTTACGCTCAACCCAAACGTGAGTTCAGAGGGGTGTGGATCGCCAATGTAGGCAATGTAGATTGGCCTTCCCAAAAAGGATTGTCGGCAGAACAGCAACAACAAGAGTTGATAGACCTGTTGGAAATGATCAAAAGACGCGGCCTGAATGCTGTCTTTTTTCAGATTCGGAATGCGTGCGATGCCGTTTACGAAAGTAAGTTTGAACCGTGGTCCGAATGGCTGACCGGCCAACAGGGCCAATCGCCCGGTTACGACCCGCTGGCATTTGCGATTCAGGAATGCCGCAAACGCAATCTCGAAATCCACGCATGGATGAACCCCTATCGTGCCGTAACGGACATCCGTACTGCCTCGCTCTCCCCCAACCATGTTTCACAGACACGTCCGGACGTGTTGCTGTCGTATGGGCCGTTGCGGATGCTCGACCCCGGCCGGCCCGAAGTACGGTCGTTTGTAGCGCGGGTTGTGATGGATGTGGTGCGTCGGTACGATATTGACGGGATTCATTTCGATGATTATTTTTATCCGTATCCCCAAAAAGGGTTGACCATCAATGACAATGCCTCTTTTGCTAATCACAACCGAGGCTTTACCAACCGCGCCGATTGGCGACGAGACAACGTTAATTTGTTGATTGAAGCCGTTTCTGACAGTATTCATCGCGTAAAACCTTGGGTGAAATTCGGGGTTTCTCCCTTCGGTATTTGGCAAAATAAGAGCAGTTCGGCAGAAGGCTCCGATTCGCGCGGTTTTGAAGCGTATTCGGGCAATTTTTCCGATGCCCGTAAATGGATACAGGAAGGATGGGTCGATTATGTAGCACCGCAGGTGTATTGGAGTATCGGCAACAAATCAGCCAATTATAACAATTTAGTGTCGTGGTGGAGCGAAAACGTTTCGGAACAACATTTGTATATCGGGCATGGCGTTTACAAAGTAAACAGTGACGCCAATTGGCGCCGACCGCTCGAAGTACCCAACCAAGTTCGCTACAACCGTTCCTTTGAAAACGTACAGGGAAGCATCCTCTTTAGCGCCAAAGTCCTGCGCAACAACCCCAATCGCTTCTGTGATGCCTTATGTGATGAAGTTTTTCAAACTACTGCACTTGTCCCGACAATGCCTTGGAAAACCCAAACCCCGCCGCCGGCCCCCTCAGAACTTACCGCTGAACTTAACGAAAATAATACCGTTACTTTGCAATGGACTTATCCCTATCGCTCGACCTCTGAGCGCGACAAAGCGCGGTATTTTGTGGTGTACCGCAGCGTCCAACAAGCCTCTATTGACTTACGTACCGGTCAGGCCATCCGAGCTACCGTTATAAAGACCGAAGGAAAGAATTCCTTCAACTTCACCGACACTGATGTCAAACCCAATACGCGCTACAACTATACCGTCAGCGCCTTTAATCGTCTTCACAACGAAAGCCAACCGGCAGAAGTCGTCAGTCTGACCACCGGCCGGCAAAAAGTGGAAGTGATAGCTGAAGCCGAAAAACCCATTTTACCCTTACCTTCTCAACTTAGCCGGTCGATCATTGCCCCGCCCGCCGCTGCGCCTACCGAAGCCGTAGTAGCCGCCGCGGAAGAAGAAACGAAACCGGAAGAGACCGACACTTCTTCTGAAACTGCCGAATCAGAGGAATTATTACAGGCCTTTCCCAATCCTTTCAATCAGCAAATCAGCATTCGTTATCGATTGCCCGCCGCCGCAGACGTATCTTTGTACGTTTACGATTCCCGCGGAACGCGCGTAGGGGCTTTGGTGGTAAATAAATTTCAGGAAGTCGGCAATTATGCCGTTAATTTTAACGGGCAATTTTTGAGCGAAGGCACGTATTATGCCCGGTTGATGGCAGGCGATGTCCAAAAAACCGCCAAGATAGTGCTGAAGCGTTAGGAAACATTAACAACACCCGCAGCACGAAATACCGTTTTTCGACGTTGATAGGCCAACGAACCATTTATTACCATCATGAAACAATACCTCTTCAGTGCTTTCCTGCTGACGGCCGGAGCACCTGTTTTTGCACAAACCGCTACCACCATGGAAAAAGACCCTATAAAAAAAATCGAAGTGACCGGCACCGCCGAGTTGGAAGTAGTTCCCGATGAACTTTACTTCACTATTTCGTTGAAAGAATATTTCAAAGACGAAAAAAACCAAAAGGACAAGGTCTCGCTTGAGACGTTGGAAAAACAATTGATTGAGGCCGTAAAAAGCGCCGGTTTACCTAAAGAAAACCTCTCTGTAAGCGGCGTAACCGGCTACCGCGAATGGACCGGCAAGAAAAAACCGCAACATTTTTTGGCAGGGAAGCAGTTTCAACTCAAACTTTCCAATACCAATAATATCAACGACCTGATGGCAAAGGTGGACGACCGCGGTATAGAATACGTCAACATGAGCCGCGTGGAGCATTCCAAAAAAGAAGAGTTTCGCCGTCAGGTGAAAACAAACGCGCTCAAAGCCGCCAAGGAAAAGGCCGGTTATCTGTTGGAAGCTATCAACGAAAAATTGGGGGAGGTCTTGGAGATCCACGAGCTCGAAGAAGGCAATGTGTATCCCATGTATAAACAAGCGCAGTATAACGTTCGGCTCATGGCTGCCGACGCCGCTCCGGAAGGCGACGGCGGTCTTGAGTACCAAAAGATCAAGTACAGTTACCGAATGAATGCCACTTTTCGGATAAAATAAAAAGAAACTGTAGGGACGCCATCTGTTGCGTCTCTACTCTTCCTTTTTCCATTCTACCCGCAACACCCGCGCTTTTACTCCTAAATCGGCCATAAAGTGCATCCAATGCAACTGCTGTGATGACAGATGGTCGGTGGGCGATTTGACTTCGATAAATTCTAACCCTTCATTTCCCCAAACCATCAAATCGGGAAAGCCACGCGTATTTTCGCGCAGATTAACGGCCATTTCCAACAAAATGGCCCGCATTTGAATCGGAGTCAGGCTCTTAGCGATCAGTTTAACCAACTCCAGCAGCACTTCATTCCAATCTACGAGCACGTTGGCAATGCCGAATTTTTCGATAAACGTACTTTCTAAGGCTTGTTCCACTTTCTCACACGTATCCAATTCGGTCAACCGTTGACGAATTTGAAGCGACCGTTTCCGATAAAAGTCGGGCTGATGAAAATCGGAAGGCATTCGCTGAAGGGGATGATGAATGGCCTGTACGTTGGTATCGTAAATCACATCCCAAAAAATAAGGCCAAAAAAGCCGCGCCAAGGATAGTTTTCGGCATGAACGGCTCCGTAGCCCTTTTCCAAAAAATAATCGACGACGCCCTGCTCGACGCGGTACCGATAACCGGCCGAAATTTGAACACTTTGCGATTCCTGCAAAAAACGGGTCACACTTTTTTTGACACGCTTTTTGGCGTTGGCCATCTTTTCCTGAAAGTCAATGGCAAAAAAGCGTTCATCTGCGTTTTGCGGATCTTGGGCGATCAACTCACACAAAGCCACGGCTTCGTCCGTAAATCCCATACGATATAATAACCGCACTCGCCGCTCTCGTGACGGGATATGATCGGTCAACTGATAGACCGTCAGCGCCTGTTCCGGCAATTTTTGGCGTTCGAGATATGCTCCTATTTTGTTAATCAAACGTACATAGCCCGGTTGAGCCGCCTCACTTAATTGATGAACCGACGCCTGCCAATTCATAAACCAATCAAAAATTTCCTCGGGCGGCGTGGCGGCCTCCTGCATTTCATACAACTGTTCTGCCGTGAGCGACACCATGAGTTTGTCTTCGGCATCCAGGCGCGTGGCAAAACGAGCCGTATAGGCATCATCGCGGTAGCGTTCAAAGTTCACTTTGCCTAAATCACGAATCACAAACTCGGTCATATCGGCATGTCGATTGCCGAAAAACAGAAATTTAAGCATCATGACCTCTACTTCATAATTTACCTTAATAACCGGTTCACCTAATGCGTCAGTCGGTTTAAAACCGACCGACGCGTTTATCTGCGACACCAAAAGTTCAAACGTAAACGTATGGCTCAAGTACCGAATCAGGTCGGGCTTTTTGAGCGGCTTCAGCGAAAGCTCAACCGGCGGTGCCAGTTTCAGCCACTCTTCTTTGGTAAACAGTTGAAGTACTTCTTCGGCATAAGGCTCATGTTTGGGGCTCAAGTCCTCAATAAACCCTTTTTCTTCCAACTCATACAATGCGGCCGGGATGTCTTCTATCTCGTTGTATTTGAGTTTTCCGGTTCTGAAAAATAAGCCCCGGCGATTGCTGAACCGCACAAAAAGGCATTGCGCATCTTCGGATAAAGCGCGGAAGTCTCTTATCAGTTTTCGTTCATTCCCGTTCAGGATTTCGCCGTACAGTCGCTCAACAAACTTGATCAGAAATACAAAGTAATCTAAGTAATACTTCGGCGGAAGTTCAACAGGGCCGACAGGTTCACGCGAGGGAATTGACTCCATAAGTTAAAGCTATGTTAAGATAACGCTAAAGCCTTGCTCATTGGGGGAAAGGGAGCGCTTTATTTTCGTTTTTGGAGTGATTCTTTCAGGCTGATAAAATCCGATAAAATAAAAATAACCGTCAAAAACGCCAATACGATTTCTGTTAAAACAGTAATTTTGGCGGGAATCGTGGCGGGAGTAATGTCGCCGTAACCGAAAAAAGAGAAATTAAGAACACTGAAATAGCCGAATTCAAACATCAACTCGTAATGCTTCAGGGCCGGATCAATCCCCGAAAAACTCCCGGCATCGGCCCGATAAAGACAATAAAAATCAATGGCATACGACATCGTTATTTGGCTCATATTCGTAACCATAATAGTCAGAAAGCGATGATAGGGTAAGTTTTGGGCCGTAGCGCGAATGAGTTGTTGTGAATTTTCAAAAATAAACCAGCACGTTTTCCCCAAAGACAACGCTATTATCAATAGCGTAAATCCGGTTTGCGGCAACCAATGGTGAACAAAAATCCACCTTGCCCAAAAACCAAGCAACAAAATGGTCAGATACTCAATAACATTGTTTCGGATATTCGACATACGGACGTAAGTTTGCCGGTAAATACAATCGAAATATCAATTTTAAGAACTATTTCGTTAAACCGGTATGAAATTCGCTTTTTAAAGTGAAATTATGTCTTAACCTGCTGTTAGCAATGAAGCCAAATCGCTTACTGATTACCTATTCGCTCCTTTATTCCCTTACTCATTCGCTCCTTGCGGGCGCTCAACCCAAAGTGGAAAACTTGGGCAATACCATCAATTCTGAATATAACGAAATCAATCCCGTTATTTCACCGGATGGTAAAACCTTGTTTTTCGGGCGCGTCAGCCACCCGCAAAATGCCCACGGACAGGAGGGGAGCCAAGATATTTGGTATTCGGAGCTGGTCAATAATCAATGGGGATTGGCAAAACGGATGGCCCAGCCACTCAACAAAGAAGAATACAACTGTGCTTACAGCATTACTCCCGACGGCAATACGTTGCTTATCATGGGAGCTTATAACCGAGGAGCCTACGAAACCCGCGGGTTTTCTTTCAGCAAACGCACTGCGAACGGCTGGTCAGCCCCGCAAAAACTGAATATTCCCGGATTGGAAAACATGAGCAAAGGCGAATACATGTGCGGGTTTTTATCCAATGACGGCAAAACACTGATGATGGCTTTCAGTGAGAAAAAACGCAGCACCAAAGATGATATTTACGTGAGTTTTCTCCAAAAAAACGGTACTTGGACCAAACCCCAAAGTTTAGGTTTAGACGTCAACACGGATGATTTTACCGAAACCACGCCTTTTCTGGCTTCTGACGGTGCCACGCTCTATTTTTCCAGCGATCGGGCAGGCGGACAGGGAAGCAACGATATTTATTATACCAAACGCATTGATAAAACTTGGAAAATCTGGTCAAAACCCATTAATCTCGGCCCGGCTATCAACACCGACGGCTACGACGCTTATTACTCCATTGCAGCAGCGGGCGATTATGCCTACATGGTTTCCAAAAAAAATACGCTGGGTAAAGGCGATATTGTTCGCATCAAGGTGAAGTCCGACTCCAACGAACCCACGGCCCCTTCCATCGTACCTGCTCCTGACCCGGTCGTATTATTAAGCGGCAAAGTGGTAGATACCAAAACAGGCAAGCCCATTGATGCCCGGATCATCTATGAAAATTTGGCGGACGGTTCGGAAGTAGGCACTGCCCAAACCGATCCGCGTACGGGTGAATACAAGATTGTCCTTCCCAAAGGAATCAAATACGGCGTCAGGGCCGTGGCCAAAGACTTTATTGCGGAAGCACAAAATATTGACCTGACCAACGTCAAAGATTACAAAGAAGTAACCGGCACCAATTTGACCTTGGTTCCTATTGAAGTGAATGCGGTAGGGGTGTTGAATAATTTATTTTTTGACACCGGGAAAGCGGAGATCCGAGAGGATTCTCACGCTGAATTGGACCGTATGGTGTTGACCTTTAATGAAAACCCGGGATTGGTGCTTGAAATCGGCGGTCACACCGATAACGTAGGTACGGACGCCGCTAACATAAAACTGTCGCAAGACCGGGCTGATTCGGTGCGGGAGTATTTCATTGGCAAGGGCATTGAACCTGACCGGGTGCAAAGCAAGGGCTACGGCGAATCAAAACCTAAAGCGACCAATGATACCGAAGAAGGACGTCAAATCAACCGTCGGGTAGAGTTTAAGGTGCTAAAAAAATAAAATACGCTTTTTCTCTGCTAAAGAGGGTGCCTTTTAGAGGGTATCCTCTTTTTTTATCAAGAAAGTACCATTTTAACTGTTGCTTGCCGCTTTGGCATAAGGGAGGTCATGAGGGACAAAAAATATATTTATTTACACAATTTCTTAAAAAGCTACCATTTTGACAACGTTCCCGATAACGTTTGCATAAAAAAATAAGCCTCTATCCTTCCAAAAGTTAATTCTGACGCTATATATTCCAATAGATTATTCAACTACCCAAAAAATGATTCTTTGTTGATTTATCAAAAAAAGACAATTCTTAACGCTATACTAACATGACAACTACCCTGATTTCCGTTAATCGCAACAGTCACCACAACTATGCGATCGGCAGTGTATCTTCGGGCAGGATGTATCAGTTGCAATTCAATCCTTCTGATAAACTTCCTAAATACAAGCAAATCGTGCGGTCAGTCATGAGAGATATTGAGCGAGGGGTGTTAAAAAAAGGGGATCAACTCCCCTCTATCAGCGAATTGAGTATTGAATACCTTTTAGCCCGCGATACCGTCGAAAAAGCTTATCGCGAATTGCGGACGCGCGGTCATATTACCTCTGTGCAGGGAAAGGGGTATTATATCCAATCCAACCATGACAAGAAAATTAAGATATTGCTCATTTTCAACAAATTAAGTTCTTATAAAAAAATCATTTACTACTCTTTTTTGAAAGCGCTCGGTGACAATGCCGCCGTCGATTTACAGATTCATCACTACAGTGCCGGCCGTTTTCAGGAAATTATTGAGCAAAATCTGGGTAAGTATAATTACTACGTCGTGATGCCCCATTTTACACAGGATTTAGAGAAAGCCGATTATTTGGAGACGCTGAAACGCATTCCGGCTGAAGAGTTGGTCTTGTTGGACAGAGATATTCCTGAACTGCCCCAACCTTCATTGAGTATCTATCAGAATTTTGACAAAGATATTTTTGAAGCTTTAGAAAACGCCAACGATCTGCTTTCCAAATACCGACAATTAGTTCTTGTTTTTCCAAACGACGCCAATTACCCTACCGAAATCGTCCGCGGTTTTCGCAACTTTTGCATCAATTATCATAAAGACTTCGCCGTAAAAGACAGTGTCTATAATGAGATTTTAAAAGCAGGTACCGCCTACATTGTAGTAGAAGAAAATGACTTGGCCGAATTGGTCAAAAAAGTAAGAAGTACAGGGTATGGGTTAGGAAACGAAATAGGGATGATTTCTTTCAACGAAACTACCCTGAAAGAACTGCTGGGGATAACCGTAATTTCGACCGATTTTGAAACCATGGGGCGAACCGCCGCTACCCTATTGCTCAACCAACAGCGAATCAAGGTGAAAAACCCGTTTTATATGATTCG
The DNA here is from genome assembly GCA_046329125.1 of Spirosomataceae bacterium. Taxonomy (GTDB): domain Bacteria; phylum Bacteroidota; class Bacteroidia; order Cytophagales; family Spirosomataceae; genus Runella. The sequence goes on along the minus strand of JAXLVD010000007.1, from coordinate 24,257 downwards.
CCGAGGTTCTTTGTAAGCGTTAAGTGACAGATAAAGTAAGTAATAGAACAAATGCTGAAAAAACCGCAGGTTTCTGCGGTTTTTTTTGTAGTGTAAAACTGTGTTTTCTTTCTATGGCAGCGGAAAGAGTATCGGTTATAATTTGGCCACTTCTGTGCCTGCAAGCAGAAAACACCCCAAGCCAAAATCTTCATAGTCAGGTTGTTTATCATAGCTTAACGGCTGCCCGTCTTTGGGTTCTTTGCCCGTTCCCTGTACCCATCCTAAGAAACCGTTAGGGTGGACACATTCCTTTAACATCGCATTCATAGCCTTCGCCACAATGGGCCGGTAGGTTTTCTTATCCAACAACCCGTTGCGCATTCCCCACGCCATTCCGTACACAAACAGTGCTGTTCCCGTCAATTCTTTTCCGCCAAAATCCGTTTCATCGGTCAGGCTCACGTTCCAATACCCATCGGGACGTTGAAGCGGGGCTAAAGCCTTCATCATTTCCAAATAGGTTTTCCGGTATTCATCGCGGTGCGGTGCCTCTTTGGGCATAATGTCTAATACTCGTACCAAGGCAGCCACCACCCAGCCATCCCCGCGCGACCAATAACAGTTTTTACCGGCCGGTGTTTTATAAGGAGGGTCGAAGTCTTTATCGCGCCACCAAAGCCCTTCAGCGGGATTATAAAGCCCCTTATCGCCATGTTGAGTTTTCGTAAACATATACATTTCGTACATTTTTTCGTAATAGCGATTGTCGTTGTACAGTACGCCTAATTTTGCAAATACCGGCATAGCCATTTGCAACGCATCTACCCATGACCAATCATCTTTCTTTTCGCTGTTGACCATGTTATCCATACACGCCTTAATGTCCCGAATGCGCTCTTCTTTTTTGTCCAGCAGATAGAGATCAATATAGGTTTGTCCGCAGCATTGGTCATCGCCGTTGCGTGTTGTGATACCATTGCGCAAGCCCCATTTGTGCGCTTCTCCCCACGAAACGGCGTAGTCTAAGTAGCTTTTTTGCGGGTCAAGTTGATACAAAGCCATCAACCCTTCATAATAGACGCCCCGCGTCCAAATGTTGCTTGGTCGCGTCCGGTCTTTACCTGCAATGGGCTTTCCTACGTCCGGCCATTTGTTCATAAAATAGGCATTGGCCGACGTCATAGCCTCCAACAATTCCTTCTTTTGGGGGAGTTTTTGGGCAAAAACGGAAGTTGTCAGCCATAAAACACTGCAAATGATAGTTATGTATTTCACGTTAATGGTTTGATTTCATCATATTGAAAAAGACGACTACTTCTTCTGTAACAACTGTACCGAGCTGTCGTTAATCTCAAACTGCTTGTTCTTCAACAAACTGAGTACTTCAGCCCCGGCCAAGATCACAGGCCCGTAGCCGTGAGCAGCAAAAGGACTGATGGGGCGGTGGTAATAAAAGGCCGGGTCAAATCCCATACCTGTACCCACGCACGTTCCTTCCACCTGTCCCTTTTCGTTGACTTTGGTCGAAACAGCGTTCCATCCCAGCAACGCCATAGGGACATAGGCCAAGCCGTCGAGCCAACCTTTGTTAATAGCCCGGGCGATAGCGTAGGTATAAATAGCAGTAGCTGAGGTTTCCAAATACGAATCCTCTTTATTGAGCAATTGATGCCAAAAACCGGAACCCGATTGATACGATGCCAGGCCTTTGGCATGGGCTTTCAATAACGCCAAAATCTCAGGACGCGCCGGGTGATTTTCGGGCAATACGTCCAATACCTCCACCTTTGTTAAAATCGCCCACCCGTTAGCTCTCGCCCAATGAAACTGCGGGTGTTCGCTCATGCCTTCTACCCAACCGTGCATATACACCCCTTTTTCTTTGTTGAACATACGTCCCGCAAATTGGAGTATTTGTTTGGCGGCTTCGTCGTAGTATTTTTTATCTCCTGTCAGTTTACCCATTTGGGCCAACGCCGGCACTCCCATAAACAGATCATCCAGCCAAAGGGTATTGGGTTGAGGCCGATTACGGGCCAAAGTACCGTCTTTAAGGCGATGCTCTTTGGTTAAAATATAGGTAATATGATTGTCAATTAAGGGGCGTAGATTCGACTTATTGCCTTCACGAACAGCTTTGATCATGGCAGCACACATAGCTCCGCAATCATCCAAAGCATGAGGCGTCAACAAACCGCGCAATGGCCCTTTAGTTCCCCAATCGGCGTGTTCTTCGGTCGTTTTTTTGAAATAAGGCGCAGCATTGGCAATGAATTCCAGACGCTTTTCGGTGTATTCTTTGTAGCGATTATCGCCCGTAACCTGACTTGCCAGCAGCATTCCTCCGTAGGTAACTCCCCATTCGTAGCTGACCAAACGATAGTCTCCTTTTTGCAGTGCGGTATTTTCATCAATTTTAGCCAAATCGGTCAGTACCTCCCCTGTTTTTGCATTGACGAAAGCCGTAGGTGTGACATTGTTCAAATATCCGTGAATTCTTTCCAGAACCTTTTTTACATCATCGGCTTTGACCAAACCATAGGGAACGGGATAATCGGGTTGCAGTAAGTGCAAGGGCGTATTGGAATCATTGGCATTGACGACATTCCGTTGTGCTGACAGCGGAATCGTGAGACATACTGCCACCCCCAAAGAAAGGAAAGTTTGTTGGGATAGTAAGATTTTCATAGGTTTAAAGGCAATCACCGTGGTTTTGTTGGGAATATACAAAATTGCCATTATTTCTACGAGAAACATTCCCGTACCTACCTGTTTTTCAGCAGTCGCTTGTGTCTCATCAGTAGGCCTTTGGCCTTAATAGAACAACAGGCCGGAGGCCTATTGATAATCGTCATGACTCGGACCGCACCGTCGCGAGACGCGAGCGACTGCAACGACAACAGGCCAGAGGCCTGCTAATAGTCGTCACGGCTCGGGCCGCACCGTCGGCAGAGCCGAGCAACTGCGGAGGTAGCAAAAAGCCCTCAACTAGAAATTGAGGGCTTTTTGGACGTATGAATTTCAGGGTGACAAAATATTACGCTTCCACCATACACGCACCGACAGTCACATGGGAAGTTTCATCGATGAGAATGGCAGCACCGTTGGCGCGATTTTTATGACAATATCCGTTTAAATTGAGCATCTATCTTAACACTCAACTCTTGAATCACATCTTCAACAACTTCTTTCATATCTACTTCGTTGGCAATTTGGCCTGCAGACACAATCAAATCTCGATAAAAATGGGCATCCCCAGTGAAGCGTTCCCAGAACTCTTTACCGATGAAAACATTGAAATCGTTGTTTAATTCTTTTACAAAAGAGTTTATTTCGGTTTTTTCACCATAAATCATGCAGAAAACCAAATCGCCAAGTCTTACATCACCTTCATTTTTCCGGGATCGATTTTGCAGCTCTTTGAAGTGATTTTTTATTGTGGTTACATCATCCCGATTGAGGGCATTAGGGCCTGATTTGAGTTGACAGTATCTCTTTCGTCCGTCAATTTGGTCAATAAATTCAATATCAATCCCTGCAATACTCGAACCATATGCACCCAATACTTTGGTAATGAACTGTCCTTGCATAAGTGAACCAAACGAAGTAGTAATAGAAGTCCCCAATACTCTTGGATAAATTAAAGCTTTTGCCAAAGACTGTGGTTCAGAATTCCCTTCTAAAAAATTAGAAAGATAATATAACAGAAAAGGGTTGATGTTGAATTCATTGATGTCTTTGAGTTTTTCTGTATTCTTTTTGTGACTTTCAATCAAAGATTCTTTAAACCACTGTTTGAATTTCAGCAAAATGGCTTCCTTCTCTGTTTGTGTCATGATATGGGATTATAAATATTCAACTTTATCAAAACTTCAGCCACACCATAGACCACAGATGTAGATACGGCGTTCCCAAACTGTTTTTGGGCAAATCTCTCATTTTCATTGGGCTTAAACCAGTTTGGGAAACCCTGTAGCCTTCCTGCTTCTCGAACAGTAATAGGGCGATATTTTTTTTGTTTGATAATTTGCTCAATGAATTTCTTGCGAAATTCTTCTGGGCTTTTGGCTTCTATATTTTCCAATGCTATGACATCTTTTGTCCCCGTGGCAGTAAGTGTGGGAAAGATATTGGAGTGAGGTAGATAAATTCTATACAGCCCATTGATCCCTGCAGAGTTTTTTGAGTTGACAAAAACATAGCCTTTACCTTCCAGTAACTTTAAAATCTTTTTTTCAATCAAGCCATTTAACTCTCCTTCTGCCAAATCAGGTATCAGTAATTTTAAGTGCTCATAAGAGAGCGGATTACCATCGGCAGGTCCATATTTTTGTTTTCGTCTATTTTTTAATATCGTTAGGCAAATAGCTTTTTCACGTTCGGTAGTATTAATTATATCCCAAGAGTGAATTGTAGTATGCCCGTTTCGAGTATCACAAAACACAAAAAAGTCATTCAGTTCATCCGTTTTTTGAAAGCGATTACGGCTAAAGGGAATTTTTTCACCAAATAAATCTGTGGGCTCTACTTTTTCTTTATTGTGTCCGTAAGATTGCCCGTCAAAATCTTCGATGATTTCGTGTAGATAAGATTTTTTTTGTTTAGTTACAGGAAACCGAAAGTTTTCTTCAAGCGCGTAGTCATTCCGAATACCTACAATGTAAATACGCTCTCGATTTTGAGGGAGACCAAAGTCATAGGAGTTTAGTAGTTTATATTTGACCGAGTATCCTACTTTTTCAAAACTCGTTACAATTAAATGCAAGCTTTCTTTATTTCTTGGATCAATAAGTCCTTTAACATTCTCAAAAATGAATGTTTTTGGTTGATTTAACTCAACAATTCTAATAGTATCTTCCCATAACTTTCCACGAGGGTCATCAAAACCACGCATTTTGCCTGCTACTGACCATGATTGGCATGGTACTCCCCCTACTATTAAATCTATATTTTCAAAAGGCAACTTTCCCAGATTTACCACACTTCCTAGTTCCAGCTCAGAAGTATTTCCTTTATTGAAAAAATTAGATTTATAGGTTTCAATTGCCTTTTTGTCAATTTCTGAAAACCCTAAACATTGACCACCAAGGGCTTCTAATGGAATACGAAACCCCCCAATTCCTGCAAATAAATCTACAAAAGTAAATATAGGATTGCTTAGACTTGGGGGGGATGAAATCGCGTCTGAAAAAGATTTAAAACTCACGTCAAAGTTTGCTGCTACCATAATTTGGGGGATACCTATTTCAGTCAAAAAGTACTGAATACAAATTTATGACTAAAAAACGGAATTCACCAATTCCTACGCCTCAACCATACACGCACCGACGGTCACATGGGAAGTTTCGTCAATGAGAATGGCAGCGCCATTAGCTCGATTTTTCAGGTATGAATCGTATGCCAGCGGTTTTGCCGTACGCAGAACAACTTTAGCAATGTCGTTCAGTTTCAGGCTTTCAATATCCTCCAATTGTTCGTAGTTATTGACGTCGATACGGTATTCAATGCCTTTGACAGAACAACGAACCCGACTTGTACCGTGTTGGAGCGTATATTTGTTGCCTACTTTTAGCTCTTTTCGGTCGTCCATCCAGCAAACGGTTGCTTCTACGTCCTGACTCAACACGGGCTGATTGCCTGTACCGCTGATCAAATCACCGCGACTGATGTCTACGTCGGTTTCAAGCAATAATGTTACCGATTGTGGCGCAGCAGCCTCTTCCAATTCTTGTCCATAAACTTCAATTTTGGCAATTTTAGAGGTTTGTTCCGAAGGCAATACGGTAATTGTATCCCCTTTTTTGAAGACCCCGCTTTGAATTCGTCCCGCATAACCGCGATAATCGTGCAATTCTTCCGTTTGCGGGCGCAGTACGTATTGTACGGCCAGGCGTGCATCAGTAAGGTTCAAGTCATTCAGTACGTTCACATTTTCAAGAAAATGGAGCATGGTATCACCTGTATACCAAGGCATTGCCTCTGATTTATCCACGATGTTATCACCGGCTAAAGCACTGACCGGAATGATCTTCAGGTCTTTGATACCGAGTTTATCGGCCAACTGCTTGTATTCCTGTGCAATCTGTAAGAAAGTATCTTCCGAATACCCCACCAAGTCCATTTTATTGACTGCCACCACAATGTGCGGAATACCCAATAAGGAAGCTATCAACGAGTGGCGGCGCGTTTGCTCCACCACTCCCTGACGGGCATCAATCAAAATAATGGCCAAATCAGCATTGGATGCACCCGTTACCATATTACGAGTGTACTGAATATGACCCGGCGCATCAATGCTGATAAACTTGCGGTTGGGTGTTTGAAAATATTTGTAGGCTACATCAATGGTAATGCCCTGCTCGCGCTCCGAACGAAGACCGTCGGTCAACAAAGCCAAGTCAATTTCGCCGTCGCCTTTGGTTTTGCTGGCACGCTCAACGGCCTCCAGTTGGTCGGCCAAAATGCTTTTTGTATCGTAAAGCAAGCGCCCTATCAACGTACTTTTGCCGTCATCAACACTGCCTGCGGTTATAAATCTTAGAATGTCCATAGTAAAAAAATTAGTGTCGAGGTCAGAATGCAGATTTTCGAATGATTGATCTTATTCGACATTCGTCATTCAAAATTCGTCATTATTAAAAATATCCTCCCTTTTTACGGTCTTCCATGGCCGCCTCGGTTTGTTGGTCGTCGATGCGGGTTTCACCGCGTTCGCTGATACGTGTCGCTTTGATCTCGCTAACCACTTTTTCAATCGTATCGGCATCCGATTCAACTGCCGCCGTACAGGTCATGTCGCCCACCGTGCGGAAACGAACAGTTTTGGTAGCAATCACGTCGTTTTCATCTTTGAAAATAAAATCGGCATTAGCCAACAGATTTCCGTCGCGGAGAATCATTTCTCGTTGGTGCGAGAAATAAATGGTCGGCAACGGAATTTTTTCGCGTTCAATGTACGACCATACGTCCAACTCGGTCCAGTTGGAGATCGGAAAACAACGTACATTTTCGCCTTTGCTGATCTTGCCGTTAAACAAATTCCACAATTCCGGACGCTGCCGCTTGGGATCCCACTGCCCGAATTCGTCGCGGAAAGAGAAAATACGCTCTTTAGCGCGGGCTTTTTCTTCGTCGCGACGCGCACCGCCGATACATGCATCAAACTCAAACTCTTCAATGGTATCCAGCAAGGTGTAGGTTTGCAGCCAGTTACGACTTGCATTTTTACCTGTTTGCTCTTTCAACCCTTTGGCTTTGATGGTATCTTCTACCTGACGCACAATCAGTTTAGCGCCAACTTCATTGGCCAACCAATCGCGGTACTGAATGGCTTCCGGAAAGTTATGACCTGTATCAATGTGAACTAACGGAAAAGGAATTTTACCGGGAGCAAACGCCTTTTGAGCCAAACGTACAAGGGTAATCGAATCTTTTCCGCCTGAAAACAGCAGCGCAGGGCGTTCAAATTGCCCGGCTACTTCACGCATGATGTAAATGGCTTCGGATTCGAGTTGATCAAGATAATCCAAAGCCCCCTGACCCCCAACGGGGGAATTTTTGACAAGTGTATTCATATTTTCACTAAAAATATAGCTCTTATTTAGAACCCCCATTGGAGGGTTGGGGGCTGTGCAGCCCGCACTCTTTTTTACTTTCATCTTCCCACCACCAACGACCGGCCCGAAAATCTTCGCCTTCCGAAATAGCACGGGTGCAGGGAGCACAACCGATACTTACAAAGCCCTTGTTATGCAATGGATTGTAAGGAACATTATGTGCTTTTACATAGCTTTTTACCTGCTCAAATGTCCAGGGCAAAAGGGGATTGTATTTAAACAAATCATGTCCGCCGTCCCACTCAATGGCCTGCATATCAGTACGATTAGGCGATTGTTCGGCACGAATACCTGTCACCCAAATTTTTACGCCTTTCAATGCACGATTCAACGGCTCTACCTTACGGATAAAACAACACTCTTTCCGATTTTCGATAGACTCATAAAAGCTCAATGGGCCTTTCTCGGTCAACAGTTGCTCAACAGCATCGTTTTTGGGGAACAATACTTCGATTTTGGTATCGTAGCGATTGTTGGTCTTTTGCAGCGTCATATAGGTCTCCGGAAACATCCGTCCCGTATCCAACGTAAAGATTCGGATGTCAATTCCGTTAGCCAGGATCATATCCGTAATGACTTGATCTTCATAGCCCAAGCTGGTCGAAAAAGCCACTTGTCCGGGAAACATTTCTGACAATAAGCGTAAGGATTCTACTTCAGTTTTGCCGCTAAGCAAGTTAAGCAACGATTCTGTTGTATGTGTTTCGGTGAGTATCATTGTACTGATTATTTTAAGTCGTAACTATATCTTTTCCGCAACCGCCTCAGCACTTACCACTGCCGCCTGCGTAAAATCTTCAATCAGATCCTCTACAGATTCTAAACCTACCGAAATCCGAATCAATCCTTCCGTAATGCCCAATGCTGCTTTTTCGTCCGGTTTTAACTTAGAATGAGTCGTTGTGAACGGATTGGTAATAATCGTCCGCGTATCTCCTAAGTTTGAGGATAATGTTGGAATTTGCAGGACTTTCATAAAGGCACTGACGCGCTCAAAGCCCCCTTCCAATTCAATGGTCACAATAGCACCGCCCGCCTTCATTTGTGATTTGGCCAATTCATACTGCGGATGACTCGGCAAATAGGGATAATTCACCTTTTTTACTTCGGGCAAGGCTTCTAAGGCTTCGGCCAAACGAAGCGCATTTTGGCTGTGGCGTTCCATGCGCAATTCAAGCGTTTCAAGGCTTTTGCTTAAAGTCCAAGCGTTGAACGGCGACATAGAGGGGCCGGTGTGACGACAAAAAAAGCGAATCGGAGCAATGTATTCTGATTTTCCAACTACGATTCCGCCAAGCACCCGTCCCTGTCCATCCATAAATTTAGTTGCTGAATGCACAATCAAATCCGCCCCAAAATCAGCGGGCGTTTGCAGAATTGGGGTAGCAAAGCAGTTGTCAACGTTGAAGATCAGGTTGTGTTTTTTACAGATACGACCGATCATAGCCAAATCGACCAATTCCAACCCCGGGTTAGACGGTGTTTCGAGATAAACCATACGGCTGTTAGGCTGTACGGCGGCTTCCCATTGTAACTCGGAAGCATCTGCATCCAAATAAGTATAAGTAATGCCCCACTTGGCAAAAATCTGGGTAATGATCTGATGCGCCGACCCAAACAACGCCCGGCAAGCTATGATATGGTCGCCTGACTTGAGAATTCCCGCCATACTTGCAAAGACGGCCGCCATCCCGGTTGCCGTGGCCAAGCCTTCTTCAGCGCCTTCCAACATGCAGACTTTATCCACAAACTCCTGAACACTTGGATTGGAAAAGCGGCTGTAGATATTTCCTTCTTCGGTTTCATCAAAAAGTGCCTTACCCTGTTCGGCTGATTCAAATGAGAAGCTGGAAGTAAGGAACAACGGGGTGGAATGTTCGCGGTACTGCGTCTTTGGGGTTTGGGTACGAATTGCTTTAGTCTGACGTTTCATAGTTTTTCTGAAATTCAGACTCAGAAAGTTGTCCGGGAATCCTGCGCCACTATCTGAGTCTTATTAAATAACCTCATTGGATTGGGTTGCAAAATTACATATTCTCCTACAATATCGCTTTCAAAACTACCCTTAATCCTAAGAAGATAACCAATAGGCCCACAATGACCATCAATGGCTTACGGTTTACTTTGTTTACTAAGTAGGCTCCGAGGGGCGCTGCGATCATGCCGCCAACCATCAGCCCCAAAACCACCTGCCAACTGTTGATTCCTTCAAAAAGCAAAAAAGTAACTCCGCTGGCAAAGGCCACGGCAAACTCAGCGGCATTGACCGAACCAATCGTATAACGCGGATCGCGACCGCGACCAATGAGTGTAGAAGTCACAATCGGTCCCCAACCGCCGCCGCCAACTGCATCCATAAAGCCTCCGAAAACAGCTAAGATACCCAGTCGTTTTGTTGGCTTTTTGACCGTATTCTTTTTAATGCCTTTGCTGACAATGATACAGCCCAACACTACCATGTAAGCTGAAATATAAGGCTTAATCACATTTCCGTCAATCACGTCCGAAAGCAAATAAGCTCCGATGACCGATCCGATCACACCCGGTATCAATAAAGTCCTGAAGAGTTTTTTGTTAATATTTTTGAATTTGAAGTGCGAAATAGCCGAAGCCCCTGTTGTAAACATTTCGGATAAGTGAACGCTCGTACTGCTTACCGCCGGCGGCACACCCAAGGTTAATAAACAGGAAGTAGCCGTAGCACCGTAGCCCATTCCCAGGGCTCCGTCTACTAATTGAGCGGCTATACCCACTGTTAGATAAAAGGCCAAATCAGTATTCAAACCCTCTTTGAGGGCTTGAAAGGTGAAGCTTCCGGCATGTTTATAGATCAGATAACCCAAAATAAGGGTTAAAAGCCCGACAGGGATTCCAATCCAAAGCAGATCTTCAATATTTCTTTTTTCAGAATTTTTGGCTGTTAAACTCGGTGTTTTGGTCATGGAACTCATAGTCCTTTTAATTTTATTCGGTGGTGTAGTGTAAAACGAATAATATCTCTGCTGAAAAACTGATAACCTAAACTTCTTTGTTGGTACCAATGCAAGTAGCCCAATTCCAATGCGATGTTTTTTCCGAATGATTGCTCAACACCGGCATAAATTCGGTTTTGGTCAAATTGATTGAACCCTATCGTTCTGCCCGCATTTACCATTAGTTCATCGGCCAGTTTCAGGTTGGTTTGGTAAGGTCCCGCCTGTTTGGAAACAAGTAGGGAAGCCTGAAGCCGGTAACGAAAGCGCCAATTGAAATCATAGCCGTCGAGCAATGCTTTCCCGTTATTTTTATGAATGAAACGCTCATCCAATCGGAACCTTTGTGTCAAACTAAATCGCTTTGCCAATGTAGTTGACACATTTACTTCCTGAAAAGGCCGCAATTCAGGCACAATCAATTCAGCAGTTGCATCCGGCAGTTGAGGACTTTGCCGCGAGTAAGTAAACCCGAGAGCGAAATCAACGTTTTGTAATAATCTGTAATGAACATGGCTGTGAAAAATGAGATGATGCTGTTTATTCGGTTTTAAAAACCGGCGATTATCTACCTCATTATGCCAGCTCCATTTCGGAGACAATGTCCATTGATTATAGTATCTGGTCCAATACAACACCTGCTTCTCTACTTCTTTCGGCTGAGCCGCTACACTCCCCACCATTAATACCCATATAATTGAGACATTAAGTCTAATACTATGTATGGTATATGGAATTAATAGATTTTTATACATAAATTAAATGCCGCCCTTGCGGACGGCGATACAAAAGTAGAGGCTATATTTGAAAAGTCCAAAAATTATGCCAACAATATTGGCTATATCCTAATAAAAATACGATTTCGGTTCATCCAATACAAAATAAGCCATTCTGTGAATAAAATAACCCCTCCTCGTATCAGCGGTGCATAGGCCTCACCCAATCCTTGATCATAGGTTTTTGACACGTGAATTTGAAAAGAATGATGAATAAACTCTACAATCGTATGGGAAATAACATAAGCAGCAATTGAGTTCATACCGATCACCATTAACCAAAAGAAAGCTTTTTTATAATTTTTAATGTCTGCCATCCAATAAAAAACAGCCAGTAAAACAAAACACCACCCTCCGCTGAAAAGCACCCAAGTCGGAGTCCAAATACGTTTTACATTCGGTCCGATACCTGACCAATTGATCAGCCATCCTGTAGCCAATAAGACAACTCCAACCGTGGCAAATCGTTTCAATTTCTGCATAGGTAAATCCTCGTTTTTCAGCCAATTTCCGGCCATAAGCCCTAAAATCATGGTCCCCAGTGTAGGAATAAAACTCAAGGTGGCATAACCGCCGCCATTACGGATAAACGGTTTCTCCCGAGGAAATAAATTCAAAAACCATTGGTCAAAGGCCCAAGCCAAATTGGTGTTTTTGTTCCAGTGGGCCGCAAAACCTTTTAAGTTATGTTCCCAATCGGGCGTAACTCCTACGGCGGCGTAATCAAAGCCCGGACCGGGCAGCGGATAGAGCGCAAAAGCCAGCCAATAGCCGGCTAAAATAGTGCACAAAGCCATGAGTTGGGTACGAAAAGAGCGAAATCCTAACCAAAATAAGACAGGGTAGCCCAAGCCGATTTGGGTCAGCGTATCTTCAAAGGTAAAATTGGTTTGCTCACGGTGCATGGAGCGCAGGAAAATGCCCAAAAAGATAAGAATCAGCGACCGTTGAAGGGTATGTCCGAACATCGAAGAAAAGTTTTGGCCTTTTGCCATACGACTTGCTATGGAATAAGGCAAGGCCACCCCTACTAAAAAAGAAAAAGAGGGTTGAATCAAATCATGAAGTGAACAGCCTACCCATTCGACGTGGTCTTGGTGAAAAGCTAAAAAGGCCCAAAAAGAGCTGTCGGGCAGCGCCTTGGAGACGTGACCGAACTCCAAGACTTCGGCCATCATTAAAAACATGACAAAACCGCGATAAACATCTACCGACGAAACGCGAGCGGGTAAAACAGCAGCCATAAATCAGGAAAGGGTTTAAAAGTATAAAGCCGGATACCGTGAATTTATAACAGGTCTGCGAACTATGCGACTTACAGACCTGTTTTGGATACTACTGATTCTTTTTATTTTGAGACCTGTTTATCGCTCCCGAAAAATGCTTATCGGCTTTATTTTTATTCTGTCGTTGACTGCCCTGTTTTACTTCTTCATGTATGAAGATTTCAACTGGAAAGTAGGAGACTATCAGTCAAATCCTGATTTAACAACCGTCCGCAGTGGTTGGAAGGGCACCCCTGTGAATCCGGAGGGGCGTTTTTTGAACGAAAACCTACAGCCTTTGCCCGGCTTTCGTGATTTGTGGCGATGGCAACGGGAAACCAACCCTCAAAAAAAAGAAAAACAACAGGATACCTTTCAGCTGAAAGTAACGAAGAATAATGAGTTTTTGACGGCAAAAGAAGACGGAATCATGTGGTTAGGACACGCCACTTTTTTTATTCGATTCAACGGTGTTACTATTCTTACTGATCCGGTCTTAAAAAGCCCGTCAGCTCTGATGAAACGCTATTCTGAATTGCCTGTTGACATTTCTGCTTTAAAAAACATAGACTATATTCTTGTTTCTCATAACCACCGTGACCATTGTGATGAAACAAGCCTGAAAACATTAGCTGCTCAAAATCCCAATGCGGTATATTTAACGGGCTTAGGCCTTAGTCCTTTGCTTAAGAAATGGACAAAAAGCGATCGTATTCAGGCTGCCGGCTGGTACCAAGCCTATCAAACCGATACAACAAAAATCGAAATCATTTATTTGCCCACGCGCCACTGGAGTCGACGCTACTTCAATGACACGAATCAAAGTCTGTGGGGCGCTTACCTGATCCGTGCCAACGGGAAAAGTGTCTATTTTGGGGCAGATTCAGGCTACGGCGCCCATTATCAAGACTTTGCCGAAGTTTTTGGCGGAGTGGATGCGGCACTTTTGGGAGTAGGGGCTTACAAACCGGAATGGTTTATGTCGGCCAGCCACGCCGGGCCGAAAGAGGCCGTAAAAGCGGCCCATAAAATGAAAGCAAAGCGGTTGATTCCGATGCACTACGGCACGTTTGACCTGTCGGATGAACCGTTGGGAGATGCCTATCGTGAATTGCAAAAACTACAGAAAGAGCCGGACAACCAAACGTTGATTATGTTGGCAGGAGTTGGAGAAATTATAAAAATATAGCCTTGGAAAGGTTTTGAACCTTTCCAAGGCCTCCCCATACAGAAAAGGCGAGGCTAAAAGTCTCGCCTTTTCTGTGTTTGATTTATTCCTAATGCACTGATGTTTTAAAGGCTTTTTTGGCCGCTAAATCGTGGGCCGTATCATAGTAAGAACGCAGATTGCCCCAATCAAATACGTCCGAGATATTTTCTACTTTATTTCGCTGTTGAATACGCTCGCGAAGATTCATCTTTACGAACTTGAAAAGGATATTCGCTAATTGATCTGCGGCTTGGTCAAAGTTTTGTGTTTTGCGATTGATCACATAAATACCGCGATTTTCATAATCGCGCATAATTTGCATGATGAAATCACCAAAACCGGAGAGATCGCTCGTCACGGTCGGAATACCGCGCACAACACATTCCAACGGAGTATATCCCCAAGGCTCATAATAGCTGGGGAATATGCCTAAGTGGCAACCACGAACAAACTGTCCGTAATCTAAGCCGAAAAGCGGATTGGTGGAAGCGATAAAGTCAGGATGGTAAACGATCTTCACGCGGTCCTGCTCGTGATTTTTCAAGCCCGACCGCTCACAATAATCCGTAATGGAATCCGGCTGCTTGAGATCGTGGGTTACGTAAGGCGGCAGACGTTTGGTTTTCCACGTTTGTATGGTTCGACGCAAACGAAGACGCCAATATTCGTCTACAAATTGGTTGAGATCCGGCAAATGATGGTCGGTAGAAGAAGCCGAAGCCATGTACAGTTTATCTCCGATTTGCTTCTCAATGGCCTCACAGGTATCCTGAATTTCTCCCAATACAGCCCGCGATTGTAATACATCCGGATTAATGGAATGATAGGGCTGCTTGGTGACAATAAACATCACCACAGTCATGTCCATTTTGGCCTGCACCATCTTCCAATTCAGTCGAGCAAGGGCTTCGAGCGTAATATCATAGCCTTTGTTGACATACTCATAACGCCCCGAAGTAAAGAAATAGAGCGTTTTATCTAAGTTAAAAGAATAGCTTTGGAAAAAGTGACCCATGATAAAATCATGGATATTTTCCTTGTATTTCATGTGCAGGTTTTGGAATTCATGCACTGCGGCAAAGCGCTGAATATTGAGACCGTTGGGTAATACCAAGTCCGGGTATTTTCCCAAAAACACCTCACATTCGCGGGCGGTCACATCACTTACCGTTGTACTTACGTGGGCGCTCAGATAGGCCAATCGTTCAATGGTAGCCTGCGCTTCAATACCATAATGCCGCGCTTCGTGTTTCCAATCAAAAAAGGGAAGTTTTTGATAAAAATCGCGTTCATTGGACGCAATATACCGTCCCAACATGGTGGCATGCGTAGTAAACACCGTAGCAATGCGAACATCATCTTTTCGCAAATCGGGTAAGCCCGAACTTGCCATCCACTCGTGAAAATGTGCCGTTATCTCAAATTTCTTGGCATAATCCTGTGCATAGTAGGTCAGAAAAACCCGCACCATTTCGCCAAAGGCAATGGTCTGATTCACTAACTCTTCTATATTGACCGTTGAAATTTGGTGCCGCTCCCACAAGTTATATTTAATACGATCCATTTGTGAAGCAACACTTCGAACATCAAATAAGACCACGCGGGGCTTGCCCGTAATCAGCCAATAGCCATATTCAACGGCATATCCTTCTTCCCGCATCTTTTGGACAATCCGGTAAATGCCCGAACCGTCGTCAGAAGTGATAGGTTCATATTCAGTGAGGGCACGTTGGGGGAAATAAGGCCCCAAGCAGACATATTCATCCTCCCACTGATCTACCATCGCGGGGACTTTGCTGCGAATGACGGTGTATATACCTCCGACTTGGTTACAGACTTCCCAAGCTACCTCAAAAAGGAGATTTTTTTTTGATTTTTTTTCCACTGTTAGGCGCGGGTTAATGTACAATTCAAAGCAAAAACTGAATTATTTTAAGATTACAATTTGCAATAATAACGTTTATTTTGATTTATGGTTAACGTAAACGGCTTTTTTTGACAGAAACCAAAGTAAATTCTACCTAATTCATAGAATGTAAATACTGTCTTTAAGAGTTTAAGAGCCGATAAGTCAAATCATAAGTTTTGACGGCGGGTTTTTCCAACTTTTGCAAAATCACTAATTTTCAAAGTCAACAATACTACAAAAAAATCCGATACCTGTTCGGGAATTGATATGATTTTTATTGAGACTTTCCAACCGCCGCTGCTATTAAGACTGAAGTGCTGCCCATAGGCCGTTTGTCAGTAAGGATAAAACAAAAAAACAGGCCCGAAAACCACAATTAAGTGATTTTCGGGCCTTAGTTTATATTTTTATTACTCGCCCAGTTTTTTGAGACTGTTTTTAGCCCTCGCATTTTCGGGCCGTAATTTGAGCGCCTGACGATAGCATTTACCCGCTTCGGCTTTATTGTCTTTTCTTAAATACACATCTCCTAAGTCATTCCAAGCGACCACAATTTGAGGAAAGGTTTTGGTATAATATTGATACAAGGCAATCGCTTCCTCATTCTTTTGTTCTTCCATCAATTTTTGGCCTACTTCCAACAAAATCATGTCGTCTTCCACCAAAATTTGGGCTTTCTGAAGCGCTTGTGCCAAATCAGTCGGTTTATCTTTGGTCATTATTCCGTAAATCTTTTCGGCCAAAAGGGTCTCAAATTTCTGTTGTACCATAGCATCCTGCGCAATTGTTCCCTGAAAATAGAGTTGGGTGACGTTGGGCAAAACCATATTGGCATTGGCCGTACTTTCGTTGGTCACCATATACAAGACCAATCCTTCTTCCGGCAAACGAAGCATTCTTGCAAAATAAACTCCATTGCTTCCGCCGTTACCGATGACGTCAGTATTTCGTCGACTTTTAGAAAGATTGCACCCATACCCGAACAAAAACTGACCGTTGGTGCCGTCTTCAACAACATGGCCGGTAAACATTTGCCGAATACTTTGTTCACTCAACACCTGATGATTGGTAAAGGCATTGGCCCACAGGAACATATCGTCTAAGGAAGCTTCCAGCCCGCCGTTCCCTTTTAAATTCCAATAAGGACCGCCGCCGGCTTCCTCAAAACGTTCAGGATGGGTTCCCCAATCTTTTCCATTTTGGTAACCGCGGGCGATAGTAACGGGTTGAGAGACCGGGAAATGATAACCGATGTTTGTGATTCCGATTGGATTCAGGACATTTTTCTTTAAAAAAGCCTCGTAGTCCATTCCGGAAACCTGCTCAATAATAATGGCCAAGAGACTCATGCCTACATTGGTGTACACTGCTTTTTGGCCGGGTGTAAAGGCCAAGGGCTCAGCAAATGCTCGATTCAAAAATGCAGCGGTTTCAATCTTTTCATAATCTCCTTTATCTTCCTTTAAAAATTCATGGAACCCCGAAGAATGGGTCAGCAATTGATGAATGGTGATGGTTGCTTTGTCGTTAGGAACAGTGACAAAGAATTTCTTTAACGGGTCCTTTAGTGTCAATTTTCCCATTTCAACCAGTTTCATAACGGCAGTGGCCGTAAAAGCTTTGGTAATGCTGCCCATCGAAGCAAGAGTAGCAGGCGTAAAAGGAATCGCTCGGGCTTTATCAGCCCAACCGTACCCCTTGCTGAATATTTTTTTGCCGTTTTTAATGATCAGAAGCCCACCGGAAAAATTTTTGTCAACACTGAGTTGTGTCAGATAAATATCAATCATTCGGCAAGTGTCGTTGTCAGCGATTGTTTCGCCGGAACGATGATTCCCAACCGCTTTTACGGAGACTTGGGCCAAAGACCCTGCGGAAAATAAAACCGAAGTAAGCAAAGCAGCTATTTTTATCATAGTTCAATGAGTTGGTAAATCCGAGGACTTCTATTCCGTTTTAAATAAATATCCGACCCCTTTGAGGGTAACTATTTCCAAAGTGGGGTCTTCGCGCAGGTATTCCCGAATGCGGGTAATGTACACGTCTAAATTACGGGAATTGAAAAAAGAATCATCGCCCCACACCCGCAACAGAATATCGCGGCGATTGACGGTATAATTGAGGTTTTCGGTCAAAACAGAGAGCAGTTCGGTTTCCCGATGCGAGAGTTTGCGCAGTACATCGGCTCGGTGCAATTCGTATTTTTGGGGATAAAAAAGATATTGTCCCAAGGGGATGCTGTTATTATTGCCCGAAGGTTTATTCTTATTTTGGGTCAATCGCAGCAAATTTTGAATCCTGACAATAAGTTCTTCCATGCTGAAGGGCTTCCGAATATAGTCATTTCCGCCCGACTGAAATCCTTTCAACACATCTTCGGTTTGTGCTTTAGCGGTCAGAAAAATAATGGGCATTTCGGGATTGATACGGCGAATATCCTGCGCTAAGGTGTATCCGTCGCGATGGGGCAACATGATATCCAACAAACACAAAACGGGTTGAAATTGGTTAAATTCATTGACCGCGTCACGCCCGTCACCGACCATTTCTACCTCAAAACCGCGACTCTCTAAGCTCTCTTTGACGATTTTCCCCAAAAACGGCTCGTCTTCTACGTAAAGAATTTTTGTCATACGTTTTTCGGTAACAGTACAGTAAAGGTACTTCCTTTTTCCGGCTCACTTTGTACATGGATTTGGCCGCCGTGTTGTTTCACTACGGAAGCTACGTAGCTTAACCCCAAGCCGTATCCTTTTACATCGTGAGTATTGCCCGTAGGTACCCGAAAAAACTTCTCAAAGACTTTATCCTGAAATTCCGGCAAAATGCCGATGCCCCGGTCTGTGACTGAAAGTCGGACTTCATCCCCGCCGTCCTGTATTTCTATTCGGATCTCAGGTGTGTTCTTGCTATATTTCAGCGCATTGTCGAGCAAATTATACACCACGTTGGTCAAATGTATTTTATCGGCAGAAACCACAAAATTTTGCCCTGAGGTAGCTACACTTACTTTGGCTTTGTATTTCTCAAACTGCAATTTCAGGGAATTGAGCACTTGTTCGACCAATTCAGGCAAATGCACCGCCTCCAAGCTCAGACTCAACCCCTGTTGCTCAAAGGCGCTCATTTTTAACACCTTATCTACCAACAGTGTCAGTCGGTTCAGTTCATTCTTGGAGATCTCTAAGTATTCTTTTGTCAATTCCGGATTTTGAGCTGCGCCAAAACTTTGCAGAGCTTCTATCGCCACAGAAACGGTGGCAATAGGAGTTTTCAGTTCGTGCGTGACATTGCTGATAAAGTCATTTTTGAGCTCGGTCAGTCGTCGCTGTTGTCGAAGATTACGGTAGATGGTCCCGAAAGCCAAACTTATAATCGTAAGCAGAAAAAAGGAAAATAAGCCCTGCGGAATGATTTTCTTCAGTAAATACCCCTTATAATCAGGAAAAAGGGCGGCATACGTACTGCCAATCGGCATGGCTGTATTGACCGAAGAAGTAGTAAGCACTGCTTTATCCGGCTTGGGAAAGGGTTGGGCTATCTGCCGACGCAGAATGTAAAACGGTAAATTGATTTTAGCTTTTTGGATCTGTTGAGAGTACAGCCGATCTATATCTTTGATCTTAAGCGAATCATGGTCCAATCTGATAAAAAAACGCTCTTCAGCCATCTTTAACTCTTTTTGATTTTTAAGCGTCGATGTTGGCTTTTGCGGACGGATATTCACAGAAATTTTTACGTTTTCGGTTGGCTTCGAATCCCTCGCAAAGGTGAGCAAACTATCCTGCTTGCCTTTGCTAAGCATAACCACTCTTGCGACCTTGCTGAACAAACGTTTGAGGCTATCCGGCGGATTGTGCGATTTCACAATCAACACTTCGGATTTTCCTTTCGGTGTTGAGTCCGAAACCGTTAATTCAGTAATATCTAAATTCCCGATAGAATTAAACTTAACAGATTGTATATCCTCCGGATGGGTTTTGCGTAAAATATCTAACAAATTATTTTGAGGAGAAACAACCGTATCCATTTTAGAGGTTTGGATAAAACGAGCCACTTCTCTTAAGCCCAAAATCCCTCTCCCCTCCATTTTGACGGTACTTTTTTCGTCTTCTTTTGCAGGAAGGGAATTAGAATAAATTGCCGTTGTCTTATTGTGTGCATAACCGATCTTAAGTTTTCGGGCAGGTTTTGTTGAAGCTGTTTTTAGAAAATAAGCATTCGGTCGAGGCAAAACAGTATCTCCGAACTCCTTAATCGGAAATCCGATTTTCTTTTGAATAACTGAGTCTTCCAGGGTTTGAATGGTATTCCGAAACAGAATATCCGTTTCTTTTTGCAAAATACTCTTCTGTTCGTTGTACTCTTTACGAAGCCAAAAAGCCTGAAAGGCCGCCAGTAAAACCATACCGGCGACCATCAAAAACAATGAAATACTATTTGGCTTGAAATACCTCATTTTTCAATTCCGAATAATACGAATACCTCCCTGTCCTCCCATTTCTTTCATGAACTCATCCCGTTTTTTAGTAAATTCAGCATCGGTGATTTTCTTTCCGCCGGAAGGTGTTTTCAAGTCACTTCCTGTCAACTTTTTGAAGTCAACTTTGGACATCGTATAGAACATATCGCCGTCATTGACATCCACTTCCAAAATCAGGCCGGGCAGGCCGCCAAAGCTCGCCGGGCCGCTCGGCACAGGAATCGCTTCGGTAAACCAAGCTACAATCGGCTGATTGGTGGCTTTGTTGGTCATCGTTGCTTTCATGCAATCATATCCCTGAATTTTCTTTGTCTCGCCGGACAATTTCCAAGGCATACGCCGCAAGGTATCTTCAATCAGAAATTTTTGTCCTGCCAACTCCCGCAATTCGATTGATTTTTGGGCCTCATAATTCCGATACGTTTCATTTTGGGGCACTCGAATCACCATCCGTACCGTATTACCGTTGGCATCCGAGTTTTCGCTTTCCTCGTTGGGTTGCTGCTCGGCCGCTTTAAACAACGACTCCGACCCGCGAATATTGAGTTGCATTTTGTTGGTACGAAACTCGGGCACCATCGCCTTCATGGATTCGTCCTGTAATCGTTTGTGCATATTGATTTTATGATCGTAAGAGACCACTCCTTCATTTTGTTGGCCAAACGCAAAAAACAAGGGGCAAAGAGCAAAAATCAGCAATAATGTGTTCTTTTTCATTCGTTTATAGGTAGTTTATTTAGTTACAAATTTGAGATTCTGTGTATACTCTTAACACACTGCAATCGACATTCTGCATTCAACATTCGACACTTTCCTATCCTCCTTGGATGATTCTCACTCCACCCGTAGGCGCTCCTCCCATAAAACTTTTAAGGCTGTAAGTAAAGCTCAACAGAAAATAGCGGCCCAGCGAACGAATGCGTTCATCTTGTACAAAATTGACTTGGGCACTCCGACTGATACCTACATTCCGATTCAGCATATCTACCACCGAGAATTTCAGTTCGCCTTTGTTATTCTTAAGGAAGAATTTTGAGACAGAAGCATTCCAAATCGGTACTTTTTGGTTAAACGACGAGCTGGCAAAATTGTAAATACTATAGTCTAAAGCAGAACTGAAGTTGAGGGTTTTGGAGAGTTTTATATTTCCTTCAACATCGTACGTTTGGTTTACATACGACTGATTTAAGGCCGCATTTAAAGAGTATTGGGTTTGGTTGTAAGCAATCGTCGCACTTGTTGACAGATCAAGAATTTCTTTGTAGCGATAGTCCAAACGAAGTTTATTTCGACTTTCCCAACGGCGCGTGCGGTTATCAACTCCGTTGATCGGGGTTATGCCGCGGTTGAGGAACAGATTCGTTGAAAAATTGACGCGTGTATTGATGGCTTTGATACGAAAACCTTTCGAAATATTGGAAATCAGGGTATAATCGTCTTTGACATTCACCGGCCGATAGGTACGTACCAAATCAGCATCTATTTCCTGCGAATTGGCAATTTTATTCGTAGTATAATTCAGGTTAACAAAAGCAAAAAAGTTACTGAAATTGAGCTGATTAAAGTTAAAGAAGTTGAGCGTTACGCGGTGGTTGTATTCCGGTTGTAAATTAGGGTTTCCGGTAGAAATATTGAGCGGATCACTGTTATCGACAATCGGCGAAAGTTGTAAAATATTGGGTTGTTGCACGTCGGTATCGTACGTCAGGTTCAGGTTGCGACTCGCGGCAAAGTTGTACTGGAATCGCAGGTTTGGCAACACGTTCGTAAAGGTTCGGGCAATGTGGGTGTTTTGCAGTACCAAATCCCCCTCCAATGATGACCGCTGTAAGCTTGTACCGAACGAAAAGTTATATAGCTTATCGTTGAAACGCAGGTTAAATCCGCCTCTTTGGTAAATATAGTCGTTTTGATATTGAGTACTCAATCGGGTATTCAACCGAGGTGATTGCCCTTCCCCATTGACATCATACACCCGACGATTGACATCATTTTGGCTGAAATTTACGGCATAGTTCAATTCCAAAAAGCGGCGTTTTCCAAGCGGTTCGGTGTAAGAAGCAGTCAATCCGTAACTTTGGCGATCGTTAGCCTGTGTATTGGTTTGGCGAAGCGTATCTACCCGATTTTTTTGGCCGGCGGCATTGTAAAAGCTGTTAACTGCCCGCAAGGTTCCGTCTCGGTCGCTTTGTTCTAACCCCAGCGTTAAATTCGTAGAAAGCGTCCGCCCTTTTTTGCCGAACTTATGCCGCCACAACAATTCGGAATTGACTTTCCAATTGTTTCCTTTCGAATTAGATTGTCGTGTGCCTTCGTTTTCGAGCAGGCCGTTGGCATTGGAAGAACTGCTGCTGCTGCCTGTGTTTGAGTTATTTTGGGCATAATTGGCATTATTGGTCCACTTCAGCGAATTGAGTGAATCAATCTTGTGGTCTATCGTCCAATTGGCCCGGTGTGTAGCATTTCCGGTATTCTGTGCGGTATTTTGTTTGGTTTTAAAGCTGCCTGACGGCAAAAAAGACTCTCGGTTGGTTTCGCGTTCAATGAGTTGATCCAATTGATTATAAAAATAACTGCTTTGCAGGTCGGTTTTTTTGCTCAATTGGTCGTTATAGTTCAAACCGGCCCCGGCGGATTTCACAAAACCGTTGTTCCTTCCGCCAAAATTAAGCGGGATGGCGGCGTCATCGTCTGAATTGAATTGAAGCCGAACACCCCCGCCCGACATCATTTTTTGAGCGGCTCCCGTAAAATTCATGTAGTCATCAATCGAAAAACCTTGCTGATTGACATTGTTAGCCATTCCTAAAAAGGATATTTGGCGGGTTTTGGTAAAACGATTAAAGTTGGCTTTCAACATATATCGACTGTCAGGCCCCACTCCTGCGGTAGCATTGCCGAAAACGCCTTTCTTCTTTTCTTCTTTCAACGAGAGATTGATGGTTTTTTCGCGTTGACCGTCGTCAATACCGGTAAATTGAGCCTGGTCTGATTTTCGGTCAAACACCTGTACCTTATCTACCGCATCGGCAGGGAGGTTTTTGGTTGCTATTTTAGGATCACGCCCGAAAAACTCTTTGCCGTCTACCGTTACACGACGAACTTGCTGTCCTTGCGCTTTGACGGTTCCGTCACGGTCTACTTCCACCCCGGGCAGGCGTTTGAGCAAATCTTCCACTACGGCATTAGGCTGTACTTTAAACGAACCGGCATTGTATTCAATGGTATCCTGTTTGATGGTCACCGGGTCGCGTTCGCCTTTGATCACCACCTCTTTCAAGTCTTTCGGAACAGGAAGCATTGGGATCGGCCCCAAATCCAATAAATCGCCGTTGGCCGGAGTAATCAATCGGTTCAGCGGCTGCAAACCCACATAAGTCACTTTCAAAAAATAGGGAGCATTGGCGATATTCTTAAATTCAAAACCGCCCGCAGATTGTGAACGTGCAAAAGAAACTAAGGATGTATCTTTCCCATCCAAAAGCATTACTGTAGCTCCTTCCAGCGGGCGATTGGAAGAATCCCGAAGAACGCCTTTAATCGTTATTTTTTGGGCAAAGGCCGTAGGAGAAAAGTGTAGGGTAAAAAGGAGAAAGGAAAATACGAACAGTAACTTTGAGAAAAGACCTTTTGGGTCTTTTCTCAAAGTTTGGCTCGCCTGCATCGCTTGACATTGAACTTTTTTCATTCGGCATTCGTCACGCTGCATTTGACATTCAAAAAGCATGGCTGTATAGGGTTTTGATTACGTCACAAAACTACGCGGCCCTTTTTTAGAAGTAGGTTAATAGTCCTTGCAATAATGTTAATTAAGGTTAATGCCAAAAATTCTATCTTTGCATTTCCTCATCTTAGCTTCTGAAACCATGCATTGCTACTTCAACGGCGCGGTTATCCCTGTCGACCAAGCTTCTGTCAAAATCAACGACCTCGCTCTATTGCGCGGCTACGGGCTGTTTGATTATTTCCGTACCTACAACGGTATTCCTTTTCAATGGGATGGGTATTGGGCACGTTTTACGCGCTCCGCCGAAGTATTGCGCT